>NZ_JAEQAZ010000044.1 GCF_016654115.1 Streptomyces sp. MBT53
CGGCGGAGGCGTGCGCGTGCTTCACGGTGTTGGTGAGCGCCTCCTGCACGACGCGGTAGACGGCGACCTCGGTGTCCGGGGGCAGCGGGCGCGGATCCCCGCCCGTTCTCAACTCGACGCGCAGACCGGCCGATTCACCGACGCGGCGCACCAGACCGGGCAGCGCGGTGATCCCCGGCTGCGGCCGGTGGCCCGAACTCCCGTTCCGCTGCTCCTCCTTGAGCACCCCGAGGATGCGCCGCAGCTGGGCCATCGCGTCCCGGCCCGCCCCCGCGATCGCGTCGAACGCCGCCTCCGCCCGCTCGGGGTCACTGCGGACGACCACCGGACCGGCCTCCGCCTGCACCACCATCAGGCTCACCGCGTGGGCCAGGATGTCGTGCATGTCCCGGGCGATCCGGGCCCGTTCCTGCGCCAGGGCCCGCGCGGTGTCGGCGGCCCGCTCGCGTTCCAGTCGCCGGGCCCGGTCCTCCAGGGCGGCTGTGTAGGCGCGTTGGACCCGGGCGAGGCTGCCGAAGCCGTAAGCGCACAGCAGGCTCAGCAGATGGAAGGCGTACTCGAAGGGCTGGGCGTGCTCCTTGTGCTGCATGACCACGGACACACCGGCCAGCCAGCCCGCGAGCATCAGCCGCCGCTGCCAGGGAAGGCACCGGGCGGCGACGGTGTACAGGACGACGAGACCGCCGTACATCACGTCCGGCGGCGGGGCGTGGTACACCGCCATCGCGGGTGTCGCCGCCGACACCGTCCACGCCGTCGCGAACGGCGCCGCCCGCCGCCACACCAGCGGCACCGCCGTACCGGCCCCGAGCAGCCAGCCCTGCCAACTGAGCGGATCCCCGCCCTCGTCGGGGAAGAGCCACTGCAACGACACCGCGAACAGGACCAGCGCGGCGAGCGCCGAGTCGACGGCGTACGGATTGGCGGTCCTGAGCCGGGCGACGACCGGCGCGAACCAGTGCTGCACACGCATGAGCGGCTCCTCGGGGCAAGGGCCGTTCCAGTATCACGACGTCACACCCGCAGGGCCTCGCCGGTGAGAGGGATATCCGCGCCGGGCACGGAGGACATCGTCACGGCTCCGGCCGCCACCCCAGCGCCCGCGAGATCCCCCGTGCAGCGAGCCGTACCGCCGGGATCAACGCCGGTACCTGGGCGTCGACTTGGGGCACGACGACCGACACGGCCGCCACCACCGCACCGCCCGGCCCGCGCACCGGAGCGGCCACCGACAGCGCGTCGTCCGTGACCTGACGGTCGCTCACCGCCACTCCGGCGCGCCGCACTTCGGCCAGCACGCGGCGCAGCCGTAGCGGATCGGTGATCGTGTACGGCGTGAAGGACGCCAACTCGCCCGCGCAGTAGGCCTCTTGGGTGTTCGGGTCGTCGTGGGCCAGCAGGGCGAGGCCGACGCCGGTGGCGTGGAGCGGCCAGCGGGCGCCCACGCGGATGTGCACGCCGACCGCCGAACGGCCCGAGATCCACTCGGTGTAGACGACCTCCGTACCGTCCCGCACCGCCAACTGCACGTTCTCGTGCGTCGATTCGTAGAGATCCTCCAGGTAGGGCAGCGCCGCCTGGCGCAGCGCGAGGCCGCGGGGCGCGAGCGCCGCGATCTCCCACAGCCGTAGCCCCACGTGGTAGACGCCGGACGCGTCCCGCTCGAGCGCGCCCCACTCGGTGAGGGCGCCCGCGAGCCGGTGCGCGGTGGTCAGGGTGAGGCCGGCCCGGCGGGCGATGTCGGACAGCGACAGGGCCGTGTGCTCGTGGTCGAAGGCGGCGAGCACGGCGAGCAGCCGGTCGGGGGCGGACCGGGCGGTCGGCTCGGACCGGACAGTGGTCTCGGAGCGGGCGGGCGTCTCCGGCCGGGTGGTGGTCATCGCCGTACCTCCTTTGTCCGGCGTCAGGCGAGTCCGTCCTCGGCGACCTGCTGCAACAGCGTGTGCAGGGTCTCCCGCTGGGTCGCGTCCAGCGGGCCGAGCAGTTCGTTCGTCACCCGCAGGCCGGCCTCGTCCGTGTCGCGCAGGAAGCCGCGGCCGTCCTGTGTCAGGACCACGATGCGGCTTCGCCGGTCGTCGGGGGAAGGGCGGCGCTCGGCGAATCCCAGCTTCTCCAGGTCGTCGACCAGGCCGACGATCGCGCTCGGGTCGTAGCCCAGCCGTGTGCTCAGCTCACGCTGGAGGGCGCCCTCGGACGTGGCCAGGAACCGGAGCAGCGCGTAGTGGCGCAGACGCAGGCCCGACTCCTGGAGGAACGTGTTGAAGAGCTGGCCGGAGCGCAGGCCCAGCCGGTACAGGAGGTAACCGGTGTCCGCGTGCAGCCCGCGCATCCACGGCTCGTGCGCGTCGATCGGGGGGTTCGCGGCGTGCTGCTGGCGGGCGATGGCGGGCTCCCTGGGTCGAGGCCCCGGGGTGGGGCGTGCGGTGGTTCGTGGCCAGTGTGACGCACCTGGTCCGTCGGCAACAACTATTGACGTCAACAATTATTGCTCTTAGCTTCGATCTCGCAGCCGTACTCCGGTGGGCCGGCAGCCGCACTCCGGTGGGGCCGGCAGCCGCATCGCCTTGTGAAGGGACTCGCTCGTGCCCAGCATCGATCTGACCGGCAAGGTCGCCGTCGTCACCGGCAGTGGCCGGGGCCTCGGCCTCGCCTACGCGCAGGCCCTGGCCGCCCACGGCGCGTCCGTGGTCGTCAACGACATCGACGAGGCGGTGGCCGACCAGGCCGTGAAGTCGATCACCGAGGCGGGCGGCACCGCCGTCGCCGAAGTGGTCCCGGTCGGCACCACCGAGGCCGCCGAACGCCTGGTGAACCGTGCCGTCGAGGAGTTCGGACGGCTCGACGTCCTGGTCACCAACGCGGGCATCCTGCGCGACAAGGTGCTGTGGAAGATGACCGACGAGGACTTCGACGCGGTGATCACCACCCACCTCAAGGGCACCTTCACCTGCGCCCGCGCCGCCGCCGTACGGATGCGCGAACAGGGCGAGGGCGGCAGCCTGATCCTGGTCGGCTCGCCGGCCGGTCAGCGCGGCAACTTCGGCCAGACCAACTACTCGGCCGCCAAGGCCGGCATCGCCGCCTTCGCCCGCACCTGGTCGATGGAACTGGGCCGCGCCGGCATCACCGTCAACGCGATCGTGCCGGTCGCCGCGACCGCGATGACCGAGACGATCCCCGCGTTCGCCCCGTACATCGAGGCCATGAGGAACGGCGACCCGCTGCCCGATTTCCTCCGCAAGGGCGAGGGCTTCGGCACCCCCGAGGACTGCGCCGCCCTCGTCCCCTTCCTCGCCTCCGAGGCCGCGCGCTCCATCACCGGCCAGGCCATCGGCATCGGCGGCGACAAGGTGGCACTCTGGTCCCACCCGCAGGAGATCAGCACGGCCTACGCCGACGGCGGCTGGACCCCCGACACCCTCGCCGTCGCCTTCCCCACCTCGGTCGGCGCCGAACTCCAGTCGGTCGGCATCCCCGCACCGAAGCTGCCGGAGGCGTGATGGACCTGAGTGACCTCGTCGCGATCGACGTCCACACCCATGCGGAGGTGTCCTCCAAAGGACACTCCTCCCTGGACGACGACCTCCACGACGCCTCCTCCGCCTACTTCAAGGTCGAGGGCAAACGGAAGCCGACCCTGGAGGAGACCGCCGCCTACTACCGCGAGCGGAAGATGGCCGCCGTGATCTTCACGGTCGACGCCGAGTCCGCGACCGGCACCGAGCCCGTCCCGAACGAGGAGGTCGCCGAGGCCGCCGCCGCCAACGCCGACGTCCTCATCCCCTTCGCGTCCATCGACCCGTTCCGGGGTCGAGCGGGCGTGAAGCGGGCCCGGCGGCTGGTCGAGGAGTACGGGGTGAAGGGCTTCAAGTTCCACCCCAACATCCAGGGCTTCTTCCCCAACGACCGGACCGTGGCCTACGACCTGTACGAGGTCATCGAGGAGACGGGCGCCATCGCTCTCTTCCACACCGGCCAGACCGGCATCGGCGCGGGGGTACCGGGAGGCGGCGGCATCCGCCTCAAGTACTCCAACCCGCTGCACGTGGACGACGTGGCGGCCGACTTCCCGCACCTCAAGATCATCCTGGCGCACCCGTCCTTCCCCTGGCAGGACGAGGCCCTCGCCGTCGCCACCCACAAGCCCGGCGTCCACATCGACCTCTCCGGCTGGTCGCCGAAGTACTTCCCGCCGCAGCTCGTGCAGTACGCGAACACCCTGCTCAAGGACAAGGTCCTCTTCGGCTCCGACTACCCCGTCCTCACCCCGGACCGCTGGCTCGCCGACTTCGAGAAGCTGCCCATCAAGGATGAGGTCAGACCGAAGATCCTCAAGGACAACGCCGCCCGCCTCCTCGGGCTGACGTAAGGGGCACCGGATGCGCAACGAGGGACTGGGGTCGTGGCCCGCACGCCGGGCCCGCAAGACCCCGCATCGCACGGCACTTGTACACGGTGGTTCGCCGACGGACTACGGCACACTGCATACACGAACCACCCGCCTCGCCCACGCCCTGCGCGCCCGGGGTGTCCGCCGCGGGGACCGCATCGCCTACCTCGGCCCCAACCACCCCTCCTACCTGGAGATCCTGTTCGCCGCCGGCATGCTCGGCGCGGTCTTCGTCCCCCTCAACACCCGCCTCACCGCCCCCGAGATCGCCTACCAGCTCGCCGACTCCGGCGCCAAGATCCTCGTCTACGGCCCGACGCACACCGCCCTCGTCGCCGGACTGCCGGGCAGCACCGACGTACGCATCTACGTCGAAGTCGGCCCCGAGTACGAGGAGTTGCTCGCAGCGGCGGCCACCGAGCCCATCGACGAGCCCGTCACCGCCGACGACACCTGCATCATCATGTACACCTCGGGCACGACCGGCCGCCCCAAGGGCGCCATGCTCACGCACGGCAACCTGACCTGGAACGCGCTCAACGTCCTCGTCGACACCGACCTGATCGCCGACGAACGCGCCCTGGTCTCCGCCCCGTTGTTCCACACGGCCGGCCTCAACATGCTCACTCTGCCGGTGCTGCTCAAGGGCGGCACCTGTGTCCTGGTCGAGTCCTTCGACCCGGACACCACCTTCGACCTGGTTGAACAGCACCGGATCACCTTCATGTTCGGGGTGCCGACGATGTTCGACCGGATCGCCCGGCATCCCCGCTGGGCCGACGCCGACCTGTCCTCGCTGCGCATCCTCACCTGCGGCGGCTCCCCGGTCCCGTCCCCGCTGATCGCCGCCTACCAGGAGCGCGGGCTGACCTTCCTCCAGGGCTACGGCATGACGGAGGCCGCGCCCGGGACCCTGTTCCTGGACGCCGAACACGCGGTGAGCAAGGCGGGTTCGGCGGGCGTGCCGCACTTCTTCAGCGACGTCCGGGTCGTACGGCCGGACCTCACCCCCACCGATGTCGGCGAGACCGGCGAGGTCGTGGTGCGCGGACCGCATGTCATGCCCGGGTACTGGGGGCTTCCGGAGGAGACGGCCGCGGTCTTCGCCGACGGCTGGTTCCGCAGCGGGGACGCGGCCCGGACCGACGACGACGGATACGTGTACATCGTCGACCGTATGAAAGACATGATCATCTCCGGTGGGGAGAACATCTACCCCGCCGAGATCGAGGACCTGCTCCTGGCCCACCCCGACGTCGTCGAGTGCGCGGTCATCGGCGTCGCGGACGACAAGTGGGGCGAGGTGCCGCGCGCGGTCGTCGTACCGCGCGAAGGCGCCTCGCTCGACCCCGACGAGGTACTGGCCTCGTTGGCCGGCCGCCTGGCCAAGTACAAGATCCCCAAGTCGGTGGTGGTCGCGGACGAACTCCCGCGCACCGCCTCGGGGAAGCTCCTCAAGTCCCGGGTGCGCAAGCGCTTCGGCACCAACTCTTAAGTAGGGAAAGCGATATGGGCATCACCGTCAACGGCCTCGACGAACTCAAGAAGCTCGCGGGCAGCGACCTGGGCACCAGCGAGTGGATCGAGGTCACCCAGGAACGCATCGACACCTTCGCCGACGCGACGGGCGACCACCAGTGGATCCACGTCGACCCGGAGAAGGCCGCGGCGGGCCCCTTCGGCGCGCCCATCGCGCACGGCTATCTCACCCTCTCCCTCTTCATCCCGCTCTTCACCGAGCTGCTGGACGTCGAGGGTGTGTCCACGAAGGTCAACTACGGCCTGAACAAGGTGCGTTTCCCCGCGCCGGTGAAGGTCGGCTCGCGCATCCGGCTGGTCGCCAAGCTCGCCTCGGTCGAGGACGTACCGGGCGGAGTGCAGATCGCCGTCGACGGGACGATAGAGATCGACGGCGGGCCGAAGCCCGCCGCCGTCCTGCAGAGTCTCTCGCGGTTCTACGCCTGATCCTCAGCCGCAACTTCCGCTTGTCTACTGCTGCTTGTACGAGTACACGCTGGTCGACACCACGCACACGCCCGGCTGGACCACCTCGGCGCGCAACGTCCCGCTGTTCACGTCGTAGTCGACGCCCTCGGCCTCGAACGTGCCCGTGCAGATGCTGCGTTGGGGCAGCGCGAACAGACTCGTGACCGTGCCGGTGATCGGCTGGCCGTCCAGCTTGTGCGGCAGGTCGACCTGGAGGAGCGGGCGGATCTCGGGGAACTTGGTTCCCGAGGCGTCGTCCGAGACGCACACCAGGCGGGTGTCCGTCACGAAGTCGCAGCCCTGGATGTCGTTGACCGTCCTGTCCAGGGTGATCTGCCCGGCTTGCGGCAGCGTTCCGCCCGTCGCCGGAGTGGACGGGTTGAGCAGGGGAGTGGGGAAGACCTGGAGTCTGGACTGGTCGCCCCACTCGCCCGACACCATCCACTGCGTGTCCGGCGAGATCGCGTCGAACGAGTTGTTGATCTTCTCGCCCGAGTCGAGCGGATGGACGTATGTGTAGCGCGTCCCGGACGGCGTGGTGACCGCGAACATCTTGGACGTGCCCGTGTCGGCCGCCTGGTAGGCGTCGAACACGTAGCCGTTCGCGATGTCCGGGTCACCGATGTGGTTCCAGCCCTGGACCCGCAGATCCAGCGGGATGGACGCCAGCCCGCGGTACAGCAGCGAGCCGTCCGCACGCGACGCGACGCCCTCACCGCCGCCGAGGCTGTCGGTGTAGGCCGTGCCGGTCTCCGCCCAGGTGGTCGCGGCGGCGGCCGAGGAGATGCTCACGCCGAGCGTGAAAGCACCCAATAAGGCGGCGAGGACAGTGAGTTGACGCTTCATCAGTTACCTGCCAGGTCGACGAAGATGGGGTTGGAATAGAACCATGTGTCGGCCCACGGGTCACCGTTCCCGGGCTCGTGGGGGATCGGGCCGTGCGGATCGACCGAGGCACCCAGATAGCCCGCGCCGTGCCGCTTGCCGTCGCTGCCGCGCAGCCGCAGGTAGAAGGACTCGTCCCCGGCGATCACCGGGATGCGCAACGTGTACGTCCCCTTGCGGCCGTCCACGTCGGCCGTACGGACCACCTTCGTGTCCGGTGCCCGCCACGCGTCCCGGTCGGACACCGCACCGCGCACCGCACCGCGGATCACGTCCACGTGCGCCAACTCCGGCAGGATTCCCTGGGCGTTGGGCCGCGAGGCCGTCGTCACGGTGACGCTCAGCGTGAGCCGCTCGCCCTTGCGGACCCGCAGCCGGCCGCCCAGCGTGACGCCCCGGCCGCCGTCGCAGTCCCGCTTCAGCCGGACGTCGAGCCCGTCCAGCAGATGCCCGTGGTCGACCCATACCCGGCCCGCGCGCATCCCCGCCATCACCGCGCCGTAGCCGTAACGGGTCACGCCCACATGGGTGCGGCTGAACTCGCCGGGCCAGAAGTCGCTGCCGGGTTGCGGGGTGCCGGTCTGTACCGGGTCGGGCAGCTTCCCGGTGTTGTCGAAGTTCTGCCCGGCGGGCCAGGCGCCGTTGGCCCAAGTGTCGTAGACCGTGCGGTGGTTGTCGGAGTTCGTGGTGATCGAGAACAACCGGCCCTCGGCCAGCATCGAGTCCCACAGCCCGCCGACGGTAGCCGTCGCCCAGTCGAAACCGCCGTACGTCACATACGCGTCCGCCGGATAACCCGCCCAGGACTGCGCCGACGGCTTGTTCTCGTACTCGCCGCGGATCGAGGTCGCGCCGCGCCAGCCGGGAAGGGCGGCTCCCTGCGCGCCCGGTGCACCCTCCATGCCGATCATGATCTCGGGGGCCGCGTCCCGCCAGGCCCGCATCTCGTGCGGGGAGTCGATGCCCAGGCGCAGCGGGTGGTTGGCGAGGACGAGGACGTCGTCGACGTAGCCCGAACGGCGTTGCTCCGCCAGCCACTTGATGGCCTTCACGGCGTGGGCCTCGTTGCGGGCGGTGTCCGTGGCACCGGCCGAGCCCTCGGTGTAGCCCAGCAGCTTGCCGTCGTAGGCGAGTTCGAACTGCGTGAGGAGATCGACCTCGTGGCGGCCGGGCGCGGCGAAGATCGTGCAGTGCTCGGCGGCCGGGATGTACCACTCCAGACCCTGGAAGATCAGCTGGCGCGGGTTCTCTGCACGGGCCTTGAGGATCTCCGCGTGCTCCAACTTGGCGCCGTAGTTGGCGTGTCCGAAGTTGGAGTGCTCGTTGAACACCATCCAGTCGAGGCCGTACTGCGCGGCGGCCTTCGCCTGCTGGGAGAACGTGTACTTCGCGTCGTGGCTGTAGACGGAGTGCACATGGTGGTCGCCCACGAGGTAGGCGAGGCGCGGGTCGTTGCCGCCGTAGCCCCGCCCGGCCGCCACCGCGGGGGTGGCGAGCGGGCCCGCGCCGAGGGTGAACGCGGCGCCGAACAGGCCCGCGCGGCGCAGGAGTTGGCGTCGGGAGACACCCTGCGCGTCGAGGGCGGCGGGGGAGACGGACGGGTCGGCCCAGGTGGGCAGCTGCTGCTCGGTCATGATCTTCGGGAGTCCTCTGGAGGGCTGTCAGTGGGTCATGAAGGAGGTCACGGGCAGCGCCCGGGAGACGATCCGGACGTCGCCGAGGCGGCCGTGCAGGATCTGGTCGATCTTGTCCGCGTACTCGTATCCGCCGAGCAGCCACGGCTGTCCGGAGGAGGCGATGCCGATCGCGGGGGCGTGCGGGTTGCGGGCCACCGGGCAGCCCTGGACGTACATCGTGGTGTGCCGTCCGTCGTTGACGACGGCGAGGTGCCACCAGATCTCGGGGTCGGTCTCGTCACCCCAGTTGGTGGCCAACTGCTGCTGGTTCAGGGGGTGTACGGCCCACTGCGGGCCCGGCCCGTCGGACAGCGACAGGGTCGCGAGCGGCTCGTCGGGGTCGTCCGTCACCGTGCCCACGGAGCCGTTGCGGCCGGTGCGGCTGACCAGTCCGGCCCAGGCGTTGTGCGAGGCGTTCCAGTCGGCGGGCAGCCAGTAGAACGCCTCGATGGTGTAACCACTCTTGAACGTCGCCGAGTTGAGCGGCGCACCGTCCACGGTCCGCAGGTACGCGCCCTTCAGCGGCGACTTGTAGCCCGTGAACTCCAGGCTGCCGTGGCCCGGTTGGTCGGGGTGGTGGTCGGCCGACCAGCCGAGGGTGCCGCCGTTCACGGAGACCACGGTGAGGTCGTTGCCGTGGCCGGACAGGTCACGGACGGTGCCGGAGCCGGAGACCGGGGACTCGAAGCGCCAGTAGGCGGCCGTGCCCGGGATCAGCATCTTGGACGCGGGGCGTGCCGCGCGGACCGGCACCGGGTCGAAGCCCGCGAAGCGGTCCGCGAAGTCGATGTCGACGGAGAACCGGTCGGCGTCGCCGCTGAGTTGGATCTCCTGCCGCTCCAGCTCGTTGAGGCCCTTCGCCGCCCGGCCCAGGATCCACGGCGACACCGTCTCCACGTCGATGACGTCGCGGTCCAGGTCGAAGTGGTAGAGGCGGATCATCGCCGCGCCGCCGAAGTAACGGTTCTGATAGTTCGTCAGGTGCAGGTGGACGTCGTTGCCCGCCGCGTTCTTGCGGGTCGCCCGGCGGGCCGGCCAGTAGTGGCCGTTCAGGGTCAGGAAGATCTGGTCGTGGTCCGCTATGAGCTGGTCCCACAGCTGCTGCCCGTAGTCCGACAACGTGTCGTCGTCCACGACCAGTTCGTGCGTGGTGAGGATGACCGGCGTCTTCGGGTGCTGCGCGATGACGTCCTTCGCCCAGGCGTAGCCCTTCGCCGAGAGCCGCCAGTCCAGGGCCAGCACGAGCCACTCCCGCCCGGCAGCCTTGAACACGTGGTACGTGTTGTAGCCGTCCGAAGAGGCCCCGCCGAACGTGGACTTGTTCTTGAACCGCTGCGGGCCGAACGCGTCCAGGTAGGGCGACGTCCCGCGCTGGTCGTCCGTCGACGACTTGATGTCGTGGTTGCCCGCCAGCACGCTGTAGCCGACGCCCCGCCGGTCCAGCAGCTTGAACGCCTCCCCGATGGCGGCGAATTCGGGCACGGCCCCGTCCTGCGTCAGGTCGCCCAGATGCGACAGGAAGACGATGTTGTCGTCCTTGCCGTGCTCCAGGAGATAACGCAGCGAGGCCTCGATCGGCGCCTTGTCGATGCTCGGCCCGTCGAAGAGGTACTGGGTGTCCGGCATCACGGCCAGCGTGAAACGCCGGCTGTCGGTGTCGGGCCGCCAACCCGCCTTGGTGGACGCCGAGTTCGGCGCCGCCTCGGCGGCACCCGGCAGCGCGACACCGGCCGTGGCGGCGGCACCGAGCAGCGCGGTGGCCCGCAGGAAGTTGCGTCGCCCGGCACCGGCCTGGGCGCTCTCGCACTGTTCGTCCTCGTGGTCATGCGAAGTGCACACGTGTGCTCCGTGGGTAAGTGCTCGTGAAAGCTGGGGAGTTGGAAGCCGGGAAGTTCCGAACCGGTGGGCTCAGAGAACGCGCAGGGTCCAGCTCCAGCGATGGACACCCGGTGCGACGAGGTACTGCGGTGTGGTGTCGGGCCCGCACGAGGCCGTGCCCAACCCCCGGTGCACCGCGTCGAGTTGCACCACGCAGGACGCGCGCGGCACCAGCTCGTCGTGATGCCGTACGGCGGTCAGATCCTCGGCGCGGTGGCGGGTCACCGAGACCTGGCGGGGCTCGTCGAGGTCGACCGTGAGACCGGTGGCGTCCGGTGCCGACAGCGTGAACCGCCGTACCCCGCTGCGGCCACCGCTCTCCTGTGGACGCAGATACGGGGTGAACAACTCGTCGACGGGGACGGAGTGGTGGCCCACGGGCGCGCCCGTGCTGCGGTCGGGGTACGACTCCCACGGACCCCGGCCGAACCACTCCAGCAGATCGAGACCCGGCACCGTCTCGAACACGGTGCCCACCCGGGCCACGTCGTCGAACTCCTCGGGCAGCTCGGCCGATTCCTCGACCCGGACCCCGCCCGCGACCGGCGTGAACACCTGACAGTGCCGGACCACCCCCGTGGCCCCCGCGTACTCGGCGACCGTAGTCACCCGCTCGCCGTCCCGCCGCACCGAGACGACCTTGCGGACCAGCGAGTCCAGCCCCCAGGCCCGCCAGCGCGCAGCCATCCCGCCCAACTCGTCGTTGTCGGTGGGCGCCCGCCACAGGGACAGCGTCGGCGAGACCGTCAGCAGCGGGTGGACCAGCAGACCTTCGCCGTCCACTTCGATCCGACCACCGCCCGCCGCATAACCGGACACCGGCTCCGCCGCCCGCAGCAGTACCTGGGGCGCACACACCTCCGTGCCGCGCGGTGCCCACGTCTGGTCCTCGGCCGTGGTCACCCGCAGCGTCAGCCAGGCCTCGCCGCCGTCCTCCGGCAGCGCGAACGGCAGCGGTACGGCCGCCGTCTCGCCCGGGCACAGGGCGGGCAGTTCGGCCGGAGCGGTCAGCGTACGACCGTCCGCTAGCGCCAACTCCCAGGTACCGGCGAGCCATTCGAGGCCCCGGAAGTGCTGGTGGTTGCCGAGGACGATGCCCTCGTGCCGGAAGCACTCGATGCGCACCGGCGCCGCGATCTCCCGGTGCTCGAACATCACCGGCTTGGGCGTGCGGTCGGGAAACACCACGCCGTCCGCGATGAACGCGCCGTCGTGGATCGCCTCGCCGAAGTCACCGCCGTACGCCCAGCGTTGACCGGGCGCGGCGACACCGTTGTCATACAGTCCGGCGCCCGCGCGGCCGGTGGGTCTTCCGTCGCTCACACGCTGCAGGATTCCGTGGTCCCAGAACTCCCAGATGAAGCCGCCCTGAAGACCCGGGGTTGACTCGATGGCAGCCCAGTGGTCCGCGAGGGTGCCGTTGCTGTTGCCCATCGCGTGCGAGTACTCGCACTGGATCAACGGCTTGGTCTGCTCACCGGACAGCGCGTGCGCGACACAGTCCTCCAGCGACGCGTACATCGGACACGCGATGTCGGAGGCGAGACCCGGATCGGCCCAGTCCCGCTTGGCCGCACCCTCGTACTGGATCGGCCTGGTCGGGTCGTGCCGGCGGACCCAGCCGGCCGCCGCGTCGTGATTGGCGCCGTAGTCGGACTCGTTGCCCAGCGACCACACGATGATCGACGGGTGGTTCTTGTCCCGCAGCACCATCCGCGAGACCCGGTCCACGAAGGCGTTCAGATAGCGCGGGTCGTCCGCGATCTCGTGCGCGTGGTCGTGCGACTCGATGTCCGCCTCGTCCACTACATACAGTCCGAGCTCGTCGGCGAGGTCGTACAGCGCCGGATCGTTCGGATAGTGCGAGGTGCGCACCGCGTTGAACCCGAACCGCTTCAGCAGCACCAGATCCGCGCGCATGTCCTCGTACGACACCGTCCGGCCGGTCAGCGGATGGAAGTCGTGCCGGTTGACGCCCCGGATGAACACCCGCTCACCGTTGACCAGCAGATCCCGCCCGACGATCTCCACGTCACGGAAACCGATGCGCCGGTACGACGTGTCGGCCACCGTTCCGTCGGCCCGGTGCAGCCGGACGGTGAGGCCGTACAGCTCGGGCGTCTCGGCGTTCCAGGTACGCACCTCGGGGACGGTGGCCCTGATCCGGGCCTCGCCGAGGAAGTCGGAGACCCGGTCGTCCTCGGTGTTGAACCGGTCGAACTCCGCGTCCTGGGCCAGGAGTTGCCCCTCCAGGTCACCGCTGATCCACCACCCGGCGGGCAGCGCGCCGCCCGCGTCCCGCACCTGGCAGTCGACCTGAAGCTCACCGTCGTAGCGCGCCCGGACGGTCAGGTCCGCGAGATACAGCGGGTCGGTCGCGTACAGCAGCACCGACCGGGTGATGCCCCCGTGCCACCACTGGTCCTGGTCCTCGATGTGCGAGGCGTCCGACCACTTGACCACGGTCAGCCGTACGGTGGCCCGCTCGCCGGGGCGTACGACGCCCGACAGGTCGAAGTCGGCGGCGAGGTGGGAGTCCTTGGAGATGCCGACGGGCCGCCCGTCCACGTGCACGAGCAGCACGCTCTCGGCGGCCCCGACCTGGAGCACGATCCGCCGGCCGGCCCACTCGGCGGGGACGTCGATCTCCCGCTCGTAGACACCCGTCGGATTGTCGGCGGGCGACAGTGGAGGGAATTCTGCATACGGCATACGGACGTTCGTGTACTGCGGAAGGTCGTCGGCGCCGGCGGACTGCATCGTCCATACACCTGGCACGTATGCCATGGACCATACGTCGGCCGCCGGTGCGTCGGGCGACGGCAGCAGCTGGAAGCGCCAGTCGGCGTCCAGGGAGAGCGCTCCGGTGCGCCGGTCGACGGCGTTCATGGGGAGCCGTGCCCAGGAGGTCAGCTCGGGTGCCTCCCAGGGGCGGAGGGCGATCAGGGGATCGGCGGGCCGGGGCCCGTGGATCGACGGATCGTTCATCGGCGGGTGGCTCCCTTTTCGGTCGGTGTGCGCGGCGTGCCGGGCACGCGTGGCGTGGGTGGCGTGGCGGGTTTGGGCAGGACCCGTCCGGCCAGGCCCCAGTCCGGGTCGACGGGGACACCGAGCCGGTCCAGGACGGTGGGGGCGATGTCGACGAGCCGGGGCGAGTCCAGCCGGGTGCCGGCGGGAGTGCCGGGCTCGGCGAGGACGACGAAGACCTCGCGCTCGGCGCGGCTGTCGCCGCCGTGGCCGCCGGTGTCGAGGTGCCCGTGGTCGGTGGTGACCAGTACCGTCCACCGCTCGGCGGAGGGCCGGGCGTCGAGCGCCGCGAGCAGCCGCCCGAGGTGGGTGTCCTGAGTGAGAAGGGCGTGGTCGTAGGCGGCGGAGAGGGGACCCGTGGCGTGGCCGGCCTCGTCGGTGGCGCCGAAGTACACGAACACCAGGTCGGGGTCGTCCTCGGTGAGCCAGCGCAGGGCGGTGCGGGCGACGAGGTCGTCCGCGGTCGCGTAGCCGTCGCTCTCGCCGTCGTGGTGCACCCGCCGCCCGATGGCGGGGCCCAGGACACCGCGGTGGACCAGCTCCGGCCAGGACACCGCGGCCGCGGTGCGCAGACCGGGGCGGGCGAGGGCCGCGCGGCTGAGGAAGTCGGGGTGGCGGGCGTAGTCGGCGCCCGCGAAGTCGTTGCCGGTGACCCCGTGCCGGTCGGGCCACACCCCGGTCAGCACGCTGGACCAGCCGGGCCCGGAGTCGGTGTAGGCCATGCTCGTCCACGGTCCGCCCTCGGCCTGGCCGTCGGTCTCGCCGTACGGCAGCAGGCTGGTGCCGTGGGCGCCCCCGGTCAGCAGGCCGTGCAGGACGGGGGCGTGGGCCGCGGAGCGCACCAGCCGGTCGTGGCGCAGTCCGTCCATGCCCACCACGAGCACCTTGCTGCGGGGGGTGCCGTCCCGGCCGGCGGACCCCTGGCTCTCCGCCGGCCGCCTCGGCTCGGCGTCGGTGTCCGTCACCGGATCCCTCCTCTGTCCTGCGCGTACCGCGCGGGCCGGGGCGGCCCGCACGGATCAGGTGCCCTGCACCGCGCCCTCGGTGGCGCCCGCGATGAAGCCGCGGGCGAAGACGGCGAAGACCAGTACCAGCGGGAGCGACGCCATCAGCACCCCGGCCATGACCATGCTGTAGTCCGTGGTGTGGCCGACGTTCAGCTGGGCCAGCTCCACCTGGAGGGTCACGTGGTCCGGGTTGGTGAGCACGATGAGCGGCCAGACGTAGTCGTTCCAGGCACCGACGAAGGCGTAGATGGCGAGGAAGGACAGCGCGGGCCTGATCATCGGCAGCGCGATGTTCCAGTACTGGCGGAAGAACCCGGCGCCGTCGATGCGCGCGGCGTCGAGGAGTTCGTCGGGCACGCCGTTCTCGATGTACTGCCGCAGCCAGAAGATGCCGAAGGCGTTGGCCAGGGCGGGCGGGATCAGTGCCTTGAGCATGCCCACCCAGCCGATGTTCGACATGAGGATGAACTGCGGCAGGATCGCCAGTTGCAGCGGCAGCATCATGAACAGCAGCAGCGTGCCGAAGAGCACCTTGCGGCCGGGGAAGTCGAACTTGGCGAAGGTGAAGGCCGCCAGTGAGTCGACGAACAGCACCAGGACGGTGGTGACGGTCGCGACGACGATCGTGTTGAGCATCGACCCGAAGAAGTCGATGGTGTTCAGCACGTGCCGGATGTTCTCCAGCAGGTGGGAGCCGAAGGTGAACTTCGGCGGGCTCTTGTAGATGTCCTGGGTGGTGTTGGTCGCCATGACGATCGTCCACACGAAGGGGAAGACCGAGAGCAGGACGGCGGCCATGAGGAGGATGTGCGCGGTCAGGCCCTTGGGGCGGCGCAGCCGCCTCGCGCGCGGGGCGGGCCGCGTCGGCTCGGACGCGGTGTCGGCTGTCGTGTCGGCTGTGGTCACGGCTTCCTCCCTCGTTGGGTGATGCGCCAGTTGACGGCGACGAGGACGATGATCAGCAGGAAGAAGGCCCACACGATGGCGGCGCCGTAGCCGTAGTCGTTGTTGAGGAAGGCCGACTGGTAGAAGTACAGCAGCGTGGTCAGACCGGCCTGTCCGGGGCCGCCGAGGTTGGCGTTGGCGGCGTTGCTGGCGAACAGCACCTGGGGTTCGCTGAAGCTCTGCAGGCCGTTGATGGTCGAGATGATGACGGTGAACAGGATGATCGGCCGCAGGATCGGGACGGTGATCTGGAAGAACGTGCGGACCGGGCCGGCGCCGTCCACCTTCGCCGCCTCGTAGATGGAGGTCGGGATCGCCTGGAGACCGGCCAGGTAGATGATCATGTTGTAGCCGGTCCACATCCAGGTCATCAGCAGCGCGATGACGACCTTGATCAGCCACGGGTTGCTCAGCCACGGCACCGGCGAGATGCCCACCGTGCCGAGGATCGCGTTGACCAGGCCGAAGTTGTTGCTGAACACCGCGCCGAAGAAGATCGCCACGGCGACGATCGAGGTGACGTTCGGCACGTAGAGGGCGATCCGGTAGAAGCCCTTGAAGCGGCGCACCGAGTGCAGCAGCGTGGCCAGCACCAGGGCGCCCAGCAGGGTGGGCACCGTGGACAGCACCCAGATCACCAGGGTGTTGCGGATCGACAGCCAGAAGACCGGGTCCGACCACAGGAACTTGAACTGCTGCAGTCCCACGAACTGCTTGTCGCCGAGGCCGTCCCAGCGCTGGAAGGCGAGGTACAGCGAGTAGAAGACCGGGAAGAAGGAGAACGCGGCGAAGATCAGGTAGAAGGGCGAGATCGCCAGGTACTGCCGCCAGTACTTCAGCAGGCCGCGGCGCTTGGGCCGGACGGTGCCGACGGGCGTGGCGCGCCGGGGACGGAACCGGGCCGGGCCCGGCCCGCCGCGGTGTTCGGACACCGCGGCGGGACCGGCGACCGGAGGGGATGTCACCTCAGTTCACCCCCTGGCGGCGGGCGATCTGCTTGGCCTGGCTGACCGCGTCGTTCCAGGCGTCGTCGGGCTTCTTGCCCTTGGCCTCGATGTTGGTCAGTTCCGTCTTGTAGGGGGCCATGACGGCGGCGTCGGCCGGGGCCTCGTAGGTGTTCGGGACGGCCTTGGCGGCCGGCCCGAAGATCTCGATGATCTTCTGTCCGCCGAAGAAGGCGTCGGGGCCCGTCATGGCCGGCATCGTGTACGCGGCCGGGGCGGCGGGGAAGATGGCGGCGTCGGTGAACCCGCGGGCGTCGTTGGCCGGGCTGAGGATCCAGCTGATGATCTTGAAGGCTTCCTCGGGGTTCCGGCACTGCTTGGGCAGGGCCAGGTAGGAGCCGCCCTGGTTGGCCGGTCCGACGGGCATCGCGCACACCCGCCACTTGCCCTTCGTCTGCGGGGCCGCCTGCTCGATGTCCAGCGCGTGCCAGGCCGCGCCGAGTTCGGTGAGGAGGGTCTTGCCGACGGCGGCGTTCCAGGAGTTGTCGTTGATCTTGGCGTCGAGGCCCAGGGTGTAGGGGCGCACCGACGTGGTCCATGCGGCGCGGATGTGGTCCTGGTCGCCGATGAAGTGGTTGTTCTTGTCGATGAACCGCTGCGTGCCCTGGCCGACGGTCATGTCGAACATGGAGCCGAGGTTGTTGACCAGGAAGGTGCCCGGGTTCTTCTTCTGCAGCTCGGTGCCGAGCGCGAAGTAGTCGTCCCAGGTCTTGACCAGGGCGGCGACCTTGTCGGGGTCGGTGGCCACGCCGGCCTTGGCGAACATGTCCTCGCGGTAGAAGAGCGCGGTGGGGCCGATGTCGATCGGGAAGCCGATCTGCTTGCCGTCGGAGGTCTGGGCGAGCTTCGTCTTCCAGCCCAGGTACTGCGAGGAGATCTTCTTGAAGCCCAGGTCGTTCAGGTCGAGGAATCGGGAGGCGTTGGGCAGGAAGGACGCGATGTCCTCGCCCTTGATGCCGGTGATGTCGGGCACGGAGGAGCCGCCCGCGGCGAGGGTGGTGGTGAGCTTCTGCTTGAAGTCACCGCCGATGGAGGAGGCCGTCAGCTTGACCGCACCGCTGAAGTGGGTCTTCGCGTCCGCCACCACCTTGTCGCTGAGCGCGCCGCCCCAGTACCACAGGGTGAGGTTCTTGCCGTTCTTGGTGCCGCCCGATCCGGAGCCGCCGCATGCGACGGTCAGGCCGGACGCCGCCGCGGTGAGCGCGGCGGCCTGGAGGAAGCCTCTGCGTGAAAGGTCCACGGGTCACTCCTGTTGTTCCTGTGCGTGGTACTGAGGGGCGTGGTGCTGTGGGTGTGGGGCGGGGGTGCTGTGGGGCTCTGGGGTCGAGCGGTGGATCGGGTGCGGGTCAGTGCTGCCGGGCGGGCGGGGTGACGGGCGCGTGGCGCACCGGGGGGCCCGCGTCCGGCGGCAGGCGGTCGGCGAGGAATCCGTAGGCCTGCTTCAGGTCGGGATCGGTCAGGGAGCGCCACCAGCGGTCGACGCCGTACCAGCCGGGGGCCGCGAGGGCGCCGCCGTGGTGCTGTACGGACAGCCCGGCCGCCAGGACCGCGAACCGCAGCCGTTCGGCCAGTGGCCAGCCGCCGAGGGAGGCCGTGACGAAGCTCGCCCCGAAGACGTCCCCGGCGCCGGTCGCGTCCAGGACGTCCACGGCCAGGGCCGGGACCTCCGCGTACTCCCCGGTGATCTGGTCGACGGCGATCGCGCCGTCCCCTCCCCGGGTGACGACCGCCACCGGCACCAGCTCCGCGAGCGTGCCGAGGGCCGCCACCGCGCTGTCGGTGCGGGTGTAGGCCATCGCCTCGGTCTCGTTCGGGAGGAAGGCGTGGCACAGGGCGAGCTGGTCGAGGAGGTCGCGGGACCACTCCTGGGTGGGGTCCCAGCCGACGTCCGCGTAGACGTGGGTGCCGTTCGCGGCGGCCTTGGCGATCCACTCGCGCGGCTCGGCCTCGATGTGCACCAGCGCCGTGCGCGCCTCGGGCGGGTCGCCCATCAGCGCGTCCTGCGTGAACGGGGGCTCCTGGCCGTGGGTGACGAGGGCCCGGTCGTGGCCGGTCGCGAGCGAGACGGTGACGGGGGTGGGCCAGTCGTCCGCGGTGCGGGAGAGCGAGAGGTCGATGTTCTCCTGGTCGCACAGGACGTCCCGGCAGTACTCGCCGTAGAAGTCGTCCCCGAAGACCGTGGCCAGCGAGGTGCGCAGGCCGAAGCGGGCCGTGGCCACCGCGAGGTTCGCGATGCCGCCGGGGCCGCAGCCCATGCCGGCCGTCCAGATCTCCTCGCCCGGCGTCGGCGGCTTTCCCAGCCCCGTGAGGACGAGGTCGTAGAAGAGCAGTCCGGTCAGCAGCACATCGGGCCTGTCGTCGTCCACAAGCGCCGCCTCTCGTCAAAACTCGTCATTTTCGATGCCGGAATCGTGCGCTGCTCGGGGAGATTGGTCAATACCCAAGCAGAACTGAGCATAGAAATGATTGAAGATGACGAGTAGTGTGCACCGCGTGCTGGCAGAACGACGACACCAACTCATCCTGCGGGCCCTGCGCTCCGGTGGCCCCGCCTCTGTGACCGACCTCTCCGAGCAACTGAGCGTGAGCCCCGCCACCATCAGGCGCGACCTCCTCAAGCTGGAGGAGGACGGGCTGCTCACCCGCGTCCACGGCGGTGCCGTGGCCGACGAGGGCGACCAGCCCTTCGCCGAGGTCGCCGAGGTGCGGGTGGCCGAGAAGGACGCGATAGCCGCGCGCGCCGCCGCCATGGTGGCCGACGGCCAGTCCGTCCTCCTCGACATCGGCACCACCGCCTACCGGCTCGCCCGGCAGCTGCACGGCCGCCGCCTCACCGTGATCACCAGCAACCTGGTCGTCTACGAGGAGCTGGCCGACGACGAGGGCATCGAACTGGTGCTGCTCGGCGGCATGGTCCGGCGCGAGTACCGCTCCCTGGTGGGCTTCCTCACCGAGGACAACCTGCGCCAACTGCACGCCGACTGGCTCTTCCTCGGCACCAGTGGTGTGCGGACCGGCGGACAGGTGATGGACACGACCGTCGTCGAGGTGCCGGTCAAACGGGCCATGATCAAGGCCGGCGAGAAGGTCGTCCTGCTCGCCGACGCGCAGAAGTTCCCGGGTACGGGCATGGCGAAGGTGTGCGGTCCCGAGGACCTCGACGCGGTCGTGACGAACGCCCCGGTCGACCCGGTGACCCGCTCCTCCCTGGAGGAAGCGGGCGTCGAGGTCGTCGTGGCAGGAAAGGTGAAAGCGTGAAGCTGACGATTCTGGGCGGCGGCGGATTCCGCGTGCCGCTCGTGTACGGGGCACTGCTGACCGACCGCGGCGAGGGCCGGGTCACCGAAGTGGTGCTGCACGACCTCGACGACAGTCGACTGTATGCGGTCGCCCGTGTACTGGCCGAACAGGCCGCCACCGTGCCCGACGCCCCCACGGTCACCGCCACCACCGACCTCGACGAGGCCCTGCGCGGCGCCGACTTCGTCTTCTCCGCGATCCGCGTGGGCGGCCTGGAAGGCCGAGCCGACGACGAACGGGTGGCCCTCGCGGAGGGCGTCCTCGGCCAGGAGACAGTCGGCGCCGGCGGTATTGCCTATGGTCTACGAACCGTCCCCGTGGCCGTCGACATCGCGCAGCGCGTGGCCCGCCTCGCCCCCGACGCCTGGGTCATCAACTTCACCAACCCCGCCGGCCTGGTCACCGAGGCCATGTCCCGCCACCTCGGCGACCGCGTCATCGGCATCTGCGACTCCCCGGTCGGCCTCGGCCGCCGTATCGCCAAGGTGCTCGGCGCCAACCCGCGCGAGGCCTTCATCGACTACGTCGGCCTCAACCACCTCGGCTGGGTACGCGGCCTGCGCGTCGCCGGCCGCGACGAACTCCCGCGCCTGCTCGCCGACCCCGACCTCCTCGGCTCCTTCGAGGAGGGCAAGCTCTTCGGCACCGACTGGCTCCAGTCGCTCGGCGCCATCCCGAACGAGTACCTGCACTACTACTACTTCAACCGCGAGACCGTCCGCGCCTACAGCCAGGTCGAGCGGACCCGCGGCGCCTTCCTGCGCGACCAACAGGCCCAGTTCTACGACGAGATGAAGCGCCCCGACGCCTCCGCGCTCACCGCCTGGGACCGCACCCGCGCCGAGCGCGAGGCCACCTACATGTCCGAGAACCGGGAGACCGCCGGCGCGGGCGAACGCGACGCCGACGACCTCTCCGGCGGGTACGAGAAGGTCGCCCTCGCCCTGATGCGGGCCATCGCCCGCGACGAGCGCACCACCCTGATCCTCAACGTCCGCAACCAGGGCGCGCTGTCGGTCCTCGACGCGGACGCGGTCATCGAGGTGCCGTGCCTGGTCGACGCCAACGGCGCCCACCCCGTCGCGGTCGATCCGCTGCCCGACCACGCCACCGGCCTGGTCTGCGCGGTCAAGGGCGTCGAGCGCGAGGTCCTCGCGGCGGCCGAGAACGGCTCCCGTACGACGGCGGTGAAGGCGTTCGCGCTGCACCCGCTGGTCGACTCCGTGAACGTCGCACGCCGCCTGGTCGAGGGCTACACCGAGGTCCACCCGGGTCTGGCGTACCTTAAGTAGGCATCGCTCGGTAAGCGCTTTCCCCCGAGATCTCGGCAGCGAGTTCTCACCAGCTCCCCAAGCTCTCAGCAGCTCAGCTCCCTGGTTCCCTGGAGACCTCCCATGCACGACGAACGCAGCCGGATCGAGGAGCGCGTCCAGCGCGCCCATGACCAGCGGATCAAGCCCGCGATCTACGCCGCCACCGCGCCCTTCACGGTCGAGGCCTGGCAGGCCCCCGGCGAGCCGGTCTCCTTCGAGGAGGCCGCGGCGGCGCCGTACGCACCGTTCGCGATGGACACCCCGTGGGGTCCGCCCTGGGGCACCACGTGGTTCCGGATGCGCGGACAGGTGCCGGCGGAGTGGGCCGGGAAGCGCGTCGAGGCCGTCATCGACCTCGGCTTCACCGGCGACTGGCCGGGCAACCAGGCCGAGGCACTGGTCCACCTCGTGGACGGGACCCCGCTGAAGGCGGTCAACCCGCTCAACCAGTACGTGGCGATCGCCAACCCGGCGACCGGCGGCGAGGTCATCGACTACCTCGTCGAGGCGGCCTCCAATCCCGACATCCTCGCCAACAACTTCGCCGAGCCGACCCCGCTCGGCGATGTACTGACGGCGGGCGACCGTCCACTGTATACATTCCGCCGCGCCGACCTCGCCGTCCTCGACGAGGAGGTCTTCCACCTGGATCTCGACATCCAGGTGCTGCGCGAGCTGATGCTGGAACTGGGCGAGCACGACCCCCGCCGGCACGAGATCATGCACGCCCTGGACCGGTCCATGGACCTGCTCGACCTCGACGACGTCTCCGGTACGGCAGCCGACGTACGCGCCGCGCTCAAGCCCGTGCTGTCCAAGCCGGCCAACGCCAGTGCGCACATCGTCTCCGGTGTCGGGCACGCGCACATCGACTCCGCGTGGCTGTGGCCGATCCGCGAGACCAAGCGCAAGACGTCCCGCACCTTCTCCAACGTGACCTCGCTCGCCGACGAGTACGAGGACTTCATCTTCGCCTGCTCGCAGGCCCAGCAGTACGAGTGGGTGCGCGACAACTACCCGCAGGTGTGGGCCCGCATCCAGGAGTCCGTCAAGCGCGGCCAGTGGGCGCCGGTCGGCGGCATGTGGGTCGAGTCCGACGGCAACCTGCCCGGCGGCGAGGCCATCGCCCGCCAACTCGTCCACGGCAAGCGGTTCTTCATCGAGCACTTCGGCGTCGAGACCAAGGGCGTCTGGCTGCCCGACTCCTTCGGCTACAACGCGGCCTACCCGCAGCTCGCCAAGCTCGCCGGCAACGAGTGGTTCCTCACCCAGAAGATCTCCTGGAACCAGACCAACAAGTTCCCCCACCACACCTTCTGGTGGGAGGGCATCGACGGCACCCGCATCTTCACCCACTTCCCGCCGGTCGACACCTACAACGCCCGTTTCAGCGGCGAGGAGATGTCCCGCGCGGTCCGCAACTACCAGGAGAAGGGCAGCGCCACCCGCTCCCTGGCCCCCTTCGGCTGGGGCGACGGCGGTGGCGGCCCCACCCGCGAGATCATGGAACGGGCGCGCAGGCTCGCCGACTTGGAGGGCTCCCCGAAGGTTGTCGTCGAGCACCCCGACGAGTTCTTCGCCAAGGCCCGCGCCGAGTACCCCGACGCCCCGGTGTGGGTCGGCGAGCTCTACCTCGAACTCCACCGTGCCACCTACACCTCCCAGGCCCGCACCAAGCAGGGCAACCGGCGCAGCGAACACCGCCTGCGCGAGGCCGAGTTGTGGGCGACCACCGCCGCGCTGCACGCACCGGGCTACACCTACCCGTACGAGAAGCTGGACCGGCTGTGGAAGACGGTGCTGCTGCACCAGTTCCACGACATCCTGCCGGGCTCCTCGATCGCCTGGGTGCACCGCGAGGCCGAGGCCGAATACGCGCGTGTGGCAACGGAGTTGGAGGAGCTGACGACGGCGGCCGTGGCCGCGCTGGGCGGCGGTGGCACCACCGTCTTCAACACCAGCCCCTACGACCGCGCCGAGGTCATCCGCACCGCGACCGGTGTTCCGATGTACGCGACGGTCCCCGCGAACGGCAGCGCCCCGCTGGCCGCCGAGTACGTCCCGCAGGCGGTCACCGTCACCGACCGCGTCCTCGACAACGGCATCGTCCGTGTCGAACTCGCCGACGACGGCACCCTCGCCTCCGTGCGCGACCTGCGCCACGGCGGCCGTGAAGTCCTCGCCGACCAGGGCAACCTGCTGCGCCTGCACGCCGACCTGCCGAACTACTGGGACGCCTGGGACGTCGACAAGCACTACAAGAACCGCTTCACCGACCTCCTGACCGCCGACTCCATCACGGTCGTCGAGCAGGACCCGCTGCTCGGCGCGATCCGTGTGGAACGGTCCTTCGGCAAGGGCTCGAAGATCGTGCAGACGATCACCGTCCGCGCCGGCAGCGCCCGGATCGAC
Organism: Streptomyces sp. MBT53; assembly: GCF_016654115.1. Taxonomy (GTDB): domain Bacteria; phylum Actinomycetota; class Actinomycetes; order Streptomycetales; family Streptomycetaceae; genus Streptomyces. Next base: position 23,824 of record NZ_JAEQAZ010000044.1, read on the forward strand.
TTCGAGACCGACATCGACTGGCACGAGGCCGAGAAGTTCCTCAAGGCCGGCTTCCCGGTCGACATCCGGGCCGCGCACTCCTCCGCGGAGATCCAGTTCGGCCACATCCAGCGGCCCACACACACCAACACCAGCTGGGAGGCGGCCCGTTTCGAGGTCTCCGGCCACCGCTGGGTGCACCTCGCCGAGCCCGGCTACGGCGTCGCCGTCATCAACGACTCGACGTACGGCCACGACGTCTCCCGCACCGTCCGCGAGGACGGCGGTACGACGACCACGGTCCGCCTCAGCCTGGTGCGCGCCCCGCGCATCCCGGACCCGGGCGCCGACCAGGGCAGGCACCGCTTCGTCTACTCGCTGCTGCCCGGCGCGAGCATCGAGGACGCGGTCGCCGAGGGCTACGCCCTCAACCTCCCGCTGCGGGTGGCCGATTCGGGCGGCGCTCCGCAGCCGGTCGTCTCCGTCGACGGCGACGGCATCACCGTCGAGGCCGTCAAGCTCGCCGACGACGAGTCCGGCGACGTCGTGGTCCGGCTCTACGAGTCCAACGGCGGCCGCGCCGAGGGCACCCTGCGCACAGGCTTCCCCCTTGCGGGCGCCTGCATCACGGACCTGCTGGAGCGCCCGCTGGAGGAGGAGGTCTCCTTCGACGGCGGCTCGGTCGCCGTCGCCCTGCGGCCCTTCCAGATCCTGACGCTCCGTCTGAAGCGGGCGGACGCGGCCCAGTAGAGCCCCAGGGGGCGGGCCCGGTCGTCGCACGCCGGGCCCGCCCCCTGGCACATCCCCCAACTGACCTTGTACGTAACGGGAGTTCAGCCGTGCCCATGCAACCGTGGTTCACCGACGCCAAGTTGGGGATCTTCGTCCACTGGGGGATCTACGCCGTCGACGGCGTCCAGGAGTCCTGGTCGTTCTACGACGACATCGTGCCGCATGACCAGTACATGTCCCAGCTCAGCCGCTTCACCGGCGCGCAGTACGACCCGCGCGCCTGGGCCGACCTGTTCGCCCGCGCCGGCGCCAAGTACGCCGTTCTCACCAGCCGCCACCACGACGGAGTGGCCCTGTGGGACACCGAGTTCGGCGACCTCAACCTCGGCAAGGACTACATCACCGGCTACGCCGACGCGCTCCGCGAGCAGGGCCTCAAGGTCGGCCTGTACTACTCGCACTCCGACTGGAACCACCCCGACTACGCCACCACCCGCAAACCGGGCCGCCCGCCGGAGCAGGAGGACAACCGGTACTCCGAGTGCTCGGCCGAGGACGAGGACCTCGCGGCCTGGGAACGGTTCATCGCCTACCGGGACGGCCAGATACGGGAGTTGGCCTCCCGCTACCGCCCCGACCTGATGTGGTTCGACGGCGAGTGGGACCGCAGCGAGGAGCAGTGGCGCATCAAGGAACTCGCCGCGCTGATCCGCTCGTACTCACCCCATGTCGTCTTCAACGCCCGCATGCTCAGCGAGGGCGACTACGCGACACCGGAACAGGGCGCCCCCATCGAACCCCCGGACGGGCCCTGGGAGTTGTGCCTCACCATCAACGACTCGTGGGGCTATCAGCACCACGACGACAACCACAAGTCGCTCAGCCAGCTGGTGCGTTACTTCACGGAGACGATCGGCGGGGGCGGCAACCTCCTCCTCGACGTCGGCCCGACGGAGGACGGCATCATCCCGCAGCCGCAGGTCGAGCGCCTCGAAGGCCTGGGGGAGTGGATCCGCAAGCACTCCGACGCCGTGTACGGCACGGTCCGCGGCCTGCCGGCCGGGCACCACTACGGGCCGAGCACCCTCTCCGCCGACGGCCGCACCCTCTACCTCACTCTCTTCGACGTCCCACGCGCCGAGATCGGCGTCCGGGGACTGGTCACCCCGGTCCGCCGGGTCACCGTCCTCGGCACCGGCACCGAACTCGCCCACCGCGTGATCGGCGGGCTGCACGAGGCGGTCGGCGTGCTGTGGATCGACCCGCCCGCCGAGGCCGACCTCGACCCGCACGCGACCGTGCTGGCCGTGGAACTGGACGGGGATCTGGAGCTGTACCGCGGTTCGGGCCGCTTCTGAGACCCTCGCGGGTCTCGGGGTGTGGACGAGTTCCCATCAAGAATTAAGGAAACGGTAAGCGGGCAGGTCAGCGGCTCTTTTCCGCCGATTCCGGCCCGTGCCGTTCGACTCCGTGACACCTCGAGTTCGCCTGCCCCCTCTGGGATCCGGGGGGAACGGCGAGAGAAAGGTGTCAGCATGCGAGACCCGCGGATGTCCGCGATCGGCAAGGGGCTGCGGCGGCGGGGGAGGCTGATGGCGCAGGCGGTCAGCCCGCCGCGCCGCCCCCTCGACGCGATGCCCGCGCCCCGGCCGGCCGCCGACGGCTACACCGCGCCGCGCGCCCCGCGCCTGGTGGACTCGCCGGTGTTCGTGTTGTCGTCCGTGCGCTCCGGGTCCACGCTGCTGCGGGTGCTGATGAACAGTCACAGCCGGATCCGCGCCCCGCACGAGATGCATCTGCGTACCCTGCACGTCCATCTGTCCCGTGAGTTCAGCGACGACGCCATGCGGGAACTCGCGCTCGACAAGGAGGAGTTGGAGCACGTCCTGTGGGACCGGGTGCTCCACCTCGAACTTGAGCGCAGCGGCAAGGACGTCATCGTCGACAAGACCCCGCCCAACACCCTCATCTGGCCGCGCCTGCATCGATGTTGGCCCAACGCCCGCTACATCCTGCTGCTGCGCCACCCGGGCGCGATCGTCGCCTCGCTCACGGCCCGCCGGGACGACCCCGACCATGAGGCGATCCGCGCCGAAGTCCTGGGCTACGCCGAGAAGTTGGAGGAGGCCCGGCAGCATCTCGACGCCCATGTGATGACGTACGAGAACCTCACCGCCGAACCGGAGAAGTCGACCCGCGGCCTGTGCGAGTACCTCGGTGTGCCCTGGGAGAGCGGGATGCTCGACTACGGCAGCAAGGACCACGGCGTCCACCGGCCGCAGCTCGGAGACTGGAGCAGCACCCTCAAGTCGGGCCGGGTCCAGCCCGCCCGCACCGCCGATCCGGCGGTCGAACTGCCGTACAGGCTAAGGGAGTTGGCGCGGGCGTGGGGGTACCCGGACGGGGCACCCCCACGCTGACGCTCAGCCGGTGAAGCCGGCCGTGATGGACGTGAACTGCCAGGTGCTCTGGTTGATGCCGGAGCAGTTGCTGACCACTCCGCCACCGGCGCACGGCCGGTCGCGGTTCACGGCCCAGTAGGCGAGCCGTGCGATGTGGTGCGAGTTGGACCAGTCGCGGATCTGGGTCCAGATGGTGGGCGTGGTGTTCTCCTGCTGGTCGCTGAGACCGTTCATGCCGGAGATGCCGATGTGCGAGTAGGCCGTCGCGTCGTCCCACCCGAAGGTGGACTTCAGCTTGGTCTTCAGGCCCTCGGCCGCGGCGACCGTGTTGCCGTACATGTCGGAGCCGCCGCCGAAGTCGAACGGCATGATGGTGAAGACGTCGATGCCGGCGTTGAGCGACTGCGCCTGCTCGATCAGCCGGTTGCCGTAGTACGTCGGGCCGGTGGTCGAGGTGCCGAAGGTGACGATCGTCTTCAGGCCGGGGTTGTTGGCCTTGACGGTCTTCAGCGCGGTGAGGATCTTCGCCTGGACGGCCTCGTTCTCGAACTCGTCCGTGTTCTCGATGTCCATGTCGATGGCCTTGAGGCCGTAGGCGCTGATCACCTTCTGCAGCGCCCCGGCGAGCGCGCTCGCGGAGGAGCAGTTGGCGCCGAGCTTGCTGCCCTGCCAGCCGCCGAACGACGGCACGATGTCACCGCCGGCCGCGCGGATCTGGTTGATCGCCGTCTGGTCGACGCCACCGGTCAGCGCCCGGCTGCCGTCCCAGGCGGGGTTGCAGCCGCCGGAGTCCAGCACGAACGCCATCGTGAACCACTTGACGCCCGTCGCGGCCATCACCGTCGCCGGGTTCGGCGGGTCGCCCCACCCTTCGTACAGATAGGGCGCGGCCTGCTTGAAGCCGGTGCCGCCGCCGGTGCCCGCGTCCGTGGTGACGCTCACGGAGTTGGAGGCCGCGGAGGAGTTCCCGGCCGCGTCCCGCGCCTTCACGGTGAACGTGTAGGCGGTGCTGGACGAGAGCCCGCTGACCGTGGCGCTCGTACCGGAGACGCTGAGAACCTGGTTCGCGCCGCTGTAGATGTCGTACGCCGTGACACCCACGTTGTCGCTCGAGGCGCCCCACGACAGGGACACGCTGGAGGACGTCTTGCCCGTGGAGGTCAGTCCGGTCGGCGCGGTCGGCGCCTGGGTGTCGCCACCGCCACCGCCGCCGGGCCCGTCGAGGCTGATGTCGTCCGCGTAGTAGGTGCCCTGCGCGTACCAGCCGTGGACGTAGATGGTGGCGCTGGTCTGCGAGGCGCCGGTCGTGAACGACGTCGTCAACTGCGTGTACGCCGACGGGGACGAAGTCCACGTGGAGGAACCGCCGTTGACACCGAGGTAGACATAACTGCCGCGCACCCAGCCGCTGAGCGAGTACGCCGTGTTCGGTTGCACGGCGACCGTCTGGGAGCACTGTGCGGTGTCGCTCGAACTCACCGCGCCCGCAAGGGCCTTGGAGCCGCCGTGCACCGGAGAGGAGACCACCGAGCCGAGGTTTCCGGTGCAGGACCAGGGGGACAGGGAACCCGACTCGAAGCCGGGGTTGGTCAGGACGTTGGCCGCCTGCGCGGTACCGGGCAGCGCGATGGCCCCGGCCATGGCCAGGGCTGCGGTGCCGAGCAGAGCGAGGAGGCGACGTCTGGAACGTCTGAGTGTGTCGCGCACGCGATCTCCCTGAAGGAATGGGGGTGTTCGGGAGTGCTGGAAGGTGCGCAACCAAGTTGGTATGGACCAATCGCGGTGTCAAGATGCTGCCCCATGATTGGTCCATACCGGTATGAAGTTGTGGTGCGGAGGGGGAAAGGGGGGACCCGGGAGGCTAGGCGCGGGCCGCCGCGCGGCTGCCCAACTCCGTTGTGCGGGTGCTCTCCGGCTCCGCCTCGGTCTGTGCCGGCACCGTCGGGAGCAGCGGCTCCGACTCCTCCGCGCGCTGGTGCGGGAGCGACACGGGACGCAGCTGACGGGGGCCCGAGACCACCGCGTAGTCCGCGCCCAGGAACGGCGGCTCCATCGTGCCCGGGTCTTCGCCGAGCGCCAACTGCACTGCCGCCCAAGGGGCGTTGACCCCGCACAGCGACAGCTGGTGCAGGCCGCCCGCGGGACGGGTGTTGACGTCCATCAGCACCGGCTTGTCGCCGAACATCCGGAACTGGATGTTGGACAGGTAGTGCAGCCCGAAGCCCTCCGCGATCCGGCGGGCCGGCTCCAGCCACTGCTCGTGCAGGGTGAAACCGCGCCGGCGGCCGTTCTTCGTGCGGCCCACCGCGAGCCGGACCAGGTTGTCGGGACCGGTCAGGCAGTCCACCGACACCTCCGGCTCCTCCAGACGCGGCATGACCAGCCAGTCGACCTGCTCGTCGGCCTGCTCCAGCGCCTCGACGACCGTGTCGAGCGGGACGTAGGGGCTCGGGAATCCGTTGAGGTGCATGAGCGAGAAGGGGGCGCGCGTGACCACGCGGAAGCCCACCCCGCCCGCACCGGACGCCGGCTTGAAGCACGCCTTGTGCCCGGCGGCCTCCAACTCCTCGACGGCCGCGACGAGTTCGGGCGCCGTACGGACCCGCCACCACGGCGGCACGGGCACGCCGATCGCCTGGACCGCCTCGTACGCGATCACCTTGTCGTGGAAGACGGCGACGGCCTCGGGGGTCGGCGCCAGCAGTGCCGTGCCCACCGCCTCGAAGTCCGCGCGGTGCGCGACGATCTCCGACTGGTGCAGCCGGGGCACGAACACGTCGATGCCGCGGCGGGCGCACTGGTCGAGCGCGTACTCGACGTATCCGGCCGGGGACAGACCCTCGGGCTCCAGGTCGGCGGTGTCGGCCGCGGCCAGTACGGGGGAGTCCGCGTCGCCGTGCGTGGCATGGATCTCGACGGCCCGATCGCTGGGATTTCTCCGCAGCTGATCCATGAAGAACACGTTCTCCGCGTACGTGCGGTTGAGCCAGACGCGTACGCGAGAGACCATGCAGGGCCGTCCTTTCGGGTTCGCGGGCACGGCGGAGCGAGGCCGTGCCCGGCCAGGGTGGTTGGAGGGACACCAAACCGCCCTCGGCGAAGAGGCGTTCGTGGCGGTGGTGTTGGGGCGATCATACGGCTTTCAAGGGGTGCCGCGTGCAACGCCCGTGTTACGGATTTCCCGATCCTGCCCACCCGGCGCGTGAACTCCCGCCGTCGGCCCGCGCTGACCGGCCCGTTCGGCCCCCGGCGCCCCCGCCCGCCGTCTTGTCGCGGCACGGCGGGATGTGATCTCGTGACCTCATTCGTGCGCGCGGAGGCGGAGGGGGCGAGGGTGGAGTCGACGGCCGACGGTGCCGGACAGCTGCTGGCCATCAGCGACCTGCACATCGGGTACGCCGAGAACCGCGCCCTCGTCCAGAACATGCGGCCCGGCACGGACGAGGACTGGCTGATCGTGGCCGGCGACATCGCCGAGACCGTGGCCGACATCCGCTGGGTCCTCGAACTCCTCGCCGGCCGCTTCCGCAAGGTCCTGTGGTCCCCCGGCAACCACGAACTGTGGACCCACCCCAAGGACCCCGTCACCCTGCGCGGAGTCGCCCGCTACGAACACCTCGTCGCCCTGTGCCGGGAACTCGGCGTCCTCACCCCCGAGGACCCCTACCCGGTCTGGGACGGCCCCGGCGGCCCGGCCGTCGTGGCCCCGCTCTTCCTCCTCTACGACTACTCGTTCCTCCCGCCCGGCTGCGCCACCAAGGACGAGGGACTGACGTACGCGCACGGCACCGGCATCGTCTGCAACGACGAGTTCCTGCTACACCCCGACCCCTACCCCAGCCGCGAGGCCTGGTGCCGGGCCCGCGTCGCCGAGACCGAACGCAGGCTCACCGAGATCCCCGACACCCTGCCCACGGTCCTGATCAACCACTACCCCCTGGACCGGCACCCCACCGAGGTCCTGTGGTACCCCGAGTTCGCCATGTGGTGCGGCACCACCCTGACCGCCGACTGGCACCGCAGATTCCGCGTGGACACCATGGTCTACGGCCATCTCCACATCCCGCGGACCACCCACCACGAGGGGGTCCGCTTCGAAGAGGTGTCCGTGGGATACCCCCGCGAGTGGCAGAAGCGCCCGGAACCTCCGGGACGACTGCGCCGCATCCTGCCGATGGAGGTCGGAGCCGGTGATCGAGGAGCTGCTCCCGGAGTCCGTGGTGACCGTGGAGACACACGGTGACGAGGGGTTCCAGGACGCCCCGCTGTACCCCGAGGAAGCGGCCCGGGTGGCCCGCGCGGTGCCCAAGCGGCGGCGCGAGTTCACCGCCGTACGGGCCTGCGCCCGGCGCGCCATGGAGAAGCTCGGCGTGCCCCCGCAGCCGATCCTGCCCGGTGCCCACGGCGCGCCGACCTGGCCCGCCGGACTCATCGGCAGCATGACCCACTGCGACGGCTACTGCGCCGCCGCGCTGGCCCGCGCCACCGACCTCGCCTCGCTCGGCATCGACGCCGAACCCCACGCCCCGCTCCCCGGCGGCGTCCTCCCCTCCGTTTCCCTGCCCGCCGAACAGGAACGCCTGGCCCGGCTCGCGGCCCGGCTGCCGGCCGTGCACTGGGACCGGCTCCTGTTCAGCGCCAAGGAGTCCGTCTACAAGGCCTGGTTCCCCCTCACCGGGAAGTGGCTGGACTTCTCGGAGGCCGACATCGAACTCTTCGCGGACCCCGGCGCCGAAGCGCGCGGCGGCCTGCGCGCCCGTCTCCTCGTCCCCGGCCCGGTGGTCGGCGGCGAGCGCCTCGACACCTTCGAGGGCCGCTGGACCGTACGCCGGGGACTGGTCGCCACCGCGATCACGGTCCCGCATCCGTAACCCCTCGTCAGCCTTCCGGGCACCAGCTCCCCAGCAACCCGAAGAACGCCTCCTCGTTGCCCGCGAGTCCGGCGTCCCTCAGGGCCTGGTCCGCCTCGGCCAGCACCGAGGGTGGGACCAGGACCGGTCGTGGGTCGCCCGGGGGGCCGTCGAAGGCGGCTCTGACCGTGTGCAGCAGCCGTAGATAGGCCTGGACGGCGGCGCGCTCGCGGTCGGTCATCACTGCGGTCTGCATAGGACGGCTCTCCCCTGATCGGCGTCGTGCGCCCCCGCACGGCGGTGGCACGACTCCAGCTTGCCGCCTGCCACTGACAATCCCGTTTCCCCCGGCCCCGGTTCGCCCGCTTAGCGGAGGCGAAACGTCCCCGAAATCCCCCGTGGAACAGCGGCCCTACGCTGGGAGGAAGGGCTTTCGGCCGTCCGCGGACGGCCAGGTGAACGGGAGGTGGGTGGGTGGAGGACGTCCCGGCACGGCGCCCGGCGCGCGCCGCACGGCTGCGCCCGGTGGGCGACGCGGAACTCACGCTCCAGTACCGCGTCGTGCACGGATACCGCCGTGCCTTCCGCATGGCCGGCTCGGGCCCGGCGCTCGTCCTCATCCACGGCATCGGCGACTCCTCGGCCACCTGGGCCGAGCTGATCCCGCACCTCGCCCGCACCCACACGGTGATCGCCCCCGACCTCCTCGGCCACGGCGCCTCCGACAAACCACGGGCCGACTACTCGGTCGCCGCCTACGCGAACGGCGTGCGCGACCTGCTCACCACCCTCGGCATCGAGTCCGCGACCCTGCTCGGGCACTCGCTGGGCGGGGGAGTGGCGATGCAGTTCGCCTACCAGTTCCCCGAACGCACCGAACGGCTCATCCTGGTCAGCGCGGGCGGCGTGGGCCGCGAGGTCAACCCCGTGCTACGGCTCGTCACTCTCCCGGGTTCCCATCTCGCCCTCTCCGCACTGCGGTTGCCTGGCATGCGCCTCCAAGTCGGCCTCGCCGTGGGCCTGATGAGACTCCTCGACACCGACCTCGGCCAGGACGCCCCCGAACTCCTCACCCTCGTCGACGCGTTGCCCGACGAGACCGCCCGCAACGCCTTCATCCGCACCCTGCGCGCGGTCGTCGACTGGCGCGGCCAGGTGGTGACCATGCTCGACCGCTGCTATCTGACCGAGGGCATGCCGACCATGCTGCTGTGGGGCGACCGCGACAGCGTGGTGCCGGTACGGCACGCCCACGGCGCCCACGAGGCCATGCCGGGCAGCCGGCTGGAGATCTTCGAGGGGGCGGGGCACTTCCCGTTCCACACCGACCCGGCCCGATTCCTGGCCCTGGTCGCGGAGTTCACCGGCACCACCACCCCGGCCCACTGGAGCCGCGAGCACTGGCGTGACCTCCTGTGCGAGGGCCGGCCCGGTGTCACGGCCCAGGGCGACGCTACGGAACGGGACCTGCGGGAGGCGAGCGAACGCAGCGCCACCTGACGAGACGTCAATTCCCTTTCCCGCGGCCCCGGATCACGCCTCGGGGCGCTTGACGCTCTCCAGGAGCATGTCCAGCCACTCGGCGACCTTGTCGCGGTGCTGGTCGGTGGGCAACTGCGCGGCGCGCCAGGCGATTCCACGCACCCCGTGGTCCTGCAGCAGCCGCTCCAGCGGGTCCCCCGCGGCCACGGCCGCTGCCCGCTCGCGGTCGGCGAGCTTCTGCAGCAGCTCCTGCTCGGTGCGCTGCAGGGCGCCCGCGAGAGCCTCGGGGTCCTCGGCCGTGAGGAACCCGGCGTGCACGCGGAAGAAGCGCTGGAGCGCGTCGCAGTGCTCCATGGTGGGACGCCGGTCGCCGTTGATGAGCGCGCCCGCCTGCTGGCGGGACATGCCGGCGCCGTCGGCGATCTCCTGCTGGGTGTACTTGCGCCCGTTGGGCTTGAGCCTGGTGCGGCGCAGCAGGTCGAGGCGTTGCAGGAACCGGGCCTGCACATCGGGCTCGCCCGCGGGACGACCGCTCAGCAGGGCCCTGACCACGGGGTCCGGGACACCGGAGGCCACGGAGAGCCGGCCCACGTGGAAGACCTCGGCCTGCGGAACGTCGAGCCGCTCGGCCAGCGCGGTGACGCGGTCGACGACGGCGGGCAGCACGGCATTGGCCGTCGTGCCCGGTACCTCGAAGCCATCCGACACCGACAGATCTCCTACGTCTCTCACAGGCTTCTCACAAACGGTGGCCGTGAACATCCCGGAGGGTAGCGGTTCGTTCGAACTCGCATCCAGGTCTCGCCACAACTGTGGCCAATTTCAGCCGTCAACCATCATGAAATGCCACGATAGTTGACACGGCAAGAGTCGGCGCAGCAGGATCAGGGCGCCGCGAGAAGGCCGCATAGGCAAGAGGGGTGACCTCCCGATGGCGTACCAGGCAGGTGGGCAGCGGTCCGCACCGCGGCCCGCCCCCGAGAGTCCCGAGGCCCAGGCGTATCTGCTGGACTACGCCACGCTGTTGGAGGCCGTCCCCTTTCCCTCCGTCGTCATGGACCACCGCTGGGACGTGGTGTTGACCAACGGCGCGTTCAAGTCACTTTTCCGGGCGGTCGGTTCGCATCCGACGGCCATGCCGGGCGACAACTTCCTTCGGTTCGTGCTCTTCCACCCCGACGCGAGCACGGTTCTCGGTGAGCACGAGTCGAGTTGGTGCCTGCCGATGCTGGCCCACTTCGCCTCCGTGGTGGAGACCCACGGCCACGACCACGGCCTGCAGGCGATCCGCCGTGACATCGCCCAGGACCCGATCATGGAGGCCGCCTACCGGCAGGGCCTGCCGCACTGGATCCGCGCGGTGGGCGAGGAGGCCGTGGAACACGACGGCGCGGTCCGTCCCGTGCTGCACCCCGACCCGCGCTGGGGCGTCACGGACTGCCGGGTCGTCGGCGAGACCCCCAAGACCCTTGAGAACATGGGCTATACGCGGCTGACCCTGGTCCTGCGCGAGGCCCGCCGCACCCCGCCGCCCAGGACGCGCAGGCCGGTACGCGGCGCGGGACACCTGAGGGTGGTCCCGGCGGCCGAGTGAGGACCGCCCCAACTCACTGTCTGGCTACGGGAGTCGGGGTCAGCGCTCGGCGACGACCAGGACCAGCGGCACCCCGTCGCACGGCACCAGCCGCAGCCCTCGCGCATACCCCGCCCGGCCCGCCGCCAGCGCCTCCGCGAAGTCCGGTCCCTTGCTGAGCGAACCGACCAGATGGCGCGGGTCGGTGGACGCGGCGACCCGGCCCCGCGCGTTCACCAGCCGTGCCGGACCGGGCAGTTGGCGCAGCATCGGCATCACGGCCGCCTCGAAGTGCCGTAGGTACACGTCAGCCGCGGCCACCCCCTCGAACCGCCCCTCCACATGCACCGGCGCCGACAGGGTGAGGCTGTACTCGTCCGAGCAGAGGTAGTCGACGTACGGTCCGGCGACCGCCCGCTCCCCGGTGTCACGGGGCAGCGCGAACCAGTCCCAGTGCGTGTAGTCGGCGTACGCCGAGTGCTCGGGATCGAGGTCGAGCAGCAGCGGCCGGATGCCCCCGTCGGCGGTCGTCTGCCACCACTCAAGCCACGCCGGTACGTCGCTCAGCAGCCCCGGTGCGGCGACGAAGCCGACGCCGGACACCAACTCGTGCCGGGCCAGCCGGAGATGGAGGCCGGGACGGAGTGCGGCGAGGTCGACGGTCGCGGGGCGGCGGCCCTGTGCGGACACCTTGGCGAGCAGGGCCGTCGTGTCGGCGCGGGTGGCGGCCACGGCGTCGAACACGGACTCCAGGGCCGAGCGGACCCCTGCAGCGACGGACTGCTCGGGTGCCGTGGCCGGCGGTGCCGTCGCGAGGCTCATGCGTGCCCTCCAGCAGACGGGGAGCGGACGCGGCGACGGCTACAGGGCCAGCCGCTCGGCGATCAGCCGCGCCGTCGATTCCTGCACGCACCGCTCGGCCAGCTCCCTGGCCGAATCGTGGGCCCCATCTTGCACGGCCGAGATTACGGAGCGGTGACGGTCTGCGGCTTCTTCACGATATTCGTCGCTGCCGAGCACCAGGCACAGCAGCGCACCGACCTCGGTCTGCAACGCGACCTGTTCCCGGGTGAGCCGGGCCGACTGCGCGGCGGCGGCCAGCTCGACATGGAACCGGCCGTAGACCCGGCCGCGCGCCGCCGCATCCTCGGCGTGCGTCAACTCCTCGGCCGTACGCCGTAGTTGGACGAGATCCTCGGGCTCCGTGCGCTCCGCGGCGAGCCGGGCCGCGGTGCCGGACAGGGCGGCCCAGTGGTCACCGAGGTCGCGCAGTTCCTCGGTGCTCCAGCCGCGCAGCCGGACCTTCAGCCGCTCCCCGCCCGGCACTTCGGGCAGTGACACGAAGCTGCCGCCGCCGCGCCCGCGCCGGGTGGTGACCAGACCCTGCTGGCGCAGTGCCATCAGCGCCTCCCGCAGGGTCACCGTGGACACACCGAGCTGCCCGGCGAGCTCGCTCTCGCCCGGCAGTTGCTCGCCGTCGGCGAGCAGTCCGAGCTCGATGGCGTCCCCGAGCCGGCTGACGACGGCGTCGACCCGCGCCCGGTTGTCGACCGGGGCGAAGACGGCTTTTCGGGCGCCGCCGTTGAGGTGCTGCTGCTGGTTCACGGCCACCACCTTGCACGTTGACTCAAGCTTTACCCTAAGGGGGCCTTGAGCTTTGAACTATGACTTCATATGTTTCCGTGCAACGTCACAGAGCACCAGAAAGGTTCCCGCCCATGGAGGGGATTGCGATCCGGCTGCGGGATCTGCGGAAGTCGTTCGGCGAGACGACCGCAGTGGCCGGCGTCGACCTGGAGATCAGGGACGGCGAGTTCTTCTCGATGCTCGGCCCGTCCGGCTCGGGCAAGACGACCGTGCTCCGCATGATCGCCGGCTTCGAGAGCCCCACCGGCGGCACCATCGAACTCGCCGGCCAGGACGTCACCGGCCTCGCCCCCTTCGAACGGGACGTCCACACCGTCTTCCAGGACTACGCCCTCTTCCCGCACATGACCGTCGAGCAGAACGTCGCCTACGGCCTCAAGGTCCGCAAGGTCCCCAAGGCCGAACGACTCCTCCGCGCCCGAACAGCCCTCTCCGAGGTACGACTCGAGGGCTACGGCGCCCGCCGCCCCGCCCAGCTCTCCGGCGGCCAGCGGCAACGCGTCGCCCTCGCCCGCGCCCTCGTCGGCCGCCCCCGCCTGCTGCTGCTCGACGAACCGCTCGGCGCCCTCGACCTGAAACTGCGCGAGCAGATGCAGGTCGAACTCAAGGCGCTCCAGCGGGAGGTGGGCATCACCTTCGTCTTCGTCACCCACGACCAGGAGGAGGCTCTGACGATGAGCGACCGCATCGCCGTCTTCGACCAGGGCCGCATCCAGCAGGTCGGCACCCCCGCCGAGGTCTACGAGCGTCCCGCGACCCCGTTCGTCGCGTCCTTCGTCGGCACCTCCAACCTGCTGGCGGGCGAGGCGGCCGAACGGATCGTCGGCACCACCGGCACGTACAGCATCCGGCCCGAGAAGATCCGCGTCCTCAAGGACTCCGACGGGACCGGCGAACCGGACCACGAGAGCGCCGCAGGCACCGTCGCCGAGGTCGTCTACCTCGGGGACTCCACCCGCTTCCTCGTCGACCTCGACGCCGGCGGCCGGCTCACCGCACTCCAGCAGAACCTGGAGACCTCCGCCGAGGACGTGGCCGCCTACCGCGGCAGCCGGGTGCGATTGCAATGGCACGGGCGCCACACGGTGCACGTCCCCGACCCCCGCTGACCCGCCCGCTCCTCCCCGCGTCCCTCGCCGATCCACTCGCTCACCCATCTCCTCCACCCATGGAGAACGCCGTGCGTCTCACCCGAACCCTCCAGGTGACGGCCTGTGCCGCCGTCCTGCTCGCCGCCACCGCCTGCGGCTCCTCCGACAGCAGTTCATCGGGCGGCGGCCTCAACCCCCCTGACCTCAAAGCCCAGTCCAAGCTCGGCAAGAGCGAGGGCGAGGTCAACCTCATAGCCTGGGCCGGCTACGTCGAGGACGGCTCCAACGACCCCAAGGTCAACTGGGTCAGCGACTTCGAGAAGCAGACCGGCTGCAAGGTCAACTCCAAGGTCGCCGCCAGCTCCGACGAGATGGTCAAGCTGATGAAGACCGGCGAGTACGACGCCGTCTCCGCCTCCGGCGACGCCTCCCTGCGCCTCATAGCCTCCGGCGACGCCGCCCCCGTCAACACAAGCCTGGTCCCCAACTACAAAGACATTTTCCCGGACTTGAAGCTCCAGGCCTGGAACTCGGTCAAGGGCAAGGCCTACGGCATCCCGCACGGCCGCGGCGCCAACCTGCTGATGTACAACACCCAGAAGGTCACGCCCGCCCCGACCTCCTGGGCCGCGGTCTTCGACGACGCCTCGAAGTACAAGGGCCATGTCACCGCGTACGACTCGCCGATCTACATCGCCGACGCGGCCCTCTATCTCAAGGCCACCAAGCCGGAGTTGAAGATCAAGGACCCCTACGCGCTCGACCAGACCCAGTTCGACGCCGCCGTCGCCCTGCTGAAGAAGCAGAACGCGGACATCGGCGAGTACTGGAGCGACTACCTCAAGGAGATTTCCGCCTTCAAGAGCGGCGACTCCGTCGTCGGCACCACCTGGCAGGTCATCGCCAACCTCACCGCCGACGAGGGCACCAAGATCAAGGCCTTCGTGCCCAAGGAGGGTTCCACCGGCTGGTCCGACACCTGGATGATCTCGGCCAAGGCCAAGCACCCCAACTGCGCCTACAAGTGGCTGAATTGGATCGTCTCCCCGAAGGTCAACGCCCAGGTCGCCGAGTACTTCGGCGAGGCACCCGCCAACTCCGAGGCCTGCGCCGAGACCAGCGACAAGAACTTCTGCACCACCTACCACGCCGCCGACACCGCGTACTGGAAGAACATCGCCTTCTGGAACACGCCCATCGAGCAGTGCCTCGACGGCCGCACGGACGTCAAGTGCGTGCCGTACGCCAAGTGGGTACAGGCCTGGACCGAGATCAAGGGCTGACCCATGTCCCTGCTGAACCGGACCGCGGGGGCGCTGTACCGGCGCCCCCGGCTGCGGCTCTCCCTGCTGCTCACCGCCCCCCTGCTGTGGCTCGCGGTGCTCTATCTCGGCTCGCTGAGCGTGCTGTTCGTCTCCGCGTTCTGGACGACGGACTCCTTCACCTCCGAGGTGGTGAAGGTCTGGTCGACCGACAACTTCCACGAGCTGTTCACGGTGCCCGTGTACCGCCAGGTCATCCTGCGCAGCATCGGCGTCGCGCTCGCCGTCACCGTCCTGTGCGCGGTGATCGCGTTCCCACTCGCCTTCTACACGGCCCGAGTTGCCAAGCCGAGCCGGCGTCCGCTGCTGGTGGTCGCCATCCTCACCCCGCTGTGGGCCAGTTACCTGGTCAAGGTGTACGCGTGGCGGCTCATCCTGTCCCAAGGCGGCCTGGCCGACTGGATGTTGAAGCCGTTCGGGCTCAGCGGCCCCGGCTTCGGACTCCCCGCGGCCGTCCTCACGCTCACGTACCTCTGGCTGCCGTACATGGTGCTCCCGATCCACACCGCACTGGAGCAGCTGCCCGCCAACCTCCTTGACGCGTCGGCGGACTTGGGCGCGCGGGCCGGGCGGACCTTCCGCTCTGTCGTGCTGCCGATGGTGTTGCCGTCCGTCGCCGCCGGGTCGATCTTCACCTTCTCGCTCAGCCTCGGCGACTACATCACCGTGCAGATCGTCGGCGGCAAGACCCAACTCATCGGCAACCTCGTCTACTCCAACATCGAACTCAACCTGCCCATGGCCGCCGCTCTTGGAACGGTCCCGGTCGTCGTCATCGTCGTGTACCTGCTCGCGATGCGCCGCACGGGCGCGTTGAGCAGTCTGTAGAGGAGCCCGTCGTGCAACTCTCCCGTTCCGCGCGCATCGCCCTGCGCGTGGCCGCCGGGTTCGGCTTCGCGGTGATCTACGTCCCGCTCCTGCTCGTCCTCGTCAACTCCCTGAACCCGGACCGCAGCGCGAGCTGGCCGCCCTCCAGCCTGACCCTGCACTGGTGGTCCGTCGCCTGGCAGAACTCCGGCGCCCGCGCGGCACTCTGGGTCTCGGTGAAGGCCGGCCTCGGCGCCACCGCCATCGCCCTGGTGCTCGGCACCCTGATCGCCTTCGCGGTCGCCCGGTACCGCTTCTTCGGCCGCGGGGCCATCTCCTTCGTGGTCGTGCTGCCGATCGCCCTGCCCGGCATCGTCACGGGCATCGCCCTCAACTCGGCGTTCAGCACGGTACTCGAGCCGCTCGGCGTGGGCCTCGGCCTGTTCACTGTGATCGTCGGACACGCCACCTTCTGCATCGTCGTCGTCTTCAACAACGTCGTCGCCCGCCTCAGGCGCACCTCCGGGTCGTACGAGGAAGCCGCGATGGACCTGGGCGCCGACACCTTCCGCGCCTTCGTCGACGTCACCTTCCCGCTGGTGCGCTCGGCGCTCCTGGCCGGCGGACTGCTCGCGTTCGCGCTGTCCTTCGACGAGATCGTGGTGACCACCTTCACCGCGGGACCCGGCATCGAGACCCTGCCGATCTGGATCTTCAACAATATGACCCGACCCCAACAGGCGCCGGTCGTCAACGTGGTGGCCGCGGTGCTCGTCCTGCTCTCGGTCCTCCCGATCTACGTCGCACAGCGGCTGTCCGCCGACACGGCCACCGCCAGTCGGGTCTGACGCCCTGAACACCTGCTTTCCGGGGCGCCGGCCGGTCTAAGCTCTGCGGATGACCTTGGAATGGGAACAGGTAATCGTGCACTCGGAGGACCCGGCGGCCCTGGGCCAGTGGTGGGCCACGGCTCTCGGCTGGGTGGTGGTCCACTCCGACGACGACGAGTTCGAGATCCGTCCGGCGCCGGACCGCCTGCCGGGCATCGACTTCGTACGGCTCGCCGAGAGCAAGAAGTCAAAGAGTCGACTGCACCTCGACTTCAGGCCCGACGACCAGGCCGCCGAGGTGGCCCGTCTGGAGGCCCATGGCGCACGGCGGGTCGACATCGGCCAGGGCGAACAGTCGTGGGTCGTCCTGGCGGACCCCGAGGGCAACGAGTTCTGCATCCTCGGGCAGCGGCGCCAGTAAGCACTCCTGAAGGAGTGGTGTCCCGGTCCGCCGCGGCCCACCGTCCTCGCGGTGACATGCGCGCGGGGACATACTCAGCCAGAGAGGTATGTGACATAGTACTGATGTGAGCAAGCGACTGACCTGCGATGTCGTGGTCGTCGGAGCCGGAGTGGTGGGCGCGGCCTGCGCCCTCTACGCGGCCCGGGCAGGCCTCGATGTCGTCATCGTGGATCGCGGCCCGGTGTCCGGCGGCACGACCGGCGCCGGTGAGGGCAACCTGCTCGTCTCCGACAAGGAACCCGGCCCCGAACTCGACCTCGCCCTCCTCTCCGCCCGCCTGTGGACGCAACTCGCCGAGGAACTGGGGGAGTTCATCGAGTACGAGGCGAAAGGCGGCCTCGTCGTGGCCTCCACGCCCAGCGGGCTCACCGCCCTGGAACGCTTCGCCGAGCAGCAGCGCGCCGCCGGAGTCGTCGCGGAACCGGTCGACGCCGAGGCCCTGTACGAGCTCGAACCCCGCCTCGCCCCCGACCTCCCGGGCGGCGTGCACTACCCCCAGGACCGCCAGGTGATGCCCGCACTGGCCGCCGCCCACCTCGCCCGGGCGTCCGGCGCCCGCCTGCTCACCGGCCGCACGGTGACGGCTGTACTCCGCAAGGCCGATGGAACGGTCCAAGGCGTTCGCACCGCCCCCGGCGACATCCTCGCCCCGACCGTGATCAACGCAGCCGGCACCTGGGGCGGCGAACTCGCCGCCCTCGCAGGCGTCACCCTCCCCGTCCTCCCGCGCCGCGGCTTCGTCCTCGTCACCGAACCGCTCCCGCGCCTGATCCACCACAAGGTGTACGCCGCCGACTACGTGGCCGACGTGGCCAGCGACTCGGCCGCCCTGCAGACCTCACCCGTCGTGGAGGGCACTGCCGCCGGGCCGGTCCTGATCGGCGCCAGCCGTGAACGCGTGGGCTTCGACCGGGAGTTCTCGCTGCCGGTCGTCCGGGCGCTGGCGGCGGGCGCGACCCGGCTGTTCCCGTTCCTGGCCGACGTACGGGCCATGCGCTCCTACCTCGGCTTCCGCCCCTACCTGCCGGACCACCTCCCCGCCATCGGCCTCGACCCCCGCGCCCCCGGCCTCGTCCACGCCTGCGGACACGAGGGCGCCGGCATCGGACTCGCCACCGGCACCGGGCACTTGATCGCCCAACTCCTCGGCGGCAAGACCCCCGACCTCGACATGACCCCCTTCCGCCCCGACCGCTTCCAGGACGACGACGAGGAGGTCGAATGAGATCCGGATCCCCACGAGACCTCGCCGACGCACACCCGGGACCGGCCTTCACGGTCACCCTGGACGGCCGCGAGATCGAGTCAGCCCCCGGCCAGACCGTCGCCGCCGCACTCTGGTCGGCGGGCGTGACGTCCTGGCGCACCACCCGGACCGGAGGCGCGCCGCGCGGCGTCTTCTGCGGCATCGGCGTCTGCTACGACTGCCTCGTCACCGTCAACGACCGCCCGAACCAACGGGCCTGCCTGGTGCCGTTGCACCCGGGCGACGCCATCCGCACACAGGACGGAACGGGCCACGATGACTGACCGACCGCACCTCGCCGTGATCGGTGCGGGCCCGGCGGGACTCGCCGCCACCGTGGCCGCCGCGGCACACGGCGTCCGCGTCACGCTGATCGACTCGGCCTCGCGGGCGGGCGGCCAGTTCTACCGACAGCCCGCCGCCGAACTGAACGCCCGCCGCCCGCAGGCCCTGCACCACCAGTGGCGGACGTGGGAGCGGCTCAGCGATTCCCTCGCACGACACGTGGAGGCAGGCCACGCAACCCACTTGACGGATCATCATGTCTGGTTCGTGGAGCGCCGGTTGGACCGCTTCACCGTGCACGCCCCGGTAGGTCCCGCACAGGAGCACCCGGTCGAGGTCCGTGCCGACGCCGTCCTCCTCGCCACCGGCGGCTACGAGAAGGTCCTCCCCTTCCCCGGCTGGACCCTCCCCGGAGTCCTCACCGCGGGCGGCGCCCAGGCCATGCTCAAGGGTTCCCTCGCCGTCCTGGGACGAACCGCCGTGGTCGCAGGGACCGGTCCACTCCTCCTCCCCGTGGCGACCGGTCTCGCCGCGGCCGGTGTCGAGGTGGCCGCGCTTGTCGAGTCCGCCGACCCCAAGGCGTTCCTACGACGGCCCCGAGCGCTCGTGGCGCAGCCCGGCAAGGTCGCCGAAGGTGCCCAGTACTCGGCCCAACTCCTGCGCCACCACGTCAAGTTGCTCACCCGGCACACCGTCGTCGAGGCGCACGGCGACGAGCGGCTGGAAGCGGTGACCGTCGCAGCGCTCGACACCGACGGACGGGTCCGCCCGGGCACCGAACGGCGTCTCGCCTGCGACACCCTCGCCGTCGGCCACGGCATGCTCCCGCACACCGACCTCGCCGAGACCCTCGGCTGCGGGCTTGAAGGGCTCGCCGTCCGCGTCGACGACGAACAGCGCACCGACGTCCCCCGCGTCTGGGCGGCCGGCGAGACCACCGGCA
The DNA here is from genome assembly GCF_016654115.1 of Streptomyces sp. MBT53. Lineage (GTDB taxonomy): Bacteria > Actinomycetota > Actinomycetes > Streptomycetales > Streptomycetaceae > Streptomyces. The sequence goes on from NZ_JAEQAZ010000044.1 coordinate 43,476, forward strand.
TCGGCGGCGCGGAACTCGCCCTTGCCGAGGGGCATATCGCGGGACGCTCGGCCGCCGCCCGTCTGACTGGTGCCGTACCCGACCCGCGTGAGTGGGCCACGGCCGCCAAGTCCCGTACGGGACTGCGGGAGTTCTTCGCCGCCCTCGACACCGTGTACGCGCCGCCCACCTGTTGGACCGATCTCGTCACCGACGACACGATCGTGTGCCGCTGCGAAGAGGTGACCGGAGGCGCGATCCGCGAGGCCGTGGCCGGGCTCGGCGCCGGTGACGTACGCACCGTGAAGCTGCTGACGCGGGCCGGGATGGGCTGGTGCCAGGGGCGGATGTGCGGGCCCGCCGTCGCGGGGCTCGTCGGGTGCGAACTCACCCCGTCCCGGCGGCCGTTCGCGCGGCCCGTGCCGCTCGGCGTGCTGGCGCACGCCGGTGAGACCGAGGACGACGAGCACCAATGACATGTCACACCCCATTGCCCCCCATTGAGATGAGGCGCTCCATGACCACCACCCCGAACCGTCCCTGGCGCGGCGTTCTCGTCGCCACCGCGCTTCCGCTGACCGACGAACTCGCCGTCGATTACGACAAGTTCGCCGAGCACTGCGCCTGGCTGGTCGACAACGGCTGCGACGGTGTCGTACCGAACGGCTCGCTCGGCGAGTACCAGGTGCTCACCCCGGAGGAACGGTCCAAAGTCGTCGAGACAGCCGTCGCCGCGATCGGCGGCGCGCGGGTGATGCCCGGTGTCGCCGCCTACGGCTCCGCCGAGTCCCGCCGTTGGGCCGAGCAGGCCCGCGACGCCGGCTGCGCCTCCGTGATGCTGCTGCCGCCCAACGCCTACCGCGCCGACGAGCGTTCGGTCCTCGCGCACTACGCGGAGGTCGCGAAGGCGGGCGTGCCGATCGTGGCGTACAACAACCCCATCGACACCAAGGTCGACCTGGTGCCCGAACTCCTCGCCAAGCTGCACGGCGAGGGGTACATCCACGCCGTGAAGGAGTTCTCCGGTGATGTCCGCCGCGCCTACCAGCTCGCCGAACTCGCGCCGGAACTCGACCTGTTGATCGGCGCCGACGACGTCCTGCTGGAGCTGGCGCTCGCAGGTGCGAAGGGCTGGGTCGCCGGATACCCGAACGCGCTGCCCGCTGCGAGCGTCGAGCTCTACCACGCGGCCGTCGACGGCGACCTGGCCACCGCGAAGAAGCTCTACGAGCAGCTGCACCCGCTGCTGCGCTGGGACTCCAAGGTCGAGTTCGTGCAGGCCATCAAGCTGTCCATGGACATCGTCGGACGACACGGCGGACCGGTGCGCCCGCCGCGCGTCCCGCTGCTGCGCGAGCAGGAGGTTGTCGTGCGCGCCGCCACCGAGAAGGCGGTCGCGGCCGGACTCGCGTAAGTACCCTCGCATCGGCACCGATCCACCAGGAGCGTCATGCGCAGCAAACTCGTCCTGCACGCCGTCGACTCGCACACCGAGGGCATGCCGACTCGGGTGATCACCGGCGGCATCGGCGCCATCCCCGGCGCGACGATGAACGAGCGGCGGCTGTACTTCCGCGAACACCGCGACCACATCCGGCAGTTCCTAATGAACGAGCCGCGCGGCCACTCCGCGATGAGCGGCGCGATCCTGCAGCCGCCCACCCGCCCCGACTGCGACTGGGGCGTCGTCTACATCGAGGTCTCCGGCTATCTCCCGATGTGCGGGCACGGCACGATCGGTGTGGCCACCGTGCTCGTCGAGACGGGCATGGTCGAGGTCGTCGAGCCGGTCACCACGATCCGCCTCGACACCCCGGCGGGACTCGTCGTCGCCGAGGTCGCGGTCGAGAACGGCGCCGCGAAGAACGTCACTCTCAAGAACGTCCCGTCGTTCTCCGTCGGCCTCGACCGCAAGATCGCACTCGCCGACGGGCGGACGGTGACATACGACATGGCGTACGGCGGCAACTTCTACGCCATTCTGCCGCTGGACCAGTTCGAGCTGCCCTTCGACCGGTCCCGCAAGGACGACATCATCAAGGCCGGCCTGTCCCTCATGGAGGCGATCAACGACCGGGACGAGCCCGTCCACCCGGAGGACCGGTCCATTCGCGGTTGCCATCACGTCCACCTGTACGCGTCCGACGCGACCGCCCGGCTCTCGCGGCACGCGATGGCGATCCACCCCGGCTGGTTCGACCGCTCGCCCTGCGGCACGGGCACCAGTGCCCGCATGGCGCAGCTCCACGCGCGCGGTGAACTCCCGCTGCACACCGAGTTCGTGAACGAGTCCTTCATCGGCACCCGGTTCACCGGACGGCTCCTCGGCACCACCGAGGTCGCCGGGGTTCCCGCCGTACTTCCCAGCTTCACCGGCCGCGCCTGGATCACCGGCACCGCACAGTACTCGCTCGATCCCACCGATCCGTTCCCGGGCGGGTTCATCCTCTAGCCCGGGGATAATGGTGGGTCACGCGTGACATTGCACCACTTGTACACCAGGAGATTCGATGGCCGTCCAGCGCACCGGCGCCCCGCCCACCCACGCACCGGATCTGCCCGCGCTGGGCGGGAAGAGCAGTTACCGCGAGCGGGTCGCCGACGCGCTCAGGGCCGCGATGGTCGCGGGGGAGCTGCGGCCCGGCGAGGTGTACTCCGCGCCGACGCTCGCCGCCCGCTTCGGCGTCTCGGCCACACCGGTGCGCGAGGCCATGCTCGACCTCGCCAAGGAGGGGCTGGTCGACACCGTCCCGAACAAGGGGTTCCGGGTCACCGCGGTCTCCGAGAAGCAGCTCGACGAGTACACCCACGTCCGCGCCCTGATCGAGATCCCCACGGTGGTGGGGCTGGCCGGGACCGCCGACCCCGTCTCGCTGGAGGCGCTGCGGCCCGCCGCCCGCGAGATCGTCCACGCGGCCGTGGCCGGTGACCTCATCGCGTACGTCGAGGCCGACACCCGCTTCCATCTCGGGCTGCTCGCCCTGGCCGGCAACGCCCATCTCGTCGAGGTCGTCGGCGATCTGCGCAAGCGGTCCCGCCTCTACGGACTCACCGCCCTCGTCAAGGAGGGACGCCTGCTGGCCTCCGCCCAGGAGCACCTGGACCTCCTGGACGCGCTGTTGGACCGTGACAAGCGGGCCGTGCGCGAGATCATGACCCGCCACCTGGGACATGTCCGCGGTCTGTGGGCCGCGCACGACTGACATCGGGGTCGTGACGCGGTGAACCAGTTCCGGTCACTTGCCCCATGGCGCAAACCACTTGCGTCACTTGCGCTATTCTTGCGCACATGACGCGACGACTTGCTGAGGTGGCGAAGAAGGTCGGGGTCAGCGAGGCCACGGTCAGCCGGGTACTCAACGGCAAACCCGGAGTCTCCGACTCGACCCGGCAGTCGGTGCTGTCGGCCCTGGACGTCCTCGGCTACGAGCGGCCCACCCAGCTGCGCGGTGAACGCGCGCGACTGGTGGGCCTGGTGCTGCCCGAGCTGCAGAACCCCATCTTCCCCGCCTTCGCCGAGGTGATCGGCGGCGCGCTCGCCCAACTCGGCCTCACGCCCGTGCTCTGCACCCAGACCAAGGGCGGGGTCTCCGAGGCCGACTATGTGACGCTGCTGCTGCAACAGCAGGTCTCCGGCGTCGTGTTCGCCGGTGGCCTCTACGCCCAGGCGGACGCGCCACACGACCACTACCGGCTGCTCGCCGAGCGCAACATCCCGGTCGTCCTGCTCAACGCGGCCATCGACCACCTCGGTTTCCCCGCCGTCTCCTGCGACGACGCGGTCGCCGTCGAGCAGGCCTGGCGCCACCTCGCCTCCCTCGGTCACGAGCGCATCGGGCTGGTCCTCGGTCCCGCCGACCACATGCCGTCGGCACGGAAGTTGACCGCAGCGCGGGCCCTGTCCCCGGACCTGCCCGACGAGTTCGTGGCGCGCGCCATCTTCTCCATCGAGGGCGGCCACGCGGCGGCCTCCCGGCTGATCGACCGCGGTGTCACCGGCATCATCTGCGCCAGCGACCCGCTCGCGCTCGGCGCGGTAAGGGCCGCCCGCCGCAAGGGACTTGACGTCCCGTCACAGATTTCCGTCGTCGGTTACGACGACTCCGCGTTCATGAACTGTACCGAGCCCCCGCTGACCACCGTCCGCCAGCCCATCGAGGCCATGGGCCGCGCCGCCGTCGAGCTCCTGAACTCACAGGTCGGCGGCGCCGTCGTACCCGCCGAAGAGCTGCTCTTCGAACCGGAACTGGTGGTCCGCGGTTCCACCGCGCAAGCCCCGCGCAGCTGACAGGCGCCCTGCTGTCGAATAATTACAGATTCTGCGCGACATCTTGCGGAGAGATGTCGGCGGTGCTTGAGTGTGGGCGCCCACCGCTCCTGCCCAGAGGGGTCCACCGATGAGAAGCACCGGGTTCCGCCGTACCTTCGCCGCGATCGGCGTCTGTTCTCTCGCGCTCACCGCCGCCGCCTGCGGGTCCGGCGACGACTCGGCGAGCGGCAAGACACGCATCACGGTCAACTGCGAGCCGCCCAAGAGCGCCAAGGTCGACCGCAAGTTCTTCGACTCCGATGTCGCGGCCTTCGAGAAGAAGAACCCGGACATCGACGTCGTCACCCACGACGCGTTCCCCTGCCAGGACCCGAAGACCTTCGACGCCAAACTCGCCGGCGGCCAGATGGAGGACGTGTTCTACACGTACTTCACCGACGCCAAGCACGTAGTGGACATCAACCAGGCGGCCGATCTCACGCCGTACATCAAGGAGTTGAAGAGCTACGACACTCTTCAGCAGCAGCTGCGCGACATCTACACCGTCGACGGCAAGATCTACGGCATTCCGCGCACCGGCTACTCGATGGGCCTGATCTACAACCGCAAGCTCTTCCAGCAGGCCGGCCTCGACCCCGACAAGGCACCGACGACCTGGGCCGAGGTCCGCGCCGACGCCAAGAAGATCGCCGCGCTCGGCAACGGCACCATCGGCTACGCCGACTACAGCGCCCAGAACCAAGGGGGTTGGCACTTCACCGCCGAGATGTACTCACAGGGCGGCGACGTCGTCAGCGCCGACGGCAAGAAGGCCACCATCGACACCCCGCAGGGCCACGCCGTGCTGCAGAACCTGCACGACATGCGCTGGACCGACAACTCGATGGGCAGCAAGCAGCTCCTCGTCATCAACGACGTGCAGCAGCTGATGGGTTCGGGCAAGCTCGGCATGTACCTCTCCGCCCCGGACAACATCCCGATCCTGGTCAAGGAGAAGGGCGGCAACTACGACGACCTCGCCCTCGGCCCGATGCCCGGCGGCCAGGGCACGCTCATCGGCGGCGACGGCTACATGTTCAACAAGCACGACACGCCCGCCCAGATCCGCGCCGGCCTCAAGTGGCTCGACAGCATGTTCCTCACCCCGGGCAGCGGCTTCCTCGGCGACTACGCCCGCGCCAAAGCGGCCAACGCGCCCGTCGGACTGCCTGAACCGCGCCTGTTCACCGGCGCCGCCGACGCCAAGGACCAGCAGGTCAAGAAGGCCAACTCCAATGTCCCGGTGCAGAATTACCAGGCCTTCCTGGACGGCAACCAGTCCCTCCAGATGAAGATCGAGCCGCCGGACGCCCAGCAGATCTACTCCGTCCTCGACTCGGCCGTCTCCGCCGTCCTCACCAAGAAGGACGCGAACATCGACCAACTCCTCAAGGACGCCTCCGGAAAGATCGACGGCATCCTGGCCCGGGGCTGACCCGATGACCCGGACGGCCACCCGGAACCCCGTCGAGACGACGGCGGTACGACAGGTCGAGGCGCCGCCCCCGGTAGGGGGCCGGGGGCGGCGCCGCCTCATCGACCAGGCCCGCGCCTACGCGTTCCTCATCGGCGGCCTCATCTGCTTCGCCCTGTTCTCCTGGTACCCGGCGATCCGCGCGGTCGTGATCGCCTTCCAGAAGTACACGCCCGGCTCCTCGCCCGAGTGGGTCGGCACCGCCAACTTCACCCGCGTCTGGCACGACCCCGAGTTCACCGCCGCCTGGCGCAACACCCTCGTCTTCACCCTGCTCGCCCTGCTCATCGGCTTCGCGATCCCCTTCGTACTCGCCCTGGTCCTCAACGAGTTGAGGCACTGGAAGGCCTTCTTCAGGGTCGTCGTCTACCTCCCCGTGATGATCCCGCCGGTGGTCACCGCCCTGCTCTGGAAATGGTTCTACGACCCCGGAGCCGGCCTCGCCAACGAGACGCTGCGCTTCCTGCACCTGCCCACCTCGAACTGGTCCAACGGCACCGACACCGCCCTCATCTCCCTGGTGATCGTGGCCACTTGGGCCAACCTGGGCGGCACCGTCCTCATCTACCTGGCCGCACTCCAGTCCATCCCCGGCGAGCTGTACGAGGCCGCCGAGCTGGACGGCGCGAGCCTGCTGCAACGCGTGCGGCACGTGACGATCCCTCAGACCCGGTTCGTCATCCTGATGCTGATGCTCCTTCAGATCATCGCCACGATGCAGGTGTTCACCGAGCCGTTCGTCATCACCGGAGGCGGTCCGGAGAGCGCGACCGTCACCGTCCTCTACCTGATCTACAAATACGCCTTCCTCTACAACGACTTCGGCGGCGCCTGCGCCCTCAGCGTGATGCTCCTCGTGCTGCTCGGCGCCTTCTCCGCCGTCTATCTGCGGCTGACCCGCTCCGGAGAGGACGACCTGTGAGCACCCGCACGCTGCTCTCCCCGGCCGCGCTCGCCCGGCCCCGCGGCAGGGCCGTCTACTGGACCGTCTTCACCGGCGTCGTCGTGCTCTTCGCGCTCGCCTTCCTCTTCCCCGTCTACTGGATGGTCACCGGCGCCATGAAGTCGCCGGACGAGATCGCGCAGACCCCGCCCACGATCATCCCCAAGCACTGGCACCTCAGCGGCTACACCGACGCCTGGGACCTGATGCAGCTCCCGGAGCACCTGTGGAACACGGTCGTCCAGGCCGCCGGCGCCTGGGCGTTCCAGCTGGTCCTGTGCACGGCCGCCGCCTACGCGCTGTCCAAACTCAAGCCCGCCTTCGGCAAGTTGATCCTCGGCGGCATCCTCGCCACGCTGATGGTCCCCGCGCAGGCCCTGGTCGTACCGAAGTACCTGACCGTCGCCGACCTCCCGCTGATCCACACCAGCCTGCTCAACGACCCCCTCGGCATCTGGCTGCCGGCCGTCGCCAACGCCTTCAACCTGTACCTCCTCAAACGGTTCTTCGACCAACTCCCGCGCGACGTCATGGAGGCCGCCGAGATCGACGGTGCCGGAAAACTCCGCATCCTGTGGTCCATCGTGCTGCCCATGTCCCGGCCCGTCCTCGGCGTCGTCTCGATCTTCGCCCTGGTCGCCGTGTGGCAGGACTTCCTGTGGCCGCTGATGGTCTTCTCCGACACCGACAAACAGCCGATCAGCGTGGCACTCGTCCAGCTGTCGCAGAACATCCAACTGACCGTGCTCATCGCCGCGATGGTGATCGCGAGCATCCCCATGGTCGCCATGTTCCTGGTCTTCCAGCGCCACATCATCGCCGGGATCAGCGCGGGCAGCACGAAGGGCTGACACCGCCCCTCGACGCCCTCCGACAGAAAGGCCAGCACAGTGGGAGAGCCCACCCATGCCCAGAGCCACGACGACTGGTGGCGCTCGGCCGTCATCTACCAGGTGTACGTCCGCAGCTTCGCGGACGGCGACGGCGACGGCACCGGCGACCTCGCGGGCGTCCGCTCCAGACTGCCGTATCTCGCCGAACTCGGCGTGGACGCCCTGTGGTTCACCCCCTGGTACCTGTCGCCGATGAAGGACGGCGGCTACGACGTCGCCGACTACCGCGCCATCGACCCCGCCTTCGGCTCCCTCGCCGAGGCCGAGAAACTCATCGCCGAGGCACGGGAGTTGGGCATCCGCACGATCGTCGACATCGTGCCCAACCACGTCTCCGACCAGCACCCCTGGTTCCGCGCCGCCCTCGCCGGCGGCCCCGAACGCGACCTCTTCCACTTCCGCCCGGGACGCGGCGAACACGGTGAACTCCCGCCCAACGACTGGCCGTCCCAGTTCGCCGCCTCCACCGAACCCGTGTGGACCCGCCTCCCCGACGGCGACTGGTACCTCCACCTCTTCACCCCCGAACAGCCCGACCTCAACTGGGCCCACCCGGCCGTCCGCCAGGAGCACGAGGACATCCTGCGCTTCTGGTTCGAGCGCGGGGTCGAAGGGGTTCGTATCGACTCGGCGGCGCTGCTCGCCAAGGACCCCGACCTGCCCGACTTCGTCGAGGGCCGCGACCCCAACCCCTTCGTCGACCGCGACGAACTCCACGACATCTACCGCGCCTGGCGGGCCGTCGCCGACGAGTACGGCGCCGTCTTCGTCGGAGAGGTCTGGCTCCCCGACACCGAACGCTTCGCCCGCTACCTCCGCCCCGACGAACTCCACACCGCCTTCAACTTCGCCTTCCTGTCCTGCCCCTGGGACCCCGACCGGCTGCGCACCTCGATCGACGAGACCCTCGCCGAGCACGCCCCGATCGGCGCCCCCGCCACCTGGGTCCTGTGCAACCACGACGTGACCCGCACGGTCACCCGCTACGGCCGCTCCGACACCGGCTTCGACTTCGCCACCAAGGCCTTCGGCACCCCGACCGATCTGGCGCTGGGCACCCGGCGCGCCCGGGCGGCGGCGCTGCTGTCGCTTGCCCTGCCCGGGGTGGTCTACCTCTACCAGGGGGAGGAACTGGGGCTGCCCGAGGTCGAGCTGCCGGTCGACCGTATTCAGGATCCGATGTACCTCCGGTCGGGCGGCACCGACCCCGGCCGCGACGGCTGCCGGGTACCGCTCCCGTGGGTGGCCGACGCGCCGTACGCGGGCTTCGGCTCGCGCGGAGAGCCCTGGCTTCCGCAGCCGGTCGGCTGGACATCGTATGCGGTCGACCGTCAGCAGCGGACGGTCGACTCCATGCTCAACCTCTACCGCGAGGCGATCCGCCTCCGGCCGGCCTTCGGCGACGGCCCCCTCACGTGGCTGCCCGCCCCGGCAGGTGTCCTCGCCTTCATCCGCACGGACGGCGCGACCTGCGTGGTCAACCTGTCGGACACGCCCGTCGACCTCCCCGCGCACACCGAACTGCTGCTCACCAGCGGCCCCCTGGACGACCAGGGCCGGCTGCCGCAGGACACGGTGGCCTGGCTGCACACCGCGTAACGCCGACGGGCGACTGCCGACTGCCGACGAGCGACTGCCGACGGTCGGCGATCAACGGTCGGCGATCAACGGTCGACAGCCGACAGCCGACAGCCGACAGCGGCCGGTCGCCAGTCGTCGCGGCCAGTCGACAGCCGACCGTCACCTCGCATCCCGCATCCCGCATCCCGCATCCCGCTATCCCCGCACCCCCACCTCGAAGGGATCAGCACATGCACAGCACCATGCTCAGAACTGTCAGGCGCATGCCAAGTATCGGTGCGGCCGTCGCGCTCGCCGCGGGCATGCTCGTCGCCCTGACCCCCACCGCCGCCCACGCGGCCTCCGGCGCCTCCCTCCCCTTCACCTCCGTCGAGGCCGAGTCCGCCACCACGACCGGGACCAAGATCGGCCCCGACTACACCCAGGGGAGTCTCGCCTCCGAGGCCTCCGGGCGGCAGGCCGTACGGCTCACCTCTGGACAGCGCGTCGAGTTCACCGTGCCGCGCGCGGCCAATGCCGTGAACGTGTCCTACAGCGTCCCGGACGGGCAGAGCGGCAGCCTCGACGTGTACGTCAACGGCACCAAGCTCGCCAAGACGCTCGCCGTCACGTCCAAGTACTCGTACGTCGACACCAGTTGGATCGCGGGCGCCAAGACGCACCACTTCTTCGACAACTCCCGGCTCATGCTCGGCCAGAACGTGCAGCAGGGCGACAAGGTCGCGTTCGTGGCGACCGGTACTCAAGTCACCGTCGACGTCGCCGACTTCGAACAGGTCGCCGGGGCCGCCGGGCAGCCCGCCGGTTCGGTGTCCGTGGTCTCCAAGGGCGCCGACCCCAGCGGCGCGGGTGACTCCACGCAGGCATTCCGGGACGCCATCTCCGCCGCGCAAGGGGGAGTGGTGTGGATCCCGCCGGGCGACTACCGGCTCACCTCCTCCCTCAGCGGCGTACAGAATGTGACATTGCAGGGTGCCGGTCAGTGGTACTCGGTCGTGCACACCTCGCGGTTCATCGACCAGTCCGGTTCCTCCGGCGGCGTCCACATCAAGGACTTCGCCGTCATCGGCGACGTCACCGAGCGCGTCGACTCCAACCCGGACAACTTCGTCAACGGGACGCTGGGGCCAGGGAGTTCGGTCTCCGGAATGTGGATCCAGCACCTCAAGTGCGGCTTCTGGCTGATGGGCAACAACGACAACCTCGTCGTCGAGAACAACCGGATCCTCGACACCACCGCCGACGGCCTCAACCTCAACGGCACCGCCCACGGCGTGATCGTCCGCAACAACTTCCTGCGCAACCAGGGCGACGACTCCCTCGCCATGTGGTCGCTCAACTCCCCGGACACCAACAGCAGTTTCGAGAACAACACGATCTCCCAGCCGAACCTCGCCAACGGCATCGCGATCTACGGCGGCACCAACATCACGGTCCGCAACAACCTGATCTCCGACACCAACGCCCTCGGCAGCGGCATCGCGATCTCCAACCAGAAGTTCCTCGACCCCTTCTACCCCCTCGCCGGCACCATCACGGTCGACGGCAACACCCTCGTCCGCACCGGCGCGATCAACCCCAACTGGGGCCATCCGATGGGCGCGCTGCGCGTCGACTCCTACGACAGCGCGGTTAACGCGACCGTCAACATCACCAACACGACCATCACCAACAGTCCTTACAGCGCCTTCGAGTTCGTGTCCGGCGGCGGGCTCGGCTACTCGACCGGCAACGTCAACGTCAGCGGTGCGACCGTGCAGAACACCGGCACTGTCGTCGTCCAGGCCGAGGCGCAGGGCGCGGCGAAGTTCAGCAACGTACAGGCCACCGGCGTCGGCGCGGCCGGCATCTACAACTGCCCCTATCCGTCCGGCTCCGGCGCCTTCACCCTCACCGACGGCGGCGGCAACTCCGGCTGGAACAGCACCTGGTCGGACTGCTCGACCTGGCCGCAGCCCGGCCAGGGCAACCCGCCCCCGGACCAGAACACCAACCTCGCCAAGGGGCGCCCCGCCACGGCGACCGGCTCGCAGGACGTCTACACGCCCGGCAAGGCGGTCGACGGCGACGCGAACACCTACTGGGAATCCACCAACAACGCCTTCCCGCAGGCCTGGACGGTCGACCTCGGCTCGGCCCAGGCCGTCCGCAGGCTGGTGCTGAAGCTGCCGCCCGCGTCCGCGTGGAGCGCGCGCACGCAGACCGTCACCGTGCTCGGCAGCACCGACGGCGCCTCCTACTCGACGGTCGTCGGTGCCACCGGCTACCGCTTCGACCCGGCGTCCGGCAACATGGTCACCGTGGCCCTGCCCAGCAGCACCAACCTGCGCTATCTGCGGCTCAGCGTCAGCGCCAACTCCGGCTGGCCCGCAGCCCAGTTCAGCGAAGTGGAGGCGTATCAGACTTCGTGAGCCGGTCCTGAACCGGGAGCGTCCCGCGCTTCGCCGCCTGGATCTGCTCGTACACATGGGTCCGCAGTTCGGCGAAGCGCGGGGCCACCCGGGTGTGCAACTGGTCGCGCTCCACGGGCAGATCGACCTTCATCTGCTCCTGTACGACGGTCGGCGACGCGGACAGGACGACCACCCGCTCGCCCAAGTAGACGGCCTCGTCGATGTCGTGGGTCACGAAGAGGATCGTGATGCCGCGCTCCCGCCACAACCCCCGTACCAGGTCCTCCAGATCGGCCCGGGTCTGCGCGTCGACCGCCGCGAACGGCTCGTCCATCAGCAGGACTTCGGGCTCGTAGGCGAGTGCGCGGGCGATCGCGACCCGCTGCTGCATGCCGCCGGACAGCTGCCACGGATACGCTCCGGCCGCATCCGTCAGGCCCACCGACTCCAGCGCGTCCGCGACCAGTTCCCTGCGCCGGGACGTGCTCAAGTCTTTTTGCTTCAGGGGGAGTTCGACGTTCTCGCCGACCCGCATCCAGGGGAACAGGCTGCGTCCGTACTCCTGGAACACGAACGCCATCCCGGGCGGTGGACCGCTCACCTTCCGTCCGTTCAGGAGGACTTCGCCCGCGGTCGGGGTGAGCAGTCCGCCCATGCACTTGAGCAGAGTGGTCTTGCCGCAGCCCGACGGGCCGACGAGACAGACGAGTTCGCCGGCTTCGACGGTGAAGGTGAGGTCCCGCACCGCCTCCACCCGGCGGCCGGAACCCTCGTAGACCTTGTTGAGGCCGCGTACGTCGAGCATGGACCGCCCTTTCACGATGTTCACGGGGACCGGCGGGTGGCCGCGCGCAGGCCGTGGTACCAGCCGAGCACCCGCCGCTCGACCACCTGGAAGACGACGGAGAGCAGGAATCCCAGCATCCCGAGGACGAGGATGCCCGTCCACATGTCGGGCACCGCGAAACTGCGCTGGAACTGGACGACGGTGTAACCGAGTCCGTCGGTGCCTGCGAACATCTCGCTGATGACCATGAGGATGATCCCGATGGACAGCGCCTGACGCAGCCCGGTGAAGATCTGCGGGCTCGCCGAGCGCAGCACCAGGCTCCGCAGGCGGGCGGTGCCGGTGATGCCGTAGGAGAGGGCCGTCTCCTTCATGACCGGGTCGACCGCGCGGACGCCCTCGACCGTGTTGAGGAGGATCGGCCAGACGCAGCCGCTCGCGATGACCACGATCTTCATCGTGTCGCCGATGCCAGCGAACAGCATGATGACCGGGACCAGGACCGGCGGTGGCACCGCGCGCAGGAACTCCAGGACCGGTTCGCACACCGCGCGCACCCGCCGGTAGGAGCCGATGACCGTGCCGAGCGCGACCCCGGCGACGGCCGCCGCGGCGTAACCGGCCGTCAGCCGCAGCACACTTGGGAGGACGTCGGTCCTGAAGCGGTCGGCGGTCCACACGTCCGGGAACGTCTTGAGGATGGTCCGCAGCGGGGGCCAGAACACATTGGTGCTGCCGTCCGACGCCAGCCACCAGACGGTGAGCAGCACCGCCGGGAGCGCGACCACGAACAGCAGCCGGAGCAGGACCCGCCTCACACCGCCACCTCTCCGCGCACGGACTGGTGCCAGGCCAGCGCCCGCCGCTCCACCGTCCGGGCGCCCACGTTGATGATCAACCCGAGCAGACCGGTCACCACGATCAGCGCGTACATCTCGGGCACCGCCTGCGAGCTCTGCGCGACCATGATCGTGGCGCCCAACCCCGGTGCCCCGATGACCAGTTCGGCGGTGATGGTGAGGATCAGCGCGACGGCCGCCGCCAGCCGTACGCCGGTCATGACGTACGGCAGCGCGCTCGGCCACAGCACGTGCCGGACCCGCGCCCAGGTGCCGAGACCGTAGGACCGCGCCGTCTCCTCGGCGACCGGGTCGACGTCCTGGACGCCGTAGAGGACCTGGATGAGGATCTGCCAGAAGGAGGCGTAGACGACGAGCAATAGCACCGACTTCAGTTCGGTGCCGTACAACAGCACTGCGAGGGGGATGAGGGCGACCGAGGGGATCGGGCGCAGGAACTCGATGGTCGAGGCGGTCGCCTCGCGGAGGTAGGGGACGACGGAGAGCAGGACGCCCGCGACGATGCCCGCGCCGACGGCGATCGCGAGGCCGAGGGCCCAGCCGGTGAGGGTGTCGCCGAGCGCCGACCAGAACGCGCCGTCGTTTAGCTCGGTCCAAAACGCGGAGGCGATCCTGCTGGTCGGCGGGAAGTAGGCCTCCTTGACGATGCCGACGCGCGGCACGACCTCGCCGAGGGCGAGGAAGGCCGCGAGTCCGGCCGCACTGAGTGCGGTGTTCAGTCCTTTCACGGGAGCAGCGTGTTCAGATCGGGGGTCTTCTTGAAGAGGCCGTCGGTCTCGCTCAGCTTCTCCAGTGCCTCGATCGACGAACGGTTGGGATCGGCGGGCCACTTGGGCAGGATCACCTTGGCCAGCACACTGGCCGGGACCTTGGTGTAGGTGGCGACGATCTGGCGGACCTCGTCCGGGTGGGCGTCGGCGTAGGCCAGGGACTCGGCGGTGGCCTCCTGGAACTTCTTGACCACGTCAGGGTTCTTCGTCGCGTACGCCGAGGACGTGAAGTACATGGCGACGGTGAGGTTCGGGGCGACGTCGACCAGCGGCCAGGCGATCTGCTGGGCGCCCTGGTTCAGCATGGTGGTGAGCGCAGGTTCGACGGCCATCGCGGCGTCGATCTGGCCCTTGTCGAGCGCGGCCGGCATCTGGTCGAAGGCCAGCTCGACGAACTTCACCTTGTCCGGGTCGCCGCCGGCCTTGCGGACGGATTCGCGTACGGCCGTCTCGTTGATGTTCTTCAGCGTGTTGACCGCGACCTTCTTGCCCTCCAACTCCTTCGCCGACTTCAGCGTGCTGCCCTTCTTGACGACCAGGGCACCAAAGTCCTTGCCCGACACGCCGGTTGACGCGACACCGTTGGCGATGGCCTTCACCGGGACGTCGTTGGACTGGGCGAGCATGAGCGAGGTCATGTTGGAGAAGCCGAACTGGAACTGGCCGCTCACCACCCCCGGCACGATGGCCGCGCCGCCCTGCGCGAGCGTCATGGTCAGTTTCAGGCCGTGCTTGCTGTAGAAGCCCTCCTTCTGGCCGAGGTAGAGGGGGGCGACATCGACGATGGGGATGACCCCCACCTTGACCGTGGTGGTGCCCCCCGAGGCCGTGCTCTTCGACGAACTCGACCCGTCGGACGAGCCGCAGGCCGCGGTGGCGAGCAGGAACGTGCCGACCGTGAGACCGGCGAGCAGACGACGCATACGGCTCCTCCTGTGCAGACAACGGTGTTCCGACAGGCTGTGCGCACAGCGCACAGTGGTGCTCTTCTTGGTGCTCAGCGGGAACGTAGAACCCTGCGTTGGACCGGGTCAATGGTTTGGCTAACAAAATTGTTGACAGTTATCGAATCGCGCTTCTACCGTGCTCCCGGAGCGCACCCCGTGCGTCCGTCTGGAGGCGACGATGCCTGCGGCAGTCCGCGCACCGCACTTCGTGAGGTCCTTCGAGCGCGGCCTCGCCGTCATCCGCTCCTTCGACGCTGAGCATCCCGCCCGGACGCTCAGCGAGGTGGCCCGCGCCTGCGAGTTGACCCGCGCCGCGGCCCGCCGGTTGCTGCTGACCCTGGCCGACCTCGGCTACGTCCAGTCCGACGGGCGCCTCTTCCGGCTCACCCCGCGCGTCCTGGAACTCGGCTACTCCTACCTCGCGGGCTCCACGCTGCCGCAGATCGTGGCACCGCATCTGGAGCAACTCGTCGCGCGGACAGGGGAGTCGGCGTCCCTGTGCGTCCTCGACGGCGACGACGTCGTCCACATCGCCTGTCTCCCGGCCCGCAGGATCGTGGCCGCCACGATCATCGTGGGCACGCGTCACCCGGCCCACGCCACCGCCGCGGGCCGGGTGCTCCTCGCCCACCTGCCGGGTGTGGAACTGGCCGCCCGTCCGTCAACCGACGTACTGCACAAGGAACTTCACCGGATACGGCACGAGGGGTACGCGCTCGTCGACGAGGAGCTGGAGGAGGGGCTCAGAACGATCGCCGCCCCGGTGCGGGACCGGGACGGCGCGGTGGTCGCCGGCGTGAGCGTCGGGGTGCACGCCGGCCGGCACTCCGCCGAGGCCGTACGACGGGACCTGCTGCCCCAGTTGCTGGCGGCGGTGGCGCTCATCGACGACGATCTGCGGATCACAGATCGAGCACGAGCCGCTTCCCCAGGCAGCGCGAGACGCAGATGAGCATGGTCTCGCCGGCCGCCCGCTCCTCCTCGCTCAGCACCGAGTCCCGGTGGTCCGGGGTGCCTTCGATGACGTCGGTCTCGCAAGTCCCGCAGGTGCCCTCGGTGCAGGAGAACAGCACCTCGACCCCCGCGGCGCGCACGGTGTCGAGCACGGACACGCCCACCGGGACAGTGACGGTCTTTCCGCTCTGCTCCAGTACGACCTCGAACTCGCTGTCGGCGCCCGCCTGTTGGACCTTCGGCTGGAACCGCTCGATGTGCAGGATGCCGCTCGGGCACCGTGCTTCGACCGCGTCGAGCAGCGGTCCGGGACCGCAGCAGTAGACGAGGGTGCCCTCGGGTACGTCGTCCAGGACGGACGGCAGGTCCAGCAGTCCGACCTCGTCCTGCGGAGCGACGGTGACCCGGTCGCCGTAGCGGCTCAACTCCTCCGTGAACGCTATGGAGTTGCGGGTGCGACCGCCGTAGAGCAGGCTCCACTCCGCGCCCGCCGCCTGTGCCGCGGCGAGCATCGGAAGGAGCGGGGTGATGCCGATGCCGCCCGCGACGAAGCGGTAGCGGGGGGCGGGCTCCAGACGGAAGTGGTTGCGCGGTCCGCGCACCCGCACCTTGTCGCCCTGCCTCAACTGCTCGTGCACATACGCCGATCCGCCCCGCCCGTCCGGCTCGCGAAGCACCGCGATCCGCCATGCCGTACGGTCCGCCGGGTCGCCGCACAGCGAGTACTGGCGCTCCAGACCGGGGCCGAGTACGACGTCGATGTGCGCGCCCGGCTCCCAGAGCGGCAGTTGCTCGCCGAGCGGGTGGCGCAGGGTGAGGGCGAGCACGCCGTCGGCCGCGAACTCGCGTCGTTCGACGACGAGTTCAGTGTCGGTCGCGAACGTCCGCTGGTCGGCGCCGAGTTCGGTGTCGGCTGCGAACTCCTGCCGGTCGGCGGCGAGTTCGGCCTCGGAGGTGGTCATGCCTCGGCTCCCTGCGGCTCGTCGACCGAGTGGCCCCGGGGGTGGGCGAGCATCCACTCCCACATCTCGATCGGGTCCTGGGACGTGTGCTCGCGTCCGCAGTGGCAGGTGCCGTGCAGGATGTCGGTGCCCGGCAGCCAGTCGATGCGGTAGACCTCGCCGGTCGGAGCGGTCACTGGACCTTCTCCACCGGCTTGGCGCCCTCCTCGACCAGTCGGGCGAGGATACGGCGGGCGGCGAGACCGCCGGTGTCGATGTTGATGCTCAACTCCTGGTAGCCGCTGCGCTCCGAACCCAGCGTCTTCTGAAGGAGGTTGAGGGCGTCCACGTCCTGCATGACGACGGTGTGGTTGTTGGCCCGCAGGAACTCGGTGACCTCGGCGTCGTCCGTGGCCCAGTCGCGCGAGACCGCCCAGAAGTCGTACACCTTGCCGTCGGAGGAGGGCGTGATGGCGTAGGTGATCTCGGTGTGGAAGCCGTTCGGGTCGCTGCCGTCCTCCTCGGGGAGTACGCCGACCGGGGCGATCCGGCTGTGCAGGAGGTAGAGGCAGGGCGCGTGGTACTCGATGTCCTGCCAGCGGGTGATCCGCCCCTGGATGCCGGTGGACCTGGCGTAGAACGGCGGGCACTCGGCGTCGTCCATGTGCCGGCTCACCCGTACGACACCGGCGCCCTCGTCCACCTCGGTGGTGATCGGCGTCTCGGCGACCTCGGGGGAGCCGATGTAACCGCCGTGCAGATACGTCTCGTGGGAGAGGTCGAGGAGGTTGTCGACGAGGAGGCCGTAGTCGGCGTCGATCGGCTCCATGCCGCTGACGGTGACCCACTCGGGGGAGGCGAGGTGCGGGGCCCGAGGGATGACCTGCGGGTCGGCGAGCGCCGGGTCGCCGATCCACACCCAGACCAGCGCGTCCTGCTCGACCACCGGGTACGAGGCGACGCGGGCGGTGCGGGGGATGCGCTTCTGCCCCGGCACGTACACGCAGCTGCCCGTCGTGTCGTACGTGAACCCGTGGTACCCGCACACGATCCGGTCCCCGTCGAGCCGGCTCTCGGAGAGCGGGAACCGCCGGTGCACACACCGGTCGTGCAGCGCCACGGCGGTGCCGTCGTCCTCGGTGCGGTAGAAGACGAGGGGCTCGCCGAGAATCGTCCGGCCGAGCAGATCACGGCCGACCTCGTGGCTGTAGGCGGCGACGTACCACTGGTTCCTGGCGAAGGCGGTCATGTGCGGCATCGTTGCGGCTCCCGTCGTTGGGTGATGGCGACATCGTCGGGAAGGGCGTCACCGGGGCGCAATACCTCTTCCGTCTCGCGGAAGGGGCAGGGGGAACTGCCAGTTCAGGGCGGGGCTCGTCTGCGGAAGTGGAATGGAATCAGGGGTGCGACGGGCCGACGACTTCGCGAGCGTTTCCGTCGGTGGGTTGCGTCAACTTTGGCGTTCGTGCCGGTTGATGGCGCCGGAAGTCTCAGAAAAGGCCCAGAGCACAGGGAGGGACAGAGCAGTGCGGACTGGACCTTGGAGCCCAGTGGTCGGGTGACCGGCGCTCGGATCACGACCTGCGGGATCCTGGCCCATGAAGATCGACGACGATCCTGCGTGCGCCATTGGCAGTGATTCGGCGGAGCCCGCCAAGCCTCGGACGCCCCGCAGTGAGCGGTTCGTCGCGTGGGCCTGGCGGGCGAAGGCACACGAGCTGATCGAGCGGCTCGTCGCCGTAGGACGTGTCCGGATCACCGACCCCGATGACGACGAGATCGCGGAGTGGCGGCGCGTCGTCGACCACGCGAAGCGGCACGGCCTGGAACCGGCGGGCAAGCGCGTCGAGTTGTGCCTCACTCCGGCCTGCACGACCTGGCCGGACTGCACGCCCTGGCCGGCCCGATCGAAGCCCGCTTCGGGCCGCTGCGGCAGATCACCGTCGCCGACTCCCACCACCGCAGCCACACCGCGCAGCCTCTGCTGTGCGCGCCCGCCATCCCGACGTGCCGGCTGCTCGGCGCCGCGAACGTGCCCGCATGCGCGGTGAGAAGGCAGCCGCTGGGCCGGGCGCCCTCTCGAAGTCGCCGCTCGACGAACCCGGTGGACCAACGCGGTCGCAGTACTAGACGGCGGTGCGTCCGGCGTCGGCCGCGAGGGTGGTGCCGGTGAGGTAGCTCGCGCGGTCCGAGGCGAGGAAGAGGATCACCTCGGCGATCTCGCGTGGTGTCGCGAGCCGGCCGAGCACGGTGGTCTTCGCGACCTGCTCGGCACCCTCCTCACCCATGGTGGCCAGGACCATGTCGGTCCGCGTGGGACCTGGCGCGACGGCGTTCACGCGCACGCCGGCCGGACTGAACTCGGCGGCCCAGGTGCGCGTCAGCGACTCCAGCGCGGCCTTGGTGGCGCCGTAGACGGACAGGCCGGGCATGCCGATGCGGGCGGCCATGCTGCTGACGTTGACGATGCTGCCGGAGCCCTTGGCGATCATGGCGGGAACCAGGGCCGCGGTGAGGAGGTACGGGGCGCGGACGTTGGCCGCGAGGGTCTCGTCGAGCGTTGCGGGGTCCTGGTCCACGGTCGGCGAACCGGGGAAGATCGCCGCGTTGTTGACCAGGATGTCGACCGGCCCGGCGGCTTCGGCGAGGTGGCGCAGCGCGGCCGGGTCGGTGAGGTCGGCGGCGACGAAGCGCGCCCGGCCGCCGGTGTCCGTGATCGACCGTACGGTCGCGGCCCCGCGCTCGGCGTTGCGGCCGGAGACGACGACCTCGGCGCCGGCCGCGGCCAGCAGCCGGGCCGTTTCGGCGCCGATGCCGCCCGTCGAACCGGTGATGAGGGCGACCTTGTCGGAGAGTTCCATGCCGGGTCCTTCCGGAAGTCCGGCCGTGGGTGACGGCCGGAATGGATTAGGTGACCCAGAATGGTTCGAGAAAAATGGGTTGTCCAATCCAGAATCTGCTAGCGTCGTGGGTATGAGTACCGAGGTGCGGCGGCCCGCCGAGAAGAAGCTGACCCGCAAGGGACAGGAGACCCGGCGCCGGATCGTCGCCGCCGCCGCGCAGCTCATGTACGAGCGAGGCGTGACCGAGGCGACGCTGGAGGATGTCCGGGCAGCCGCCGGGGTGAGCGGCTCGCAGATCTACCACTACTTCGCCGACAAGCAGGAACTGCTGCTGGCCGTGATCGAGTTCCAGACCGAGGCGGTGCTGGACATGCAGAAACCGCTCTTCAGCGGGCTCGACACCATGAAGGGGCTACGGCAGTGGCGGGACGCGCTGGTCGAGTACCAACTCCGGATGCAGTGCCGCGGCGGCTGTCCGATCGGCTCCCTCGGCAGCGAGATCGCCGAGACCAACCCGGAGGCGCGGCTCGCCGCGGCCAGCGGCTTCCTGCGCTGGGAGTCGGCGATCCGCGGCGGCCTCCGGGCGATGCACGACCGCGGTGAACTCGACGCCGATCCCGACGACCTCGCCCTCGCCACGCTCGCCGCACTCCAGGGCGGTCTGCTGCTCACCCAACTGCAACGCCAGGTCAGGCCGTTGGAGGTGGCGCTGGACACGATGCTCGACCACATCGAAGGCCGCACGAGGCGAGTGTGATGCGGGACCGTTCCAATCCTTGAGGCGCGGTTCGCCGCCCACCCCGCGAACCCGGCGCATCCTCCCGGCCGGAGCCCTGGCCGCAGCGTCACTGCTCGACCGGGACCGGGACCGAGTCGGCAGGCCTGGCCGGCCGGTCGTTTCGGGGTCAGGCTTCCGCACGGATGCGCAGCCGGTCTTCCGCCTCGCGGAAGGGGTTCGGCTACGGCTGGGGAGCCGGGGCCGGTTCCTCGGTGGTCGACATCTGTGCTGTCGTACGGCGGCGGGTGGTGATGCCGTTGATCACGACCGTCGCCGCGAGCGCCCCGAGCGGCGGGGCGAGCAGATAGACCGGCAGGAGGGAGAGGTCTCCGGAGAACAGCGCCGGGCCGAACTCCCGCGCAGGGTTGGCGATTCCGCCGGACAGGGTGCCGAAGGCGATGATCTGGGCGGCGATCATCGTGCCGACCGCCCAGGGGGTGAAGGGGCCGAGTCCGCGGCTGGAGACGCCGATTCCTGCGACGGCGACGATGACGAACATCGTGGCGGCCTCGATCACGGCGACCGCGGCCCAACTCCAGCCGGGGGCGGGCCTGATGACGGCGAACTCCACGGCGGGGGAGGCGAACACCGGGCCCCAGACCAGTCGTCCGGCCGCGATGCCGAGCAGCGAACCGAGCAGTTGGCCCGCGATGAACGGCGCGACATCGCGGCCGGGTGTGCGGCCGTAGCGCCACATCGCGAGGGTGATCGCCGGGTTGATGTGGCCGCCGGTCACCCGGCCCCAGGGGGAGAGCATGACGGCGGTGACCGTGTAGCCGGAGAGCGGGGCCACGGCGAGGAGCCGGCCCTCTGGAACGTTCCACCAGCCGCCCGCCGCCGGGTCGAGGGTGCCCATCAGCCAGCGGACCGTCGTGGCCACGACGAACAACATCAGTGCTGTCAGGGCGAGTTCGAGGAGAGCCGAGTGCAGCGTGCGCCGGTTCGCGCTCACAGCGGCTTCGTCCACGCGGCGTCTGAGCGGGTCAGCACGAACGCGGTGCCGGAGGCCGCCACCAGCAGCAGCGCGGCGAACAGCAGGGGCAGGGCCCGGCCGCCGTGCTCGACCGCGACGGCACCGGCCAGGCCGCCCGCGAACATCGCCGCCGCCGACAGCAGCCGACGGCCGATCCTGCTGCCCTTGCCGCCCGCGAGACGGCTGTCGGCGGCGACCCCGGTGATGGTGAGCGTCAGTACCGTCGTGGTCAGGTCGGGCACGGCCAGGGCGCGGGCGGTGGCGTTCTGCACGCCCATCGCCAGGCCGAGGAGCGCGATCAAGACGTATTGGACCGCTCCACTCACGTGCGCGGTGTCCGCGGTCTGCGCGACGACGTATGCCGCCAGGACCAGGGTCGTCTCCAGCAGAAGGGCCAGGTGCAGGACCCGTCCCCGATGGGCGCCGGCCGTGTGGGCGAGCCGGCCGCCGAGCAGGGCGCCCGCGGCGAACGCGGCCAGCGCGGCGAGGGACGCGACCAGCGAGAAACCGGCCGCGCCCGCGATCGCGAAGCCGGAGAAGACGACGTTGCCGGTCATGTTGGCGACGAAGACATGGCCCAGGACGAGATAGCTGAAGGCGTCCACGAGCCCGGTCACCACCGTCAGCGCGAGCATGAGCGGGGGGAGTGGACCGTGCCGGTCCTTCATGTCCGGGACGACCGTGGACCAGGCGTCCCGCAGTACGGCAGACATGGCAGTGCTCCCCTTCGCAGGCTCTCGGGCTTCTCCATGAGCCTCGCGCCGCGGGAGCGTTTCGTCCAACATATGGATGCGGACGCAGCGATCTGCTACGCCGATTGATCGCCCCGGCCGCTGACCGCGTGCCGTTCCACCACTTCGAGGAACGCGGCGGCGGCCGGCGCCAGCCGCTTGCTGTCGTGGACCACGCAGATGGTGTGGACCGCCGCCTCGTCCGCGACCCGGAGCGCGCGGGCGCCGTACGGCAGGGAGCCCTGGGGGTCGGCGCCCGGCGCGGAGTCGGTGAACACGGACGAGCGCGGTACCACCGTCACGCCGATGCCCCGCGCGGCCAGCCGGATCATGTCGTGGATCTGGCCGACCTGGAAGTGCTGGCCGGGTTCCACCCCGGCGCGCGCGAAGGCCGCCTCCACCTGGCGGCGCAGCCCGCTGCCCCGGGTGAACTGGATGAGCTGGTGGCTCTCCGGCAGGTCCGCCAGGTCGACGGCGTCACGGTCGGCCAGGGCGTGATCGGCGGGCACGATCAGCATCAGCGGGTCGACGGCCAGCACCAAGTGGTCGAGCCCTTCCGGGACTTGGCGCGGTCCAAGACCGACGACCGCGATGTCGAGGTCACCGGCCAGGACCGACGCGGCCATCTGCGCGCTGGGCGCGTTGGTCACATGGAAGTCGATGCCCGGGTAGCGGGCGTGGTAGTCGGCCATCACCTCGACCAGGTCGACGGAGGAGGCGCGCGTCTGGACCAGTCCGAGGCGCAGCCGCCCGCGCCGCAGCCCGGACAGCGCGTCGAGGGCCGCCTGTGCGTTGTCGACGTCGGCGAGGACGCGACGGGCCAGCGGTTCCAGGAGTTCCCCGGCGGCCGTGAGCCGTACGGAACGGCTGGTGCGGCTGAACAGCTTGGCGCCCACGTCCTTCTCCAGCCGGGCGATCTGCTGGCTCAGCGCGGACTGGGCGACATAGCAACTGGCCGCCGCCTGCGTGAAGTTGCGGGTCTCGGCGACGGCAAGGAAGTACTTCAGGTGACGCAGGTCCATGGCCTCATCCGTTCATCCGTCCAGCCAGCCAGCCAGCCAGCCGTCCAGCCAGCCAGCCAGCCGTCCAGCTCCATCTGTCCAGATCCATTCGTCCATCCGTCCATTAATCGGTCTGGCCGATCGATTTGAGCAGAACCATGTGTTGGACCGATCCATCCTCGCAAACCTAGCGTCGAGACGCCACCAGCCGACCGACCTCTCAGGAGCCGACGTGTCCAGCAGCACCATGCCCGTGGGCGGCATACGTCCTTACGACGGGGTCCGGCACCCCGCGCAACTCGTCGTCCGCAACGGTCGTATCCACACCGGCGACCCCGCCCGCCCGGCGGCCTCCGCCGTGGCCATCACCGACGGTGTCTTCAGCGCCGTGGGAGACGACGCGACCGTGGCCCCGCACATCGGCCCGGACACCCGCGTCGTGGACGCGCTCGGGCGACGGGTGATCCCCGGCCTCAACGACTCCCATCTGCACGTCATCCGGGGCGGGTTGAACTACCTCCTCGAACTGCGCTGGGACGGAGTACGGTCCCTGCGCACCGCGCTGCGCATGCTGCGCGAGCAGGCCGAGCGCACCCCAACTGGGCAGTGGGTGAGGGTGGTTGGCGGCTGGACCGGCGAACAGTTCGCGGAGAAGCGGCTGCCGACGGTCTCCGAGTTGAATGCGGCGGCCCCCGACACCCCTGTGTTCGTCCTGCACTTGTACCAGTCGGCGATCCTCAACCGGGCCGCGCTGGAGGCCGTCGGCTTCACGCGTGACTCGCCGAACCCGCCCGGCGGCGAGATCGTCCGCGACTTCGCGGGAAACCCCACCGGCGTCCTGCTCGCCGCGCCCGCCGCCGGACTGCTCTACTCCACCCTCGCCAAGGGTCCGATCCTCGCCCCCGAGGACCAACTCGGCTCCACCCGCCACTACTTGCGCGAACTGAACCGCTTCGGCATCACCAGCGCCATCGACGCCGCGGGCGGCTTCCAGAACTTCCCCGACAACTACGCGGCCGTCACCGAACTCGCCGAACGCGGCGAACTCACGGTCCGTATCGCCTACCACCTCTTCCCGCAGACCGCCGGACAGGAACTCGACGACTTGCGCCGCTGGATCGGCATGGTCAGCCCGGGCGACGGTGACGAGTGGCTGCGCTGCAACGGCGCCGGCGAGAACCTCGCCTGGTCCCCGGCCGACTTCGAGAACTTCGCCGAACCCCGCCCCCGACTCACCGCCCGCGCAAGCCAGGACCTGGAGGCGGCGGCCCGGCTCCTGCTCGACAACGGCTGGGGCTTCCGCCTCCACGCCACCTACGACGAGACCATCCGTCAGGATCTCGACGTCTTCGAGAAGATCGCCGCGGACGGCGCCTTCCCGGCCGACACGCGCTGGCTGTTCGACCACGCCGAGACCGTCAGCCAGGAGAGCCTGGACCGGATCAAGGCACTCGGCGGCGCCGTCTCCGTGCAGAACCGCATGATGTTCCAGGGCAAGGCGTTCATCGACCGCTACGGCGCCGAGCGCGCCGCGACCGCACCCCCGATCCGCGCCATGCGCGACACCGGCCTGCTGGTCGCCGCCGGCACCGACGCCACCCGCGTCTCCAGCTACAACCCCTGGCTCTCCCTGTCCTGGCTGGTCACCGGCCGCACCATCGGCGACACCCTGCTCTACCCGGCCGAGAACCGCGTGGACCGTTCCACCGCCCTGGAGATGTACACCAGCGCCGGCGCCCACCTGACCGGCGAGTCCGACGTCAAGGGCACCATCACCGAGGGCAAGTACGGCGACCTGGCGATCCTGTCCGCCGACTACTTCTCCGTCGCCGACGAGGACATCGACCGCATCGAGGCCCTGGTGACCGTGGCGGGCGGCAAGGTCGTGCACGCGGCCGGCGAGTACGAGAACATCGCCGCCCCGCTCCCCGAGATCAGCCCCGCCTGGAGCCCGGTCGCCCGCTTCGGGGGCTTCCAGGCGGCGAGAGGCGCACGACAGGCCGAGGGCTCGGGCGCACGACAGGCCCGTGCGTTCGTGGACGCCGCCACCGACTCCGAGGAACAGCGCGCCTAGCGCGAGCGGCGCGGCGACCTCGACCACGTACCGTCCATGCCGCACCAACTCGGCGGTGCGCTCGACCCGTTGGACGGCTGCTTCTGACCGGCAGGCACGACCGGCGTACCTTCTTCCTCGACCGGTCACCTTCCCGATCGCCCGACCGCCCGACTGCCCGACCTCGCTCCGGGAGCAGCACCATGACCGTCAGCGCCAGTACGACGACCGGGGGCACCGCACGATCCGCCTCGGCCTGGGCACCGTTGGCCCGTCCCGTGTTCCGGGCCCTGTGGATCGCCCAGTTCGTGTCGAACATCGGCACCTGGATGCAGACGGTCGGCGCCCAGTGGCTGCTCCTCGGGCACGGGGCGACCATGGTCACCCTGGTGCAGACGGCGTCGAGTCTGCCGATCGTGCTGCTGGCGCTGCCCTCGGGTGTCCTGGCCGACCGGTTCGACCGGCGGGGGCTGCTGCTGGTCGCGCAGTTCGCGATGTTCGCCGTGTCGGCGGTGCTGACCGTGCTCGCCTTCGCGGACGCGCTGTCCGCCGTACCGCTGCTCGCCCTCACCTTCCTCCTCGGCTGCGGTACGGCGCTGATGGGGCCGTCGTGGCAGGCCATCCAGCCGGAACTGGTGGACCGGGAGCAGTTGGGGCAGGCGTCCGCGCTCGGGGCGGTGAACATGAACCTCGCGCGGGCGGTCGGTCCGGCGCTCGGCGGTGTCGTGGTCGCGGCGGCCGGCGCGGGGTGGGTGTTCGGCTTCAACGCGTTGTCGTTCCTCGGGATCGCGGCCGTACTGCTGCTGTGGCACCGTCCGAAGACCACTGTCCCCGCCGCCGAGCGCGAACGGCTGCTGACCGCGCTGTACGCGGGCCGCCGCTACGTTTGGAACGCTCCAGGCATCCGCCGCGTCCTGCTGCGCACCGCCCTGTTCATCCCCGGCGCGGCGGCACTGTGGTCCCTGCTTCCGCTGATCGCCGCCGACTCACTCGGCATGGGGTCGGGTGGCTACGGGCTGCTGCTCGGCGCGGTCGGGTTCGGCGCGGTGGGCGGCGCGTTCGCACTGCCGTGGCTGCGCAGGCGCCTCGGCATCAACGGCATCCTGGCCGCCGGTGCCGTCGTGTTCGCCCTCGTCCTGCTGGTCCTCGCCACCGTGCACATCACCTGGCTCGCGGTCCTCGTCCTGCTGCCCGCCGGGGTCGCCTGGATCGGCGTCCTGTCCACCCTCAACGCGGCGATCCAGACCCGGCTCCCCGGCTGGGTCCGGGCCCGCGGACTCGCCGTCTACCTGCTGGTCTTCCAGGGCGGCCAGGCGGTCGCGGCCCCCGTGTGGGGCGCCCTGGTCCAGTGGCTCGGCCTGACCACGGCGCTCCTCATCGGCACCGCCGTCATGCTGGTCAGCGCGCTCACCCTCCGCCGCTGGCGGCTCTACGGCATGGAAGGCATCGACCCCACCCTGTCCGACCACTGGCCCACCCCGCCGCTGTTCTTCGTGCCCGGCCCCTCCGATGGACCGGTCCTGGTCTCCGTCGTCTACCGCGTCGCACCGGACGACAGTCCCGCGTTCGTCGAGGCGATGGACAACGTCGCCCGCTCCCGCCGCCGGACCGGAGCGCTCACCTGGGGCCTCTTCCAGGACGGCAACGAACCCGGCCGGTTCATCGAGAACTACCTCGTCGGCTCCTGGGCCGAGCACCTCGCCCAGCACCACAACCGCCTCACCACCACGGACCGTTCCTTCGAGGACAAGGCCCGCGCCCTGCTCCTGCCCGGCACGAGCCCCGAGGTGACGCACGCCTTCGACGCTGCCGCCGTAGGACCGGTCCACTGAGGGTGGGTGCCGGACACCCAGGAGAGGCGTGGCCTGGTTACGCCCTCGCGGGAACGCGACCGTGGAGCCATGAACACGAACGCAGCACCGCACCCCTTCGTCGGCATGTGGGTCACCGCCGACGGCCACATCCGGCAGGAACTCCTGCCCGACGGCCGCTACGACGAGGCCCGCGGCAGTCGGCAGTGCGCCTACACCGGCAGCTACACGGTCACCGGCAACCACATCGACTACGTCGACGACACCGGCTTCACCGCCACCGGTGACGTCCGCGACGGCGTGCTCTTCCACGAGCACCTCGTGCTGTACCGCGCGTAACCCGGTACGGCCATGGACAGCCTCGAACTGATCGTCGTCGTAGCGGTCGCCGTCCTGCTGATGGGCTGGCTGTCGCGGCGCACCGGCCTGAGCGAACCCCTGTTGCTGCTCGGCACGGGCGCTCTCGTGGGGCTGACTCCGGCCTTCGCGTCGTTCGCGCTGTCCCCGGACGTCGTCCTGTTCCTCTTCCTGCCCGCGCTGCTGTACTGGGAGGCGCTGACCTCCTCGGTGCGGGAGATCCGCAACAACTTCCGCAGCATCGCGCTCCAGTCCACCGGTCTGGTCCTCGCCACCGCCGTTGCGGTCGCCGCCGTGGCCCACGCGCTGGGCTACGGCTGGCCGATCGCCTTCGTCCTCGGTGCCGTCCTCGCCCCGACGGACGCGGCGGCCGTCGCCGCGGTCGCCAGGGCCATGCCGCGCCGCATCCTGACCGTGCTGCGCACCGAGAGCCTCCTCAACGACGGCACCGCACTGGTCCTGCTCGCCGTGACCATCGACGTCGTCACCGACGAGCACCCCTTCTCCTGGTCCGGCACCGCGCTCGCCTTCGTCACGTCCTACGCGGGCGGCATCCTCATCGGCGCCGCCGTCGCCCTGCTCCTGATCCCGGTCCGGCGCCGGCTGCCCGAGCCGCTGCTGCACAGTGTCCTGAGCGTCGCGACGCCCTTCCTCGCCTATCTTCCCGCCGAACTCCTGCAAGTCTCCGGTGTGTTGGCGGTCGTCGTCTGCGGTCTGGTGGCCGCCTGGTTCGGGCCGCGGGTCATCGGCTCCGAGGCCCGTATCCAGGCCGTCGCCTTCTGGGAGGTGGCCAGCTATCTGCTCAACGGCGCCTTGTTCGTCCTCGTAGGCATCCAACTGCCCGCCGCTGTACGGGCATTGACGTCGGTCTCGCTGCTGCAGGCGGCGACAGCCGGTCTCGCCGTGAGCGTGGCGGTGCTCGGCACCCGGCTGCTCTGGTTCTACTCGGTGCCCTATCTGGTACGACTCCTCGACCGGCGCCCTCAGCAACGGGACCGCCGGATCACCGCCCCGCAACGGCTGCCGCTGGCCTGGGCCGGAATGCGCGGCGCGATCTCGCTGGCCGCCGCGCTGACCGTGCCCGCCACGACCGCCGACGGGCAGGTCGTCGGACAGCGTGACGCCGTCGTGTTCATCACCACGGTCGTCATCGTCGTCACCCTCACGATCCTCGGGCCAACCCTGCCGGCCATGGTCCGCCGGGCCCGCTTCCCGGCCGACGCGGACAAGAGCGCCGAACTCACCCTCGCCCGCTGCCGGTTGAGCAGTGCTGCACTCCACGCCCTGCCGGAGTTGGCCGCGCGGTTCGGGGTGCCCGAGGAGGACACCGCGCGCATGGTCCAGGACATTGAGGACCGCACCGCCCCCGCACCCGGCTCCGCGCACCGCCGCGAGAGCGTACGCAACCTCCAACTCGCCCTGCTCCAGGTCAAACGCGACACCCTCACCGACCTGCGCGACAGCGGCCGGATCGACGACATCGTCCTGCGCAGCGTGCAGGAAGTGCTCGACGTGGAGGAAGTCCGCCTGGGCCGTCGCTGAACCGCCCCCGTGAATCAACTCGCCACCGTCTCAGCCCTCTTGAAAGGGGACCCCCATGAACACCCACGACACTCTCGCCCGGCTCCGCCGTCAGTCCGCCGACCCCGCCCGCCGCATCCTCTTCACTGGCGCGACCATCGTCACCATGGACCCCGAACTGGGCACACTCCAGGGCGACTTGCTCGTCGAGGGTGACACCGTCGCCGCGATCGGACCCGACCTGAGCGCGGAGGGTGCGGTGGTCGTCGACGCCTCCGGCGCCATCCTGGCCCCCGGCTTCGTCGACACCCACCGGCATGCCTGGGAAGCCCAGTTGCGCCGGATCATGCCCGACGTCGACGACCTCGGCGGCTATGTGATGACCACCCTCGCCGGGTACGCCACCGTCTACCGGCCCGAGGACATGTACATCGGCACCAGACTCGCGGCGCTCACCGCGCTCGACAGCGGGATCACCACGATGCTCGACTTCTCGCACAACTCCCGTACCCGCGAACACTCCGAGGCGGCGATCGAGGCCCTCCGCGACACCGGCATCCGTGGCGTTCACGCCTCCATGGGCCCGCACTTCGGGGACTGGGACCGCCAGTGGCCCGCCGACCTGACCCGCCTCAAGGACCGGTACTTCAGCAGCGACGACCAGCTCCTCACCCTCCGCCTGGCGACCCTGGCCACCGACGCGATCGCCGGCCCCGCCCTCACCTACGGCCCTGAACTCGCCCGCACCGCAGCCGACTTGGGCATCGGTGTCAGCGTCGACGCGGTCTTCGGCGAGGCGTCTTCACGGGCCGTGCTGTCCTGGGCCGAGCACGGCTTCCTCGGCCCCGACGTCACCCTGATCCACGCCACGGGTCTGACCGCCGAGGCGTGGAAGGCGATGGGGGAGTCGGGTACGACGGTCGCGCTGGCCCCCACCTCCGACGCGCAGATCGGACTGGAGACCGCGATCCCCGCCGTGGACGAGGCACTCGCCGTCGGCATCCGCCCGGGCCTGAGCATCGACGTCGAAGTCGCCCTCGCCAGCGACCTGTTCACCCAGATGCGGGCGCTGCTCGCCATTCAGCGGATGCGCGCGGTCAACGCCGCCTACGGCACCGGCGGCGAGCTCTCTCGCATCACCACGCGTGACGTCCTCGACTTCGCCACCCTCCAGGGCGCCCGGACCAACGGGCTCGGAGATGTCACCGGCTCGCTGACCGTCGGCAAGAAGGCAGACCTGCTGATGGTCCGGGCCGATGACCTCAACAACATGCCGCTCAACGACCCCATCGGGACACTGGTGTTGGGCTCCGACGCCCGGAACATCAGCGCCGTGTTCGTCGACGGGCAGCCGCGCAAGTGGGACGGGCGCGTCCTCGACGTGGATCTGCCCGCCCTGCGCGCCGAGGTCAACGCGTCCCGCGATTACGTCCTCAACACCCCGTCCGCCTGACGGGAGTTCGGGGCGCTCCCGGGAGCGCCCCGAACCCTCGCTCACGTCAGTTGGAGAACCAGGGGTTCCCGCCGCCCAGCGACCACACCGAGACCTTGGTGACATCGAGGCCCTTGAGGACAGCGAGCTTGCGGTCCATGGCGACGCTGTCGACGTAGTCGTAGAGGACACCGCCGGAGGTCCAGCGG
Source organism: Streptomyces sp. MBT53 (assembly GCF_016654115.1). GTDB lineage: Bacteria > Actinomycetota > Actinomycetes > Streptomycetales > Streptomycetaceae > Streptomyces. The sequence continues at coordinate 74,016 of NZ_JAEQAZ010000044.1, forward strand.
ATCTCGCCCGAGGACGCGTCCCGGCGGCTCTCTATGGTCGCCGGGTTGCTGGAGAAGCCGGGGCTCTTCTTCATGTCGCTGAACTGGATGTTGCCCGTAACGGAGTTGAGGTCGCAGGGGTCGGGGGCGCTGTAGCCGTAGGAGGGCACGCCGATGATCAGGCGGCCCGGGTCGGGGATCTTGCTCTGCGCGTACTTGGTGACCTTCTTCAGCCAGTCGTAGGGGCTGATGGGCAGGCAGCGGGTGCCGGCGGCGGTGTCGAACTCCTCGTCGTACGCCATGATCACCACGTCGTCCACGCCGGTGGCGGCCACCGCCGCGTAGTCGTAGAAGGCGGCGTCCTCCGTCATCGCCGGTGCGTCGACCTGGAGGCGCTTGCCCTTGGCGTGCAGGGCGGTCGCCAACTGCCCAAGGAACGTCTTGTAGTTGGTGAAGTCGGCGGTGCTCCAGGACCAGTAGTCCTCCAGGTCGACGTCGACGCCGCTGAGCCCGGCGTCGCTGACGAGGGAGGTGACCTTGGAAAGGGCAGCCGTACGTTTGGCGTTGGTGCTGACCAGGGCGTGGACGTCGGCGGTGGTCATGCCGGAGAGCGTCGGGTACTGGTAGGCGGAGTGCGCCTTGAGGTCGGCGACGTTGGCCGCGCTGTAGGTGTTGCAGCTGCCGTTGGCGGTGGTCTCCAGGGTGACCGCACCGTTGCTGCCGACCGACCAGTACTCGGGGTTGAGTGCGCCGTTCTTCACCCTGTTGTCGGCGTACTCGCTCTTCGCGGTGCAGGTGGAGTCGCCCGTCGAGCCGGGGTACAGCCAGGTCTGGAGCTGGACGCCGGAGGTGGCGGAGGGGCTGGCGCCGGCCGGGACCGAGGCCGTACAGGCGAGCAGCGTGGTGACCGTGGAGGCCACGACGCCGGTCACGGTGAGTGCGTGACGGAACATGAGCGGTCCTACCTTTCAAGGGTGGTTGCTCTGGTCATTCGTAAGATCGGAGGGCCCAGGGGTTCTGGGTATGGCTGTCATGGCGGCGCCGTTGGCAAGGCTCAAAGGACTTGGCCGCCCGGAACCCCGCGACGACTCGACCGCCAATTGGGAGACGCGACCCGATCGCTGCTGTAGGACAACGTCGGCGAGGTCGTCTGCGGGTGACTTGTGAGACGGCAGGCTGACGGAGGTGACCGTGCCCGAGATCTGGGCCGGAGTGGACATCGGCAAGGAACATCACCACTGTGTGGTGATCAACGCGGACGGTGATCGGCTGCTGTCGCGCCGGGTCCTCAACGACGAGAGCGAGTTGCTCCAGCTCATCGGCGACGTCCTGGCGATATCCACCGACGTGCTGTGGGCCGTCGACCTCAACCACGGTGGCGCCGCCTTGCTGATCGGCATGCTCCTCAGCCACGACCAGCCCATGGCCTGTCTGACCGGCCTGGCAGTTCACCGCGCCTCGGCCACCTACAGGGGCGAAGGCAAGACGGACGCGAAGGACGCCTTCGTCATCGCCGACCAAGCACGCGTCCGTCGCGACCTCGGCCTGCTGCGGCCCGGCGACGAGATCGCCGTGGACCTGCGCACGCTGACCAACCGGCGCCTGGACGTGGTCTTCGACCGCACCCGGCAGATCAACCGGCTCCGTGCCCAACTCCTTGAGATATTCCCCGCGTTGGAGCGATCCCTGGAACTGGTCAACAAGGGGCCGGTCATGCTGCTGACCGGCTACCAGACCCCGGCCGCGATCCGTCGCGCCGGCGTCAGGCGCATCGAGACCTGGCTGAAGAACCGCAAGGTCCGCAGCGCCGCCGCACTTGCGAAGACGGCCGTAGAGGCGGCCCAGGCCCAGCAGACCGCGCTGCCCGGCGAGAAGCTCGCTGCCGCCATGGTGGTCCGCCTCGCGAAAGGGGTGATGGCCCTCGACGAGGAGATCGCCGAGCTCGATGCCCTGATAGAGGCCCGGTTTCGCGAGCATCCTCACGCCGAGGTGATCCGCAGCCTGCCCGGCATGGGGGCCAAGCTCGGCGCCGAGTTCATCGCGGCGACCGGCGGCGACATGGACGCCTTTGGCAGCGCCGACCGCCTGGCCGGCTTCGCCGGTCTTGCCCCACGGCCTCGCGACTCGGGCCGCGTCAGCGGCAACCTGCGCAGGCCCCGGCGATACCACCGCGGACTGCTGCGGGCGATGTACCTGTCGGCGATGGTCAGTATCACGACGTGTCCCGCCTCCAAGGCGTACTACCAGCGCAAGAGAAGCGAGGGGAAGGGCCACAAGCAGGCCCTGCTCGCTCTCGCTCGCCGAAGGCTCAACGTCTTGTGGGCGATGCTCCGTGACGGACAGTGCTATCAAGGTTCACCTCCCGTCACGGCTGCGGCTTGACATCACGATTGGGAAGTCCT
>NZ_JAEQAZ010000451.1 GCF_016654115.1 Streptomyces sp. MBT53
TAGGGCCTGTGTGACGTCGTGATCAATCTCGGGTTCTGGTCCCTTGCGGGGGTAGGACCTGGTAGGACGCTGGGTGTGACACGTAGGCAACTCACCGACGAGCAATGGGAGTTCATCGAGCCGTACCTGCCGATAGGCGAGTACGGTCCGTACCCCGAACGGCTGCGGGAGCAGTTCGAAGGGGTGATCTGGCGGTTCCGGTCCAGCGCGCAGTGGCGGGAGATGCCCTCCGGGTTCGGACCGTGGCCGACGGTCTACGGACGCTTTCGCGTCTGGCGGGACGCCGGGGTCTTCTCCGCTCTTCTGGAAGGCATGATCGCCGAGGCCGCTCGCCGGGGACAGACGGACTTGTCCCTGGTCAGCGTGGACTCCACTACGGCCCGCGCCCACCACGACGCAGCCGGGATGCACCTCGGCAAGGACGTCATGGACGCCCTGGAGGAAGCCGCCGCCGAACAGGAGCGGGCCCGGCAAAAAGGGGCGGCCCGCCGGGACAGAACGGGCAGAACGGCGGGGACGACCCCGAGCAGGAAGAGCGACGGCGTATCAGGCGACGGCGCAAGTTCCGGCTGAACCAAGCCCTGCTCGGCAGATCCCGTGGCGGACTGACGAGCAAGATTCATCTCGCCGCGGACCGCAGGTGCCGTCCGCTGTCCCTCGTGCTGACCGCAGGACAGGCCGGCGACAGCCCGCAGTTCGTCCCTGTGTTGCAGAAGATTCGGGTCCGTCTGCCTGTGGGTCGGCCTCGAACCCGGCCCGGTGCTGTCGCCGCGGACAAGGCCTACTCGTCCCGCGCCAACCGCTCTTACCTGCGGAAACGCAACATCAAGGCCGTCATCCCGGAGAAGAAGGACCAGGCCGCCAACCGGAAGAAGAAGGGCAGCCGGGGCGGCCGCCCCACACGCCACGACGCCGATCTCTACAAGGAGCGGAACACCGTCGAGCGGCTCATCAACAAGCTGAAGGCCTGGCGGGGCATCGCCACTCGATACGACAAGACGCCCGAGAGCTACCTCGCCGGCCTCCACCTCCGCGCCTCAATGATCTGGATCAACGACCTCCTCAAGGCAACTGGCTGATCACGACGTCACACAGGCCCTA
>NZ_JAEQAZ010000452.1 GCF_016654115.1 Streptomyces sp. MBT53
GGCCCACCTGAACCGTCCCCCCCCGCCCCGCGCCCCCCACCTCCCCAAGCTGGGTCCATTTCTCACCATCTACCGACGCATAGCCGGTTAGTTTTCCCCCCAGCCTTTTCAACCGTAGCCACTGTGGGGTGGTGCCCAGATCGCTGCTCGGGCCGGCCGTGTCATGCGTGAAGTTCCACTGCATACGGACGCCATGGCCCGGGGTCGCCACCACCGCCGCGTACGCCGACCCCTGCTTCAGGCTCGACTTGACGATGATCCCGGCCTTCGCCCAGGGCTCCAGCGCTTCGCCGTCATTGCTCTTCAGACCGGTGACCCGCACCGTGAGCGTGCCGTCACCGGTCAGCGCGCGGTGGGTGAATCGGAACGAATCGTTGACCACCTCACCGCCCGGCCCGACGACGACCGGCGGACCGCCCCCGGTGACGGACCCGCTCGCGCCCATCTGACTGATCCCGACCACGACCACGGCCGCCATCGCCAGCACCAGCAGCCAGGCCCTGACCGTCCAGAACTTCGTCCACTCCGCGCGCAGCAGCCGCCCGAACCCCGCCCGGGCCGGATGCAGCGCCGAGCGATACGGCGCGGGCGTCCTCGTCGGCGCCGTCATCGGGTCACCTCGTCCGTCGTCCCGGCGGGCGTCGACGTGAACTCGACGACATCCCGGGTGAGTTCCATGTACGCCTCCTCCAACGAGGCCCGATGCGCGCCCACTTCGGCGAACGGGACGCGGGACGCGGCAAGCACCTCCACGATCCGTTCGGCAGACAGGCCGGTCACGGTGAGCAGGTCACGGTCGACGACGGCCACCGTGCCGCCCTCCCGGGCGAGCAGTTCCATCGCTTCCGTACGACTGCTCGTGCGCAGCCGCACCCGGTCACCGGAGGCCGCCGCGAGAAGGTCGGCGACCGCCGTGTCGGCGATAAGACGACCCCGGCCGATGACAACCAAGTGGTCGGCGGTGTCTTCGAGTTCGCTCATCAAGTGGCTGGAGACGAGGATCGCCCGGCCCTCGGTCGCAAGGTGGCGGAGCAGGGTGCGGATACACTGGATACCCTCGGGATCCAGGCCGTTGACCGGTTCGTCGAGGAGCAGAACCGGCGGGTCACCGAGCAACGCGGCCGCTATACCGAGCCGTTGGCGCATCCCGAGGGAGTAGCCCCCCGCCCGCCTGCGAGCCGCCTGCTCCATCCCGACCTGTTCGAGCACCTCGTCCACACGACGCATCGGCAGCCCGTGCGAGTGGGCCAGCCAGCGCAGGTGATCACGACCGCGACGGGCGGGATGCAGCGCGGCGGCGTCAAGGAGCGCGCCGACCTCCAACAACGGTGTGCGCAACGCCTGATAGGGCCGCCCGCCGATCAACGCCCGCCCCTCGTCGGGGGTGTCCAGGCCGAGCAGGGATCGCATGGTGGTGGACTTACCGGCACCGTTGGGACCGACGAACCCGGTCACCGTACCCGGTTCGACCGTAAAGGAAAGGCCGTCAACCGCGAGGGTCCGACCGAACCGCTTCCGTAAGTCGCGAACTTCGATGCTTGCATCACTCATGGTGAGCGAGGCTAGGCGCGCGCCCCACAGGGTGTCGTCACGCCATGGAGGTCCCTCACGAGAGGGACGCCGAGCGGAACGGGGGTCGGCACAATGGCGGGGTGGGCGTGGAGGGATCGTCGGGTGCGGAGAGTTCGGGTGCGGGGGGTTCAGGTACGGGGGCTTCGGCACCGCCGGAAAACACCGTCGGCGTGAGCACCGCGGCGGCGGGGGCATCTGGGCGGCCGGCGACGGTTCGGCGACCGGGCGGGGGCTCCATGCCAGGTCGGGACCCGGGCCAGGACTCCACGCCGGGCCGGCACCCGAGCCAGGACCCCACGCTGAGGCGACACCCAGGCCAAGACCCCGGGACGGATCGGGA
>NZ_JAEQAZ010000453.1 GCF_016654115.1 Streptomyces sp. MBT53
GGGCGGGGTGATCGCCGAGAACCTCACGGGGCTCGAGCAGGTGGTGGACCTCCCGGACCTGGAGTTGTTCCTGTTTCCGCTACGGCTGCCAGGGGCGGACGGCGCGCCGGTGCGGGCGGTGGCACGGGCGGTCTGATCCGTCCCGGAGGGGCGTTGTCAGACCCGGCCGTTACGTTTGGACCATGACTCGATTCGTTGTGGTGGCAGGCGCGTGGCTCGGTGCGTGGGCGTGGGACGAGGTGGTGCCCGAGCTGCGCGAGGCAGGGCACGAAGTGCATGCGCTGACCCTGTCCGGGCTGGCGGAGAAGCAGGGCGTGCCGGCCGGGCAGCAGACCCATGTCCAGGACATCGTCGACGAGGTCGAGCGCCTCGATCTCCGGGACGTGGTGCTGGTCGGGCACAGCTACTCCGGCGTCCCTGTCGGTCAGGCGGCGGAGCGGATCGGCGACCGACTGGCCCGGGTGGTGTTCGTCGACTCGAACGTACCGGTGGACAGGCAGTCGTTCCTGGACAGCTTCCCGAGCGACCACATCAGGAAGTCGCTCGACGAGAACGGGGGCGACTGGCCACCCCTGGACCCGGCCGACTACGCGGGCCAGGACCTCACGGACGAGCAGATCGCCCGCATCGTCACCGACGGGACCCCGCACCCCGGTGCCACCCTCACCGAACCGGCCGTCCTCGCCCGCCCGTTGGCCGACCTCCCGGCCACCTACGTCAAGTGCCTGCTCGACGGGGACGAGTTGCCGACTCCGGCGGACAAGCTGGTCGCGAGCGGACACTGGGAGCTGGTCCGCATGGAGACGGGCCACTGGCCGATGTTCTCCCGGCCCCGCGAACTGGCCCGCATCCTGGGCGAGTCGGCCACCCGCTCCTGAGGCACACCCACCCCCACGACGAGGATTCCGCATGACCTCCACGAAGAACGTCCTGGCCGTCGTCCCGCCCCACATCGGCGGTCGTACGGCGGGAGCCGGACTGGCGACCCTGCTGCCCGACGAAGTGCACGTCACCGTCGTGGAGGCGGTCGACGAGGACACCGCGCTCGTCGACGGCGACTGGGCGCTGCCCCGGCTGCAGAGTTCGCTGACCGAGCTGTCCGGCAAGACCCTCGGCATCATGGGACTGGGCGCCATCGGACAGCAAGTCGCCCGCCGGGCAGCCGCGTTCGACATGACCGTCGTCTACGCAGGCCGACGCCCCGTGCCCGAGGAGACGACGGCGCGGCTCGGCGGCGCCCGTCATGTCCCGCTCGACGAGCTGCTGCGGCTCTCCGACTATGTCACCCTGCACACGCCGCTCACCGACGAGACCCGGCACCTCCTGAACGCCGAGCGGCTCGCGCTGCTCAAGCCGACCGCGTTCATCGTCAACACCGCGCGGGGTGCGTTGATCGAGCGCGGGGTGCGGCGGGGACGGGGTTCCCGTGCCGGCGACCGACAGCGAACCGGGGCTGGCCGACACCGAGTCGGTCAGCCACCGTTGCGCGGTGGAGCCGTCGCGGACCTTGAGGACGATGTCGGCGCCGGGGTCCTTGGTGGTCGTGGTGAGCGCGAGCCCTGAGTCCCAGCGGGGCAGCAACTCGCCCTGCACGGTGAGGTCGTAGCGGACATCGTTGCCGCGCTTCGCCTTGGCGTCCACGCAGGTGCCGAGGACGACGACACCGGCGTCCGCGTGCGAGTCCAGGCACAGCCCGGAGTCCGCCGCGCTGCGCAACAGCCCGTCGGT
>NZ_JAEQAZ010000454.1 GCF_016654115.1 Streptomyces sp. MBT53
CGCAACTCGCCCTCGGTGACCCACGCGTGCCAGGCGATCTCGTCCGGGTCGGGGGTGATGTCCGCGACGACGACCGCCTCGTGGACGCCGAGCCAGTACGGGCTGATCACGCCCCGGCACAGGAACTTGAAGGCGAACCGGACCGGCGCCACCACCCCCAGTTCCTCGGTGAGTTCACGGGCCGCCGCCTCCTCGTAGGACTCCCCGACCTCCGCGGCGCCGCCGATCAGGAAGTTGTACTGCCCGGGGAACCGGGACATGTCCGCCGCCCGTCGGTGCACCAGGACCCGGCCCTCCCCGTCCCGGCAGACGGTCGTCGCGACGCGGTGCAGCCAGTGGTGCGCGATGGCCTCGCCCCGGTCCACCGTGCCGACCACCCGGTCCTGTTCGTCCACCCGTTCCACGAGTTCTCCCATGGCCCCACCCTCACAGAGCCCGGCCGTGATCATCGGCCGGTAGTGCACACTTGACGTTTGGCCGTGCGGAAGGGATGTGTACGTACGTGAATGGCCCCCTCATCGTCCAGTCCGACAAGACCCTGCTTCTTGAGGTCGATCACGAGCGAGCCGACGACTGCCGGCGCGCGATCGCGCCGTTCGCCGAGCTGGAGCGGGCGCCCGAGCACATCCACACCTACCGGGTGACACCGCTCGGGCTGTGGAACGCGCGGGCCGCCGGGCACGACGCCGAGCAGGTCGTGGACGCGCTCGTCGAGTACAGCCGGTATCCCGTGCCGCACGCGCTGCTGGTCGACATCGCCGAGACCATGGACCGCTACGGCCGGCTCACCCTGTCCAAGCACCCCGCGCACGGGCTCGTCCTCACCACCACCGACCGGCCGGTGCTGGAGGAGATCCTGCGCTCGAAGCGGATCGCCCCGCTGGTCGGCAACCGGCTCGACCCCGACACCGTGGCCGTCCACCCCTCCGAGCGCGGCCAGATCAAGCAGGTGCTCCTGAAGCTGGGCTGGCCGGCCGAGGACCTCGCCGGGTACGTCGACGGCGAGGCGCACCCGATCGAGCTGGACGAGAACGGCTGGGCGCTGCGTCCCTACCAGAAGCAGGCCGTGGAGAACTTCTGGCACGGCGGCAGCGGTGTCGTCGTGCTGCCCTGCGGGGCCGGGAAAACCCTGGTCGGCGCGGGCGCCATGGCGCAGGCCAAGTCGACGACGCTCATCCTCGTCACCAACACCGTCTCCGCCCGGCAGTGGAAGCACGAGCTGATCAAGCGGACCTCCCTGACCGAGGAGGAGATCGGCGAGTACAGCGGGACCCGGAAGGAGATCCGGCCCGTCACCATCGCCACCTACCAGGTGCTGACGACCAGGCGGAAGGGCGTCTACCCCCACCTGGAACTCTTCGACTCCCGCGACTGGGGCCTGATCCTCTACGACGAGGTGCACCTGCTGCCCGCGCCCGTCTTCAAGTTCACCGCCGACCTCCAGGCCCGGCGCCGCCTCGGTCTGACCGCGACCCTCGTCCGCGAGGACGGCCGGGAGTCGGACGTGTTCTCCCTCATCGGCCCGAAGCGGTTCGACGCGCCCTGGAAGGAGATCGAGGCACAGGGCTACATCGCGCCCGCCGACTGTGTGGAAGTGCGCGTCAACCTCACGGACTCCGAGCGGCTCGCGTACGCCACCGCCGAGGCCGAGGAGAAGTACCGCTTCTGTGCGACCACCGCGACGAAGCGGAAGGTCACGGAGGCGATCGTGCGGCGCTTCGCCGGTCAGCAGATCCTCGTCATCGGTCAGTACATCGACCAACTCGACGAGCTGGGCGAGCACTTGAACGCGCCGGTGATCAAGGGCGAGACGTCCAACGCGCAGCGCGAGAAACTCTTCGGCGCCTTCCGCGAGGGCGAGATCAGCGTCCTCGTCGTCTCCAAGGTCGCCAACTTCTCCATCGACCTGCCCGAGGCGACCGTGGCCATCCAGGTCTCCGGCACCTTCGGCTCCCGCCAGGAGGAGGCCCAGCGTCTTGGCCGCGTGCTGCGCCCCAAGGCCGA
>NZ_JAEQAZ010000455.1 GCF_016654115.1 Streptomyces sp. MBT53
CAGCTCAGCCCCTCCACGACCGTCAAGGCCCCCCGAGGCCCCACTCCCCCACGCCGGAAAACACCAGCGCACTTCGAAACCCTCGCAACCCTCGCACCGCACGGAGGCACAGCCATGAGCTCGACCAGCAGAAGGTACCGCCGTACAGCCTGTACGGGCCTCGCTCTCGTCCTGCCCCTCGCCGCCCTGGCCGCCTGTGGCGGTGGCAGCGGCGGCGACGCCTCCGCGGCGGGCAGCGGCAAGGGCACCATCAGCGTCTGGGCCCACCAGGGGCAGAAGAGCGAGGACACCGCCCTGCAGAACGCGGTGAAGTCCTTCAACGCCTCCCAGGACAAGATCAAGGTCGAGCTCAAGCTGATCCCCGCCAACGACTACACCAAGACCATCACCGCCACCGACGCCTCCAAGCTGCCGGACGTGATGGAGTTCGACGGGCCGACCATCGCGAACTTCGTCTACAACAAGAAGCTCGCCGCGATCGACTCCTACGTCTCCGCCAAGACCATGAGCAACGCCACGGACGCCAGCAAGGCGCAGGGCGAGATCGACGGCAAGCACTACGGCCTGGGCATGTACGACTCGGGGCTCGGCATCTACGGCAACAAGAAACTCCTGGACGCGGCCGGGGTGAAGTACCCGACCGGCCTGTCCGACGACTGGACGGCCGCGCAGTTCACCGCCGCGCTGAAGGCGCTGAAGGCCAAGGACTCCGACGGCAAGACCCTGGACATCCAGGAGAACAACGGCCTGGCCACCGAGTGGGGCACCTACGGCTTCGCCCCCGTCGTCTGGTCGGCCGGCGGCTCGCTCCTCAAGGACGGCAAAGCGGAAGGCGCCCTCGACACCCCGGCCGTGGTGTCGGCGATGAAGACCTTCCAGTCCTGGAAGACGTACGTCGACCCCAACACGGACGGCAACGCCTTCGCCAAGGGCCGCGTCGCGCTGAGCTGGGTCGGCCACTGGATGTACCCCGCCTACAGCACGGCCCTCGGCAGCGACCTCGTCGCCCTGCCGCTGCCCGACTTCGGCAACGGCCCCAAGACCGGCCAGGGTTCATGGGCCTGGGGCATCGGCGCGAACTCCAAGAACGGCAAGGCCGCCGGCGCCTTCCTCGACTACCTCCTGAACGACACCAACGTCACCGCGATGACCACGGCCAACGGCGCCCCGCCCGCCACGAAGACCGCGCTCGCCAAGAGCCCCCTCTACGAGCAGGGCGGCCCGCTCCAGCTCTTCGCCGACCAGTTGGCCAAGCCCTGCGGCGACAGCGACATCACCAAGTCCTGCGTCGCCGTGACCCGCCCGGTCACCGCCGGATATCCCACGGTCACCGCCAAGTTCAGCGACGCCCTGAACTCCGTCTACGGCGGCGCCGACCCGAAGAGCGCTCTGGAGAAGGCCGCCCGCTCCATCGACCAGGACTTCTCCGACAACGACGGCTACAAGATCCAGTAAGCCAGTGCTCCAGTGCCCCAGCAGGACGCTTCGGCGGGGCGGGTGCGCGTACGACGCTGTCGACGGCGCGCCCGCCCCGGCCGGGAACAGGACCCCGTGATGACCGTGGAAACCGCGCCCGCAGCGCCCTCCGGCAGGGAAGCAGGCCCGCCCGTGACCTCCGTGAAGCCGGCGCGTGCCAGGTGGCCCAGGAACCGCGACGGGCTGCACGGACTGCTCATGTCCACACCCGCCGTGGCCGGCCTCGTCGCCTTCGTCGGCGTCCCGTTCGGGTACGCCGTCGTCCTCTCCTTCTACAACGTGCGCCTGGGTTCCCCGCTCGCGCCCAGATTCTTCGGCCTGGAGCAGTACCGGCGGCTGTTCACCGACCCGGACCTTTCGGGGCCGTTCCTGCGGGCCCTGCTCAACAACCTGACGTTCGCCGTGGTCGTCGTTCCGCTCCAGACCGGCCTGGCGCTGGCTCTCGCGATCCTCCTCAACCGCAAGCTGAAGGCGATCGGCCTGTTCCGCTCGCTGTTCTTCATGCCGGTCGTCTTCCCGATGACGCTGGTCGCCGTGATCTGGCGGCTCATCCTCGCCCGCAGTGACCAGGGCCTGCTCAACTCCGCGCTGCACACGGTGAGTTTCGGCAACTGGGGCGCCTTCGACTGGCTCGGAGACTCGGCCACCGCGATGGCCTCGGTCATCGTGCTGTCGGTGTGGCAGGGGGTGGGCTTCCAGATGGTCATCCTGCTGGCCGGCCTCCAGCAGATCCCCGACGAGCTCTACGAGGCCGCCGAACTGGACCGCGCCACGCCCTGGCAGCAGTTCCGGCACGTCACCCTGCCCGGCATCCGCGGCACCCTCGTCTTCGTCGCCATGCTCACCTCGGTGCTGTCCTTCCGCGTCTTCGACCAGGTCTACGTCCTCATCCACGGCGGCGGCCTCGACGAGGACGCCACCCGAACGGTCATGTACCAGGCCGTCACCACCGCCTTCGACCAGAACAACATCGGCCAGGCGTCCGCGATCACCGTCGTCTTCTTCCTGATCGTCGTCGCCCTGACCCTCATCCAGCGCCGCGTCGTCCGGCCCGACAACGACAACGAGGACTGACACCGACCATGGCCACGACCCGCGCGCCGTACCACCACCTGCGCCGCTTCACCGACTACGCCGTCCTCAGCGTCCTGGCGTTCCTCTTCGTCCTGCCCGTCCTCTACTTGTTGCTGGGCAGCCTCAAACCCTCCGACGAAGTGCTGAACGGCCTGTCCGGCTTCCTCCCCACCCACCTCTCCTTCGACAACTACACACACGTCCTCGACGCCCTGAACTCCGACAGCACCGGCTACTTCTGGCGCTTCATGGGCATCTCACTGCTCGTCGCGTTCGTGGTCGTGACCGGCGGCCTGTTCGTCAACTCGATGGCGGCGTACGGCATGTCACGGCTGAAGTGGCGGGGCCGGGAAGCGGTGTTCACCCTGGTCCTGCTGCTGATGCTGGTGCCGTTCGAGTCGGTGGCGGTCCCGCTCTTCTACATGTTCAACGACCAGCGCAACACGATCTACGTCCAGGCGATCCCGTTCATCGCCAACGCCTTCTCGGTCTACCAGTTCCACACGTTCTTCCGCTCGATCCCGCCGAGCATCGAGGAAGCCGCCCGGCTGGACGGCGCGGGCCCCTGGCGCACCTTCTTCGCGATCATCGTGCCGATGTCCAAGCCGGCGTTCGCCTCGGTCGCGATCCTCACCTTCCTCACCCAGTGGGGCTCCTTCCTGTGGCCGGTCCTGATGGTCTCCGACCCCTCCGTCCGCCCGCTCCCCCTCGAAATGAGCGTCTTCCAGGGCCAACAGCCCCCGGACTGGGGCCAGATCCTCGCCTTCGGCGTCCTGCTCGTCCTGCCCGTCCTGATCGTCTTCGCCTTCTTCCAGCGCTGGTTCGTCCAGGGCGTCGCCAGTTCCGCCGTCAAGGGGTGAGCCCGGGCTGCCCGTGCAGTCCGGGCCCTGACGGCATTCGGATCCGGTAGGAGTTCTCGCGTCTGCCGGAGAAGCACGCTCACGACCATCCACCTGTCGGCATCCATGTGCGGTCGCGACGGCGCCACCCGGTTGGCTCGGGCATCACAGGCGTCGAGGCGGAAGGAGACTCCATCAACACGGCGATCGTCCCCATGCCTCCCGTCGTGCCCCTAGCGTGCCCTTGAGAGCGCAAACCCACGGTCAACAGCGGTGCTACGAAGCACCCACGCCCGCAGCAGGACATGGAATCTGCGCAGGTCAGCGGCTCAGCGCA
>NZ_JAEQAZ010000456.1 GCF_016654115.1 Streptomyces sp. MBT53
TTCACCGGCCGCGGCGACACCTTCTCCGTCCTGCGCGACATCCTCGCGCGGCCCTCCGCGGAGCCCGGCTCGCACCCCCTGGTCGTCATCAGCGGCATGGCCGGCGTGGGCAAGAGCGCCCTCGCCCTGCACACCGCGCACGCGCTGCGGGAGCACTTTCCCGACGGGCAGCTGTACGTGAACCTGCACGGCGCCACCCCGGGCATGGCACCCCTCACCGCAGGCCAGGCCCTCCACGCGCTCCTCCGTGACCTCGGCGCCGAACCCCGGCACATCCCCGAACACCCGGACGCGGCAGCCGCGTTGCTGCGCTCCCTGCTGGCCCCCACCCGCACGCTGATGGTGCTGGACGACGCCGGGAACGCCGCCCAGGTACGGCCGTTGCTGCCGGGCGGCACCGGCTGCGCGGTGCTCGTCACCAGCCGTTCGCCGCTGACCGCCCTCGACGGCGCCCGCCGCTTCCCGCTCGCGCCGCTGTCCGGGGAGGACAGCGCGGCACTGCTGCGCGCGGTGTCCGGCCGCGACGGCCTCGACGCGGCCCACCCACTCGTCGAACTCACCGGCCGCCTCCCGCTCGCGCTGCGCGTCGTCGCGGCCCGCCTCGCCGCGCGCCGGGCGCTCACCCCGGGTGTCCTGGCCGGTCAACTGGCCGCCACCGAGGGCCGGTTGCACCACCTGGAGTACGACGACCTCAGCGTCCGCCGTTCCCTGGCGGTGGCCCACGACGCGCTCGCCGCCTCCGACCGCGAGACCGACCGGGACGCGGCCCTGGCCCTGCACCACATCGGCGCCCTGGACCTCCCGGCCTACGGCGCCCCCCTGCTCGCCCGCCTCACCACCACCGACGAACGCCGCGCCGAGGCCGCCCTCGACCGCCTGGTCGACGTGGCCCTCCTGGAGGAAACGGCATACGGCCGCTACACCCCCCACGACCTGATCCGCGACTTCGCCCGCGAACTGGCCGCGGCGGGGCCGCGCGGTGATATCGCGGGGGCCCGGGCGCCTGGTGGGGGTGCAGGGCCAGGGC
>NZ_JAEQAZ010000457.1 GCF_016654115.1 Streptomyces sp. MBT53
GATCGCCCCGGCCGCCCGCCGCACCCGGGCGCTGCCCGGCGACTGGGCCGAGCACACGATGACCGCCCACACGGCCTGGGTCAGGGACGCGATCCGCGCCGACCCCGCCTTCGCTCCGGCGCAGGTCGTGGCGGGGCGCTTCGACCTCGACACGGGCGTCGTGACCTTGCTGCCGTAACCCCGACTCCCCACCACCGTAGGCACGTTCCCCCCACTGCAGAGAAGCGCATCCCCATGCCCATGAACGGCGTGCTCTCCGTCCTGCCCTCCCCCGCCGACTTCCGTACGATGACCCGCGCCCCGCGCCGCGACCTGCTGTGCGGGCTCACGGTCGCCGTCGTGGCGCTCCCGCTCGCCCTCGGTTTCGGGGTGACGTCCGGGCTCGGCGCGGCCTCCGGTCTGATCACCGCGATCGTCGCGGGCTCGCTCGCCGCGCTCTTCGGCGGCTCCGCGCGCCAGGTCAGCGGCCCGACCGGCGCGATGACGGTGGTCCTCGTCCCGATCGTCCACGAGTACGGCGCGAACGGCGTCCTCACGGTCGGGCTGATCTCCGGCGTCATGCTCCTCGTGCTCGCCTTCGCCCGCGCGGGAACGGCGATGGCGTACGTCCCCGCACCCGTGATCGCCGGTTTCACCATCGGCATCGCGTGTGTGATCGGCCTCCAGCAGGTGCCGTCGGCGCTGGGCGTGCCCACTCCGGCCGGTGACCAGGTGGCGGTGGTGGCGGCGCGCGCGGCCGAGGAGTTCGACGCGACCCCGCACTGGGCGGCCCTCCTCCTCGCCCTCGGCTCGGCCGCGCTGATGCTGGCCGGGGCGCGCTGGAAACCGACAATTCCCTTCTCCCTGGCGGCAGTCGGGGTGGCAACGGTCGTGGCCGAGGCCCTGCACCTGCACGTGACCCGCCTGGGCAGCCTCCCGTCCTCGCTCCCCGCGCCCTCCCTCGCGTTCCTGGACGTGTCCCGGGTCCCGACCCTCCTCCTCCCCGCAGCAGCCGTAGCGGCACTGGCCGCCCTGGAATCCCTCCTCTCCGCCTCCGTCGCGGACGCGATGCGCCCCGGCGAACGCCACGACCCCGGCAAGGAACTCTTCGGCCAGGGCATCGCCAACCTCGCGGCCCCGCTCTTCGGCGGCGTCCCGGCGACGGGCGCCATCGCGCGCACGGCGGTCAACGTCCGCACCGGAGCCACCTCCCGCCTGGCCGCGCTCGCGCACGCCGTGATCCTCGCCGGGATCGTCGCGGTCGCGGCCCCGCTGGTGGGCCGTATCCCGCTCGCCGCACTGGCCGGAGTGCTCCTGGCGACGGCGATCCGCATGGTGGAGACGGACGCGGTCCGCGCGATGGCCCGCTCGACGCACGGCGACGCCCTGGTCCTGGTCCTCACGGCGGCCGGCACCCTCGCCCTCGACCTGGTGCGCGCGGTCCTGATCGGCCTCGGCGTCTCGGTGCTGCTGGCCCTGCGCGCGGCGACGCGCGGCACGCGCCTGACCCCGGCCGACCTCCCCGACCCCGCCTCCGGCACGGTGACGTACCGCTTCGACGGCCCCCTCCTCTTCGCCGCCGCCCACCGCTTCCGCCGCAGCCTGGCGGAGGTGCGGGACGTGACGGCCGTGGACCTACGACTGTCAGGGCTGACGGCGGTCGACGCGACGGGCGCGCTGGCGCTGAAGGAGGCGGTGGGCGAGCTGCGCGGCCGGGGTATCGAGGTCCGGATCACGGGCGTCGAGCACGGTCACCGCCAGGTGCTGGAGTCACTGGGGGTGCTCCCGGTGAACCCGAATTCCAACAGGGGGGCTATCCCCAGTGCAGCGGGCGCGACCGCTCCCTAATCTGAAGCGCATGACGGGAATGGACTCGCACGACGCCGAACTCAAGAAGGAACTCAACGCCACCCTGCAGGCGCGCAGGGAGCTGGGCGACGAGTACGAGTCGGCGCTGGTCGACTCGTTCCTGGAGAAGGTCGACCAGCGCATCGACGGCGCGGTGGAGCGCCGGGTGCGCCGGCAGATGGCCGAGCAGCAGATGGTGGTGGCCCGCGGCTCGCGGAGCCCGAAGCCGACCGACTCCTGGGGCGAGCGCTTCGGCTTCGGCATCGTCTCGATGGTGCTGGCGATCCCGCTGTCCGCGATCGGCGGCGGCATCGCCCACCTCCCCGGCCTGTTGGTGGCCTGGGTCGGCATCGTCGGCGTCAACGCCGTCCAGGCCGCCCGCATCAACCCGGGGCTGTTCGGCGGGCGGCGCCCCAGGTCCTCGCAGGACAGCGAGTGGGAGGACTGAGCGTCCCCCTCACGCCTGGCGGGTCGGCAGCACCATGATCTGCCGCAGGTTGACGTGCCGGGCCCGGCTCGCCGCGTAGGCCACGACATCGGCGACCTCCTCGGCGGACAGTCCGCCCAGCGCCCCGAACATCTCGTCCAGTTGACGGGCCATCTCCTCGCTGCCGAGATGGGTCCCCAACTCGGTGTCGGTCAGGCCCGGTTCGATGTTGGTGACCCGTACGTCGCGGGGCCCGAGCTCGGTGCGCAGCGACTGCGAGAGATAGGTGACGGCGGCCTTGGTCGCGCCGTACACGGCGTAGGTGGGGAACGTGATGTGCGCGCCGACGGACGAGATGTTGACCAGGTCCGCGCTACGGCCCTCCCCCGCCGCGGCCACCAGGTCCCCGGTGAAGGCGCGGATGACCCGCAGTACCCCGGTCACGTTGGTGTCGAGCATCCGCCGCCACTCGTCGATCCGCCCGTCGTCGACGGCGTGCGGCAGCATGACACCGGCGGCGTTGACCACCAGGTCGACGGCCCCGAACGTCTCATGCACCCGCCCGGCGGCGGCCTCCACGGACGCGTCGTCGGTGACATCGGCGACGACGGCGAGGGCCTGTCCCCCGTCGGCCCGGATCTTCCCGGCAAGGGCGTCCAGCCGCTCCCCGCGCCGGGCCAGCAGCGCCACCCGCGCCCCGTTCGCGGCCAGTTGGACGGCGATCGCCTGCCCGATCCCGCTGGCGGCCCCGGTGACGACGGCGGTACGGCCGGCCAGATTCTCGTACGACATGAGGTGCTCCTCGCAAGACGGTCCGCCGGGGCACTTCCCCGGCGACGTCCACCACCGTGCGCCGCCCCGCGGGTCCTACCCAGGGATGCGTTTTTCCTGGGTCCGCCAGTACCAGGTTGGAAATCGGCGACCGGCCTACCATCGGACCCATGGACGGGGACATCGGAGACTTCCTGCGCTCACGCCGCGCTCGCATCCAGCCCGAGGAGGTGGGGCTGGCCTCGTACGGACGCCGCCGCGTCCCCGGACTGCGCCGCGAGGAGGTCGCGCAGCTGGCCGGGGTGAGCGTCGACTACTACATCCGCCTGGAACAGGGCCGCGGGACCAGCGTCTCCGACGCGGTGCTCGACTCGATCGCCCGCGTCCTGCGCCTGGACGAGACGGAACACGTCTATCTGCGTACGGTGGCCCGCCCCCAGCGCGCGAAGAAGGACCGGACGCCGACTCCCCGTGTCCGCCCGGGAGTTCAGGTACTGCTCGACGGCATGGACCGCATGCCGGCCTTCGTGCTGGGCCCCCGGATGGACGTGCTCGCCTGGAACACCCTCGCCGACGCGCTCAGCGGTTTCAGCGCGATGCCCGTCGCCGTGCGCAACATCCCGCGCCATGTGTTCCTCGACCCGGCCTCGCGCGACCTCTACCCCGACTGGGCCGCGGTCGCCGCACAGGCCGTCGCGAATCTCCGGGTGACCTCCGGCCGCGAGGGTGACGACCCGGAACTGAACGCGCTCGTCGGTGAACTCGCCCTTCGCAGCGAGGACTTCCGCCGCCTGTGGGCCGA
>NZ_JAEQAZ010000458.1 GCF_016654115.1 Streptomyces sp. MBT53
CATGTCGGGGCCGCCGATCAGCGCGCCCGCGGCGATGGGGCCGACGAGTTGGCCGAGGGACGCGCCGATCGTGAAGTGGCCGAAGTTGCGGTCCTGTTCGTGCGGGGCGGACTGGCGGGCGACCAGCGACTGGGCGCCGATCACGAAGCAGAGGTGGCCCAGGCCCATCACGCCGCTCCACATCGCCATCGCCCACAGGGAGTTGGCAAGTCCGCTCAGTGCGCAGCCGCCGGAGATCAGGAGCACGCCGACGGGCAGCAGGGGTGCGCAGCGGCCGTGGTCGGTACGGCGGCCGAGCGGTACGGCGGCGAACAGCGGGAGCAGCGCGTACACGCCCGCGATGACACCGATCGCCCGCTCGTCCGCGCCGAGAGCGAGGGCCCGGTAGGAGACCGCCGGGCGGGCCATCGACACCGCCCCCTGCGCGAAGCCGAAGGCGATGACGAGGCGGAGCAGCCAGCCGCGGTTCCTGCCGGACGCCATGGTGAAGTCCCTTGTCGTGTGAGTCAGATGATGCCGAACAGGATTCCTGCCCCGAGGACGACGAGCGATGTCAGGGCCGCCCACTTGACCACGAATCGTGTGTGGTCGCCGAACTCCACCTTGGCCATGCCGACCAGGACGTACACGGCGGGCACCAGCGGGCTCGACATGTGCAGGGGCTGGCCGACGAGGGAGGCGCGGGCGATCTCCAGGGACGAGACGCCGTGCGCCTGACCCGCCTCCGCGAGCACCGGGAGGATGCCGAAGTAGAAGCCGTCGTTCGACATGAAGTACGTGAGCGGGATGCTGAGCACGCCGGTGACGAAGGCCATGTGCGGGCCCATCCCGTCGGGGATGTTGTCGACGAGCCAGGTCGCCATGTGGTCGACCATGCCGGTGCCCTGGAGGACGCCGGTGAAGACGGCGGCGGCGAAGACCATGCCGGAGACGTTGAGGACGTTCTCCGCGTGGGCGCCGAGGCGGGCCTTCTGGTCGGGCATGTGCGGGAAGTTGACGGTGAGGGCCATCGCCGCGCCGAGCAGGAAGAGGACCGGGATCGGCAGCCACTCCATGATCATGGCGGTGAGCAGGGTGACCGTGAGCAGTGCGTTGAACCAGTAGAGCCTGGGGCGCAGGGTCGGGCGGTTGGGGTCGAGGCCGCGGAAACCGTCGTCCTCGTCGGGGAGTTCGGCGTCGGCGTCCGTGCCGGAGCCCGAACCGCCGGTGGCTTCACGGTCGTTGCCGATGCCCGAGGCGCCGGCGCCCTTGCCCGAGCCGGCTCCCACGAGAACCGTCTCCGACTCGGCCGGCTCCTCGACCAGCACCTCGTCCAGCGTCAGCACGCCGAGCCGCTTGCGTTCGCGGCGGCCGAGGACGTAGGCGAGGACGAGGACGCCCAGCAGGCCCACGGCGAGGGCCGGGATCATCGGGACGAAGATGTCGCTGGCGTTGAGCTTGAGGGCGGTGGCGGCGCGGGCGGTCGGGCCGCCCCAAGGGAGCGTGTTCATCACGCCGTTGGCCATCGCGGCGACACCGGTCATCACGACCAGGCTCATCTTCAGGCGTTTGTACAGCGGGTACATCGCCGAGACGGTGATCATGAAGGTGGTCGAGCCGTCGCCGTCCAGCGAGACGATCGCGGCGAGGAGCGCGGTGCCGACCACGATCCGCAGGGGATCCGCCTTGCAGAACTTCAGGATCCCCCGGACGATCGGGTCGAAGAGACCGACGTCGATCATCACACCGAAGTAGACGATCGCGAACATGAGCATCGCCGCGGTGGGCGCGAGGCTGGTGACGCCGTCGATGACGTAGTCGCCGAGCTTGGCGCCCTTTCCGACGAAGACGCAGAACAGCGCGGGTATCAGGACGAGCGCCGCGATCGGCGACATCTTCTTCAGCATGATCAGGACCAGGAAGGTCGCGATCATGGTGAAGCCGAGGATGGTCAGCATGAGTGGAACACCTAACGTTCGCCTTTGAACTCCCACCAGGGGCGGCGGTCCGACGACGTTAGGTCGCGCAAAGCGGCGTTAACAAGATGTTGACGCGCGAGCAATAAGCGCAAAACTCCAGGTCACAGCGGTGCGGTCAGGGCGGCGACCTCCACGGGCACTCCGTTGAGCACCGCGTTGCCCGACAGCGGGTCGAGGAGACTGCCGTCGAGCAGCTGGTTCACGTTGACGCCCGGATCGGTCGCGGCATGGTTCAGCCGGGTGCCGGGCCGGTCGTGTCCCCAGCCGTGCGGAAGGCTCACCACACCCCTTCGCAGACCGTCGGTGATCTCCGCGGGAGCGGTCACCTCTCCCCCGGCGCCCTTCACCCGGACCGGCGCTCCGTCGACCACGCCGAGCCGCTCGGCGTCCTCGGGGTGGATGTGCAGGGTGCAGCGGTTCGTGCCGCCAGTGAGGGCGGGGACGTTGTGCATCCAGCTGTTGTTGGAGCGGAGATGGCGGCGGCCGACGAGGACGAGCCCGTCCGCCCGCTCGCTCATGGCCTGCCGGAGCCGGGGCAGGTCGTCGACGATCGGCTGCGGCAGCAGCTCGACCTTGCCGCTGCGGGTCCGCAGCGGCTGCGGCAGCCGGGAGGCGAGCGGGCCCAGGTCGATGCCGTGCGGATGCGCGAGCAGCTGTTGAAGGGACAGTCCCTCCGGTCGTACGCCGAAGCCGTCGCCGTAGGGGCCGAGGCGCAGCATCATGTCGAGCCGGCGCTCGGGACCGGTGTCGCCGGTGAGTCGGTCGGCGATCTCGCGCGGATCGCGGCCGTGGACGGGCGAGTTGGGATCGGTGACGGCCTTGCCGAGGGTCTGGTCGATGACCATCGTGTCGACGGCGGCGGGGTCGGCGCCGTGCATGCCGGACGCGGCGAGGATCAGCCGGGCCAGGATCTCGGTCTCGGCCATCCGGCCGGGCTCCAGCGGGATCGCGGGGCGGGAGTAGCGGACCTGGTTGCGGACGGCGAGGGTGTTGAACGCGAAGTCGTGGTGCGGGCTCTGGGAGGGCGGGGGCGGCGGAAGGACGACGTCGGCGTGGCGTGCGGTCTCGTTGAGGTAGGGGTCGACGCTGACCATGAA
>NZ_JAEQAZ010000459.1 GCF_016654115.1 Streptomyces sp. MBT53
CCGGTCCGCCGCGGCCGTTCGGCAACGAGCCCTCGAACCCGCAGGGTCCCCCGAACTTCGGTCCCGACCCCTCGCGGCCGGTCCCGCCGCCGCCCGGCCCGACCCCGTCCGCGGGCCCGGGTCAGACGAGCGGCGCCCCGCAGGCGTTCCAGCAGTCCGCTCCGCCGGCCCCGCCCGGGTTCCCGCAGGAGACGAGCCGTCCGCAGCAGGGCGGCCCGTCCTTCGGCGGCGGTGACGACGACTGGGTGATCTCCCCGCCGACCCCCGGTTCCCCGGGCGGCCCCGGCGGTCCCGGACAGGGCGGTGGCGGCTACGGCTACCCGCAGCCCGGTTCCACCCAGGCCCCGCCCCCGCCCCGGCAGGCGTACCAGCAGCCGACGACCTGGCTGGCGACGATCGGCCCGGACCGCGAGTACTTCATGGCGATGATGCAGCGCTCGGGCCCGGAGGCCGCGGGTCTCAACCTGCCCGCGTACTCCCCCGAGCAGCAGCGCCAGCTCACCGGCAACCAGATCACCATCGGCCGCCGCCGGCACTCCACCGGCGAGTCCCCCGACATCGACCTGTCGGTGCCGCCGGAGGACCCGGGCGTCTCGCACCAGCACGCGGTACTGGTCCAGCAGCCCGATGGCAGCTGGGCGGTCGTCGACCAGAACTCGACGAACGGTACGACGGTCAACGGCGGCGAGGAGCCGATCCAGCCCTTCGTGCCGGTGCCGTTGCAGGACGGGGACCGGGTGCACGTCGGCGCGTGGACGACGATCACGGTCCGGCGGGGCTGAGCGGCAGCACGGTTCAGCGGAGGGGCCAGCTGTAGGGCCCCTCCGGATCGTCCAGCCACGCCCGCACCCGGCCGGCGGCGACCGTGACGCCGTAGCGCTCGCGTCCCGGTCTCCCTTCGCGCTCCCACAGCTCGCGGGCGTCCTGCGGGGCGAGGGTGCCGTGGGTGAGGGTGCGCAGGAAGCGGAAGAGTTCGTGGTCGCCGGACCGGTGCGGGATCTGGTCCGCCGGGTCGGGCCCGGTGCCGCGCAGGGGCACGAAGTACGCGGCGGTGTCGAGGAAGCTGCCCTCGGCGTGCTCGGCGTCCCGCACGGTGAGCGCGATCAGCCCGGTGGCGAGCGGGGCCAGGATCCGGGCGCCGGGACGGCACTGGGCGAGCCAGGCGGGCGGCACCGACGGCAGGGCGCAGGTCGCGATGATCCGGTCGTACGGCGCGTGTTCGGGAACTCCGCGGGCGCCGTCGCCGGTGACGACTGTCGGGCGGTACCCGGCGGCGGCGAGATGGGTGCGCGCGGACTCGGTGATCTCCGGTTCCAGGTCTACGGTGGTCACCAGGCCGTCGCCGAGCCGGTGGGCGAGCAGCGCCGCGTTGTAGCCGGTGCCCGCGCCGATCTCCAGCACCCGGCTGCCGTCCGTCACCCCCAGCTCGACGAGCATCCTGGCCATCAGCGAGGGCTGGCTGCTGGACGACACCAGCTCCCCGTCACGCAGCCGGGTGGCCAGCGGGGCGTCGGCGTACACCCCGCGCAGCCAGCGCTCCCG
>NZ_JAEQAZ010000460.1 GCF_016654115.1 Streptomyces sp. MBT53
GGGCGAGGCGGGGGCGGCGGGCGCGGTAGCGGTGGGTCAGGGCGCGCTGGGCCCGGCGGAGGTGGTTCAGGGCTGCGACGGGGACGCTGGCCATTGGTCCCGTATGCCCAGGAGTGGGCGCGTGTATGCGGGGCGGGCCGGAGGAGTGGGTCAACCCCAGCCGAGTTCGTGGAGGCGTTCGTCGTCGATGCCGAAGTGGTGGGCGACTTCGTGGACGACGGTGACGGCGACCTCGTGGACGACGTCCTCGGTGGTCGCGCAGTAGCGCAGGGTCGGGCCCATGTAGATCGAGATCCGGTCGGGGAGGACCCCGGCGTACCACTCGCCGCGTTCGGTGAGGGGGGTGCCTTCGTAGAGGCCGAGGAGTTCGGGGTCGGACGGGTCGGGTTCGTCCTCGACGAAGACGGCCACGTTGTCCATGACCCGCGTCAGTTCGGGCGGGATACGGTCCAGGGCCTCGCTCACCAGCTCTTCGAACGCCTCGCGTGTCATTTCCAGCACACGCCTATTGTCCGGGACGAACGCGGGTTCGGGGCGGTGACGGGGTCGTCAGGTCCGGGATCAGTGCGGCGACGCGTTCCATCTGCTCGCGCTGGGCGCGCAGGTTCAGGGCGGCGGGGCGGGTGATCAGGTGCCGGGCGCCCGCGGTGACGTACCGGCTGAGGCGTTGGGCCACCTGCTCCGCGGTGCCCGCGACGACGGCCTGGATCTTCTCCAGTTCGGCGAGGGGCATGCCGTAGGTGGCCCGGGCGTAGTCGTCGAGTGCGGCTCGGGCGGTCCGGGGGTCGTCGTCTATTCGTACGGTGACGAAGAGCGCCGGGGTGATGGCCTCGGGCGTACGGCCCGCCGCGGTGGCCGCCTGGTGGATGTCGTGCAGGCCGGTCCTGTAGTCGGCGGGGTCGGGCGGGTAGGGGAGCCAGCCGTCGTAGAGGCGGCCGGTGCGGGCC
>NZ_JAEQAZ010000045.1 GCF_016654115.1 Streptomyces sp. MBT53
GCCCAGGGGTGGGTGGGGGCTGTCACGACGATCAGGTGGTCGTGGGCTATCACCGTGGAGTCCAAGCCCGGTGGGACCGACAGGCCCTCCACGAAGCCCAGGTCCGCCTCGTCCGCAAGGAGCTGTTCCGCGACCGTCGTGGAGTTGCCGGCCAGCAACGACACCGCCGTGTCCGGGCGTTGGGAGCGCAGGGCCAGGAGCCAGCCGGGGAGCAGATACTCCGCGATGGTCATGCTCGCGGCGACCCGGAGCCGCGAGTCGCGCCGGTGCCGTAGCGCCTGCGCACCCGCGTCGAACGCGGCGGCCGCCTCGACGACCCGCCGCGCCCAGTCGGTGACGAGAGCGCCCGCGTCGGTGAGGCGTGAGCCGCGCGGGGAGCGGTCCACCAGGGCCACGCCCAGCTGCCGTTCCATCGAGCGGATCCGGCTGCTGGCTGCCGGCTGGGTGATGCCCAGCTCGCGCGCCGCGCCACCGAGGCTGCCGAGCCGGGCCACTGCCAGCAGCAGTTCCAGCGCGCCCAGATCCGGCACCCGGTGCGCTATCGACCCTTCCCGCCCGCCATCCGTCTCGTCACTGCTCATAAATCCAGTTTATGTCCCCATAGACACATACTCCCTGGTCGCCCGTCTCAGCCGGCGAGACGCTGGACACATGGTCACCGCAGTTCGTCACCTCGGACCCAACTGGTACGCGTCCGTCATGGGCACCGCCATCGTCGCCACGGCCGGCGCCGGGCTCCCCGGCCACCTCCCCGGACTGCGCACGGCCTGCACCGCCGTCTGGGCCCTCTCCCTCGCCCTGCTCCTGACCCTGCTGACCGCCCGCGCCCTGCACTGGACCCACCACCGCGACCAGGCCCGCGCCCACCTCCGCGACCCGGCAATGGCCCCCTTCTACGGCTGCCTCGCGATGGCCCTGCTGGCGGTGGGCGGCGGTGCCCTGGTCGTCGGGCAGGACTGGATCGGGCTGCGGGCGGCGGTCGTCCTCGACGCCGTGCTGTTCGGCGCCGGTACGGTCGTAGGGCTGGTGGCCGCCGTGGCCGTCCCGTACCTGATGGCCGTACGGCATCACGTGCACCCGTCGGAAGCGACTCCGGTGTGGCTGCTGCCCGTCGTCGCGCCGATGGTGTCCGCCGCCGTCGGGCCGCTCCTCGTGCCCCACCTGCCGGCCGGGCAGCCCCGGGAGACCCTCCTCCTCGCGTGCTTCGCGATGTTCGGGCTGAGTCTGCTGGCCACGCTCCTGATGCTCCCGCTGGTCTTCGCCCGGCTGGTCACCGGGGGGCCGTTGCCCCTCGCGCTCACTCCGACGCTGTTCCTGGTGCTGGGCCCGCTCGGTCAATCCACGACCGCCGTCGGCAAGTTCGCGGACTTCGCCCCCGGCGTCGTGCCGGCCGCGTCCGCCCAGGCCTTCGGCCTCCTCGCCGTTCTCTACGGCGTCCCCGTCATGGGCTTCGCGCTGCTCTGGTTCGCCCTCGCCACCGCGCACGTGGTGCGCGCCCGCCGCCGGGGCATGGGTTTCGCGATGACCTGGTGGGCGTTCACCTTCCCGGTCGGCACCTGCGTCACCGGCGCCGAGTCCCTGGCCCGGCACACCGGCCTCGCCGTCTACGACGGTCTCGCGTTCGTCCTGTACGGCGTGCTCGTGGCCGCGTGGGCCACCGCCGCCGTGCATACCGCCCGGGGGCTGGTCAGCGGCGAGCTGCTCGCAGGGCCTCGGACAGCACCCGTGGCGCTTCGGTCAGTGACGGCCCGTACCACGTCAGGTGCCGACCGCTGACGAGTGCGCAGGGCAGGCCGGGGAAGGCCTCCGGTCCGTCGTCGGCCGTGAAGCGGTACGGCTCGTCGGGGAGGACCACCAAGTCCCTTGC
Organism: Streptomyces sp. MBT53; assembly: GCF_016654115.1. Classification (GTDB taxonomy): domain Bacteria; phylum Actinomycetota; class Actinomycetes; order Streptomycetales; family Streptomycetaceae; genus Streptomyces. The sequence goes on from NZ_JAEQAZ010000045.1 coordinate 1,868, forward strand.
GGCCGCCCGCAGTTCGGCGATCGTGGCGCGCGGGTAGCGCTCGGCGTGCGCCGCGTACGCGTGGTCGACTCCGAGGCGGGACAGTACATCGCCCGCGAAGGTGTCCCGGCCCAGCACCATCCAGGGGCGGCGCCAGACGGGGACGACGGCCGTCAAGCGGCCTTCGGGGGACGGGAGTTCGGCCCACGCCCGCTCGGCCTCCTCCAGCCAGCGCGGCCGTACGGGCGCTCCGCACGCGTCGAGGACCCGGTCCAGTTCGCGGAACGCCTGCGGGACGTCCCGCACTTCGGTGACCAGGACCTCAACACCCGCCTCCCGCAAGGCCGTCAGGTCCGGCTCGCGGTTCTCCTCCTCGTTGGCGACCACCAGGTCGGGCGCGAGGGCGAGGATCGGATCGAGCTTCGGGTTCTTGGTGCCGCCGACGCGGGTGACGTCCAGGTCGGCCGGATGGCTGCACCAGTCGGTCGCGCCGACCAGAACTCCCGGCAGCGACACGGCAATTGCCTCCGTCAGGGAGGGTACGAGCGAGACGACGCGCATCAGCGCGGGCGGTCCTGGACCGCCTCGATGTGCTCGGCCACCGCGACCACGACGACCCGGGTGTCCGGAACGGTCGCGCGCCAGCGGTGCCGTACCCCACCGGTCAGGTACATCGTGTCGCCGCGCACGAGCCGGTACGCGCGCCCCTCCGCCTCGATCTCGACTGCGCCGTCCGCGACGTACATCAACTCGTCGTTCCGGTGCTGGAATTCGCGTCCGGCGTCATGGTCGCCGGTGAACTCCGAGGCGTGCAGCTGGTGATGGCCCCGTACCAGCGAACGCATCCGGGGCGCCGCCGACTCGGGTTCCTCGGCGCGTACGACGTCCACACTGCACGCGGGGTCGGCGGCGGCGAGGAGTTCGACGGCCGTGGTCCGCAGGGCGTCGGCCACCTTCTCCAGGGAACTCCGGCTGGGGCGCGCCCGGTCGTTCTCGACCTGGCTCAGAAAGGGCACCGACAGACCGCTGCGCTCGGCCACGACGGCGAGCGTCAGGTCCAGCGAGCGGCGCCGCCGCCGTACGGCCGCACCCACCCGAAGGGGCTGTTCTTTGTGGTCGCCCATCGCTCCGGCTCCCTCCTTCGCTCGTCGGCCTGCGGCTGGTTCTGAAACTGCCTCTGATGAGTTCTCTGCACCCTACGCATGTTCGGCAAACCGTTTCATGCGCCTGTCACATCCACGTCACACAGCGTGCGATCGGACCTCACGGTTCTGGCCAGTGCGCAAGGGCCCGCCGACCCTCGATCAGCGCGAGACTTCGTCCCTACTCTTCAATGCGTGCGCGGTCGCCTGTGTTCCCGCTCACTTCTCGGGCCCGATCCCATGACTTCGTGACGCTGTGTGGTTGGCCGGATCCTTTTCGTACCGGGACAGCACGAAAGGTGGGCTTCGCCGCACGAAGGGGGGAACGCGCGGCGAAGCCCACCTCCGGGGCGGCGGCCGGGACTGTCAGGTCATCCGGCCGCCTGGCTCTTCTGGTTCTTCGCGACCGGTGCCCACTGGTCGACGAGGCCCGGGTGCTGCTTCAGCCAGGTGCGGACGGCGGCCTGCTCCTGGCCCTTGCCGGACTTCTGGATCTGCGCCTCCAGACCGGTGAGCTGCGCCTCGGTCATACGGAAGTCCTTCAGCCACTTCCCGACGTCGGGGTTGTCGGCGGCGAAGCCCTTGCGGGACACCGTGTGCACGCCGTCGCCCTTGCCCCAGGCGCCCTTCGGGTCGGTGAGCTTCTTCAGCTTGTAGTCGCTGTACGCCCAGTGCGGCGACCAGAGCGTGACGACGATGGGCTGCTTCTTGGCGTACGCGCGCTTCAGCTCGGCCAGCATCGCCGGGGTGGAGCCGTCGACGACGTCGTAGGAACTCTGAAGGCCGTACTCCTTGAGGACCTTGGACTTGAGGAGGCCCATCATTCCGGCGCTGGGTTCGATGCCGGTGATCTTGCCGCCGAACTCGGAGGCGTGGGTCTTGAGGTCCGCGAGCGTGTTGACGTCCTTGACGTACGACGGGACGGTCAGCTCCAGGGACGTGGAGCCGTACCAGCTGCCGAGGTCGTCGAGCTGCTTGCCGTACTTCTTCCAGTACTCGGCGTGGGTGGTGGGCAGCCAGGCGTCGGTCTGGAAGTCGACCTGGCCGGTGGCGACGCCGGTGTAGAGCGGACCGGCCGCGTACTGGGTGGTCGTCACCTTGTAGCCGCGTTCCTCCAGGAGTTCCTTCCAGAGGAAGGTGGAGGCGATGCCTTCGTCCCAGGGGATGTAGCCGATGGTGATCTCCTTGCCCCTGCCGACGTTCGTGGCAGAGGTCGCCTTCGTGCCGGAGGCGGAGCCGAAGACGCCCAGGCCGCCGGCCACCAGGGCGAGGACGACCACGCCGATCACGGCGAACGCGGGGCGGGGGCGGTAGTTCCAGGGCTTGGCGCTCTCCGCCGTACGGGCCTTGGCGGCGGCCCTGCGGCCGAGCGGGGAGATCTGGGTGCCGAGCGCGCCGGTCATCCGGTCGAGGTAGATCGCAAGGACGACGATGCCTACGCCCGCCTCGAAGCCGAAGCCGATGTCGAGCTGGCCGATCGCCTCGTTGACGGCGCCGCCGAGGCCGCCGGTGCCGACCATGCCGGCGATGACGACCATCGACAGGCCCAGCATGATGACCTGGTTGACGCCCGCCATGATCGTCGGGAGGGCCAGGGGCAGTTGGACGCGCAGGAGCGTGTCGCGCGGTGAGGTGCCGAACGCCTCGGCCGCCTCGACGAGTTCGGCGTCGACCTGCCGTATGCCCAGTTCGGTCATGCGGACGCCGGGGGCGAGCGCGAAGATCAGGGTGGCGATGATGCCGGCTGAGGTGCCGAGCCCGAAGAAGAGGATCGCCGGGATCAGCAGCACCATCGACGGCATCGTCTGGAGCAGGTCGAGAGCGGGCCGTACGACCGCGCTGACCGTCTTGGAACGGGCCGCCCAGATGCCCAGCGGGATCGAGATCACCAGGGCGATGACGGTCGCCACCAGCACCAGGGCCAGCGTCGACATGGACCGGTCCCACAGGTCGAGCGAGTCGATCAGCAGGAACCCGGCGAAGGCCAGCACCCCCGCGACAAGACCACGCAGCCACCAGGCGAGCACCGCCAACATGCCCGCCAGAAGCAGGGGTTGGGGCGCGGTGAGCACCGCGTTGACGCCGTCGTACATCCCCTCCACGACCGTCTTGATCGCGTCGAAGAGCCAGGACATGTGGGCGACCAGCCAGTCGACACCGGAGTCGACCCAGTCACCGAGCGGAAGCCTGGGCATGCGCGGTCACCTCCTCCGGCTCGGTGGCGGCTTCCCCGCCGAGAAACGCGACCAGCCGTTCCTGCGGTACGACTCCTACGACGGCGTCGGCCGCGTCGAGCACCGCGACCGGGTGGGTGAGGCGGGCGCTGAGGGCGCACAGGTCGGTGAAGGGGGTGTCCGGCGTGGCGGTCTCGCAGTCGCAGTCGGCCTCGTGGCCGTCGACGCCGGTGTCCATGACGGCGGACGCGGTCAGCACCCTGGAACGGTCCACATCCTGGATGAAGGAGGCGACGTAGTCGTTCGCGGGGCGCAGCAGGATGTCCTCGGCGGTGCCGGTCTGGACGATGCGGCCGTCGCGCATGACGGCGATGCGGTCGCCGAGGCGCATGGCCTCGTTGAGGTCGTGGGTGATGAAGACGATGGTCTTCTTCAACGACTTCTGGAGTTCCAGGAGTTGGTCCTGCATGTCCCGGCGGATCAGCGGGTCGAGGGCGCTGAAGGACTCGTCCATGAGGAGCAGGTCGGCGTCGGTGGCCAACGCCCGGGCCAGGCCCACGCGTTGCTGCATTCCGCCGGACAACTCGTCGGGCCAGGAGTCCTCCCAGCCGGCCAGGCCGCACAGGGCGAGCGCCTCGCCGGCGCGGGCCTCGCGCTCGGCGCGGGGCACGCCCTGCACTTCCAGGCCGTAGGCGGCGTTCTCGCGGACGCTGCGGTGCGGGAAGAGCGCGAAGTGCTGGAAGACCATGCTGATCTTGTGGGCGCGGACCTCGCGCAGTTCGCGGTCGGTGAGCGCGGTCAGATCCTGGCCGTCGAAGAGGACGCGGCCCGCGGTGGGCTCCAGGAGTCCGTTGAGCATCCGCAGGAGGGTGGACTTGCCGGAGCCGGACAGGCCCATGACGACGAAGATCTGGCCCGGTGCGACGGAGAAGGAGGCGTCGATCACGGCGGCCGTGGTGCCGTCGGCGCGCAGTTCCTCCCGGTCGGCCCCCTTCCGGAGCCGTTCGACTGCTTGGACCGGTCGTCTGCCGAACACCTTGTGCAGGTGTTCGGCTTCTAGCCTGGCTGACACGCGTACCTCTCGATCGGGGGCAGGACATGGCGGGCCACTGCGGTTGAATGTGCAACCGAGCCCGCTCCGAGGCCGCGCCTGCCCCTGCTCTGCGCGCGCAAACACAGAGTGGCCCAGCTCACCGGCCGGTCGCCCGTCCCACCGGTCGGCCGTCCGTCTCACCGGTCGGCCGCGTCCGTCTCACCGGTCGGCAGCGTTCGTCTCTCCGGGTGACAGGGGGAGGTGGTCGTCGGGCCGTCGTGCGGCATGATGCGTGACGTGACCGGACGACTGATGCTCCTCGACACCGCCTCGCTCTACTTCCGCGCCTACTTCGGCGTCCCGGAGTCCGTGAAGGCACCGGACGGGACGCCGGTGAACGCCGTGCGCGGGCTGCTCGAATTCATCGACCGGCTGGTCAAGGACCACCGTCCGGACCAGCTGGTCGCGTGCATGGACGCGGACTGGCGGCCCCAGTGGCGGGTCGACCTGATCCCCACCTACAAGGCGCACCGTGTCGCCGAGGTGCGCGAGAGCGGCCCGGACGAGGAGGAGGTGCCGGACACGCTCTCCCCGCAGGTCCCGATCATCGAGGCCGTCCTCGACGCGGTCGGCATCGCGCGCGTGGGCGTCGAGCCGTACGAGGCGGACGACGTGATCGGCACGTTCACCGCGCAGGCCAAGGGCCCGGTCGACATCGTCACCGGCGACCGCGACCTGTACCAGCTCGTCGACGACGCCCGCGGTGTCCGCGTCCTGTATCCGATCAAGGGCGTCGGCTCGCTCCAGCTCACCGATGAGGCGTTCCTGCGCGAGAAGTACGGTGTCGACGGCCGCGGTTATGTGGACCTGGCGCTGCTGCGCGGCGACCCCAGCGACGGTCTGCCGGGTGTGCCCGGCATCGGCGAGAAGACGGCGGCCAAGCTCCTCGCCGAGTTCGGTGACGTGCCCGGGATCATGGCGGCGATCGACGACCCCAAGTCCAAGCTGACCCCTTCGCAGCGCAAGCGCCTCGACGAGGCGCGGCCCTACGTCGCGGTCGCGCCCAAGGTCGTACGGGTCGCGGACGACGTACCGCTGCCGGATGTCGACCTCGCGCTGCCCCGCGCCCCGCGTGATCCGGAGTTGGTGGGCGCACTGGCGGAACGCTGGGGGCTGGGCGGATCATTGCAGCGACTGCTGACCACACTCGGAGCGCAAGCTTAATTCTCGTTTTCCGTGAACGGCATTCTCGCTGGTGGGGAGTGATGTTCTGTGCGAGACGTTCATGAACCCCTCATACAGGGGGTGTTAAGTGGGGGAGAGATGCTAACTTAGGTAAGCCTTAGCTATAGACCTGGGAGGCCGTCATGGCAGAACGTCCGGCACGGAAGCCGCGTAAGCCCCACTCCGCGCAGGTCGTCCGCACCGAACGGCTGACCCCCCACATGCAGCGCGTGGTGCTCGGTGGCGAGGGCCTGGCCGAGTTCTCGGCGGACACCTGCACCGACCATTACGTGAAACTGCTCTTCCCGGCCGGGGGCGCCACCTACCCCGAGCCCTTCGACGTGGAGCGCATCCGCGCGGAGTTCCCGCGCGAGCAGTGGCCGGTGACCCGCACCTACACCGTGCGCGCCTGGGACCCCGAACACCTCGAACTCACCCTGGACTTCGTCATCCACGGCGACGAGGGCCTCGCCGGCCCGTGGGCCACCCGCGTCCAGCCCGGTGAGACCGTCCACTTCATGGGCCCCGGCGGCGCCTACGCTCCTGACACCGACGCCGACTGGCATCTGCTCGCCGGGGACGAGAGCGCGCTGCCCGCGATCGCCCGCGCGCTGGAGTCGCTGCCCGAGGGCGTCACGGCACACGCCTTCGTGGAGATCTCCGGGCCCGAGGAGGAGCAGAAGATCGACTCCGACATCGAGGTCGTCTGGCTGCACCGCGGTGACCGTCCGGTCGGCGAGACACTCGTCGAGGCCGTACGGGCCCTGGAGTTCCCCGAGGGCCGCGTGCACGCGTTCGTGCACGGCGAGGCGGCCTTCGTGAAGGACCTGCGGGCCCTGCTGCGGGTCGAGTCGGCGATCCCGCGCGAGGATCTGTCGATCTCCGGCTACTGGCGGCTCGGTCACAACGAGGACGGCTGGCAGGCCTCCAAGCGGGAGTGGAACGCGAAGATCGAGGCGGAGCAGGAGGGTGTTTCGGGGGCCAGCGCGGCCGCATAGGCGCGCCGCTCGGGGTGCCACGACGGACCGTTGGCCTGTGCGGCGCCGTTGTGGCTGGTCGCGCAGTTCCCCGCGCCCCTTCAGGAGCGCCCCTGCGGGGCGCTCCCTTCGGGGTTCTACACCGACCGTTGGTACGACCTGAACGTACGTATCGACAGCCACACCGCCGCCACCGCCAGGCCCAGTAGCGCGCCGCCCCTGCTGAGTACGTCGCCCCAGTCGGGGTGCTCGGACATTGCCGAACGGCCCGCCACCATCGCCCAGTTGAGTGGGTTGAAGTCGGCTATGTGCTGCATCCACGTGGGCATCTGTGAGGGTGCCATGAAGGCGCTGGAGAGGAATGTCAGCGGCAGCAGCAGGAAGGTGTTGATGCCGATGATCGACTCCCGCTCCTGCACCAGCATCCCGAGCGCGTTGGACAGTGCCCCGAAGATGGTGCCCAGCAGGACCGAGGCGACTATCAGGATCGCGATGCCGCCGACGCCGCCCGGGTAGTCGGCGCCGCCGAGCAGTCCGAGCAGCACGATGACCACCGACTGGAACGCGGTCACCAGGCCGTTGTTGACGACATTGCCGTTCATCAGCGCGGCCCGGCTGACCGGAGTGGTCAGGAAGCGGTTGAGGGTGCCGCGCTGGATCTCCTCCAACGTGCCCATGCCCGCCCACATGTTGGAGCTGAGCGCGCTCATCACGACCACACCGGGGACGAGGTAGTCCAGGTACGAGGTGGTGCCGAAGCCGCCGAGTTCGACGACCTTCTTGAAGAGGTTGCCGAAGAGGAACAGCCAGATCACGGGCTGGATGAGGGTGATGACCGCGAAGGCGGGCTGCCGTGCGAACACCATGAGTTGACGCTGCGTCATGTACCAGGTCTGGGAGACGGCGGTGCTCATCGCGCACCTCCGGCGACGGCGACGGCAAGCTGCTCGGCGCTGTCCGCGTCGGCCTCGGAGTAACGACGGCCGGCGTAGCGGAGATAGACGTCGTCGAGCGAGGGGCGGGCGACGGTCGCGGCGGCGACCCCGACGCCGACGCGCTCGAACGCCGCCAGCAGGACGGGCATCGCGGCTGCTCCGTCGTCGGCGCGGGCACTGACCCGGCGTCCGTCGACCAGCACCTCGTGCACGCCTGCCAGTCCGACGAGGGCGCTCCTGAGCAGCGTACGACCGGCGTCGCCGACCGCTTCGCGCAGCTCCAAGTGGACCGCGTCGCCCCGGAGTTCACCCTTGAGGGAGTCGGGGGTGCCCTCCACGACGACCCGGCCGCGGTCGACGATCGCGATGCGTTCGGCGAGCCGGTCGGCCTCTTCGAGGTAGTGGGTGGTGAGCAGGATGGTCAGCCCCTCCTCCCCCGCGAGCCGGCCGATCTCGTCCCACATCGCGGTGCGGGCCTCCGGGTCGAGGCCGGTGGTGGGCTCGTCGAGGAAGAGCACCTCGGGCCGGTGCACCAGGCCGAGTGCCACGTCCAGGCGGCGGCGCATTCCGCCGGAGTAGCCCTTCACCGGGCGTTTGGCGGCGTCGGCGAGGGTGAAGCGGTCGAGGAGTTCGTCCACCCGCCGCGCGAGGGCGGCGCCCTTCAAGCCGTAGAGCCTGCCCTGGAGTTGGAGGTTCTCGCGGCCGGTCGCCGTCGGGTCGGCGCCGGAGTTCTGGGCGACCACGCCGATCGCGCGGCGCACCCGGTCCGGGTGGCGCAGCACGTCGTGGCCCGCGACGGTGGCCGTGCCGGAGTCGGGGCGGGCCAGGGTGGTGAGGATCTTGACGGTGGTGGACTTGCCGGCGCCGTTCGGCCCGAGGAGGCCGAAGACGGTGCCGGGTTCCACGGTGATGTCCATGCCGTTGAGGGCGGTGACGTCGCCGGGATAGGTCTTGATCAGTCGGCGTGCCTCGACCGCGGGCGCACCGGTGCTCGTACGAGTACTGCTCATGTCGACTGCTCTCCATGAATGAGCGGATGTGAGTGTGAAAGGTCACGACTGATCCGCGTGCAGAGCGCCGGGCTATCCTGGGTGTGCCGCACCTCGATCGCCTGGCTTGCCGCACGGCGGGTCGGTCTCGGGGTTCGTGACCCCGGCAGGACTGCTGCAACAGTCCGGTCGGGGTCAGTCTTCGTCAGGTGAACTCCGGTGGCTGTTCCCCCGTTTCGTGGAAGTGGCGCCAGCCTTCGACGCCGAGCATCGAGCCCTTTCTGAGCTCTTCCAGCAGGCCGCGGACCCACTCGGTCTGCGCCTCGGTCATGTGCAGCTGGTACTCGACCTCGACGAGGAAGAGCCGGGGCACGGATTCGTAGAGCTTCTCCAGCGCTCCGCGCTCGCCGGCCGCCTGCACCTCCAGGTTCTTCACCCGCTCCTCCAGCAGCGTCGCCGCTTCGTCGGGGTGCAGGGCGCCCAGCAGTGAGAGGGCCGTCTCGAAGATGGGGAACTCCTTGACCGGGCGGGCCAGCAGCTCCGACAACCACTCGGTCATCTCCTCGCGCCCGGCGCCGGTCAGGCCGTAGACCGTGCGCTCGGGGCGGTTGCCCTGGCGCTCTATGTCGGCGACCTCGACGAAGCCGTGCTTCTCCAGGTTCTGCACGACCGTGTAGAGCGAGCCGTAGTTGATCTTCGTGCTGGTGTCCTTGCCCTGGCGGCGCAGGGTCTGGGCGATCTCGTACGGATGCATGGGGCCCTGGCAGAGGGTCACCAGCACGGCGAGTGCCAGCGGATTGCTGAGCTTGCGACGCTTCGCGGCCACGGGGACCACCACCTCCCAGCCCTCGCTCGGGCACACCTCGCATCCGGATATTCGTGAGCGAACATATCGCGAGTCGCCGCGGAACGTCAATACACGATGTATCGCGATTTTGCGGCGAGGGCAAGAGCGTGAGGACTTGGGCCCGCCCTGGACACGGTCGCGTGACGCGTCCGAAACAGGCCGTCCCTAATTTCTGTCACCCGACAGGAATTCGCGCCGAAGGCAGGTGCCGCCGTGGCCACAACCACCCCCTCCGACGTACGCCCCGATCCGCCCCACTCCCCCGACGACGGCTCCCTCGCCGAGTTCGGCTACCGCCAGGAGCTGCACCGCAGCCTCGGCCGGTACGCGTCGTTCGCGGCCGGGTTCTCCTTCATCTCCGTACTGACGACCGTCTTCCAGTTCTTCGCCTTCGGGTACGCGTTCGGCGGCCCGGTCTTCTTCTGGGCCTGGCCGATCGTGCTGGCGGGCCAGCTGCTGGTGGCGGCCTGCTTCGCGGAACTGGCCGCGCGCTACCCGATCTCGGGCGCGATCTACCAGTGGTCCTCGCGCCTCTCCACCGCGGCCTTCGGCTGGTTCGCCGGCTGGATCATGGTGATCGGCCAGATCGTCGTCGTAGCGGCGGCGGCGCTCGCGCTCCAGATGGTGCTGCCGGCGATCTGGTCGGGCTTCCAGCTGGTGGGCGGCGACCCCGCGCCCACCTCACCCGACGGCGCGGCCAACGCGGCCGTCCTCGGTGTGATCCTGCTGGTCCTGACGACGCTGGTGAACATCCTCGACAACCGCGTGATGTCGGTGATCAACCGGGTCGGAGTGACCGCCGAGATCATCGGCGCGATCCTGATCGTCGTCCTTCTCCTGACCCACTCGAAGCGCACCCCGAGCATCACCTTCCACACGACCGGCAGCCTGGAGGGCGGCCTGCTCGGCGCGCTGCTGGTGGGCTCGTTCACGGCGGCGTACGTGATGATCGGCTTCGACAGCGCGGGCGAGATGAGCGAGGAGACCCACAACCCCCGCCGCACCGCGCCCCGCACGATCCTCACCGCGCTCGGCGCGGCGGGCCTGCTCGGCGGCCTGATCATCCTCGGCGGCCTGCTCGCCGCGCCCAGCATGACCGACGGCCACCTGGGCGTCGACGGCCTCAGCTACGTCCTGACGAGCAGCCTCGGCGACGGCGTCGGCAAGGCGCTGCTGGCCGACGTGGTGGTGGCGATCGCGGTGGCGACCCTGGCCATCCAGACGGCGGCCTGCCGCATGCTGTTCTCCATGGCCCGCGACGGCCAACTCCCGTTCTCCGCCCGCCTGTCCAAGGTCAACCCGCGCACGGGAATGCCCAGCGCCCCCGCCCTGGTCGTAGGCGTCCTGGCAGCAGCCCTGCTCCTCCTCAACTTCGCCTCCCCGGACGCGTTCCTGGCCATCGGCACCACCTGCATCGTGATGCTGTACCTGGCCTACGCGATGGTCACGGGTCCGCTGCTGATCCGCCGCCTGCGCGGCGAATTCACCACCGAGGGCACCGACGAGACCGGCGCCCGCCTGTTCTCCCTCGGCCGCTGGGGGGTGCCGGTCAACGCCCTGGCACTCCTCTACGGCCTGATCATGACCGTCAACCTGGCGTGGCCGCGCGCCGCGGTGTACGACCCGGCGGGCGGGCACTGGTACTTCCAGTGGTTCACGGTGTTGTTCTTGCTCGTGACGGTGGGGGTCGGGGTTCTGTACCGGCTGACACGCGCACAACGGGTGCGCTCTGCCGCGACAACGGCCCAGACTCCCGCAGGACTTGCTCAATGACCTCGTTGCGGAACCTGGGCGACCGTTGACGGAGCTTCACTGCGGCCGTCCGTGCGGGGGCCACGGTCTGAGGCTTCGCGCCCCCGGCCGTCCCTCGCGACGGTTCGCATGTACAGCCCCTTGGGGCCGAGGGCGAGCGCGTACGGCGCCGCTGTGACCTTCCGGCCCGGGACGGGCTCAAGTCGCCAACGGGCGGCAATGGTCGCCAGTGCGAGCGTCGCCTCGGTCATCCCGTAGGCGTCGCCGATGCATTTGCGCGCGCCTCCCCCGAAGGTCAGATGCGCGCCCCGGGGCACGGTCCCCGCTCGCTCGGGTGCCCAGCGGTCGGGATCGAATCGCTCCGGGTCGGGGTACAGGTCGGCGCGATGATGCATCTGGTAGGGGCTGACCACGATGTCGGTGCCGGCGGGGACGGGCCGGCCACCGAGTTCGGTGTCGACCGTGGTGGTACGGGTCAGCAACCAGCCCGGCGGATACAGGCGCATGGTCTCGGTGACGATGTTCCGGGTCACTTCCAGCCGGGGCAGATCCTCGAAGGTGGCCGTCCCGTCCTTCAGCACCGCGTCGACCTCGGCGTGCAGGCGCTCCGCTGTGCGCGGGTGACGTCCCAGCAGGTACCAGGCCCAGGAGAGGGCCTTGCCGATGGTGTCCGTGCTGGCGAAGAGGAAGGACATGACCTGGTCCCTGATCTCCTCGTCGGACAGGGATGCTCCCGCCGCCCCCGGGGCCGCGAGCTCGTCCTGTGCTGCCAGCAGCATGGACATCAGGTCACCGTGGTCGGTCTCGTCGGCCCGGTAGTCGGCGATGATGCGGTGGATGCTCTGCCTGGACCGGGTCTGCGCGCGGTCGTAGCGGCGCTTGCCGCGGGTGGGGACGGCGTCGGCACGGGGCGGCAGGAGCATGCGCCGGAACACTCCTCCTTCGAGAGTGAGCAGGTCGGCGGCGAGCGACTCACGCAGCTCGGAGGGCGCGGCGGAGAAGATCGTGGCCGCGGTGGTGCCCAGGCTGATCGTCGTCATTTCGGCCAGGACATCGATGGTCCGGCCGGACCGCCAGGAGTCGGCCACCGCGCGTGCCTGCGCGCTCATCTCCCGCGCGTAGCCCGGCAGTCGCGCCTGGTGGAAGGCCGGCTGGATCATTCGCCGCTGTCGGCGGTGGTCCTTGTGCGGGCAGGTCCCGAGACCGTTGCCCAGGAACTCGCGACTGCGGTCGAAGAGGAAGCCGCCCTTGTCGAAGGTGCGGTCGTCCACGAGGACTTGGCGGACCAGTTCGGGGGCGCAGACCACGAGGGCGTCGAACGGGCCGAGCCGTATCGCGACGATGTCGCCGACGGCGGGCAGGGAACGCAGGAAGCTCAGCGGGTCGCGCAGAAACCGCCATGTGTGACCGAGCAGCGGCACTGCTCCCGGCGCGCTGACGAACGAGTGGTCGGCCTTCATGATCAGTCCTCCACGGTCGTGGCGGAAACATCTCCACCAGCACGGATCAAGTCGCGCCGTACCTAAGGGACTTCAACGGGACGCAAGTCCCCGGCAGCGGCCCGCGGCTCGCTGTGCGGGAACTCGCAGAAGCGGTCGTCACCCGCGCGTCGTGCAGCACTCGGATCCACTGAAGCGTTCGGCCAATGGCCAAGTTCTTGCACGACAGGTGGCACTTCGTTCGTGCAGAGACTGCCACGAGGGACCGGGACACAAGCCGACCGCGCGAGGGCGCACGGAGGTGCGAACCCATCGCACGGAAGTGTGGACCCGCCGTTCCCGCTCCCCTCGCGGCAACGTGCGCCCCCAGTTCCGGCCCTGGACCTGCAACTACCGGCTCCACAAACCTCATTGTGAAGCACGCTGAAGCGTTGCGTGAACTACCGCGCACGCAGAGGCGTATGACGGGCGCTTTGCGCCGCATGGCGGGCGGGAAGGGTATCCCCGACCCTGTTCCTTGACATACCGCGATCGGACTCCACCCCATAGATTTCGACTTCAGTGCGGAGATGAGCGGTTATGAGCAGCTTCCGTCATGCATATCAGTCTTCAGGAGAGACACCGGTACTGGCCCGCGAGACGCGGCGCTGCCTCGACCGGGCCGTTGTCGCCTGTCTGGAAGCACAGCGGCCCAACGGCTCCTGGGCGACACCCGCGCGCCCCCGCATCCTGGAAAACGCCCTCGCAGCCTTCGCTCTGGCCGGGGCGGGGCACCATTCCGGGCACCGGAGCCGTGTGCACGCATGGCTGCGGCAGGCCGAACCCCAACGGCACGACGACTTCACAGCGGCCGCCGACACATGGCTTCGCGCTCTCGCCCTTGATGCCACCGCCCCTCCCGCCATGCCTGTCTTACCCCGCGCCGGAGCCGCACACCGGCGTCGCCTGATCCTGCTGCAGACCCTCGGCGTGGCCGCGGGCGTGCCGGGCTGCTCCCCGCACACGCTCCTCGCCCACACCACGGCGGCCCTCGGTCACCGGGACCGCGCTTCGCTGACGGGCTGGCACCGGGCCCAGCTCCTGTCCGCCGAGATCATCGCCAGGCACGCGGCCGACCTGCCGGTGGGCGACAGCCTCGTCGCCGCGTTGACCGCCGAACAGTCACCGGACGGCTCGTTCCACACCATGCCGCTGGTCACCGCCATGGCCTGCCTGGCGTTGACCCGGGCCGCTCCGGGGCGGGCCGCCACGCACCGTTGCACGGCCAGGCTCCTGGCGGACCAACACCCGGACGGGACATGGCGGTTCACCACATTCGACGTCTGGGACACGGGACTGATGGTTCGCTGCCTGCGCGGCCACAGGGACTTCGACACCCGTGCACGGCCCGGCGCATTGGACTTCCTGGCGGGCGTCCAGTCACCTCAGGGTGGTTGGGGGAGCGTGTCGGGAGCGATCGCCGGCACGGGCCTGGCCAGCGACGTCGACACCACGGGGAACACCCTGCTGGCCCTGGCCGACACCGAGCAGGGCCGCCGGGCCTGGCCGACCGCCGCCGAATACGCGCGGACCCATCAGGACGACCAGGGGCTGTGGACCACATGGAACACCGCCGTCGACACCATGGCCCAGGACACCGTCGCGCACATGGTCGCCGGAATACGCGCCCACCATCCCGAGGAGGTCGAGGTGCGGCGGGCCACCCAATGGCTTCTGCGCCGGCACCGCAGGGCCGGCCACTGGACCGCCGACTGGTACGTCTTCCCCGGCTACCCCGCGGCGGAGATCAGTCCCGTGCTGGGCTGGCGCAGCGAGGCGGCTCGTTCCGAGGCCAGGACTCTGGCGGCCACCCAGAACAAGGACGGCGGCTGGCCCGCGTTCCCCGGCGCGAACAGTTCGAGCCCGGCGGCGACCGCCCTCGCCGTGACCGTTCTCATCCGCTCCCGCACCGGCACGCCGCAGGCGCTCGAACGGGCGGCACGCTTTCTCTTCGAGAGCCAACGGGACGACGGAATGTGGATCGAGCCGGATCCCACCATGTGCGGCCCACGGCCGTTCCTGACCGACGTGGCGTCCCAGACCCACGCCCTGACCTGTCGTGGACTCATCGACCTTCTGCACAACCCGCCCGCGGTCCCCCTCCCGCCGTCGGAGCCGTGACCCGGACAAGCCAAGCGCACCGTGCAAGGACCTCGCTCAGCAACCGCCGGCCGTCCGATCCCCGGTCGGCGGCCCGGAAGGGAGTACTCATGAACGAGCAAGTGCCCGGACCGCTGTCCATACCCGCACTGTGGTGCCCGATCCCCGGTGGGGTCCACCCGCAACGCGACGCGATCACCGACTTCCAGCTGGAGTGGAGCGTCCGTCACCGGCTCGCCGTGGGCGGCCACGAGATCGCACGCCTCGCCGGTGCGGACATCGGCGGCCTCGCGGCCCGCTTCGTTCCGCGTGCCACCCTCACCGGAGCCCGGACCCTGGCCGCCCTGCTCACCCTGACGTTCGTCATCGACGACCTCAACGACGACGGCCGACTACGCGGTCGGCCGGGCGACTTCGCGCGCTACGCGGCGGCGCTGTCCCACGCGCTCGACCCGCGCCGGCTCGCCGAACCGGCCGACCCACCGGTTCGAGCACTGCACGACATCGGCCGACGCGTCAGGCGCGCCATGTCCCCGGCACTCGCCGCGCGGCTCGTCCGTGACTTCCGTGTCACCCTCGCCGCCGAGGTGCGCGAGAGCGCGAACAACGCCCGCCGTGTGCCGCCCGACCTGGACACGTACGTGCGCAACCGGCTCGCCACCACCTGGGTGCTGCCGCTCGCCGGCCTCGCCGCCGCCGTGGACGGCGTCGAGCCCGCACTCGCGGACCTGGACCGGCCGGAGGTCCGGGCCCTGACGGAGATGACCAGTCTCATTCTCGGCTGGGACAACGACATCTGCGGCTACGCCAAGGACCGTCACGACGGAAGCGGGGACGTCAACAACCTCCCTGACGTCCTCGCCCGCACGACCGGCGCCGGACCCGCCCGGGCCCTCGCCCAGGCCGTGTCGATGCGCGATCAGGTGCTGGCGCACTGGCTGCGGCTGTCCCACCAGGTCGACCGGAGCTCGGACCCCGCGCTGTCGGGCTACCTCGCGAACCTCGCGTCCATGATCCGCGGACACCTCGACTGGGCGGCGACCTGCCCCCGCCACACCGTTCCCCAAGGCGGAGCCGTCGTACGGATCACCCACACCCGCGACGCCTACGAGGCCGCCGCCCCGGATCCACTGAGGCTCCCCGCGATCGCCTGGTGGAGCACACTGCCGGAGACGATCGCCGGGTAGGGCGTCCGGCGCCCGGGCCGTCCTGATCCTCCCGGACACCTCGTAGGCTTGAGGTGATGAGACGCCGTACCCCGCCCCCGCCCCCGCCCCTGCCGCAGCGTGACGGGGTGGATCCGGTGCGGGTGCGGCTGCCCGTCGAGGGGCCGTGGGCCACCGTGCGCGAGCATCTGGTGGAGCGGCTCTCGGGGGCGGGCCCCGGGGTCGTCGACGGGATGCTCGACAGCGGGCTCGTCGTGGGGGCGGACGGGCGGGCCGTGGCACCCGACGCGCCCTACGCGCCGGGGATGTTCGTGTGGTTCCACCGGGAGCTGCCCTACGAGGTGCCGGTGCCCTTCCCGCTGGACGTGTTGTACCGCGACGAGCACATCGTCGTCGTCGACAAGCCGCATTTCCTGGCCACCACCCCGCGCGGCAGCCATGTCACCCAGTCCGCCCTGGCCCGGCTCCGCCACGAGCTGGGCATCCCCACGCTCGGCTCCGCGCACCGGCTCGACCGGCTCACGGCCGGGCTGGTCCTGTTCACGGTCGTCCCCGAGGAACGCGGCGCGTATCAGGGGCTGTTCCGGGACCGGATGGTGCGCAAGGAGTACGAGGCGGTCGCTCCGTACGATCCGCGGCTCGCCCTGCCCCGGACCGTGCGCAGCCGGATCCTCAAGGAGCGCGGGGTGATGGCCGCCCGGGAGGTCGAGGGCGAGGTGAACGCCGTCACCCGGATCGAGTTGCTGGAGCACCGTGACGGGCGTGCCCGGTACCGGCTGCTGCCGCGCACCGGGCAGACGCACCAACTGCGGGTACACATGTGCGCGTCGGGGGTGCCGATTCTCGGCGATCCCCTCTATCCGGTGGTGACCGGCCCCCTGGCGGCCGGTGACTTCCGGCGCCCGCTCCAACTGCTGGCGCGGGTCCTGGAGTTCACCGATCCGCTGACGGGGCGCGAGCACCGGTTCGTCAGCCCGCGTCTGCTGCGGGCCTGGTCGTCCTACGCGGAGTGGGCCGGCTGACCCCGCTGCCCGGTCGGCTCAGTCACCGCGCCACCAGCGCAGGAGGCGCTGGAACAGAGCCGGTCGGCGGGCCGGTGCGTGCTCCTGGCCGGGCGCATCGGCCGGGGTGACGGGTTCCGGTGTCACGGCCGGCGGCCGGTGGGCGCCGACCGCCGAGTCCTTCGGGCTCTGCCGCGGCACCGGGATGGTGGCGTCCTGCTGAGGCTTCGGCGCGAACTTCACCGGCAGTTCCACCAGGTGCCGGTTCGAGATGGACTCCCGCCAGCGCAACTCGTCCTCCTCGCAGGCGAGTTGGACATCGGGAAGGCGCGCCAGCAGCGCGTCGACGCCGACGTCGGCAATGGCACGGCCGATGTCCTGGCCCGGGCACTCGTGGGGGCCGCCGCCGAAGGCGAGGTGTGAGCGGTTGCCCCGCATGTTGGCCGTGCGGTCGGGGCGGACGCGCGGGTCGACGTTGCCCGGTGCGATACCGAAGATGAGACCGTCGCCCTGGCGGATGCGCTGCCCGCCCAGTTCGGTGTCCTGCTTGGCGAAGTAGGCAAAGACGGAACTGAACGGCGGCTCGTCCCACAGGGACTGTTCGACCGCCTCGGGCACGGTCATCTGGCCGCCGCTCAACCGGGCACGGAAGCCCGGGTTGGTGAGCACGATGCGCAGCACGTTGCCCAGGAGGTTGGCGGTGGCCTCGTAGGCGGCGTAGAGCACCACGCGAAGATGTTCCCGGACCTCGTCGTCGGTGAGTCCGGCCGGGTGCGTGATGAGGTGGCTCGTGAAGTCCTCCTGGGGCTGGGCGCGGCGGCTGACGGTGAGCCGGCCGAGGACCTCCATGACGTAGGCGTTGCTGGTGATCGCCGTCTCGGAGCCCTTGAGGGCGTCGCGGGCGGCCTGCACCAGTCGGTCGTTGTACTCCTCGGGCATGCCGAGGATCTCGCACAGCATCGCCATCGGCAGATATTCGGAGAACTGGCCGACCAGGTCGGCCCGGCCCCTCTCGCAGAACTTGTTGACGAGATGCTGGGTCGCGCGCTTGATGTGGCGCCGGATGCCCCGGTGGTCGATGGTCGACATGGCGCCGACGACCGCACCGCGCAGCCGCAGGTGCTCGTCGCCCTCGGCGTGGCAGCAGATGGGCTGCCAGGCGATGTGCGGCATGAGCGGGTGGTCGGGCTTGATCATGCCCTCCTGCTGGGAGCTCCACAGCCGCGTGTCCCGGCAGAACTGCGAGGGGGTGCGCACCATGTGCAGGTTCTCGCCGTGACCGAGGACGACCCAGATCGGTACGTCGTCGTGGAGCAGCGCGGGGGCCACCGCGCCGTGCTCGGCCCGCAGTTCCTCGTACACGGCTCCCAGGTCCTTGGCCTCGGGGCCGTAGAGCCGGCGCAGTCCCCCGGGGCCGATGCCGTGGGCGGGGCAGCCGGGGGGCGGGGCGAGGGCTGTGTCGTCAGTGCCGGTCGGGAAGTGGGATTCAGCCGTCATCGTGTTCGCTCCGAAACTGAAGTGGAATCGGTGTCAGAAGAGTTGATGGGGGTCAGCCGTAGAAGGTGACGAAGTACGGTGCGCCGGCGGTGAGTTGCCGCGCCGGTGCGGTCGCGGTTCAGACGGACGCCCTCTTCATCTCCAGGGAGTGCAGGAAACGCATGAGCGTCAGGAGCGTGTCCCGACTGGAAGCCCGCCGTCGCGCGTCGCACTCCACGATGGGGATCTCCGGTGCCAGGTCGAGTGCCTCGCGCAGGTCCTCGATGGGGTAACGGGGGCCGTCCGGGAAGGAGTTGACGGCGATCACGAACGGGACGCCGCTCTCCTCCAGCCGTCCTATGACGTCGAAGCTGACCTCCAGGCGGCGGGTGTCGATCAGGACCACCGCGCCCAGCGCGCCCTCGAACAGTCCGTTCCACAGGAACCAGAAGCGTTCCTGGCCGGGGGTGCCGAAGAGGTACAGCACCAGCTGGTCGGTGATGCTGATGCGGCCGAAGTCCATCGCCACGGTGGTCGCGGTCT
The DNA here is from genome assembly GCF_016654115.1 of Streptomyces sp. MBT53. Classification (GTDB taxonomy): domain Bacteria; phylum Actinomycetota; class Actinomycetes; order Streptomycetales; family Streptomycetaceae; genus Streptomyces. The sequence goes on from NZ_JAEQAZ010000045.1 coordinate 20,684, forward strand.
TGGTGTCGGAGCCGTAGTTGTCGTCGACCCCGACGCCGGCCTGCGTCATGGTCTCCTCCGTGGTCAGCGGCCTGATCTCGCTGACCGAACCGACCATGGTCGTCTTGCCGACCCCGAACCCGCCCACGATGACGATCTTCACCGCGGCCTGTGCCGTCTGCGGCAGATGGTCCTCGGTCCGTGGTCCGGGGAGGGTGTCAGAGCTTTTGAAGTCCATGCATCACCGCTTCGAGGAGGGAACGGTCGGCGATCGCCTGCCGCACGATCGGGGCGCGCGCCTGGACCAGTTCGGCCGTCAGCAGCTCGGTGAGCAGGACGGTCACCACGCTGAACGGCAGATTCAGATAGGCCGACAGCTCGGCCACGGACAGGGGGGCGGCACAGAGCCGGATCAGCGCCGCCCGCTCCGGTGTGGAGGAGGGCGGCGGGTCGGCACGCGCCACGATTAACGTGACCAGGTCGAGGGCTGCACGCTCGCGCCCCTCTTCCGATCCGGTGAGGACGTACAGCCGCTCGGGCTCCTTGCGCGGGCCCTGTTTGAGGGGCTCGGGCGGAGGCTGTTCCTTGGGGTGGCGCCGCCGGCGTTGCGGAGGAGTCATACGGTCTGCCCGTTGCGTCGGGGCGGGCTGGTGAGGTGGGCGCCGATGCGGACGACCAGGTCACGCATGCGGTTGCTCATGAGGCCGGGTTCGGCGACGACGTCGGAGAGCACCGCGAGATAGGCGTTGGAGCCCGCCGCCATGAGGTAGAAGTAGCCGCCGTTGATCTCGATGATGACCATGCGCATCGTGCCGTCGCTGTCCGGGATCTCGTGGGCGACGGCGCTCGCGAGGCTCTGCAGCCCCGCGCAGGCCGCGGCGACGCGGTCGGCGGCGTCCGGGTCGCCGCCGTAGCGGGCGATCCGCAGTCCGTCGGCGGAGAGCACCACGATCATCTCGATGCCGGGTACGCCGTCGGCGAGCTCCTTGAGCATCCAGTCGAAGTTGGCTCGCTGCTGGATCACTTGAGGTCCCCCTCGTCGTCGGCCTCGACTTGGGCCGGCTCGGTCGTCTGGGTGAATGCGGTGGGGTCCGGGTCGCCCTTGAGTCCGTTCATGAACGCCTCGACCCACAGCCCCGGTTCGGGCTCTTCCTTCTCGGGCACCGGCTCGGCCCAGGCGGACAGGGCCTCCCGCTCGGCCTGTTCGGCCCGTTCGGCCGCCGCCTGCTCGGCGAGCCGCTGGCTGAGCGGCATCTTGACCCGGCTGCGGCGCTGCGGCAGACCGCCCACCGTCCACTCCGTGACCTCGGGGACCTCGTCCACCATGGAGACCGTCGCGGGGATTCGGGGGCTGGTCGGCCGGCGCTTCTTGGGTGCGCGCTTGGGGCCTTCGAGCGCGCCGAGTTCGATCTTGGGCGCGGCGGTCGCGCCGATGCCGTGGGCGAGGCCGGGTGCGGGCTCGCTGGTGAGCATGTCCCGCGGCACGACCAGGACGGCGCGGACGCCGCCGTACGCGGAGGCCCTGAGCGAGACCTGCATGTTGTACGTCTGGCAGAGCCGTCCGACGACTGTCAGGCCCAGGCGCGGACTCTCGCCGAGATCCTGGAGGTCGATGCCGGCCTTGGCCTGCTCCAGCATGTTCTCGACCCGGGCGCGGGCCTCCTCGCTGAGGCTGACGCCGGCGTCCTCGATCTCGATGGCGACACCGGTCTGCACCTCGACGGCGGTGACGTGCACCTTGGTCTGCGGCGGCGAGTAGCGGGTGGCGTTGTCGAGGAGTTCGGCGGCGGCGTGGATCAGCGGTTCGACGGAGGTGCCGTTGACGTTGACCTTGGCGATGGAGTCCAGCGAGATGCGCCGGTACTCCAGGATCCGGGACATGGCGCCGCGCAACGTGCTGTAGAGCGTGACGGGTTGGGGCCACTGACGGCCGGGACGGCCGCCGCCGAGCACCGAGATGGAGTCGGCTAGGCGGCCGATCAGCGCGGTGCCGTGGTCGATGCGCAGCAGGTCGTCGAAGACCTCGGGGTTGCGGCCGTGGTCCTCCTCCATCTCGCGGAGTTCGTTGGCCTGTTGGTGGACGATCGCCTGGACGCGCCGGGCGATGCTGACGAAGTTGCGCTGCGCGGAGTCGCGCATGGCCGCCTCGCGGTCCACGATGTCGAGCACCGTGCGCAGCAATCCGCGCTGCGGTTCGGGGAGTTCGCGCCACTGGGGGTGGGAGTCGACGACTTGGCGAATCACCTCTCCGGGGGATTCTCCGGTCCGCATTCCGTAGAGCGCGGCGGGCATGATCTCCGTCGCGAGCCGCTCGATGTCCTGGTCGTGGCCGGCGATCCGCCGTTCCATGTACGCACGGTCACGAGCATGGTCCGCGCGCAGGTCACGCACGGTTCGGCCGCGGCGGACCGCTTCGGCCGCCGTCACGATCACCAGGAGCGTGGCGATGCCACCGCACCAGCCGACAGCGGCCCGGGCCGGCTCCGTCACCACGGCGACGGCGGCCCCGGTCGCCGCGGCCATCACTATGGCGGGCAGCAACAGCACACGGGCGTACGGAAGTTCACGGCGGCCGGGGGGCGATTGAACACTCACCATGTAAGCCCTCTGGAAGAAGTCGGCTGGGGTAGGGGGGAGAGACCCGAGGGATCTTCGTTATGTTTAGGAACAAACGCACGAATACATCCCAACTCGGTGCGCTGCGGGCGAGCTTAGTCCGACCGGATCATCGCTGTGTCATATTCAGCAAGCCCCTGAAAAGGGACACGGAAGAGGAGTACGCTCAACCCATTTACACGCTGCGCCACCATTCGAACACGACATGTGACGGTGGACGGGCATGCGAAAATCACTCACCGTAAGGAGTGAAGCCCCGCTTCCGGCTCAGATTCCGGCGATGCGCAGCGCCGCGTCGGCCGTCGCCTCCGCGAAGGCGGACACCGGCCGCTCGGGATCGGAGCGGTGCACCAGGATGACGCCCTCGATGAGCCCGAACAGCAGATCCGTACGCAGCTCCAGCTCGCTCTTGGCGAGCGCCCCGCCCGCGGCGGTCGCGGCGAGCAACTGCCGGTAGGCGTCCTTGAGTTCGGCGCGTACGGCATGGAAGCCGGCGAACCGTTCGGCGCGCACCTCGGGCAGCAGATAGAGCCCGCCGAGGTTGTGCGTGCCGCCGCACAGCAGCTCGACGTCGGTGCGGCACAGCTCCCACAGCCGGTCCTCGGCCGGGGTGAGGTCGTCCGCGAGGAGTTCCCGGGCGCAGGTCAGCGAGGGTGTGACCGTGGACTCCAGGAGGTCCGCGAGGAGCTCCTCCTTGCCGGAGACGTAGTGGTACATGGACGCCTGCCGCATGCCCGCGAGTTCGGCGACGGCCCGGGTGGTGGTGGCCGCGTAGCCGCGGGTGGTGAACAACTCGGCCGCGGCGGCGAGCAGTTCGGCGCGTGGGGACAGTCCGCTGTCCGGCCGCTGATCGGCCCGCGGCCTGCCGACCCGGCGGCCGCCCTGCGCACCCGTTGTCCCCATGCGTTCGATCCTCGCACACGGCACCGCACGGCAAACGTCCGGTGATCTTGGTGAGGGCTCGGTAACCGACCGGCAACACCCGGGCAATCCCGGCGACCCGGCCGCCTCCTAATTTCTGTCGAGCGACAGAAATAGCGAAGGAAACAGCGCCAGAAATGTCGTACGACCCAGACGTCCCCCGCAGCCGGAGGTCCCCCGCGATGGCGACAGCGACCACTTACGGAGCCCGCGCCCACGCCCGCGCCCAGGAGGGCAACCGCGCCGAGGCGATGCCCGTCGTCCCGGCCGCCGACTGGCCGGCCCCGCCCTGCGCGGCGGGCCACCTGGTCTGGGCCGAGACCGTCGCGGGCGGCAACTACACGCACCGCGTCCTGGCCCGCGGCACCGAACTCCGCCTCACCGACCTGCGCGGCGACGCCTGCGCCCACCTGCTCCTGTACGCGGCCGACCGCCCCTGGGAACGCCTGAACGTCGCCGACACGGTCAAGGTCCAGTGGAACGCCTACCTCGGCGAGGGCCAGCTCCTCCTCTCCGACCAGGGCCGCGTCCTCGCCTCCCTGGTCGCCGACACCTCCGGCCGCCACGACGCCCTGTGCGGCACCTCCACGCTCGTCCGCAACACCGAGCGCTACGGCGACGGCACCCCGCAGTCCGACTCCCCCGCCGGACGGGAGCTGTTCAAGCTCGCCGCCGCCAAGAACGGCCTGGAACCACGGGACTTGCCGCCCTCGCTCTCCTTCTTCCAGGGCGTCGAGGTCCGCGACGACGGCTCCCTCGACTTCACCGGCTCGGCCGGACCCGGCGGCAGCGTGACCCTGCGCGCCGAGCAGGACGTGACCGTACTGATCGCGAACGTGCCCCACCCGGCCGACCCGCGCGCCGACTATGTCAGCACCCCGCTGGAGGTGCTCGCCTGGCGCGCCGAGGCCACCGGACCGGGCGACCCGCTGTGGGACGCCACACCCGAGGGCCGCCGCGCCTTCCTCAACACCACCGAATTCCTCGCCGCGAGGGGGCTCATATGAAGACCGAGGACGCAACGCCCGTACGGACCGCGGAAGTTCCGGCCCGCGCCGCCTGGTCCGCCGTCGTCCGCACCGGCGAGACCCTCACCGTCACCGACCTGCACGGCAACCAGGCCGTCGACTTCCTCGTCTACGACGCCCACGACACGTCGGTCCGCTACAGCGCCCCCGACACCATCCACGCCCAGGGCGGCATCTTCCTGACCACCGGCAGCGTGCTGATGTCGAACGAGCACACCCCCCTGATGACCGTCACCGCCGACGAGGTCGGCCGGCACGACACGGTCGGCGGTGCCTGCTCCAAGGAGTCCAACACCCTGCGCTACGGCCATCACACCTGGTCGCAGCACGCGTGCGTGGACAACTTCCTCGCCGAGGGCGCCAAGTACGGCCTGGGCAAACGGGACTTGGTGTCCAACATCAACTGGTACATGAACGTGCCGGTCGAGAAGGACGGCACCCTCGGCATCGTCGACGGCCTCTCCGCACCGGGCCTGAAACTGACCCTGCGCGCCGAACGCGACGTCCTCGTCCTGGTCTCCAACTGCCCCCAGATCAACAACCCTTGCAACGGCTTCGAGCCGACGGCCGTGCAGATGACCATCGGAGTCTCGGGATGAGCTTCGACACGCTGCTGATCGCCAACCGGGGCGAGATCGCCGTCCGCATCATCCGCACCGCCCGCGAACTCGGCCTGCGCACGGTCGCGGTGTACTCCGACGCCGACCGCTCGGCCCCCCACGTACGGCTCGCCGACGAGGCGGTACGACTCGGCCCGGCGCCCGCGAAGGAGTCGTACCTCGACGCCGACCTGGTGCTGAAGGCGGCCAAGGACACCGGCGCGGGCGCGATCCACCCCGGCTACGGCTTCCTCTCCGAGGACGCGGCCTTCGCCCGCCGCTGCGAGGACGCCGGAATCGTGTTCGTGGGACCGACCCCGGCCCAGTTGGAGTTGTTCGGCGCCAAGCACACCGCACGGGCGGCAGCCGAGGCCGCAGGCGTTCAACTGGCCCCGGGCACAGGGCTCCTGGGCTCTGTCGCAGAGGCTCTCGCCGAAGCGGCCGTCATCGGCTACCCCGTCATGCTCAAGGCGACCGGCGGAGGCGGCGGCATCGGCATGTCGGCCTGCCGCTCCGCCGACGAACTGACCGAGTCCTGGGAGCGGGTGCAGCGCGTGGCCGCCGCCTCCTTCTCCTCCGCCGGGGTCTTCCTGGAACGCCTGGTCGAGCACGCCCGCCATGTCGAGGTGCAGGTCTTCGGCGACAGCGAGGGCGGCGTCGTCACCTTCGGCGACCGCGACTGCTCCCTCCAGCGCCGCAACCAGAAGGTGGTGGAGGAGGCCCCCGCACCGGGACTCCCCGACCACGTACGCGACCAACTGGCGGCGAACGCCCGCGACTTGTGCGCCTCGGTCGGCTACCGCTCCGCCGGAACCGTCGAGTTCGTCTACGACGCCGGGCGCGAGGAGGCCTACTTCCTGGAGGTCAACACCCGCCTCCAGGTGGAACATCCGGTCACCGAGGAGATCTACGGCGTCGACCTGGTCGCCTGGATGCTGCGCCTGGCGCGCGGCGAGCGGGACGTCGTGCGCGACCCGGGCAGCCCGCGCGGCCACGCCGTCGAGGCCCGCGTCTACGCCGAGGACCCGTCCCGCGAACACCGGCCCAGCGCGGGCCTGTTGACCCGCGTCGAGTTCCCGCACGGCGTGCGCGTCGACGGCTGGGTGGAGACCGGCACCGAGGTGACGACGTCGTACGACCCGATGCTCGCGAAGGTCATCGCCTACGGCTCCGACCGCGCCCACGCGCTCCGGCGGCTCGACGAGGCGCTGGCCCGCACCCGGGTGGACGGCATCGAGACGAACCTGGGCCTGGTCCGGGCGGCCCTCGCCGAGCCGGACTTCCGTACGGCCGCCCACTCCACGGCGACCCTCGCCGGCGTCACCGACCCCACGCCCCGCATCGAGATCGTCGCGGGCGGCACTCTCACCACGGTCCAGGACTGGCCGGGGCGCACCGGCTACTGGCAGGTCGGTGTCCCCCCGTGCGGCCCGATGGACGACCTCTCCTTCCGCCTCGGCAACCGCGCGCTCGGCAACGACGAGGGCACCCCGGGCCTCGAATGCACGCTCCAGGGACCGACGTTGAGGTTCACGCACGCCACCACGGTGTGCGTGACGGGCGCCCCGGCACCGGTGGCGGTCGACGGCGTTGCGGTCCCGCAGTGGGAGCCGGTGACGGTGCCTCCAGGTGCCGTACTGGAGATCGGTGCCCCGGCCCAACACGGCCTGCGGACCTACGTGTTGTTCGCGGGCGGCCTGGACGTGCCCGCGTTCCTCGGCAGCGCGAGCACCTTCACCCTGGGCCGTTTCGGCGGCCACGGCGGCCGGGCGCTGCGCACCGGTGACGTCCTGCACGGCGGCACGGTCGCCGAAGGCACGCCGGTACCGTCCGCCGACCGCCCGGCCTTCGGCACCGCATGGGACGTGGCGGCGGTCGAAGGCCCGCACGCGGCACCGGAGTTCTTCACCGAGGACGACATCCACGACTTCTACGCGGCCGACTGGAAGGTCCACTTCAACTCGGCGCGCACGGGTGTCCGCCTGGTCGGCCCGAAGCCGCGCTGGGCCCGCACCGACGGCGGCGAGGCCGGCCTGCACCCGTCCAACATCCACGACACCCCGTACTCGGTCGGCGCGGTCGACTACACCGGCGACATGCCGGTCCTGCTCGGCCCCGACGGCCCGTCCCTCGGCGGCTTCGTCTGCCCGGCGACGGTGATCAGCCAAGAGCGCTGGAAACTGGGCCAGTTCAGGCCCGGCGACACGGTCCGCTTCCGCCCGGTGAACGTCGACGGCTCACCCCGCCCGTCCATCGTGGACGGCGGAATCCTCGCCCGGGACGGAGACGTCACCTTCCGCCGCAGCGGCGACGACAACCTCCTGGTCGAATTCGGCCCCATGCAGCTGGACCTGGCGCAGCGCATGCGCGTCCACGCCCTGATGGAGGCGGTGTCGGAGGCGGACTTCGGGGGCGTCACGGACCTCACCCCGGGCATCCGCTCCCTCCAGATCCAGACCGACCCGTCCCGCCTGCCCCAGTCCGAACTCCTCACCGCCGTAAGGGAGATAGCGGCGGCGCTCCCGCCCACCGACCAGCTGATCGTCCCCTCCCGCACGGTCCACCTCCCCCTCTCCTGGGACGACCCGGCCACCCGCGAGGCCATCGCCCGCTACATGGCGGGCGTCCGCGACGACGCGCCCTGGTGCCCCTGGAACATCGAGTTCATCCGCCGCGTCAACGGCCTGGACTCGGTCGAGGACGTCTACGGCACGGTCTTCGACGCCGAATACCTCGTACTGGGCCTGGGAGACGTCTACTTGGGCGCCCCGGTGGCCACGCCGCTGGACCCCCGCCACCGCCTGGTGACCACCAAGTACAACCCGGCCCGCACCTGGACGGCGGAGAACTCGGTCGGCATCGGCGGCGCGTATCTCTGCATCTACGGCATGGAGGGCCCCGGCGGCTACCAGTTCGTGGGCCGTACGACCCAGGTGTGGTCGGGCTGGCAGCAGCGCGGCGCGTTCGAGCCCGGGTCGCCCTGGCTGCTGCGCTTCTTCGACCGGATCAAGTGGTACCCGGTGGAGGCGGACGAACTCCTCGAACTCCGGGCCGACATCGTCTCCGGCCGTTTCGTCCCGCGCATCGAGGAGGGCACGTTCTCGCTCGCCGAGTACGAGGCGTTCCTCACCGAACACGCCGAGTCCATCGCGGAGTTCAGGTCCCGGCAGCAGACCGCGTTCGGCGCGGAACGCGATGCCTGGGAGGCGGCGGGCGAGTTCACCCGGGCGGAGGCGGCGGCCGCCCCGGCACCTCCGCAGGCCGAGGTGACGGTCCCGGTCGGCGGACGCCTGATCGAGGCCGAATTCGCCGCCTCCGTCTGGCAGTTGAATGTCGAGCCCGGCGACGAGGTGACCGTGGGCCAACCCCTCCTGGCCCTTGAGGCGATGAAGATGGAATCCAGGGTCCACGCCCCGATGACCGGTGTGGTGGCCGAGATCCTGGCCAGGCCCGGCGACCAGGTCGAAGCGGGCACGGCGCTCCTCGTCCTCGCCCCCGCAAGCTGAACAGCAAGGAGCACCAAGAGATGTCGACCACCTCGACCACCGTGTCCCGGGTCCGCGCCGCCTACGCCCGCATCGAGGCCGTGGACCGCCCCGAGATCTGGATCGACCTGCGCACACAGGCGGAGGTCGAGCAGGAGGCGCGGGCGCTCGACGAGCGAGTGGCAGCGGGCGAGCAACTCCCCCTCGCAGGCCGCCTGTTCGCGGCGAAGGGCAACATCGACGTGCATGGCCTTCCGACGACGGCGGGCTGCCCGGCGTACGCCTACGAGCCGGAGTCGGACGCCCCGGTCGTCGCCCGCCTCCGCGCGGCCGGCGCGATCGTGCTCGGCACCACGAACCTCGACCAGTTCGCCACCGGCCTGGTCGGCACCCGTTCCCCGTACGGCGCGGTCCGCAACGCGCACGACCCGGCACGGATCAGCGGCGGCTCCAGCGCGGGTTCGGCGGTCGCCGTGGCCCTGGGCATGGTCGACTTCGCCCTCGGCACCGACACGGCGGGCTCGGGCCGGGTCCCCGCCGCCTTCAACGGCATCGTCGGCCTCAAGCCCACCCGCGGCCTGGTCCCGACAGCAGGAGTCGTCCCGGCCTGCGCCTCGATCGACTGCGTGACGGTCTTCGCCCGCACCCTCCCGGAGGCGGAACAGGCCCTGTCCTTCATGGCCTCTCCGCCCGACCGCGACCTCCCGCCCCTCCCCCAGCGCACACCGGGCCCGTGGCGCATCGCGGTAGCGGCACGCGAACAACTCGGCGAACTGGACGAGGGCTGGGCGGAGGCGTACGAGGCGGCGGTGGAGCAGCTCAGGGGCGCGGGCGCCGAGATCCGCACCCTCGACCTCACCCCGTTCACGGAGGCGGCGGCGATGCTCTACCAGGGCGCGTTCGTGGCCGAGCGCTACACGGCGGTGGGGCGCTTTGTCGACAAGGCAACAGCTGACGGCATCGAAGGCCTGGACCCCACCGTCACCGGCATCATCACCCGGGCCCGGGACATCCCGGCCCACCAGCTGTACGCGGACGAGGAACGTCTGGCGGCCCTCCGCACCCGAGCCCTGGCCGAACTGGCCGACGCGGACGCCCTGTTGCTCCCGACCACACCGGGCCACCCCACCCTGGCCGAGGTGTCCGCCGACCCCCTGGGCGCCAACGCCCGCCTGGGCCGCTTCACCAACTCCACGAACCTCTTCGACCTCGCGGCGGTGGCAGCCCCTGCGGGCAAGGTGAGCGGGTTGCCCTTCGGCGTGATGCTGATCGGCCCGGCGTTCACGGACGACCGCCTGGCGCAGATCGCGCGCACCCTGGAGCCGACGGTCCAACTGGCCGTCGTGGGAGCACACTTGACGGGCCAGCCCCTGAACCCCCAACTCCTGTCCCTGGGCGCCCGTTTGGACCGCACGACGACAACGGCCCCGGTGTACCGCCTGCACGCCCTCGCGACAACTCCGCCCAAGCCGGGCCTGGTACACGTGGGCAGCGAGGGCGGCGCGGCGATAGAGACAGAGGTATGGCGCCTACCGGCGGAGGGTTTGGGCCGCTTGCTGGCGACCCTCCCCCGCCCGATGACGCTGGGAAGCGTGGAGTTGGCAGACGGCACAAGGGTGCCGGGCTTCCTGTGCGAGCCGGCGGCGCTGGAAGACGCCGAGGACATCACAGCCCACGGCGGCTGGCGCACATACCTGGACTTTTAAAGGGACGCGAGGCCAACTCCCTAGGGGCGCGGGGAACTGCGCGACCAGCCACAACGCCCCCGCGCCCGCCGACGAAACCCTCACCCCACCGACGAGTAGGCCACGACCCCCCGCAGCAACAGATCAACAGCCTTACGCGCATTCTTCGCCACAGTGGAAGACGCCTCCCCACCAGACACAGGCGCCGCAGCCGAAATCTGCCCCAACACATCGATCACCTGCTTGCACCACCGAACAAAGTCCCCGGCCGGCATCTCCACCTCCCGAAGCACCTCGTCCAGCCCCTTCCCACTGGCCCACATGAACGCGGCCCAGGCGAAGCCGAGATCGGGCTCGCGCTGCCCGACCCCCTCGGTCTGAGTGATCCGGAAGTCTTCCTCAAGGGCGTCGAGACGCCCCCAGATCCGCACCATCTCCCCCAGCGCGGCCTTGGCCGCACCGGACGGCACCTTCGGCGTCGTGGCGTCGTCACTGACCCGTGCCTCGAACACCAACGCCGAGACGCACGCGGCGAGTTCGGCAGGGGCGAGCCCCTCCCAGACCCCCTCGCGCAGACATTCGCTGGCGAGCAGGTCGAGTTCGCCGTAGAGCCGGGCGAGCCGCTTGCCGTGCTCGGTGACCTCGTCGCCGCGCAGATAGTCCAGCTCGGTGAGGAGCGCGACGATCCGGTCGAAGGTGCGGGCGATGGTGTTGGTCCGCCCCTCGATGCGCCGCTCCAGCTGCGTGGTGTCCCGCTGCAGTCGGTGGTACCGCTCGGCCCAACGGGCGTGGTCCTCACGGTCGGTGCAGCCGTGACAGGGGTGCGCGCGGATCGCCGTACGCAACTGGGCGATCTCCCGGTCGTCCGCGGCCTGCGAGCGCTGCTTGCGGGCGCGCTCCGGCGGGATGTGCCCGGCCTTGGTGCGCAGCGCGGAGGCCAGGTCCCGACGGGACTGCGGGGAACGGGGGTTGAAGGACTTCGGGATCCGCATCCGGTCCAGGGCCTCGACGGGCACCGGGAAGTCCATCGACGCGAGCCGCTTGACCTGCCGTTCGACGGTCAGGACGAGCGGGCGCGGGCCGTCGTGCTGCTCGAAGCCGCGGTGGCCGTTGGACCGTCCGGCGGGCAGGCCCGGGTCCAACACCAGTGCCAGACCTGCGTACTTGCCGGTCGGGACATGGATGACGTCTCCCGGCTTGAGCTTCTCCAGGGCGACGGCGGACTCGGCGCGCCGCTGTGCCACGCCTTGCCGGGCGAGCTCGGTCTCGCGGTCCTTGAGCTCGCGGCGCAGCCGCATGTAGTCGTCGAAGTCGCCCAAGTGGCAGGTCATGGAGTCCTTGTAGCCCTCCAGGCCCTCTTCGTTGCGCTGCACCTGCCGTGAGATCCCGACGACCGACTTGTCCGCCTGGAACTGCGCGAAGGAGGTCTCGAGGAGTTCGCGCGAGCGGTGCCGCCCGAACTGCTCGACGAGGTTGACCGCCATGTTGTACGACGGCTTGAAGCTGGAGCGCAGCGGATAGGTGCGGGTTCCGGCCAGTCCCGCGAGGTGCTCGGGACTGATCCCGCGCTGCCACAGCACGACGGCGTGGCCCTCGACATCGATGCCGCGCCGACCGGCCCGACCGGTCAACTGGGTGTACTCGCCGGGGGTGATGTCGGCGTGCTGCTCGCCGTTCCACTTGACGAGCTTCTCCAACACCACCGAGCGCGCGGGCATGTTGATGCCGAGCGCGAGGGTCTCGGTGGCGAACACGGCCTTCACGAGGCCGCGCAGGAACAGCTCCTCGACGACCTCCTTGAACGTCGGCAGCATGCCCGCGTGGTGGGCCGCGATGCCGCGCTCCAGGCCTTCCAACCACTCGTAGTACCCGAGGACATGCAGATCCTCGGACGGAATGGACGCCGTGCGCTCCTCGACGAGGGCGCGCACCTTCTCCCGCGCCTCGTCGTCGTTGAGCCGCAGCCCGGCGTACAGACACTGCTGCACGGCGGCCTCGCAGGCGGCTCGGCTGAAGATGAACGTGATGGCGGGCAGCAGGCCTTCGTTGTCCAGCCGCTCGATGACCTCGGGGCGTCCCGGTGTCCACACCCGCGAACGCGATCTGCGCTCGCGCTCCCGGTCGGCCTCGCGCATGGCACGACCGCGTCTGCGGTCCTGGTAGGACGGGCGCTGGGCCTCCATACGGGCAAGGCGGGTGAGGTCGGGGTTGACGGCCTTCTTGTTGCCCTCGCCCTCCTCGAAGAGGTCGTACATCCGCCGCCCGGCGAGCACGTGCTGGAACAGCGGCACCGGCCGGTGCTCGGAGACGATCACCTCGGTGTCGCCGCGGACGGTGTCGAGCCAGTCGCCGAACTCCTCCGCGTTCGACACCGTCGCCGAGAGGGAGACCAGGGTCACCGACTCGGGGAGGTGGATGATCACCTCTTCCCAGACGGCGCCGCGGAAGCGGTCGGAGAGGTAGTGCACCTCGTCCATGACCACATAGCCGAGGCCGAGGAGGGTCTGTGAACCGGCGTACAGCATGTTCCGCAGGACCTCGGTGGTCATGACGACCACCGGAGCCTCGGAGTTGACGCTGTTGTCACCGGTGAGCAGGCCGACCTTGTCCGCGCCGTAACGGCGGCACAGGTCGGCGTACTTCTGGTTCGACAGTGCCTTGATGGGGGTCGTGTAGAAACACTTCTTGCCCTGCTGGAGGGCGAGGTGGACGGCGAACTCGCCGACGATCGTCTTGCCGGAGCCGGTGGGCGCCGCGACCAGCACGCCCTTCCCCGCTTCGAGCGCCTTACAGGCCTCGATCTGGAAGGGGTCGAGACCGAAGTCGTACATCTCGCGGAAGTCCGCGAGCGCGGTGGCCTGCTCGGCTGCCCGCAGGCGGGCTGCCGCGTACCGCTCGGCCGGGGAGAGGTCCTCTGTCATCGTGCTTTCGAGCGTACCGGGCGCCACTGACAACAGGACGATCATTATCCGTTCCCATAGGTCCTCCACACCCGGAGACCGGCCGCCCGCGCTGCGGGAACGGCCGGTCTCGGCGGAGGTCGGGAAGGTGATCAGGTCACGTCGTCATACCCGTTGACCCGGTCCGAACCGGTGCCGCTCGCCTGCTCGGGCAGGGCCGCCCGGCCCGCCGAGACGGCTTCGACGTCGCCGATGTCCTCGGGGGTGAGGTCCAGGTCGGAGGCCTCGTCGTCGGCCGGTCCCGACTCGTCGCGGCGGCGCTTGCGCCGGTCGTTGAGCAGGGAGAAGAGGACCGCGCCGAAGTACAGCACCCAGATGGGCCCGGCCAGGGCCAGCATCGTGAGCGGGTCGGTGCTGGGGGTGGCGACGGCCGCGAAGACCGTGATGCCGAGGATCATGGCGCGCCACCAGCCGAGCATCCGCTTGCCTGTCAGCGCGCCCGTGAGGTTGAGCATGATCAGCAGCAGCGGCAGCTCGAAGGAGAGGCCGAAGACCAGCACCATGCGCGTGACCAGGTCGAGCAGGTCGTCGAGCGGCAGCAGGTTGTTGACGTCCTTCGGCGTGAAGCCGAGCAGAACCTTCGCGGTGGTGGGCAGCACCCGGTAGGCGAAGTAGGCGCCGGCGAGGAAGAGCGGTACGCCGGTGCCGACGAAGCCGAGCGCGTACTTCTTCTCGTTCTTGTGCAGGCCCGGGGCGACGAAGCCCCACAGCTGGTACAGCCAGACCGGGGACGCCAGGACGACGCCGGCCATCAGGGACACCTTCAACGCCAGTGTGAACGGCGTCAGCAGACCGTTGATGGTGATCTGCGCGCACTGGTGGCTCTTGTCGCCGGCCTTCCGCAGTTCCTCGAAGGTCGAGGCGCAACCGACCGAGTCCAGCACCGGCTTGGTGATGATGTTGACGATGTCGTTGTAGAAGAAGGCGGCCACACAGGTCACCACGATGATGGCCAGCATCGCCTTCGCGAGCCGGTTGCGCAGCTCACGCAGATGGTCCGCGAGGGGCATCCGCCCCTCGGGGTCCTTCTCCTTCTTGCGGGCAGGCTTAGGCAACCCACGTCCTCATCTCGTGCGGCAGGCCGGGGGCGTCCCGGCCCTGCGTCAGCGCTTGGTCGTGTCCGACGGCTCGGTGACGGGGCGCGAGCTGGTCACGTCGCCGGGGGCCGCCTGGATGGTGCGCTGCACGGGCTCGTCGGTGTTCGGCGGGCCGGCGGGGGCGGGCGTACTGTTGCCCTCTTCCTTCATCGCCTTGGCCTCGCTCTTGAGGATGCGAGCGGACTTGCCGAGGGAGCGGGCCATGTCCGGAAGCTTCTTCGCGCCGAAGAGCAGCACGATGACGACGAGGATGAGAATGATCTCGGGAGCTCCGAGCCTTCCGAACATAAGTCTTTACCTTCTCACCGAGGCGGCTGGGGTGGGGGTGCTGTCCGATCGGTCGGACATCTGTCCGACCTTCGTGCTGCCAGCGATCGTAACGCTCAGGGGTAAACGTCAGGCAATCCCCGTGCGTACTCCCGGTCCGCGCTCCGGGCCTCGTTATCCGGACCGCGATCAGCAGCGTACCCGCCCCGAGCGACAACGTGACAGGGCAAAGTGACGCGAAGCGCATCAGCCGCGCAACTCACACCCCACGCATACGTGACTCACAGTGCGTCGACGGAACGCGCCGTGGAGACGGCCGCTCGTTCCAGGTCCTCGGCCGCTCTGTTGATGCGCTGCGCGGCGGCCGTGACCTGCAGTCCGAGCCGCCGCGCCTCCAGAAAGACCCGGACGGCGAGCACGCCGAGCACGGCGAGACCCACAAAACCCACAGCTACCGCGACCATCGCCCAGAACATGGGGCGAGCCTAGACCCTGCTACCCGACGGAGGTCAGGCGCAGGGTCCGCACCCCGCCTCCGGTGAGCAGCTCGACGATCCGCTCGCCCGCGGGCTTGCGGACCGAGGCGCCGCAGTCGGGGCAGGTGAAGGAGTAGAACGTGGTGCGGCTGGTGGCGCCGATGGCGAGGCGCAGGGCGCTCGCCGCCAGTTCGAAGTTGCCCCGGCAGTCCGGGCAGCCCGCTCTGAACACGACCGGCATCACGTTCTTCATCCCGGCGAACGCGGCGGCCACCGTCATCTCCTGGACACCCGGGACACCCGACATCGTCGACTCGCTCACAGCCCCTGCTCCTGCCTCTCGTCAACACCATGCACACCGTCAACCACGCTCTGCGGTCCGTCGTACGCCGCCAGCGCCTCGCGGGCCGCGCGGCGGGCGCTGTCGGCGAGATCGCTCGGGGAGACGATCCGGCCGTCGCGCCCCAGCCGCAGGGCCAGGCGTCGCAGGGACGTCGGGTCGGGGGTGCGCAAGGTAATACGCAGCCCGCCGTCGGGAAGCTCATCGGCACTGTCGTGCGGGTAGTACTCGGCGACCCAGCGCCCGCCCGGGCCGACCTCCACGACGACCTCGGGGTCCTCGGCGGCGGGCTGCACCAGCGCCTCCGACAGGTCCCGCAGTTCGATCTCGGGCGGTGCGGACGGCTCGTCGAGGATCTTGATCTCGGCGACCCGGTCGAGGCGGAAGGTGCGGCGCGCCTCGGAGCGGCGGCACCAGGCCTCCACGTAGGTGTGCCCGACGCTGACCAGCCGGATGGGGTCGATCTCGCGCTCGCTCAACTCGTCGCGGGCGGGCGAGTAGTAGCGGATCCACAGCCGGCGGCGCTCCGAGATCGCGCGGTCGACGTCGGCGAAGACACCGCCCTCGGACTCGAAGGTCACCGAGAGGCGGGCGCTGGCCCCGGCCGCCTCACCGGCCGCCGCCTCCAGCTTGGCGTTGGCCCGCAGCAGCGCCTGCCGGTCGCTCTCGCGCAGGCCCGGCAGCGTGGACACCGCGCGGGCGGCCACCAGGAGGGCGGTCGCCTCGTCGGCGGCGAGCCGGAGCGGTTCGGCGACGTCGTCCGGGTTGTGCCACCAGATGCGCTCGCCGTCGGTGTCGATGTCGAGCAGGTCACCGCCCCGGAAACTGGTCCCGCACATGGGCAGTACGTCGAGGTCGGAGACCAGCTCGTCCTCGGTGATCCCGAAGGCACGCGCGACGTCCTCGACGCGCGCTCCGGGGCGCTCCTTGAGATAGGTCACCAGGGAGAGCATCCGCCGGGTCTGGTCGATGGCGTTGACTGGCCTGACCGGTTTGCCTGCCACAGTTCTCTTCCGCTCCCCCTCAGCCCTTGGCCACGGCACGCAGCCGGTCGACCACGTCGGCCCGCAGCTCGGCGGGCTCCAGGACGACCACGTCCGGTCCGAACTCGACCAGCCAGGCGTCCAGTCCGTGGCCGTACGGAATCTCCAACTCGTCCCAGCCGTCCCCGAGTTCCCGAACCGCCGCGGCTTTCGCCCGCAGGGGGTATCCGGAGCCGGTGCGCAGCCGGATCAGGGCGGAGCGGTCGGCGGTCTCCCCCGCCCAGCTCGCGACGGTCTCGCGCACGGTGACGACATCGGGGATGTCCGCGGTGAACCGCCCGTTGCGGGAACGCACCTTGCCGGTGATCCGGGAGAGCCGGAAGACGCGTTCGGCACCCCGGTCCCGGTCCCAGCCGGCGAGGTACCAGTGGCCGCGCCAGCACTCCAGGGCCCACGGCTCGACGCTGCGCGTCTCGGGGCGGGCGGCGGTGGCCTTGCGGTACTCGAACACGACAGGACGGCGGTCCCGGCAGGCCAGCATCAGCGGCTCGAACGACGCCTCGTGCACCGGAATACGGGGCTCCAGGGCGCCGTGCGGCTCGTACGGGTCGAGATCCTCGGGCATCCCGGCCGCGCGCAGTTTCTGCAGCGCCCCGCTGGCCGCGCCGGCGAGCCGGGCCTGCTGCCACACCTTGGCGGCGAGGCCGAGGGCGGCGGCCTCCTCGGCGTCGAGGGTGATGGGCGGGAGGCGGTTGCTGTCGCGGCGGGCGAGATAGCCGACCTCGCCGTCCAGGTTCTCCACCGTCTCGATGACCAGGCCGAGTTCGCGCAGATCGTCCTTGTCGCGCTCGAACATCCGGTTGAAGGAGTCGTCCGATCCGGCTTCGAGGTAGGCCTCAATGGATTCCCGCAGCTCACGCTTGCTGAGCGGCCGCCGCGTCCCGAGCAGACACAGCGCGAGGTTCATCAGCCGCTCGGCCTTGGCAATGGCCATCGACGCCCTTCGCCTTCCTCTGTACTTACGAACGATGACCGTACCGCTCCGCGGTGGCCTGACAAAAGCCGAGGGCCCATGCCCGAGCAGGCATGGGCCCCGGTTGATCAGGCTCGGTCGGAACCGGTGATCAGACGGCGACGAGGTCGACCACGAAGATCAGGGTCTCGCCCGGCTTGATGGCCGGGGTCGGGCTCTGGTTGCCGTAGGCGAGGTGCGCCGGGATGGTCAGCTGGCGGCGGCCGCCGACCTTCATGCCCTGCACGCCCTGGTCCCAGCCCTTGATGACACGGCCGCCACCGAGCGGGAACTTGAACGGGGTGCCGCGGTTCCAGCTGGCGTCGAACTCCTCGCCGGTGCTGAAGGCCACGCCCACGTAGTGGACGGTGACGTTCTGGCCCGACTTCGCGACCTCGCCCTCACCCTCCCAAAGGTCCTTGATCTCCAGGTCGGCCGGGGGTGCGCCCTCCGGGAAGTCGATCTCGGGCTTCTCGATGCTCACGTCTCTAGCTCCTGCTTGTGTACGACAAGGCAACTCGGACAGTCTCGCATCCCGGCCGCGCTCGTGCGTCGGCCAGGCATTCACCCGCGGGGCTACATCGCCGCCAGGATGTCGACCGAGAACACCAGGGTCTCGCCCTTCTTGATGGTGCCGCCACTGGGCGGGGTGTCGCCGTAGGCCAGGTCCGGGGGCGCGACGATCAGGACGCGGCTGCCGACCTTCTTGCCGGTGACACCCTGCGCCAGACCCTTGACGACCGACTCCATCTGGGAGATCGCGAACTGGCTCAACCGGCCCTGGGAGTACGTCGATTCGAACTGCTTGCCGGTGCTCCAGACCACGCCCTCGAACTGGCACAGGATCGTCTGGGACGCCTTGACGACGGCTCCGTCGCCCTCCAGGACGTAGTTCGACACCAGCTTCTTCGGCGGGTCCGCCTTCGGGACGGTCACCGAGGGGGCCTTGCCGTCGGTGTTCGTACCGACCTTGGGCAGTGAACTGTCGGACTGGGCGACGGCCTTGCCCTTGGCGGAGCTCTTGATGTTGAAGGCGTCCTGCACGTCGATCACGAAGACGAGCGTGTCGGTGCCCTTGATGCCCGCCTGGCTGTTGCCCGTCGTGCCGTAGCCCCAGGTCGGCGGGATGGCCATCTCGACGCGGCTGCCGACCTTGCGGCCCGCGAGGCCGTAGCGCCAGCCGTCGATGATGCTGCCCTGGGCGAGCTGGATGACCAACGGGGTCTTGCGGTCGTAGGAGTTGTCGAACACCTTGGCCGTCGACCAGATCTGACCCAGGTAGTTGACCTGGACGAAGTCGCCCTCCGCGACGGCCTTGCCGCTGCCCGCGATGACCGTCTTGACCGCGAGGTTCTTCGACGGCTCGCCTGTGCCCTTGGCGACGGTCGGCTTCTCGTCGAACTTCGTACCCGCGGTGATCGCCGGCACCGGACCGTCCACGACCTTCGGCGGCGGAGCGGTCGAGGCCGAGGCGGACGGCGACGGCGACGCGCTGGCCTTGCTTGAGGAGGAGTCGCTGTCACCGCACCCCGCGATCGTCACAAGTCCTGCGGGAACAGCGATGAGAAGGGAGCGTCGGCGCACGGTGAAGGCCTCGTATCGGTCGATCTTGTTGATGGCGTGCGCGCAACTCTACGGCGTGGCACGGGCCCCGTACGCGAAACGTACGGGGCCCGTGTGGCGTACCGAATATGTATCCGGACGTCGGTGTCCGGACGCTTTTGCCTACATTCCGGCGATCAGTTTCTCCACCCGGTCGTCCACGGAACGGAACGGGTCCTTGCACAACACGGTGCGCTGCGCCTGGTCGTTGAGCTTGAGATGGACCCAGTCGACGGTGAAGTCCCGCCGCTGTTCCTGGGCCCTGCGGATGAAGTCGCCGCGCAGCCGCGCCCGAGTGGTCTGCGGCGGAACGGACTTGCCCTCGAAGATCTTCAAGTCGTTGCAGATCCGGGCGGCTTGGCCCTTCCTCTCGAGGAGGTAGTAGAGCCCTCGGCGACGGTGGATGTCGTGGTACGCGAGGTCGATCTGGGCGACCCGCGGGTGGGACATGGTCATGTTGTGCTTGGCCCGGTAGCGCTCGATCAGCTGGTACTTCATGACCCAGTCGATCTCGGTGCCGATCCGGTCGAGGTCCTCGGCCTCGATCGCGTCGAGGGTGCGGCCCCACAGTTCGAGGACCTGCTCGACGGTGCCGGTGCGGATGCCGCGGCGGTCCACGAAGTCCACGGCCTTCTCGTAGTACTCGCGCTGCACCTCGATCGCGGAGGCCTCGCGGCCGCTGGCCAGACGCACCTTGCGCCGGCCCGTGATGTCGTGGCTGACCTCGCGGATCGCCCGGATCGGGTTCTCCAGGGTCAGGTCGCGCATCACCGTGCCCGCCTCGATCATGCGCAGCACCAGGTCGGTGGCGCCGACCTTGAGCAGCATGGTCGTCTCGGACATGTTCGAGTCGCCCACGATGACGTGGAGACGGCGGTAGCGCTCGGCGTCCGCGTGCGGTTCGTCGCGGGTGTTGATGATGGGCCGGGAACGCGTCGTGGCCGAGGAGACGCCCTCCCAGATGTGTTCGGCGCGCTGGCTGACGCAGTACACGGCGCCGCGCGGGGTCTGCAGTACCTTGCCCGCGCCGCACAGCAGCTGACGCGTGACCAGGAACGGGATGAGGATGTCCGCGAGCCGGGAGAACTCGCCGTGCCGTGCCACCAGATAGTTCTCGTGGCAGCCGTACGAGTTGCCCGCCGAGTCGGTGTTGTTCTTGAAGAGGTAGACGTCGCCCGCGATTCCTTCCTCGTGCAGGCGTCGTTCGGCGTCCACCAGGAGTCCTTCGAGAATGCGCTCGCCGGCTTTGTCGTGGGTGACCAGTTCGGTCACGTTGTCACATTCGGGGGTCGCGTATTCCGGATGTGAGCCCACGTCGAGATAGAGCCGGGCGCCGTTTCGCAGAAAGACATTGCTGCTGCGGCCCCATGACACGACACGGCGGAAGAGGTACCGAGCCACCTCGTCGGGGGACAGCCGACGCTGTCCCCTGAACGTACACGTGACGCCGTACTCGTTCTCCAGCCCGAAAATGCGGCGGTCCATGAGTGAACATTACGCCCGATCCCCTGTGCTGAAACGGGGTTCGACCGCACGGTTTGGATCATTTTCCGATGAAGCCGCAACGACCGCTCCCCCGGCGGGAGCTGCGAGGACCCGCCCGGTGGCCAGCAGGACCAGCAACGACACCGCCCCGGCGGCCCCCGGCACGGCGAACCCCCACAGGGCTCCACCGGCCTCTACGACCGGCCCCGCGACGCCCGTTCCGACCGAGGCGCCCACGGTGAACGTCGTCACAAGCCAGGAGAAAGCCTCGGTGACCGTCCCTTTAGGGGCATGCCGGTCCACGATGATGAACGCACAGGCGAGAGCCGGCGCGAGGAACACCCCGGCGAGCACGGTCAGCAGCACCATGGCGACCGCGCCCGGCATGAGCATCAGCGGCAGGTAACACACCGCCAGCAGCCCCACCAGGACCCGCAGTCGGCGCTCGGGCGCCCCGGTCCACTGCCGCGCCCCGTAGACCGTCCCGCCCAGCAGCGCGCCCAGACCGATGGCCGCCATCAGCCACCCGTACACCACGTCACCGCCGTGCCCGTCCGCGTACGGCACGGAGGCGACCGTGATGGACCCGAGCGCCATCCCGACGAACAGGAAGGCGCCCAGCAGTGCCAGCAGCCCCGGCGAGCGCAGGGCGCCCAGCCAGTGCGCGGCACGCGGGGCCGACCGCCACGCGCGCGAGGGCGGCGACACGACCACGGAGAGGGCGCCCAGCACCCCTATGACGTTCAGCACGAGCAGCGCCACCGGGGCGGACCACAGCGACACGAAGACCGTCACGAGCAACGGCCCCACGGTGAACATGACTTCCTGCGCCACGGCGTCCATGGCGTACGCCGTGTGCACCTGCTCCTCCTTGGGCAGCACGGCCGGCCACAGGGCGCGCAGACCGCCCTCCAGGGGCGGCGCGAAGAGGCCCGCGGCGGCCACGGCGGCGTAGGCGAGCGGGAGCGGATCGGTGCCCCAGTAGGCGAAGACGGTCATCCCGAGGGCGGAGACGATCGCGGCGGGCAGCTGCACCCGCGGCTGTCCGTGGACGTCCACCAGCCGGCCGAGGAGGGGCTGCCCGACCGCGTTGGCGATGCCGTAGACGGCCGCCAGCGCCCCGGCGAGGCTGTAGGTGCCGCCCTCGGCGCGGATGAACAGCACGATCGCGATCGCGGCGGTGGCGTTCGGCAGCCGGCCGACCAGCGTCCCTATGAGCAGGCGAGTGGCGTGTCTCGCCCTGAGGATCTCCAGATATCCCACGGCCATGCCCCACCCTCACGTTTTACGTATAACTTCCACGGTCATACGTACCATGTGCCCTGTTCACGAGTCCAGACGAAGTACGGCCGAAGGAGCAGCCCCACGGTGGCACGAGGCAGCACCCGCCCCACGAGCCGCGACGTCGCCCAGGTCGCCGGGGTGTCACAGGCCGCCGTCTCACTGGTGCTCGGCGACAAATGGCGGGGCCGCGTCTCGGAGACCACCGCCGAACGCGTCCGGGAGGCCGCCCGCGACCTGGGCTACCGCCCCAACCTCGCGGCCCGCAACCTCCGGCTGGGACACACCCGTACCGTCCTCCTGGTCGTCCCCGCGCTGACCACGGAGTTCTTCGCCGGCGTCTACACCGGCGCCGCCCGGGTCGCCGCCGAACACGGCTTCGGCGTGGTCCTCTACCCCTCCCCCGAGGGCATCGGCCCCGCCCGCGACCCCTTCGCCTCCGCGCAGGCCGCCCTGGACGGCGTCATCGCCTCCTCCATGGCCGCCGACGCCCTCACCGCGATCCGCGGCGACCAACTGCCCCTCGTGATGCTCGACAGCGACCCGGAGGGCAGCCTCGGCGCCGCGACCGTCAACCTGGACATCGCCGACGGCGTCCGCCAGGTCGCCGACCACCTGCTGACCCTGGGCCACCGCCGCTTCCTCCACCTCGCCGCGGACATCCCGTCCTGGACCTTCGAGGTACGCGCGCGTGAACTGGCCGCACGCGTCGGCGAGTTCGAGGGCACCACGATCCGTACGACCCGCGCCCCCATCTCGATCGAGGGCGCCCTGACCGCCGCCGAGACCGCCCTCTCGACACCCGGCCCCCGGCCCACCGCCCTGGTCTGCGACGACGACAAACTCGCCGCCGGCGCCTACAAGGCCGCCCGCCGCCTCGGCCTGCGCATCCCGCAGGACCTGTCGATCACCGGCCTCGACGACCTCGCCCTGGCCACCGCCATCGACCCGGAACTGACCACGGTCCGCCTCGACGCCGAACTCTTCGGCGAGCACGGCATGCGCGCCCTCCTGGCGGTCCTGGACGGCCGCACACCGGAGGAGGGGGACATCCCGGTGGAACTGGTCGTACGAGGCTCCACAGCGGCCCCGAGCGGCTCCTGAGGCCCCTCGCAACGTCGTGTGCCCCGGCCGATGACCGGCCGGGGCACACGAGGGGCTGGGAACTCAGCGAACTCTTCGGCTCACTTCTCGGCATCGTCCTCGGCGTCGTCGTCGGGCTCCGACGAGGCGTCCGCGCTCTCGCTCTCGCCGAGCAGCCGGGACAGCTCGCCGCCGACGATCCGCTTGAACTTGCGGGCCTGCGGGCGGGTACGGTCCAGCACCGCGACCTCGAGGCGCTCGGCGGGGATCTCCCGCTCGCTGCCGTTCGTGTCACGGGACAGGGACTGCACGGCCAGCTTGAGCGCCTCCGCGAGAGTCATGCCGTCGCGGTGCCGCTGATCCAGATAGCTGCTGATCGTCTCCGCGTTGCCGCCGACCGCGACCGAGCCGTGCTCGTCCACGATCGAACCGTCGTGCGGCAGCCGGTAGATCTGATCGCCGTCGGACGTGTCCCCGACCTCCGCGACGACCAACTCCACCTCGTACGGCTTCTCTGCCGCGCTGGAGAAGATCGTGCCGAGCGTCTGGGCGTAGACGTTGGCGAGACCGCGGGCGGTCACATCTGCGCGGTCGTAGGTGTAACCGCGCATGTCGGCGTAGCGCACGCCGCCGATCCGCAGGTTCTCGTACTCGTTGTATTTTCCGGCTGCCGCGAACCCGATCCGGTCATAGATCTCGCTGAACTTGTGCAGCGCGCGGGACGGGTTCTCGCCGACGAAGACAATGCCGTCGGCGAACTGCAGCACGACCAGGCTGCGGCCACGGGCGATGCCCTTGCGGGCGTACTCCGCCCGGTCGGCCATGGCCTGCTGGGGTGAGACATAGAACGGCGTCGACACCGGTATCCGTCCCTCTCTTTAAAGTTCCGTCGAAGTCACTGGATCACCTTGATGAGAACGGGCCCGCGGTCAGAGCAGCGCGGCGCGCGGGCCGTCGGGCTGCTGCAGTCGCCGCTCCAGGATCGAGGCGGCGATCTCGGAGGACTCGTCGTCGGTGAGCCGGCGGAAGCCGTCCTCGGTGATCACGGTGACGATCGGGTAGATCCGGCGGGCCACATCGGGACCACCGGTCGCCGAGTCGTCGTCAGCGGCGTCGTAGAGGGCCTGCACCACGAGGGTCGTGGCCTCGGACTCGGTCAGTCCGTCGTGGAAGAGCTTCTTCATGGCGCTGCGGGCGAAGACCGAGCCGGAGCCGGTGGCCGCGTAGCCGTGCTCCTGGGAACGGCCGCCCGTCACGTCGTAGGAGAAGATGCGGCCGATGCCGCGGTCCACGTCGAAGCCGGCGAAGAGCGGGACCACGGCGAGGCCCTGCATGGCCATGCCGAGGTTGGAACGGATCATGGTGGACAGTCGGTTCGCCTTGCCCTCCAGGGAGAGTTGGGCGCCTTCGACCTTCTCGAAGTGCTCCAGCTCCAGCTGGAAGAGCCTGACCATCTCGACGGCGAGGCCGGCGGTGCCGGCGATTCCGACGGCCGAGTACTCGTCCGCCGGGAAGACCTTCTCGATGTCCCGCTGTGCGATGACATTGCCCATGGTGGCCCGTCGGTCACCGGCGAGCACCACGCCACCGGGGAACGTGACGGCGACGATGGTCGTGCCGTGCGGGGCCTCGACGACGCCCTGGGTGGGCGGCAGTTGCCGGTTGCCCGGCAGCATCCCCGGCTGGTGGTCGGAGAGGAAGTCCATGAAGGACGACGACCCAGGCGTCAGGAAGGCAGCTGGTAGACGCCCGGTGCTACGAGTGTTGGCTTCCACGAGGATCCTTCCAAGTAGGCGGCAGCCCGACGAACAGCGTCGGGATCATCTCCCAACTTGCCGATGGCCGAATTGCAGTTGAAGCACAGTACGCCACGGACCCTACCCGTCTGGTGGCAGTGATCCACATGAACGGCGGAGGCATTCCTTTACCGCTCGGAATACCGCTCCGAACGCGGCCGGCTCTCCCCGAATCGCACGCGATTCGTGCGCCCGGATGCGAAGACTGCGTGCGGTTTGGTCCCACCGCACCGCACGCAGCACTTCATCTTCGACTCGCCTGCCACCATGCCACCCCGTTCACCTTCGAATCGAAGGACAGGGCGGCCTACTGGCCGCCCTTTTGAACGAAGGACCGCACGAAGTCCTCGGCGTTCTCTTCGAGTACGTCGTCGATCTCGTCCAGAACCGAGTCGACATCGTCGCTCAGCTTCTCGTGGCGCTCCTTGAGGTCGTCGGTCGCCTGTGCTTCCTCGGCCTGCTCCTCGACCTCCTCCGTGGAGCGCGTCGCCTTCTGCTGTCCGCCGCCGGTGTCCTTGGTCGCCATAACCCTCACCCCGCTCGGTTCGACGTTCTTGATCAGACCCTACTTGCAGGGACTGACATCGGCCCCGCAGTTCCTACAACGTACGGCGGCCACCTCGATGATTCCCGGCCACCGGACATTCCACCCTGTCCGGAGCCCCGGATCCGAGGGTCCTGTCAGCCGCCCGACAGGACCCTGACCAGGTCTTCCGCCGTACGACAGCGGTCCAGGAGCTCCTTGACGTGATTACGCGTTCCGCGAAGCGGTTCCAGGGTTGGGACGCGCTGGAGCGAGTCCCGGCCCGGGAGGTCGAAGATCACGGAGTCCCAGGAGGCCGCCGCGACGTCGTCGGCGTACTGCTCCAGGCAGCGTCCGCGGAAGTACGCGCGCGTGTCCTCCGGGGGCGTCGTACGCGCCCGCTCGACCGTGTCCTCGTCCAGCAGCCGTTTGATGCGGCCACGGGCCACCAGGCGGTTGTAGAGGCCCTTCTCGGCCCGTACGTCCGCGTACTGGAGGTCGACCAGCTGCAGCCGGGCCGCGTCCCAGTCGAGGTCGTCCCGGCGCCGGTAGCCCTCCATGAGTTCCCGCTTGGCGACCCAGTCCAGCTCACCGGCCAGGCTCATCGGGTCGTTCTCCAGGCGGTTGAGCGTGTCCTCCCAGCGGGCGAGGACGTCCTTGGTCTGGTCGTCCGCGTCGGAGCCGTAGCGTTCCTCGACGTACTTGCGGGACAGCTCGAAGTACTCCATCTGCAGCTGGACCGCGGTGAGTGTCCGGCCGCTGCGGAGGGTGACCAGGCGCTTGAGGGTGGGGTCGTGGGAGACCTGGTGGAGGGTGCGGACCGGCTGGTCCACGGCCAGGTCGACCGCGATGAAGCCGTCCTCGATCATGGAGAGGACCAGGGCGGTGGTGCCGAGCTTCAGATACGTCGAGATCTCGGAGAGGTTCGCGTCGCCGATGATCACGTGCAGGCGGCGGTACTTCTCGGCGTCCGCGTGCGGTTCGTCGCGGGTGTTGATGATCGGGCGCTTGAGGGTGGTCTCCAGACCGACCTCGACCTCGAAGTAGTCGGCGCGCTGGCTGAGCTGGAAGCCGTGCTCGTGTCCGTCCTGGCCGATGCCCACGCGGCCGGCTCCGGTGACGACCTGTCGGGAGACGAAGAAGGGCGTCAGGTGGCGCACGATGTCCGAGAAGGGGGTCTCCCGCTTCATCAGATAGTTCTCGTGCGTGCCGTAGGAGGCGCCCTTGTTGTCGGTGTTGTTCTTGTAGAGGTGGATCGGCTGGGCGCCCGGGAGTTGGGCCGCGCGCTCGGCGGCCTCCGCCATGATGCGCTCGCCGGCCTTGTCCCACAGAACGGCGTCCATGGGGTTGGTGACTTCGGGGGAGCTGTACTCCGGGTGTGCGTGGTCGACGTAGAGGCGCGCGCCGTTGGTGAGGATGACATTGGCGAGGCCGATGTCCTCGTCGGTGAGCTGGGTGGAGTCGGCGGCCTCCCGGGCGAGGTCGAAGCCTCGCGCGTCCCGCAGCGGATTCTCCTCCTCGAAGTCCCAGCGGGCCCGCCGGGCCCGGTGCATCGCCGCCGCGTAGGCGTTGACGATCTGGGACGAGGTGAGCATGGCATTGGCGTTGGGGTGGCCGGGGACGGAGATCCCGTACTCCGTCTCGATGCCCATTACTCGCCGTACGGTCATGCGGCCCTCCTTGCCCGGCGGCGCCCTCGGTCGGGGGCGCCGCTCAAGTACCGCTGGCGCTCCGGTGCGTGTGCGGTGCCCGTCCCCGCACTGCGCGACTCGGCGGTACCGAAGAGCCTAGAACGGCTTTGCGCTGGTGGGGAGATCATTTGCGTCATTGCCTTGCGCGCCCCTTGTCGCGGTCATGGCCTGAAAAACAGTTGGCTGCGGGTACCCGCCTAGGGCACCCGCAGCCACCCTGCTTTTTACAGGTACTGACCGGTGTTCGCCACCGTGTCGATGGAGCGTCCGGTGTCGGCGCCCTGCTTGCCGGTGATGAGCGTACGGATGTAGACGATCCGTTCGCCCTTCTTTCCGGAGATCCGGGCCCAGTCGTCCGGGTTGGTGGTGTTGGGCAGGTCCTCGTTCTCCTTGAACTCGTCCACGCATGCCTGGAGGAGGTGGGAGACGCGGATGCCCTTCTGCTTGTGGTCGAGGAAGTCCTTGATGGCCATCTTCTTGGCCCGGCCCACGATGTTCTCGATCATGGCGCCGGAGTTGAAGTCCTTGAAGTAGAGGACTTCCTTGTCACCGTTGGCGTAGGTGACCTCCAGGAAGCGGTTCTCCTCGGATTCCGTGTACATGTGTTCCACGGCCGTCTGGATCATGCTGGTGACGGTGGTGGTCTTGTCGCCGCCGTGCTCGCCGACGTCGTCGGGGTGCAGCGGGAGGCGCTCGGTGAGGTACTTGCCGAAGATGTCCTTGGCGGCCTCGGCGTCGGGACGTTCGATCTTGATCTTCACGTCCAGGCGGCCGGGGCGCAGGATGGCGGGGTCGATCATGTCCTCGCGGTTCGAGGCGCCGATGACGACCACGTTCTGCAGGCCTTCCACGCCGTCGATCTCGGCGAGCAGCTGGGGGACGATGGTGTTCTCCACGTCCGAGCTGACACCGGATCCGCGGGTGCGGAAGAGGGATTCCATCTCGTCGAAGAAGACGATGACGGGTGTGCCCTCGCTGGCCTTTTCACGTGCACGCTGGAAGACGAGGCGGATCTGCCGCTCGGTCTCGCCGACGTACTTGTTGAGGAGCTCGGGGCCCTTGATGTTGAGGAAGAAGCTCTTGCCGGTGGCCTGTCCGGTGACCTCGGCGACCTTTTTGGCCAGCGAGTTGGCGACGGCCTTGGCGATGAGCGTCTTTCCGCATCCGGGAGGCCCGTACAGCAGGACGCCCTTGGGCGGCCGCAGTTCGTGCTCCTTGAAGAGGTCGGGGTAGAGGTACGGCAGTTCGACCGCGTCGCGGATCATCTCGATCTGGCCGCCCAGACCGCCGATCTGCTCGTAGCCGATGTCGGGGACCTCTTCGAGGACGAGTTCCTCGACCTCGCTCTTCGGGACGATCTCGTAGACGTAGCCGGAACGGGGTTCGAGCAGCAGGGCGTCGCCGGGGCGGATGGTGATGTCCAGCAGTGGCTCGGCGAGCCGTACCACCCGCTCCTCGTCGGTGTGCCCCACCACGAGGGCGCGTTCGCCGTCCTCAAGGATCTCCTTGAGGGTGACGATGTCGCCGACGCGCTCGTACTCCATGGCCTCGACCACGTTGAGCGCTTCGTTGAGCATTACTTCCTGGCCGCGGCGGAGCTCTTCGAGATCCACGCTTGGGCTGACGTTCACCCGGAGTTTGCGGCCGCCGGTGAAGATGTCCGCGGTGCCGTCCTCGTTGGCCACGAGGAAGACTCCGAAGCCGGCCGGTGGCTGTGCGAGCCGGTCGACCTCTTCCTTGAGGGCCACGATCTGGTCGCGGGCCTCACGGAGCGTGTTGGCGAGTCGCTCGTTCTGGGCGGACACCCCGGCCAGATTGGTCTGCAGCTCGACGATCCGCTCTTCGAGAATCCTCGTGTGTCGCGGAGAGTCGGCGAGCTTACGTCGCAGGACGGCGATCTCCTGCTCAAGGTAGGCAATCTGCCCGGACGGGTCGTCGGACCCTCGTCCCGGGCGGATGCCGCGGTTCATGTCGTCGTCGTGGGCTGCCACGGTCCTCACCTCCTCCAAGGGGAGCTGGACGCTTCCAGACCCTACCTGGGTGGGTGTCGATTGAAACCCCTAGATCACAAAGACTGTCAAGGTGTGTCGTCGGTCACCCTGCGCTCTCCCTCGTGCCGTCTGAATACCCACTCAACGTGATTCAGAAGCCGACTGTTCCAAGGGTGGGTCGGTCAAAATCCTTCATGGGGGACGTGAGTTGCCGTATCGGCGGGGTCGGAGCCCGGCGAAATCCCGCCGGGGCGCCCCCTGACGGAGAGTGTCCGCGCGGACGGTGCCCGTCATGTCGTGGCGTGAAACCAGGGATCTCCAGGAAGTGTCGCCCGGGGGTGCGGAGGTAGGGTCGAAGTGTTCAACACCCGGCGGAAGCAGGAGAGATCACCGTGCAGGACGAGGCCGCGGCCGACGGCGAGGCGCTGGAGGTCTGGATCGACCAGGATCTCTGTACCGGCGACGGCATCTGCGCCCAGTACGCCCCCGAGGTCTTCGAGCTGGACATCGACGGGCTGGCCTATGTGAAGAGCCCGGACGACGAGCTGTTGCAGGACAAGGGCGCCACCACGCCCGTCCCGCTGACGCTGCTGGTCGACGTGGTGGACTCCGCGAAGGAGTGTCCCGGGGACTGCATTCATGTGCGCCGGGTCGCGGACCGGGTCGAGGTGTACGGCCCCGACGCGGCCTGAGGGCCGTCGGGGCGGTGGCTCCGATGTGTCAGACGCTCTGGGTGTTGCCGGGCGTGGAGCGGACGAACGTGCCGTTCTTCCACTGCCACTTCGCGCTCTCCTTGACGTCAGGGCAGCAACTGGGCACGTCCTGGGTCGAGTAGCCGAGCATCGTCGCGAGTACGGCGCCGTCGCGTACGGCGAACTCGGTGACCGTCTCCCGGGATTTCGGCGCGATCAGGGTGGCCACCACGCGCGGCTTGGCGGCGTGCGCGGTCTGGGTCAGGACGTAGACGCCGTCGGGCGGGGTGCCCATGCCGGCGTCGCAGTGGACCACGGCGACCGTCTCCGGTCTGCCGTCGCCGTCGAGGTCGCCGGAGGCCTGCTTCTGGACGACGGCCTTCTGGGGACCGCACTGGATGGGGAAGTCGACCCCTGCGGTCGCGGGGGCCGGGGCGGTGGAGAGAGCGGGCTTCGCCTGCGGGCCGGAGGCCTGGGCGGCGCGCGCCGAATCGGGCTGCAGGACCGAGGAGAGCGCCACGACGGCGGCGAGTGCCGTGGCGGTGGCGACCCAGTGGATGGGCCGGGTGTTCGTGTGTGCCAGTTCCAGTTCCGGGACGGCGGAGTGCTGCACTAGGAGTGTCTCCTGTGAGGGCTGTGCCGGTGGGGGTGGCCTGCATGGTGCCACACGTCACAATGCGGGGGAACGGCGGGGTCGACAGTTCGTTCGCGTGATCGCACGGGAGGGTTCTTCTGCTGTGGCGGTACGTCAGAAGAGAGACGCCGTGGCCCGGTTCCGAAGGTGTTCCGGGAACTCGGCCACGGCGTTCGCGCGTTGAGTGCGGCACAGGGCCGCCAAGGGTGCGGTGCGGCGGGCGTTAGCGGCCGCCACCGCCGTCCGCGTTCGGGCCGGTGTAGTCGTCGCCGTAGGCGCCCTTGGAGGGGCGGCGGCGGCGCATGGGGGGCTCGACGCCGTCCGCGAGGCGGCGGGCGGTGAGAAGGAAGCCGGTGTGGCCGATCATGCGGTGGTCGGGACGGACGGCCAGGCCCTCGACGTGCCAGTTGCGGAGCATCGTCTCCCAGGCGGTCGGCTCGTTGAAGGAGCCGATCTCGCGGATGGACTCGACGGTCCGCGCGAGCTGGGTGGTGGTCGCGACGTAGCAGCACAGGATGCCGCCGGGCACGAGCGCCTTGGAGACGGCCTCCAGGCACTCCCAGGGGGCGAGCATGTCGAGGATGACGCGGTCGACGTCCGTGTCGGACAGGTTGTCCTGGAGGTCGCCGACGGTGAGCTGCCAGGCGGGGTGCGGGCCGCCGAAGTAGCGCTCCACGTTCTGCTGGGCGATCTCGGCGAAGTCCTCGCGGCGCTCGTAGGAGTGCAGCATGCCCTGGTCACCGACGGCGCGCAGCAGGAAGCTGCTGAGCGAGCCGGAGCCCACGCCCGCTTCCACGACGCGTGCGCCGGGGAAGATGTCCGCGAAGGACAGGATCTGCCCCGCGTCCTTGGGGTAGACCACGGCGGCGCCGCGGGGCATGGACAGGACGTAGTCGGGGAGCAGGGGGCGCAGCGCGAGGTAGGCGACGTTTCCGGTGGTGCGGACAACGCTGCCCTCGGGTGCGCCGATCAGCTCGTCGTGCGGGAAGGAACCCTTGTGGGTGTGGAAGTTCTTCCCCGCTTCGAGCGTGAACGTGTAGTGGCGGCCCTTGGGGTCGGTCAGCTGAACCTGGTCCCCGACCTTGAAGGGCCCGCGCCTGCGGGCGGCACCGGTCGGTTCGGACATGTGACCAGCCTACCGGCGATTGCGGGGGCCGCCGACCACGCGCGCGTGCCTCAGTTGGGGCGGGCCATGGCCTTCACGAAGGCGCGCTCCACGTCGGCAGCGGACAGGACGCCGTAGATCTCGCCGGTCTCCTCGACCACGAGGTATTCGGTGGCGGGGGTGGCGCGCAGGGTGTCGAGGAGGTCCTCTCCGGCCAGTTCCGCGGAGACGCGCATGCCCTCGGTGAGGTCCTGGGCGAGGCCGCTGACGGAGACCCAGGGGCGGCGGTGTTCGGGGACGCCGACGATGGCCGCCTCGCGCACGAGGGAGAGCGGCTGGCCGTCGGCGTCGACGACGACCAGGGCGCGGGCGCCGGCGGCGTTGGCGCGGCGCAGGGCCTCGGAGAGGGGCGTGTTGGTCTCGACGGGTACCGCGCGGCGGGTGAGGTTGCGGGCGCGGAGGTCCGGGAGGTGCTCGCGCAGGCGGGCCATGCGGAGGCTGTTGCCGGCGCCGGTCCAGATGATCGCGGCGAGGATCGCGGCCAGGAGGGCGTCCGTGACGGTGTCCATGCCGCTGATGTCCTCGGTGTTGGTGCCGAGGGCGCCGGTCTGGGTGAGGAGCGGGAGGCCGATCAGGACGGAGACGGCGAGGGCGCGGCCGACCCAGGCTGCGGCGATCGTGCCGCTCATGGGCCTGCCGGTGATCTTCCAGACGACGGCGCGGAGCATCCGGCCGCCGTCGAGGGGCAGGCCGGGCAGCAGGTTGAAGGCGGCCACGATGAGGTTGGAGACCATCAGGCCGGCCAGCAGGACGCCGGGGACGGTGCCGGGCTCCACGGGCTGCATGGCGAGGTAGAAGATGCCCGAGAGGATCAGCGAGAGCAGCGGGCCGACGAAGGCCAGCACGAACTCCCTGCCGGGGGTCTCGGCCTCCTTCTCGATCTCGGAGACGCCGCCGAAGAACTGCAACTGGATGCGTCGGACCGGGAGTTTGAAGCGGAGGGCGGCGACGGTGTGCGCCAGTTCGTGCACCAGGACGGAGCCGTAGAAGGCGACCGCGAAGAAGAGGGCCACGAGGTAGCGGGCGGCGCCGAGTTCGGGCAGCACGCGGTCCAACTGGCCGCCGAACACCCAGGTGATGAGCGCTGCGACGAGGAACCAGCTGGGCGCCACGTACACGGGCACCCCGAAGGGCCGCCCCATCAACAGGCCTCCACCGGGCTCCTTGGGGCGCTGCGGGGGGCGTCCCTTGGGCATGGCGGTGGCTTCGGGGCGCGCGTCGGGCGGTGTGGGCGCGCCGGTGTGAGCGTGCGGCTCCGTGTGGGCGTGAGGGCGGTCGGGGGCCCGGTCGGCGTGCGGGGTGTCGTGGGG
>NZ_JAEQAZ010000461.1 GCF_016654115.1 Streptomyces sp. MBT53
CCGACCGCACCGGATCCCACCGCACCGGCCCCCACCCGCGCCGACGATCTTCCAGGTGAGCGAGCTCTCGTACAACGTCAACGGCGACGGCACCGCACCGGAGATCCGGCTCGGCGACAGCAGTTGGGTGTGGCAGCGCTACGGCGTCGCGATCGGCGGCGCGCGCTACACCCACGGCGTCACCGTGCACGGCCACTCCTCCGTCACGATCGACCTCAACCGTCAGTGCGTCTCCTACGACGCGAAGGTCGGCGTCGACGACATGATGCTCGGGCTCGGGAAGGTCTACTTCTCGGTGTACGCGGACGGGGTCCGGCTGTGGAGCTCCGGGGAGATCGACGGCGGTGACCCGGCCGTGCCGGTCCATGTGGGCCTCGCCGGGCGCAAGACCGTACGGCTCGTGGTCGAGCCGCGCAGTTCCTTCGACGACCTGGCCCTCGCGGACTGGGCGGAGTCGAAGTTCACCTGCCAGTAGGGCCCGGTGCGGTGGGGGCCGGTGCGGTGGGATCCGGTGCGGTCGGGTCCGGTGCCGGGGAGGGCAGTTCGGTCAGCACCTCGTCGACGGTGAGGGACTCGCCCCGGGCGTGCTCGTCGGCGTAGCCCTCGGCGCCCAGAGCGGCGCGGGCCGTCTCCTGGATGCGTTCGGTCCGGGCGCGCTCCGGCATGGGGCGCGGATGACCGCCGCGCAACCGGTCCGCCGCCCCGAACAGCCTTACGGCGCGCGGGAGTTCACCGAGTTCGGCGAGCAGTGTCGCCGCGAAGTCCACCAGGGCCGCGGTGACCACCTCGGCGCACCGCAGCTCCACCGCCTCGCGCAGGGCACCAGCCATTGCCACCAACCCGCGCTCGGGCCCGCACTCGGCGGCCGTGACCAGGGCGTCGACCGCGCCCAGCGCCGCCCGGAACTGCGGCGGCGGTGTGCCGCGTCCGCTCTCCTCGCGGGCCTGTTCGCAGAGCGCGCGGGCGTGGGCCGCGTCCCCGTCCTCCAGGGCGATGTGTGCGCGCAGCAGCTGGATGAACGCGTGGGCGTCCGCGACGCCGTGCCGGTCGGAGGCCTCGGTCGCCTCCGCCAGGCCCGCGATCGCGCTCTCGCGGTCACCCGCGCGGAAGGCCAGTTCGGCGAGCCGGGCGATGAGGAACGGCGTCTCGGTGTGGGCGCCGACCTCGTAGGCGAGCGCGAGCGCCTCCTCGTAGGCACCCTTGGCCTCCTCGAACCGGCCGCGGCCCATGGCGGCCTCGCCGACCGCACTGGACACCTGGGCCCGCACCCAGCGGTCGCCGACGCGCCGGCAGAGCGCGCGCAGTTCCGCCAGGTCGTCGTCCACGCCCGCCATGCCGCCCGGGGAGTCGACGACCATGTGCGTGCGGAACATCAGGATGACGGCGACCTCCCAATCCCCGCCGTACGCACGGGCGTTGGCGACCGCCACGTCCATGACGTCCCGGATGTCCATCGTGTCGCGCAGGAAGTACGCGGTGAACGGCCACGCGAGCCCCGGCATGCGGGCCGCGTCCGGGCCGCCACCGGCGAAGTGGGCCTGCACCAGTGAGACGTAACGGCGCAGCCGCTCGTCCCGCAGCCCGTTCGGCAGGTGGTCCAGGGCTCCGGACTCGGCCCCCAGGAAGAGGTGCAGCATCCGAAGGTTCATGCGCTGCGTGTGCAGGGGGTGGTCGGCGTCCGCGTCCGGGGCGGCGAGGTAGGCACCGAACGGGTCGGGGGTGGTGACGGGGGTGGCGG
>NZ_JAEQAZ010000462.1 GCF_016654115.1 Streptomyces sp. MBT53
GCCGGGGACCCCAACTTCCAGGCCACGGACGACTGTTCGGTCGTGCTCAGGTACCTGCCGGACGTGCCGATCCACGTCGTCGCGGGCGACGAGTACAACATGAAGGTCACCCAGCCCGTCGACGTCTTCATCGCCGACAAGCTCTTCCAGCTCGCCTCCACCGCCGCCCCCGAGCAGGTCGACGAGGCCGCCTACCGCGAACTGCTCACCGGCAAGACGCTGGTCGTCTTCGGCGGCTCGTACGGCATCGGCAAGGACATCGCCGAGCTCGCCCAGGGCTACGGCGCCACGGTGTACGCGCTCGGCCGCTCCACCACCGGCACGCACGTCGAGAACCCGGAGGAGGTCGACGACGCGCTGTCCAAGGCCTACGCCGAGACCGGGCGCATCGACCACGTCATCAACACCGCGGGCGTGCTGCGCATCGGCAAGCTGGCCGAGACGGACAACGCGACCATCGAGGAAGCGCTGAAGGTCAACTACCTGGCGCCGGTGCAGATCGCCCGTTCCGCGTACAAGTACCTCGCCGAGACCAAGGGCCAGCTGCTGCTCTACACCTCCAGCAGCTACACCCGCGGCCGTGCCGAGTACAGCCTGTACTCCTCGACCAAGGCCGCGATGGTCAACCTCACGCAGGCCCTGTCCGACGAGTGGGCCGGCGACGGCATCCGCGTCAACTGCATCAACCCGGAGCGCACCGCCACCCCGATGCGCACCAAGGCCTTCGGCCAGGAGCCCTCGGGCACGCTGCTCTCCTCCGAGGCCGTGGCCCGCACCTCCCTCGACGTGCTGCTGTCCGAGCTCACCGGCCACGTCATCGACGTCCGCCAGCAGGACCCGACGGCCGGTGCGGCCAAGGCCTCCGGCTTCGAGGCCGCCCTCGCCTCGGTGCTGGACGTCCAGGACGGCGTTTAATTAAGCCTGCCTCTGAGTTCCCGGTAAATTACTCAAAACCCCCAAGAGCAGGTTTATCAGTGATTTCCACCGCCATCCGTGTTGCCCGGGTGGGCAGCGCGGCCGAGCTCGCCGCGGCCGTCCTCATGATGCTGGGATTCCCCGCGCTCATGCTGGCCGCGCTCATCCCGAGCGTCCCGGCCTTCGCCGCCGCGGCCGTCGTGACGTACGTCGCCGACCACTATCTGCACCGGCAGGCCAGCTACCTGGTCAACCGCCTCAGCAAGGTCAGGGCGGGCCTCTCGATCCGCTTCCTGATCCGCCAGCTCCTGCTGATCCTGCTGCTGGCCCGCATGGACCTCTCGGACCACCTGATCTTCTACGGCGCGATCGCCTGCTTCATCGCGTTCTACGGCCTTCAGGCCCCGCACGGCGCGGTCGTCACGCTGATCCGCAACCGCCGCCGGATGCCGGTCGCCACCCGCAACGTGGACCTCGGCTCACGCATCAACATCCCGGACGCCCCGCCGTTCGGCCTGCTGGAGCGCTCCGCCGAGAAGATGCTCCACCTCGACCTGTTCGCCGTCGTCGGCCTGCTGATCTCCGCCCAGCTGGACTCGGCCGTCGCCGCCTTCATCGGCATCGGCGTCACCCTGTTCCTGGGCACCCTCTACGTCGCCGCGCTCCTGCCGTACATAAGGGGCACGAAGATCCCGCCGACCGCCGAGGTGATCCTCGAGGCCGTCGACGACTGGCTGCACGAGTACCAGCCGCAGACGGTGCTCTGCTTCTCCGGCTCCAAGGACTCGGCCTACCAGGTCAACATGTGGCTGGAGACCATGGAGCAGCTGGAGTCCAGGCCCCTGGTCCTGCTCCGCGAGCGCGTCATACTGCAGAACCTCGCCCCCACCAAGGTCCCCGTCATCTGCGTCCCCGGCGGCGTGCACCTGATGAACATGGACCTCTCCAGCGTGCGCGTCGCCCTGTACGCGGCCAACGTCGGCAAGAACATCCACCTGCTGCGCGTCCCCACCATGAAGCACGTCTTCATCGGCCACGGCGACAGCGACAAGCTGGCCAGCGTCAACCCGTTCAGCAAGGTCTACGACGAGGTGTGGACCGCCGGCCGCGCGGGCCGCGACCGCTACGCCATCGCCGACGTCGGTGTCCGCGACGACGACATCGTCGAGGTCGGCCGCCCGCAGCTGGCCCCGATCGAGACTCTTCAGGGCGTGCCCGAGGGGCGTATCCCGACCGTGCTCTACGCGCCGACCTGGGAGGGCTGGGACAACGACCCCGGCAACACCTCCCTGCTGCTGGCCGGCGAGAACATCGTCAAGAAGCTCCTCAAGGCCGACCCGCCGGTCCGTGTCCTGTACAAGCCGCACCCCTTCACCGGCACCGTCAGCTCCGCGGCCGGCTCCGCGCACCGCAAGGTCACCGCCCTGGTGGAGAAGGCCGCCGCCCAGCGCGCGACCGACCCGCGCTTCACGGCCGACGCCGCCGCCCAGACCAAGGCCAAGGCCGACATGGCCCGCATCGAGGCCCGCATCACCGAACTGTCCGGCGGCCCCGCCGACAAGGGCGACGAGGCCGAACTCACCCGCGACGGCGTGGTCGACCTGGCCAAGTACGAGGAGATCGCCCGGCTGCGCGCCGAGTGGAACGACGCGTACTGGCAGTCCTTCGGCACCTTCGAGCACCGGGTCATCTCCGGCGCCGAACCGCGCCTGTACGACTGCTTCAACGTGTCCGACGCGATGGTCTCCGACATCTCCAGCGTGGTCTCCGACTTCATCGCGAGCGGCAAGCCGTACGCGGTCACGGACTCCGCGCAGCTCGGCGTCGAGGAGTTCAAGCGGCAGAACACCGCGGTGCGCGCCGCCGTGATCCTCTCCAACAAGGCCGCCGAACTGGGCGAGCTGCTGGCCGCGGTCCGCGCCCCGGACGCCGACCCGCTGGCCGAGGACCGCAAGGAACTCAAGGAGTACCTGCTCGGCCCGGACGAGCCCACGTCCATCGAGCAGTTCAACACCGCGGTACGGGACCTGGCGCTCAAGTCGGAGGCCCGCAACGTCGGCCAGGAACGGTCGGCCGCGACCGAGGCCGAACTGACCAGCTGACCCGCTGACCTGCGCGAGTCAGAATTTGGTCAAGAAGAGCCCGGTTTTTGAGGAGTGATCCTCGAAAACCGGGCTCTTTTGCGTATCCCCTGCTGACGGAAGACAACCGATCGGCCCGGTCGGCCGTCTTGTAGATGTCGATCCGGCCGATACGGGGGAAACACTCCATGGACAAAGGGGAGCGCGTGACCGTGACGCAGCCTGATGTGACCGTGGTCATCGGGGCGTACGAGGCGATGCCGTACCTCGTCGAGTGCCTGCGCTCGGTCGAGGCACAGACCCTGGACCCGGACCGGATCGAGGTCATCGCCGTCGACGACGGCTCGACCGACGGCACGGGGGAGTACCTGGAGGAGTTCGCGGCCCGCGCCGCGAACCACGTCACGGTGATCCGCCAGGAGAACTCCGGCGGCCCCAGCTCCCCGCGCAACGTCGGCCTCGGCAAGGCGGCCGGGCGCTACGTCTTCTTCCTCGACGCCGACGACCGGCTCGCCCCCGAGGCGCTGGAACGCATGGTCGCGATGGCCGACCGCAACGGCACCGACGTGGTACTCGGCAAGGTCGAGGGCATCAACCGGGTCCCGCCCAAGGCCGCGTGGGTCGAGACGCTGGAGCGCACCGACGTCTTCCACTCCAACATCAAGTTCACGCTCAGCGCCCAGAAACTGTTCCGGCGGGCCCTGCTGGAGCGGAACGGCATGCGGTTCGACGAGTCGCTGTTCACCGGCGAGGACGCGCTGTTCACGATGGAGGCGTATCTCCGGGCCGACGGTGTCTCCGTGATCGCCGACCACACCTGCTACTACCTGGTCGGCCGCGACGACGGCAAACACGTGACGAAGAGCGGGAGCTACACCCTGCGGTTCGACTCGGCGCGGGCGTTGATGAACCTCATCGCGGAGATGGTCCCGCCGGGGGTGGAGCGGGACAAGCTGATGGTGCGGCCGTTCCTGGTCACCCTGCTCTCCCGCAGTTCGGGCCGAAGTACGCGGGGGACAGCGAGGAGGTACGACGCCACAAGTTCGAGCTGGCCAAGCCGCTGATGGCGGCCCACTGGACGCCAGAGGTCGCCGTCCGCCTCAAGGTCGACGAGCGGCTGAGACTGCATCTGGTGGCGCAGGAACGCCCCGAACTCCTGCTGGAGGTCGTCCAGTTCCTCAAGTCGAAGAAACGCCCCGAAGCGGTGGTGGAGGGGCGGGGGCGTCGGGTGTACCTGGCGTATCCGCACTTCCGCTCCGCGGCGGCGGGCCTGCCCGACTCCCTCTACCTGGCCGAACCGCGCGAGGCTCGTGGGGTGCGGGGG
>NZ_JAEQAZ010000463.1 GCF_016654115.1 Streptomyces sp. MBT53
ATCGCCGCGATGGTGGCCTCCACCACGCGGGAGTCCACGTTCCCGGTCGGCTTCGACTTCGGCTTCGGCCTCGGCGCGTATCGGCCGTCGACCAGCCCCCACAGTTCCTGTTCCCGGCAGCGGTGGCGCATCCGCTGGATCGTGCGCAAGCCTGTGCGCTGTCCGGCCGCCGACAAATCGGCGGCCTTCGCCTTCTCCCGCTCGGCCAGGGACCGCGCCGCCGGGTCATACTCCGGCCGCGGAACAGCTCCGGGCGGAGCATCTGGCGGCAGCCCGGTCTCGATCTCCACCAGATGGCGTTCCCACCGGCAGGCCGTCTCGGCGACCTCCATGGGCAGCCCCTCCAGCAGGCCCTGAGAAGTCAGCGGCGGCACCGGTGCGGAGCCGACCACCTCGAAATGCGGCGCCGCGAACAGATAGGCCACGAACACCGTCGACGGCTCACCAGCAGCGGACAACAACCGCACGGTCGTCCCGGCGACGGCCACCACGGTGTGCTCCAGACCGCCGAAGACCACCCGGTCCCCAACCTTCAGCAGCGGACGCGGCCTCACCGCACTTCCTCCACCGCGAGACGCACCACCGTGCGGTCGCTGAGCAGCCCCGACAGGTCACCGAGCAGCTCCTGGCGCCACAGCAGGCGGAACAGCACCGGCAACACGGCGATCGGATGGCCGACCTCCTCGACACCCTCCATCAGCAGTCCCGGAGCGGCAAGGAACTCCCTCAGCCGTGCGGCGACTTCGACGGTGAAGCAGCGCGGGTGCCCGTAGCCGGCCAGCCAGCGCAGGTTCACGGCCTCCACCGGGTCCAGCTCGCCAAGCAGGGCATAGCTCCAGCCGATCTCGGCGCAGGCCCGCTCGGTCACGGCGAACTTCGCCAAGTCCCGTGCGGGACACCTGTTTTCAGGCCGGCAGTCCACCAGCAGCACCGAGCCGTCGGCGCGGCGCACGAAGTAGTCCGGCGCGTGCGAGACGGACTTGCCCGGCTCGTTCTCCCGGAACAGCCACAGCGGCTGTGAGGCCAACGCGGTCACAGACGGGTCGAAGTCGAGGGCCATCGCCTGATCGCGTCCAGCCACGACTCGTATCCGACGTGCATGCCAATCGTCGCGGACCAGTACAGGCCCGGCTAGTTCCGCTGCCCGCGATACGAGGGGAACTCACGCACCACTTCGAACAGGCGGACCTGGGGGTGGCATGATCGGCTCCGGTTCGACTCGGCAGTGGGGTGGCGTGACGTGGGCGATTGGCGGACCGATCCGACGTTCGCGATGTGCCGGGCGTTGGCGGACGGGGCGGATCTGTCCTCTTTCGCCGGCGGGCCGTTCGACGTGCGGGTGGCGG
>NZ_JAEQAZ010000464.1 GCF_016654115.1 Streptomyces sp. MBT53
GACGGGTGTCCGGGGGCGTAGCCCCCGGGGACGGTGGACCGAGCCGCAGGAGCCGCCTCCGGTTCCGGGACCCGGCGCCTCTTGCGCCGCTTCAGGAGAGCCCACGGCCCCCTCGGCCCCGTAGGCATGGCCGCCGTGACCTCCGTGCCCGGCTCGGATGCCGCCTCCGCGGCGGCCCGTGCCACCGGCAGGAAGCCCTCGCGGCGGGACGCGTCCGGGCGGTCCTCCTCGGCCGGCCAGAGGCCCAGCGTGGCGCAGACGGTCGGCAGGACCGCCATCGCCGCCGTCGCGTACCCCTCCGCCGAGGGGTGGAAGTTGTCCGGGCCGAACAGCTCGCGCGGGTTCGCCGCGAACTCGGGGCCCAGCAGGTCGCCCAGCGACACCGTGCGCCCGCCCTGTTCGACCGTGCCGATCGTCTGGGCCGCCGCCAGCTGCCGGGAGGCCCGCCGCGCCAGCCACCGCAGCGGCTGCTGGACCTGCTCCACCGTCCCCAGGTCGGGACACGTGCCGACGACCACCTCGGCACCGGCCGTCCGCAGCCGCCGTACCGTCGCCGAGAGGTGCCGGACCGATCTTGTCGGGTGCATGCGGTGGGTGACGTCGTTCGCGCCGATCATGATCACGCAGACGTCGGGCACCCGGGACGTGTCCGCGAGGGCCAGCGCCACCTGGCGGTCCAGGTCGTCGGACTGGGCGCCCGGGAGGGCCACGTTGCGCAGTTCGACCGGGCGTTCCGCGACCGCGGCCAGGCCGGAGGCCAGCAACGCGCCCGGTGTCTGGGCCGCCCGGTGCACGCCCTGGCCCGCGGCCGTGGAGTCGCCGAGCATGGTCAGCCGGAGCGGAGGTTCACCCGGGGTGTCGTAGACATGGCCGTAGCGGCCGTCGGCGCTGGGCACATGGTTGCTGCCCGGCGCATGGCCGTTGCCCACATGGCGTTTCACGAAGCGCACCTCGGCCAGCACCAGGCCCACGGCCGCCGCGCCCACCAGTCCGACCCCGCCACCGCCGTACGCCGCACCGGCCGCGATCCGCCGGGCCACCCGCGCCCTCGACATCCTCGTCATACGTCGCCGCCACCTCCTCGTAGCCGTCATCCACTCCTTGCCCCGAACAGCACGTGGCCCAATCTCAACAGGCGGTGAACGGCATTTACGGGCCTTAGGCTGGCAGGACCAATCACCACCACTTCTTTTGCAGCAACCGGAGACAACGGTGCAATTCCACGACTCGATGATCAGCCTCGTCGGCAACACCCCGCTGCTGAGGCTCAACAGCGTGACCGCGGGCATCCAGGCGACCGTTCTCGCCAAGGTGGAGTACTTCAACCCTGGCGGCAGCGTGAAGGACCGCATCGCGCTGCGCATGATCGAGGCGGCGGAGAAGAGCGGGGAACTCCAGCCCGGCGGCACCATCGTCGAGCCGACCAGCGGCAACACCGGCGTCGGCCTGGCCATCGTGGCCCAGCAGAAGGGGTACCACTGCATCTTCGTGTGCCCCGACAAGGTGTCCACGGACAAGATCAACGTGCTGCGCGCGTACGGCGCCGAAGTGGTCGTCTGCCCGACCGCCGTGGACCCCGAGCACCCGGACTCGTACTACAACGTCTCCGACCGGCTGGTCCGCGAGACGCCCGGCGCCTGGAAGCCCGACCAGTACTCCAACCCGAACAACCCGCTCTCCCACTACCACTCGACCGGCCCCGAGCTCTGGGAGCAGACCGAGGGGAAGGTCACCCACTTCGTCGCGGGTGTGGGGACCGGCGGCACCATCTCCGGCACCGGGCGATACCTGAAGGACGCCAGTGACGGCCGGGTCCAGGTCGTCGGCGCCGACCCCGAGGGATCCGTCTACTCCGGCGGCTCCGGGCGGCCGTATCTCGTCGAGGGCGTCGGTGAGGACTTCTGGCCGACCGCCTACGACCGCACGGTCGCGGACGAGATCGTCGCCGTGTCCGACAAGGACTCCTTCCAGATGACCCGGCGGCTGGCCAAGGAGGAGGGGCTGCTCGTCGGCGGCTCCTGCGGGATGGCGGTCGTCGCCGCGCTGCGGGTCGCCGAGCGGCTCGGCCCGGACGACGTGGTCGTCGTGCTGCTGCCCGACAGCGGTCGCGGATACCTCTCCAAGATCTTCAACGACGAGTGGATGGCCGACTACGGCTTCCTGGAGGACGAGGGCCCCAGCGCCCGCGTCGCCGACGTCCTCAACGACAAGGTGCACGGCGCCATCCNGACCTGATGTCCGTACTGGGCGGGGCCGACGCGGCGATCGTCCTGGTCGAGGGCAAGCCGACCGGTGTCATCAGCCGACAGGATCTGCTGTCCTTCCTCGCCAAGGGCGGGAAGCAGTAGCGAACGTCCGGTGAACGGGCCGTGTCGACGGCGACTTTGCGGTTGCCTACCCAATCGGTGGACTTCGCGGAAGTGGTACGAGCGCGTCACGTCCACGCAGCACCCGCTTAACACGGGTACGGCAGATTAGTGGGTGTCGGCAGGGCGGGAGCGGCTCCCCGCCTCGCCGACACAAAAACGGCGTCACGGACCTCCGGAGCGGCTCCCGGACCTCCACCGACGCCCAGGACGCGCCAGCCTGGCCCTGACCCGGCCCGCGTCCCTCGCGGGGACCGCCG
>NZ_JAEQAZ010000465.1 GCF_016654115.1 Streptomyces sp. MBT53
TCCCTAAGAATGTTGGCGGTCCGGGAGGACCGGGTGTGGCTGATGCGGAGTTGC
Source organism: Streptomyces sp. MBT53 (assembly GCF_016654115.1). Classification (GTDB taxonomy): domain Bacteria; phylum Actinomycetota; class Actinomycetes; order Streptomycetales; family Streptomycetaceae; genus Streptomyces. Next base: position 55 of record NZ_JAEQAZ010000465.1, read on the forward strand.
CGTTGATGGCTCAAGGAGAATGGCCGCCCGGTCCTCCGGGACGCTCCGGCCACTGATTGAGAACTGCGGTCATCGCTGGTTAGGGACCTGTCGGCGGGGTGTTCTTCGGACCATGAATTGCTGGTCACGACAGACATGGAGCGACGGGCTTGAGCACGGCTCACGAGCGGATATGGGTCGGCATCGACGCCGGCAAAGGGCATCACTGGGCGGTCGCGGTCGACAGCGACGGCGAGACCTTGTTCTCGACGAAGGTCATCAACGACGAGGCCCAGATCATCACCCTCATTGACACGGCGCGGGACCGGGCGGGCGAGGTGCGATGGGCCGTGGACATCTCCGGTCGCGCGTCCACGTTGCTGCTGGCGTTGCTGATCGCCCGCGGCCAGCAGGTCGTCTACGTGCCCGGCCGGACGGTCAACCGCATGTCCGGCGCATACCAGGGTGAGGGCAAGACCGACGCCCGCGACGCCCGCGTCATTGCCGACCAGGCCCGCATGCGTCCCCAGGACTTCCAGCACCTGGATACACCCCCAGAGCTGGTCACCACCCTCCGGATCCTGACCACCTACCGGGCCGACCTGATCGCCGACCGGGTTCGCCTGATCAACCGGTTCCGCGACCTGCTGGTCGGCATCTGCCCCGCACTGGAGCGGGCCTTCGACTACTCCGCGGCCAAGGGACCGGTCGTCATGCTGACCGAGTACCAGACCCCAGCTGCCCTGCGCCGCATCGGCGTCAAGCGGCTTACGGCCCGGCTGGAACGCCGCAAAGTCCGCGGCGCCGCCGCCGTTGCCGCCAAGGCAGTGGAAGCGGCTCAGTCCCAGATGACCGCCCTGCCGGGCGAGAAGCGGGCCGCCAAGCTGGTCTGCGACCTTGCCCACCAGCTCCTGGCCCTGGACGAGCGGATCAAGGACAACGACCGGGAGATCCGCGAGACGTTCCGCACCGACGACCGCGCCGAGATCATCGAGTCCATACCCGGCATGGGCCCCATCCTGGGCGCCGAGCTCGTCGCCATCGTCGGCGACCTGGGCGGCTACAAGGACGCCGGCCGGCTCGCCTCTCATGCGGGCCTGGCCCCGGTCGCCCGCGACTCCGGCCGCCGCACCGGCAACTACCACCGGCCCAAGCGCTACAACCGACGCCTGCGGCACATCTTCTACCTGTCGGCACAGACCGCGATGATGCGGCCCGGTCCGTCGCGGGACTACTACCTCAAGAAACGATCCGAGGGCCTGCTGCACACTCAGGCTCTGCTCTCGCTCGCCCGCCGCCGGGTCGACGTCCTGTGGGCAATGCTGCGTGACAAGAGGCTGTTCACCCCCGCTCCGCCAGTCACGCAGGCGGCTTGACACGATCATTGAGATTCTCC
>NZ_JAEQAZ010000466.1 GCF_016654115.1 Streptomyces sp. MBT53
AACGGCGGGCGTACGGCGGTCTCCGGGGGCCGGGTGGACGTCGGCGGGCGGGGGCTGCCGCGCTCGCTGCGGGGCGCGGTGCGCGCGGGTGTCGCCTTCGTGCCGAGCGACCGCAAACGGTACGGGCTGATGGTGGACCGCACGGTGTGGGAGAACACCACGGCGGTCAGCTGGCTGGCGCTCGGCCGGGGCGGGATAGCCCCCGCCCGCTCCGAACTCGTGCGCCGCACGGCCGAGTTGACCGAGCGGCTCCGGCTGCGCGGCGGGCCCTACGACCTGGTCGCCCGGCTGTCCGGCGGCAATCAGCAGAAGGTCGTCTTCGCCAAGTGGCTCGCGACCGAACCGAAGATCGTCGTCCTCGACGATCCGACCCGGGGTGTCGACGTCGGCGTACGCGCCGAAATGCACCGCATCGTCGGCGAGTTGGCGGCGGGCGGCGCGGCCGTCCTGATCGCCTCGACCGACCTCGCGGAGCTGACGGAGGTGTGTGACCGGGTGCTGGTGTTCGTGCGCGGGAAGGTCACCGAGGAGGTGCGCGGGGAGCAACTGACCGAACACGGGCTGGCGGTGGCGATGCAGCGGACGGAGGTGACGGCACCGGACTGACAGGGTCCGGAGGCGGCCGTGTCAGACCGACAGCCTCCCGAGGTGGCTCTGTCAGACCGACAGCGTCCGGACGTGGCTCTGTCAGACCGACAGGCTCCGCGTGATCGCCCGTGCCGCCGCGCACAGCCGGGCTCCGATGCGGTCCACGTCCAGGCGGCGGGTGCCGCCGGTGACGGAGATCGCGGCGATCGGGCGGGAGCCGCGGTCGGGGGCGTAGACCGGGGCCGCGACGGCCGAGATGCCG
>NZ_JAEQAZ010000467.1 GCF_016654115.1 Streptomyces sp. MBT53
CACGTCCCGCTTCTCCAGCAACGCGACAGCGCCCGCGAACGCGACGGCCGTCACGCCCACGATGATCCACAGCGGATCCCAGCCCGAAGGGCCGGACTCGGTGAGGGAGTTGGAGTAGAAGACGCTCAGCTGGTTCGGGATCGAGTACTCGAACAGCGCCTGCCGTACGTTCTCCAGGGACTGCGAGAACATGAACAGGGCGACGACCAGCGGGGCGAGCACGGCGCCGATCATGATGGTGATCGCGCCTGCGGAGTGCCGGATGATCGAGCCGATGATCAGGGAGAGCAGCCCGAGCAGCGCGACGTAGAGGGAGACCCCGACCGTCCCCTTCAGCCACTCGCCGGCCGACGGGTCCTTCGCGCCGTTGTCCTTCAGCAGCGAGGCGTCCACGAACGCGATGAACGACGTGGTCACCAGCGTCACCACGAAGGCGACCGCGAAGAACACGATCGACTTCGCCGCGAGCACGCGGGCCCGGCTGGGGCACGCCGTCATCGTCGTGCGGATCATGCCGGTGCCGTACTCGGAGGCCGTGGTCAGCACGCCGAGCGTGATGATGCACATGAGGCCGAGCAGCAGTCCGAAGAAGCCCAGGGAGAGCGGGTTCTCGCCGTTCATCTCGGACGAGGAGTTGCTGACCACGACGGCGGCGAGCAGTCCGATGCCGAGCACGAGGACGATGAACACCCCGAGCGTCCAGATCGTCGAACGGACCGACTTGATCTTCGTCCACTCGGAGGCCAGCGCATGCCCGAGATGCGTGCGCACCACGGGGATCGGTGAGGTGTAACCGCCGTACGAAGGGCCGTTCGCCGCCTGCCAGTTGGGCGCG
>NZ_JAEQAZ010000468.1 GCF_016654115.1 Streptomyces sp. MBT53
GGTGTGGGCGGTCACCGGCGGCGGTGACGACAAGAAGCCGGTGGCGGAGAAGAGCGGCAGCCCCACGGCCTCCGGCACGAGCAGCGCCGACGACCCCGCCAACCCCGGTGACGGCAGCGGCGACGGCGGTAAGGACCCCGAGAACCTCAACGAGGGCCGCAAGTCCGGCGAGGCGAAGGTGCTCTGGTACAAGGAGGCGCCGGACGCGCCCGGTTCCGGCGCCGACGCCCCCGGCATGTGGATCACCGGCAAGACGGCGGTGAAGGCCGCGTACAAGGAGGTCGTCGCCTACAACGTCGGCAACGGCAACCCGACCTGGCCCACGATCACCTTCCCGCAGAAGATCTGCGCGGTCACCCCGGAGAAGTCGGCCGACGACAAGATCGTGGTGGCGTACGAGAGCGGTGTCAGCGACAGCGCCAAGTGCAACCACCTCCAGCAGCTCGACCTGAACACCGGGGCGAAGGGCTGGACCGCGACCGTCGCGGACGGCGACCTCTTCGACAGCGCGCTCACCATCGGGCTGACCATCACCGGCGAGACCCTCATGGTGGGCCGTTCGCAGTCGGGTGTCGCGTACGACCTCGCCACCGGCAAGCAGCTGTACGAGAAGAAGAAGTACGGCGCGGCCTGCTTCCCGTCCGCGTTCGCGGGCGGCGCCAAGCTGCTGGTGGTCTCTTCCTGCGGGGCGGGCTCCGACACCGCGCACGACGAGGTGCAGGAACTCGACCCGGCGACCGGCGGCGCCAAGTGGACGAAGACGATCCCCAAGGGCTGGACGGTGTCCCACGTGTACTCCGTGGACCCGGTCGTCCTCTACATGACCGACTCGGACAACAAGCACTGGAACATCTCGACGCTGAAGAGCGACGGCTCCGTCCGCTCGCAGGTCGACTCCAAGGCCGCCTTCGCCCCCTCCTGCGGTCTGTCGATCCTCGACCAGAACCTCCAGGGCTGCCAGGGCGTCGCGGTCGACGCGAACACCCTCTACCTGCCGACGGACGCGACGACCGGCCCCAACCAGATCGTCGCGATCGACCTCGCCACCGGCAAGGAGAAGTGGCGCGTCAAGTCCCCCGAGGACGAGTCGATGCTGCCGGTCAAGGTCGAGGGCGGAAAGCTCATCGCCTACGTGGAGGCCGCCTACGACGCGGGCGGCCAGGTCGTGTCCGTCCCGACGACCGGCTCCTCGCACACCACGACGAAGCTGCTCCAGATGCCGGCCGGTACCGCGAAGATCGAGTCGAGCTTCTTCTCCCGGGACACCGACTACGTCGACGGGCGCTTCTACATCTCGTCGACCCGGCTGAACGGCAATGACGACACGAAGGAGAAGTTGATGCTCGCCTACGGCAAGTGACGCCTTCCGCCGTCCTGTTCGCTTCCGTCGACCCGTCCCCGAGGTACCTGTCATGACCCAGCCGCCCCCGCCCCCGCCGAACCAG
>NZ_JAEQAZ010000469.1 GCF_016654115.1 Streptomyces sp. MBT53
TCCCACCCATGCGCGGCCCCCTCAAGGCGGTCCGCGCGATCACCCGCCTCCGCGAGGCCGTCGGGGGCCACCCCGCCGTCGCCCCTGTCCTGCACGCCTGGACCCTGCTCCCGGCGTGGGCCCGCGCGGAGGCACCCCAGCCCGACACGACCACCCTCTGCCACGGCGACCTCCACCTCGGCCAACTCGTCCGCCACCCGGCCCCCGACGGCCCCTGGCTCCTGATCGACGTCGACGACCTCGGCGTAGGAGTCCCCGGATGGGACCTCGCACGGCCCGCCGCCTGGTACGCCTGCGGTCTGCTCCCGCCCGACGAGTGGACCCGCTTCCTGGCCGCGTACCGCGCGGCGGGCGGCCCGGCGGTTCCCGCCGACGGCGACCCCTGGCCCGCCCTGGACGTCCCGGCCCGCGCCCTGACCGTGCAGACCGCGGCCCTCGCCATCGTCAAGGCGGTCGCGGCGGGCCGTCCGCTCGACGAGGTGGAGGAGGCGGTCGTGGACGCCTGTGACCGAATGGGTTCCGTCCCGCCCGAGTTGACGCCCGGATTCGCGAAGTAGGGTGCAACCGACCGGGGTCGGACGGAGTCTGTCCTGGGGAAACACGAAGACGTACCAACGGCCGAGGAGTTGAGCCGAGCATGCAGTGTCCGAAGTGCCATGCGCCGATGCACACGTACAACCGCAACGGTGTCCAGATCGAACAGTGCAGCAACTGCCGGGGGATCTTCCTCGACTACGGCGAGCTGGAGGCGCTGACCCGCGTGGAGTCGCAGTGGCAGCAGCCCGCCCCGCCGCCACAAGAGCTTCGGCCACATGCTGTTCTCCAGCT
>NZ_JAEQAZ010000470.1 GCF_016654115.1 Streptomyces sp. MBT53
GGTCGGCGGCCGTTTGGCGCGGGAGAGCCGCCGTCCAGCGCGTGGCCTCCGAGAAGGGCCGATTCCAGTGGACCGCTCAGTGCCGTGCGCCGGGAGCGTGCGCGACGCACCGGAGTGTGCGCGTGGTTCACACGGGGCGCATGGAAAGTCGAAAGCAGGTGCGAGGGAAGCGGAGTTGCCGGTGCCTCCGACTTCCTTTCAAAGGTATGGATGTTGCCCAAGTGCCTTGTTGGGTTCAGTGGGTTGTGCAAGGGTGAAACGCCCGCGCGAGGGTAATGCCCGGGGCTCATTCACCCGTTGATGAACCGAATCCGAGGAATCCACTCCGTGTCCCTCCCTCCCCCTCCTCGTCCTCCTTACCCTCCGCCGGACAGCGGGGCGCCCGAGGAATCCGACGAGACGCTGGCCGCCCGGCTGCGGGGCCGCCCGGAGGGTGAGGCCGCGCATTCCGTCGCGCTGCTGATGGCGCGGCACTGGCAGCCGGTCCAGGATTACGCGGAAGTCTGTCTCGCCGCCACGGGCAGCGTTCCCGCCATGGCCGCCGCTGCCGCCTTCCACCAGGTGTTCGACCGGTTGACGTTCGGTGAACCGGGCGTGGCGCTGCGCCCCCGGTTGCTGCTGACCGTGCGTGACACGATCCGGGAGTGGGCGGCGGAGGAGCGAATATCCGGTGTTCTGCCGGACCTGGAGAAACCCTCCGGGGGCCGCGCGATGCGTTCTGCCAAGTCCATGACACCCGAAAATCGCAAGCTCGCCGAGCGGTCTTTCCAGACCCTTCAGCCGTTCGCCCAGTGTCTGCTGTGGCACACCGAGGTC
>NZ_JAEQAZ010000046.1 GCF_016654115.1 Streptomyces sp. MBT53
ACCTGCTGAGCCTGCTGCTCGACGAGGAGTACGGCGGCGCCGGCCTGGACGCCGTCGCCCTCTGTCTGCTGCTGCGCGAGTCCGCGAAGGTGCTGGCCAGGGTGCCGCTCCTGGAGAGCAGCGCCGCCGCCGCGGCCGTACAGGCCTTCGGCAGCAAGGAGCTGAGGTCCGGCCTGCTGGCGCGGGCGGCCCGCGGTGACCTCGTGCTGACCGTCGCCGCGCACGGGCGGACCGGCCACGACCCGGCCGAGCTGGCCGTGACCGCACGGCGGGACGGCGACCGGTGGCTGCTGGACGGCGTGCAGACGGCGGTGCCGTGGGCGTACAACGCGGACCTGGTCGTCGTACCGGCGCACACGGACGCCGACCGGAGCGTCCTCGCGCTGGTGGCCCCGGACCGCGACGGCGTCGTACTCGCCGAGCAGATCTCCACCACCGGCGAGCGGCTCGCCGAACTGCGCCTGGAATCCGTGCCGATCGCGGTGGTCGACGTCATCGACGCCGACGGCGCCTGGGAGTGGCTGCGCGACCTGCTGACCGCCGGCACCTGCGCGCTGGCCCTCGGGCTCGGCACCGCCGTCCTGCGGATGACCGCCGAGTACACGGGCAAGCGCGAGCAGTTCGGGTTCCCGGTCGCGACCTTCCAGGCCGTCGCCGTGCAGGCCGCGGACCGGTACATCGACCTGCGCGCGATGGAGGCCACGCTGTGGCAGGCCGCGTGGCGGATCTCCTCGGGCGCACCGGGCGCGCTGCCCGCCGCAGCGGACCTGGCGGTCGCCAAGATCTGGGCGTCGGAGGGGGTACGACGGGTCGTGCAGACCGCGCAGCATCTGCACGGAGGGTTCGGCGCCGACACCGAGTACCCTCTGCACCGGTACCACGCCTGGGCCAAGCACCTGGAGCTGTCGCTCGGCCCGGCGGCGGCACACGAGGAGGCACTGGGGGATCTGCTGGCGGCCCATCCGCTGGCTTAGCCCCCGCCGACCACAGCTGCGACTACAGCACGAAGCCCGGCTCGCCCTCGTCCGTGACGACCGGGCGGCCCGCGGCGGCCCAGACCTGCATACCGCCGTCTACGTTCACGGCGTCGATGCCCTGCTGGGTCAGATAGTTCGTGACCTGGGCGGAGCGCCCGCCGGAGCGGCAGATCACATGGACCCTGCCGTCCTGCGGCGCCGCCTCGGTCAACTCGCCGTACCGGGCCACGAATTCACTGAGGGGGATGTGCAGCGCCCCCGTGGCGTGACCCGCCTGCCACTCGTCGTCCTCGCGGACGTCCAGCAGGAAGTCGCCGTCCTTGAGGTCGCCGACCTCGACCGTGGGCACACCAGCTCCGAAACTCATGACTCGACGCTACCCGACGCTCCGGCCGACGTGTCCGGCTGCCCGAGCAGGTCCGCCAACTCGGCCTCCCGCTCGGCGACTTGGGCGAGCAGCTGGTCCGCGATCTCCTCCAGGAGCCGGTCGGGGTCGTCCGGGGCGATCCGGAGCATGGAGCCGATGGCGCCCTCCTCCAGCTCTCGGGCGACGAGGGTGAGCAGCTCCTTGCGCTGGGCGAGCCACTCGAGGCGGGCGTAGAGCTCCTCGCTGGGGCTCGGGCCGCGCTCCGCCGGGGCGGGTCCCGCGGCCCACTCCTCGGCCAGTTCGCGCAGCAGCGGGGCGTCGCCGCGGCTGTAGGCGGCGTTGACCCGGGTGATGAACTCCTCGCGCCGCTTGCGCTCGCCGTCGTCCTGCGCCAGGTCGGGGTGGGCCTTGCGGGCCAGCTCGCGGTAGAGCTTGCGGGCCTCCTCGCTGGGGCGCACCCGCTGCGGGGGCCGGACCGGCTGGTCCGTGAGCATCGCCGCGGCCTCCGGGAACAGGCCGTCGCCGTCCATCCAGCCGTGGAACAGCTCCTCGACCGCCGGCATCGGCATGACCCGGGCCCGGGCCTCGTCCGCCAGGCGGATGTCCTCGGGGTCACCGCTGCGCGCGGCCTTGGCCTCGGCGATCTGCGCGTCCAGCTCGTCGAGCCGGGAGTACATCGGGCCGAGTTTCTGGTGGTGCAGCCGGGAGAAGTTCTCGACCTCGATGCGGAAGGTGTCCACCGCGATCTCGTACTCGATCAACGCCTGCTCGGCGGCCCGCACGGCCCGCTCCAGCCGCTCCTCGGGCCGGGGGGCCGGGTTGTCGGCGGGGCCGGTGCCGGTGCCGGCGGCGTCCTCCACCGGGCCGGTGCCGGCCGCTCCGCCCCCGCTGTCCTCGCGCACGGCGCCCTCGCCCGTCGCGGCTCCGGCGGCGGACGGCACCTCGGCGCCCGCCTGCTCCGGCACCGGTTCTCCGACGGGCGCGGACTGGGACTGCTCAGCTTCCGGGGTCGTCACCCGACCAGCGTAGGCCACGGCCGCCCCACGCCTGAGGACAGTCGGCCACCGACCACTCGGCGGACAGGTCCCGGCAGACGACGAGGAGGGTGCCGGGGCGGCCCCACCGGGACCTCACACCCCAAGCCCCACCAGAGCCTCAGACCCCCAACTCCGCCGCGATCCGCCCCGACCGCACCGCCGCCACCAGCTCCGCGTGGTCCGCCTCGGTGCGGTCGGCGTAGGTGACGGCGAACGTCGCTATGGCGTCGTCCAGTTCGTCGTTCTTGCCGCAGTACCCGGCGACCAGGCGCGGGTCGGCGCTGTGGGCGTGGGCGCGGGCGAGGAGGGCGCCGGTCATCCGGCCGTAGTCGTCTATCTGGTCGGCGGCGAGGGCGGCGGGGTCGACGCTGCCCTTGCGGTTGCGGAACTGCCGTACCTGGAACGGCAGTCCGTCGACCGTCGTCCAGCCCAGCAGGATGTCGCTGACGACCTGCATCCGCTTCTGCCCGAGCACCACGCGCCGGCCCTCGTGCGGGACGGCGGGCGCGTCGAACCCGGCGGTCAGCAGATGCGGCACCAGAGCCGAGGGGCGGGCCTCCTTGACCTGGAGGACGAGCGGTTCACCGCGGTGGTCGAGGAGCAGCACGACGTACGACCGGGTGCCGACGCTGCCCGTGCCGACGACGCGGAAGGCGACGTCGTGCACGGTGTGCCGGGCGAGCAGCGGGAGGCGGTCCTCGGAGAGCGTGTCGAGGTACTCCTCCAGGGAGGCCGCGACCGCCGCCGCTTCCTCGTCCGGGATGCGGCGCAGCACCGGTGAGGCGTCGACGAAGCGGCGCCCGCCGTCCTCCGCGGCCTCGGTCGACTTGGCCGCGAACCGCCCGCTGGTGTTGCCCCGCGCCTTCTCGGAGACCCGCTCCAGCGTGCCGAGCAGGTCGCGGGCGTCGGCGTGGGAGACCAGCTCCTCGTCCGCGATGGCGTTCCACGCGTCCAGCACCGGGAGCTTCGCCAGCAGCCGCATGGTCCGGCGGTAGGAGCCCACCGCGCCGTGCGCCGCCGTACGGCAGGTGTCCTCGTCGGCGCCCGCCTCCCGTCCCGCGAGCACCAGGGAGGCGGCGAGCCGCTTGAGGTCCCACTCCCAGGGGCCGTGCACGGTCTCGTCGAAGTCGTTCAGGTCGATGACCAGGCCGCCGCGGGCGTCGCCGTAGAGGCCGAAGTTGGCCGCGTGGGCGTCGCCGCAGATCTGGGCGGCGATCCGGGTCATGGGGGTGCGGGCGAGGTCGTGGGCCATCAGGCCGGCCGAGCCGCGCAGGAAGGCGAAGGGGGTGGCCGCCATCCGGCCCACCCGTATCGGTGTGAGCCCGGGGATGCGGCCGCGGCCGGACGCCTCGACGGCGGTCACCGCGTCGGGGCGGGAGTCGTCCAGGTCGAGCGCGGCGTGCGCGCTGCGCGGGACGCTCTCCCGCAGCGCCCTGCCCTCTTCCTTGGGCGATCCCTCCACCGGCCACGTGGCGAAGCCCCGCACTCCGGGCAGCCTGCGCCCCACACCGATTCCGGCCTCGGTCATACCGACCGCCTCCCCCGTACACCCGTCGCGCTCACACGTGCGCTCGCTCGAACATCAACTCGCGACGACCGTACAGCCGGTGGCGAAAACACGTCAGACCCTGTGGACAACTCGGGACGTGTGGTGTGGACAGCGCCGTGCCTGTGGAAAACCCACGCGGCCTCAGCAGCCCCCCGACTCCCACCCCTCGGGCAGATGCACCTTGGCCCACTCGCCGAGTTCCCGGAGCGCCGGTTCCAGGGCCCTGCCGGCCTCGGTCAGCCGGTACGAGACGCGCAGCGGCGGGCCCTCGTCGACCTCGCGGACGAGCAGGCCGGCGGCGCCGAGTTCGGTGAGGCGGTCGGAGAGCATGCGCTCGCTGATGCCGGGGATCGCCCGGCGCAGGTCGGAGAAGTGCATGGGCTGTGCCATCAGGACGGCCACGATCGGCCCGGTCCAGCGCTTTCCGAACAGCTGGAAGACACGGGTGATGCCCTTGTCGACCTGCTTGCACAGGTCCGTGCCGTGTTCCTGCTCGACCGTCATGGCTTCAGGGTACTGCCCTCTTGAATGGAGGTGAAAAAAAGTAAGTACCTGTGTTATTCATAGTCGAGTACGAAACTTCAGCTGCTGAGCAAAGTACTGGCTCGGCGAGCCCAGCCCCCTGGAGACCCCCATGGCAACGCTTCTGCACATCGACTCCTCCGTGTTCCCCGCAGGCGCCTCCGCCTCCCGCGCGGTCGCCGACGCCTTCCTCACGTCCTGGGAGGAGCAGCATCCGGAGGGCACGGTCATCCACCGCGACCTCGCCTCGCACCCCGTCCCGCACCTCACCGCGGACGCCCACACCGCCGGCTTCGCCGACCCGGCCACGCACACGCCCGAGCAGGCGGCGGCCTTCACCGAGCGCGTGAAGCTCATAGAGGAGCTGGAGCAGGCGGACGCGGTGCTGATCGGCGCCCCGATGTACAACTTCGCCATCCCCTCGACCCTGAAGGCCTGGCTGGACAACGTGATCCTCATGGGCCGCACCGCCGGCACCGAGGACTCGACGATCAAGGGCACCCCGGTCACCGTGATCGCCAGCCGCGGCGGCGCCTACGGACCCGGCACCCCGCGCGAGGGCTTCGAGTACGTGCAGACGTATCTCCGCGCGGTCTTCGTCGACGCCCTCGGCACGGAACTGGAGTTCATCGTCCCTGAGCTCACCATGGCCCCGCAGAACCCGGCGATGTCCGACCTGGTCCCCCTCTACGAGGCGTCCCGCGAGCGCGCCCTCGACGACGCGGCGACCAAGGCCAAGGAACTGGCGGAACGGCTCGCCGCCTGAGGCGAGCCCAGACCTGTGATTGTCCTCACCTGAGGTGAGAACCACACAAGAAGAAGCCCCCCAGGTCCGAGACCTGAGGGGCTTCTGTTGTGCGCGAGGGGGGAGTTGAACCCCCACGCCCTTTCGGGCACTGGAACCTGAATCCAGCGCGTCTGCCTATTCCGCCACCCGCGCATTGGGTGTGTCTTCGGGCTGTTCCCCCAAGGGGCTGGCGCCTTCCGACATGCAGAAGATTAGCACGGTGCCCGGGGTGGATTCACATCCCTTATCCGCACCCCGTGACCTGGCCCGGGGACCACCGGGGACCCCTTCCGAACACCCCGGCCCCCTCGCTACGTATCAACGTGGGCCGGTTCACGTATCAACCTCGTACCGGTAGCGGCCATCTCCCCAGGAGGCGGGCAAGGTCCACAGTCAGGTGCGGGACACTTGTCTGCGGCCCCCTCTACGATCCTGGGCAGGAGTAGTGCAGAAGGAGTTCGACGGGCCGACAAGGGGGAACCAGCCGATTTACCGGCGCGTGGATACGATCAGTAAGCAGTACCAAGGCAGCCGGCACGGCAGTCGGTACGACAAGCAGTGCGGCGACGACGGAGGAGGTGCCCCATGGGAGTCCTGAAGAAGTTCGAGCAACGCCTCGAAGGTCTGGTCAACGGCACCTTCGCCAAGGTGTTCAAGTCCGAGGTCCAGCCCGTCGAGATCGCCGGCGCCCTCCAGCGCGAGTGCGACAACAACGCGACGATCTGGAACCGCGACCGGACCGTCGTACCCAATGACTTCATCGTGGAGCTGAGCACGCCGGACTTCGAGCGGCTCAGCCCCTACTCCGGCCAGCTCGGCGACGAGCTCGCCGGCATGGTGCGCGACTACGCCAAGCAGCAGCGCTACACCTTCATGGGACCCATCAAGGTCCACCTGGAGAAGGCCGAGGACCTCGACACCGGTCTGTACCGGGTGCGCAGTCGTACGCTCGCCTCCTCCACCAACCAGCAGGCACCCGGGGCCGGCGCCCCGGCGGCACCCCCGGCTCCGGCCGCGGGACGGCCCGGCGGCTACGGCTATCCGCCCGCCGCCGCCCCCGCGGGCGCGCCGCCTATGCCGCCCTCGCCGCCGCCGGGCCGTGGTTCCGCGCCGTATCTCCAGTCGGCCCCGGCCGCCCCGGCGGCAGGCGCGCGGATGCGGTACTGGGTGGAGATCAACGGCGCCCGCCATCAGATCTCCCGCGCGACGTTGGTGATGGGCCGCAGCACCGAAGCCGACGTGCGGATCGACGACCCCGGCGTATCCCGCCGGCACTGTGAGATCCGGACCGGAACGCCCTCGACGATCCAGGATCTCGGGTCCACCAACGGCATCGTGGTGGACGGGCAGCACACCACCCGCGCTACGCTCCGCGACGGCTCGCGGATCGTCGTGGGCAGCACCACCATCATTTACCGGCAAGCCGAAGGGTGAAGCGGGGGCAATGTCAGAGCTGACCCTCACGGTCATGCGGCTGGGTTTCCTGGCCGTACTGTGGCTGTTCGTGATCGTGGCCGTGCAGGTCATCCGCAGCGACCTGTTCGGAACGCGTGTCACACAGCGCGGCTCGCGACGGGAAGCCGGACGACCGCAGCAGCAGGCCGCCCGGCAGGCGGCGCCTCCGCAGCAGCGCCAGCAGCAAGCGAGCGGGGGCGGCCGGCGGGGCCGTAACGCCCCCACCAAACTCGTCGTCAGTGAGGGAATCCTCACGGGTACGACCGTCGCCCTCCAGGGCCAGACCATCACCCTGGGCCGGGCGCACGATTCGACGATCGTGCTGGACGACGACTACGCCTCCAGCCGGCATGCCAGGATCTACCCGGACCGCGACGGCCAGTGGATCGTCGAGGACCTCGGATCGACCAACGGCACGTACCTGGACCGGTCCCGGCTGACGACCCCCACACCGATTCCGCTGGGCGCGCCGATCCGCATCGGCAAGACCGTCATCGAGCTGCGGAAGTAGTGCCACGTCATGAATGAGCGCGAGCGGAGCGAGCACGCACCGGCGGACCGCCTGGCGGACCCCGGCGCGCTCCCGACCGGAGGGTGGGCACCGTGCGGATGTACCCGGAGCCGACGGGCGAGGTGCGCATGAGTCTGTCACTGCGCTTCGCCGCCGGATCGCACAAAGGCATGATCCGCGAGGGCAACGAGGACTCCGGCTACGCCGGTCCACGTCTCCTCGCGATCGCCGACGGGATGGGCGGCCAGGCCGCCGGTGAGGTCGCCTCCTCCGAGGTGATCTCGACCATCGTCTCGCTCGACGACGACGTGCCCGGCTCCGACATCCTCACCTCGCTCGGCACCGCCGTGCAGCGGGCCAACGACCAGCTGCGGATGATGGTCGAGGAGGACCCCCAGCTGGAGGGCATGGGGACCACCCTGACCGCCCTGCTGTGGACCGGGCAGCGGCTCGGCCTCGTCCATGTCGGGGACTCCCGCGCCTACTTGCTGCGCGACGGCGTGCTGACCCAGATCACGCAGGACCACACCTGGGTGCAGCGCCTGGTCGACGAGGGCCGGATCACCGAGGAAGAGGCCACCACCCACCCGCAGCGCGCGCTGCTCATGCGCGCGCTCGGCAGTGGCGACCACGTCGAGCCGGACCTGTCGATCCGTGAGGTCCGCGCCGGCGACCGGTACTTGATCTGCTCCGACGGGCTGTCCGGAGTCGTCTCCCACCAGACGATGGAGGAGACCCTCGCCAGCTACCAGGGCCCCCAGGAGACCGTGCAGGAGCTGATCCAGCTCGCGCTGCGCGGCGGCGGCCCCGACAACATCACGGTGATCATCGCCGACGTCCTGGACCTCGACACCGGCGACACCCTCGCCGCGCAGCTGTCGGACACCCCGGTCATCGTCGGCGCGGTCGCCGAGAACCAGCTCCACCTGCACGACAACGGCATCATGCAGACCCCGGCGGGACGCGCCTCCGGGCTCGGCCGCCAGGTGCCCGGACAGGGCGGCGGGGGCGGCGAGTTCGGCCCGCCCGGCTCCGGCGACACCACCGGCTACGTCCCCTCGGGCAGCTTCGGGGACTACACCGACGACGACTTCGTGAAGCCCTCCAAGGGCCGCAAGTGGCTGAAGAGATCCTTCTACACCGTGCTCACGCTGGCCGTCATCGGCGGCGGTCTCTACGGCGGCTGGCGCTGGACGCAGACGCAGTACTTCGTCGGCACCAACGGCGAGCACGTGGCGCTCTACCAGGGCATCAGCCAGGATCTCGCCTGGGTCTCGCTCTCGAAGGTGGAGAAGGACCACCCCGAGATCGAACTCAAGTACCTGCCGCCCTACCAGCAGAAGCAGGTCAAGGCGACGATCGCCGAGGGCGGTCTCCAGGACGCCCAGAAGAAGATCGCCGATCTGGCCGTCCAGGCGTCCGCGTGCAAGAAGGAGTCCGAGCGCGCGAGCGCCTCGGGCACGACCGGCACGACGGCGGGTCAGGGCCAGGCCGGCGGCACCACGGGAACCACCAGCACCTCCCTCACGTCCAAGGCCACGCCGTCACCCTCGGCCAAGACGTCCCCGTCCCCGACCAAGTCTGCAACTCCCAGCCCCGGTCCCAGTCTTTCGGAGGAAGAGCAGCAGGTCGTCTCGCAGTGCAGCAAGCAATAGGCAAGCCGTGAGAGGCCCCGTCACACGATGAGCAGTTCTACCAATTCGCCGACGCACCACACGTCCACGATCGGCTCCATCGGCGCACCGAGCAGACGCAACACCGAGCTGGCGCTCCTGCTGTTCGCAGTCGTCATCCCGGTCTTCGCCTACGCCAACGTGGGCCTGGCCATCAACGACAAGGTGCCGTCCGGCCTGCTGAGCTACGGACTGGGCCTCGGCCTGCTGGCCGGCGTGGCCCACTTGGTCGTGCGGAAGTTCGCGCCGTACGCGGACCCGCTGCTGCTGCCGCTGGCCACCCTGCTCAACGGCCTCGGACTGGTCGTCATCTGGCGGCTGGACCAGTCGAAGCTGCTGCAGTCGATCAACCAGGCGGGCAACGCGGCGCCCCGGCAGCTGCTGTACACCGCGATGGGCATCGGACTGTTCGCCGCCGTCCTGATCTTCCTCAAGGACCACCGCGCCCTGCAGCGCTACACGTACATCTCCATGGTGGGCGCGCTCGTCCTGCTGCTGCTGCCGCTCGTGCCGGGTCTCGGCGCCAACATCTACGGCGCGAAGATCTGGATCTCGGTCGGCGGATTCTCCATCCAGCCCGGTGAGTTCGCGAAGATCGTGCTGGCGATCTTCTTCGCCGGCTACCTGATGGTGAAGCGCGACGCGCTCGCGCTGGCCAGCCGCCGCTTCATGGGCCTGTACCTGCCGCGCGGCCGCGACCTCGGCCCGATCCTGGTGGTCTGGTTCATCTCGATCCTGATCCTGGTCTTCGAGACGGACCTCGGCACCTCGCTGCTGTTCTTCGGAATGTTCATCATCATGCTGTACGTCGCCACCGAGCGGACCAGCTGGATCGTCTTCGGTCTGCTGATGTCGGCGGCCGGCGCGGTCGGCGTGGCCAGCTTCGAGTCGCACGTCCAGCAGCGTGTGCAGGCCTGGCTGAACCCGATGAAGGAGTACACGCTCAGCAAGACCGTCCTCGGCCACTCCGCGCAGTCGATGGAGGCCCTGTGGGCCTTCGGCTCCGGCGGCACGCTGGGCACCGGTCTCGGCCAGGGCCACTCCGACCTCATCCGGTTCGCCGCCAACTCCGACTTCATCCTCGCCACCTTCGGCGAGGAACTGGGCCTCGCCGGCATCATGGCGATCCTGCTTCTCTACGGCCTGATCGTGGAGCGCGGTGTCCGCACCGCCCTCGCCGCCCGTGACCCCTTCGGCAAGCTCCTCGCCGTGGGTCTCTCCGGCGGCATGGCCCTCCAGGTCTTCGTCGTCGCGGGCGGTGTGATGGGCCTCATCCCGCTGACCGGTATGACGATGCCCTTCGTCGCCTACGGCGGTTCCTCCGTCATCGCCAACTGGGCCCTGATCGGCATCCTGATCCGCATCAGCGACACCGCCCGCCGGCCGGCTCCCGCGCCCGCCCCCAGCCCCGACGCCGAGATGACCCAGGTGGTCCGCCCGTCATGAACAAGCCCCTGCGCCGGATCGCGCTCTTCTGCGGTCTGCTGGTCCTCACTCTGCTGCTGCGCGACAACTGGCTCCAGTACGTCAAGGCCGACAGCCTCAAGGACGACCCGAACAACCGCCGTGTCACCATCGCCCGCTACTCCACCCCGCGCGGCGACATCATCGTGGACGGCAGTCCGATCACCGGTTCCACCGAGACCAGCACCTCCGGGCTGAACGACCTCAAGTACAAGCGCACCTACAAGAACGGCGCGATGTGGGCGCCGGTCACGGGATACGCCTCGCAGGCCTTCGGCGCCAACCAGCTGGAGTCCATCGAGGACGGCATCCTCTCCGGCACCGACGACCGGCTCTTCTTCCGCAACACCCTCGACATGATCACGGGCAAGGACAAGTCCGGCGGCGACGTCGTCACCACCCTCAACGAGGCCGCGCAGAAAGCCGCGTGGAACGGTCTGACGAAGCAGGGCGGCAAGGGCGCGGTCGTCGCCCTCGACCCGTCCACCGGCAAGATCCTGGCGCTGGCGTCCTATCCGTCGTACGACCCGTCGACGTTCGCCGGGAACTCCACCACCACGGACGCCAAGGCCTGGCAGAAGCTGCAGAAGAAGTACGACCCGAACGACCCGATGCTCAACCGGGCGCTGCGCGAGACCTACCCGCCGGGCTCCACCTTCAAGGTGGTCACCGCGTCGGCCGCGCTGGAGAACGGGCTGTACAACTCGGCCGACGAGGCGACGGACTCGCCGCTGCCGTGGACCATGCCGGGCACCACGACCCAGCTGAAGAACGAGGGCAACATCCCCTGCAAGAACGCGACCCTGCGGGTGGCGCTGCAGTACTCCTGCAACACCGTGTTCGGCAAGGTCGGCTCCGACCTGGGCAACGCCAAGATGCTGGCCGAGGCGAAGAAGTTCGGCTTCGGCTCCGAGCAGTACACCCCGATCCGCTCCAGCGCCTCGGTCTTCTCCGACAACATGAACCAGTCGCAGACCGCGCTCTCCTCGATCGGCCAGTTCAACACCGCGGCGACCCCGCTGCAGATGGCCATGGTCGCCTCCGCGGTCGCCAACGACGGCAAGCTGATGAAGCCGTACATGGTCGACAAGCTCCAGTCCTCGAACGTCGACACCATCGCGCAGACCGAGCCGCAGGAGCTGAGCCAGCCCCTGTCGTCGAAGAACGCGCAGATCCTGCAGTCGATGATGGAGACGGTCGTTAAGGACGGCACCGGCAAGAACGCGCAGATCAGCGGTGTCACCGTCGGTGGCAAGACCGGTACCGCCCAGCACGGTGTCGCCAACAGCGAGAACCCGTACGCCTGGTTCCTGTCCTACGCCAAGCTCGCCGACGGCAGTTCGCCGGTGGCCGTGGCCGTGGTCATCGAGGACTCCAGCGCCAACCGTGACGACATCTCCGGCGGCGGTCTCGCGGCCCCGATCGCGAAGAGCGTGATGGAGGCGGTCATCAACAGCAAGAAGTGACCCCGCTCACGTCCCCTTCACATCGGTGCACGTTGCGATACCGGTCCTGTATCGGGTGACGGGCTTGGCCAGGTCACACAGAGCCAGCCGGGTACGGTAGGCCCGGACGGCTAGCCTCCGACCGCACACCCGTGCGGGTCGGGACCGACGGAGAGGGCTGGTAGGGAACTATGGAAGAGCCGCGTCGCCTCGGCGGCCGGTACGAGCTGGGCCAGGTGCTCGGCCGTGGTGGCATGGCGGAGGTCTACCTCGCCCATGACACACGCCTCGGCCGCACGGTGGCGGTGAAGACGCTGCGCGTCGACCTTGCGCGCGACCCTTCCTTCCAGGCCCGGTTCCGCCGGGAGGCCCAGTCGGCCGCCTCGCTCAACCATCCCGCGATCGTCGCGGTCTACGACACGGGCGAGGACTACGTCGACGGGGTCTCGATCCCGTACATCGTCATGGAGTACGTCGACGGTTCCACCCTCCGTGAGCTCCTCCACAGTGGCCGCAAGCTGCTGCCGGAGCGCTCCATGGAGATGACCATCGGCATCCTCCAGGCCCTGGAGTACTCGCACCGCAACGGCATCGTGCACCGCGACATCAAGCCGGCCAACGTCATGCTGACGCGCACCGGCCAGGTCAAGGTGATGGACTTCGGCATCGCCCGCGCGATGGGCGACTCCGGCATGACGATGACGCAGACGTCCGCGGTCATCGGCACCGCCCAGTACCTCTCCCCGGAGCAGGCCAAGGGCGAGCAGGTCGACGCCCGCTCGGACCTCTACTCGACGGGCTGTCTCCTCTACGAACTCCTGACCGTAAGGCCGCCGTTCGTGGGCGACTCCCCGGTCGCGGTCGCGTACCAGCACGTGCGCGAGGAGCCGCAGCCGCCGTCCGTCTTCGACCCCGAGATCACGCCCGAGATGGACGCGATCGTGCTGCGGGCCCTGGTCAAGGACCCCAACTACCGCTACCAGTCCGCCGACGAGATGCGCATCGACATCGAGGCCTGCCTCGACGGCCAGCCGGTCGCGGCGACGGCGGCGATGGGTTCGGTCGGCTACGGCGGCTACGGCGACGACCAGGCCACCACGGCCCTGCGCGCCGACGCCGGCGCCACCACGATGCTGCCCCCGATGAACCCGGACGACGGCGGCTTCGGCTACGACGACCGCCCCGACCGGCGCCGCCAGCAGAAGAAGAAGTCGAACACCTCGACGATCCTGCTGGTCGTGGCGGCCGTTCTGGTGCTGGTGGGCGCGATCCTGATCGGCAAGTGGGCGTTCAGCGGCAAGGGCGGCGCGGACAAGCCGTTCGCGGCACCCAACTTCGTCGGCCAGACCTACGACACCGCGAAGACCATGGCGGTCAACTCCGGCCTGAAGCTGGCCGAGCCCACCCGCAAGGCCTGCGACAACGCCCCGAAGGGCAGCGTCTGCTCGCAGGACCCGAAGCCGGGTGTCGACGTCAACAAGGGCGACACCGTCAACCTGGTCGTCTCGACCGGCGCCCCGAAGGTGGTCGTACCGAGCGTCCTCGGCCAGAACGTCGACGACGCCACCACGACCCTTGAGGGCGACAAGTACCAGTTCAAGGTGGAGACGAAGCAGCAGGTGTCCGCGGAGGACCCGGGCACCGTCCTGGAGCAGAACCCGAAGCTCGGCGCGGAGGTGGAGAAGGGCACCACCATCACCCTCACCGTCGCCAAGGCCCAGGCGAAGTCCACCGTCCCGGACGTCAGCGGCAAGAGCTGTGACGACGCCAAGGCGCAGATGACGCAGAACAACCTCGTCGGCAACTGCACCGAGGTCAACACCAGCGACCCGAACCTGGTCGGCAAGGTCGTCTCGACCGACCCCGCGATCGGCACACAGGTCGACAAGAACTCCACGGTCAACATCCAGATCGGCAAGTCGACGCAGGTCCAGGTCCCGGCTGTGCTCGGCCAGACGGTGAAGAACGCCAAGCAGACGCTGCAGGCACAGGGCTTCACCAACATCCAGTTCGCCGACGGCAGCGACCAGAGCGACAACGCGTTGGTGACCGGGATCGACCCGGGCGTGGGCAACACGGTCGACCCGAGCAACACGACGATCACCCTCACCACCGTGAGTGTCGGAAACGGCAACAACAACGGCGGGAACAACGGGGGCTTCTTCGGGGGCTCGAACGGCTAGCGGTACCCGCGAGACACACGCGAGAGCCCCGGCACCCTCTCAGGGTGCCGGGGCTCCGTCATGCCGGCGGTCTCAGCGCAGTTCCTTCGGCGGGGTCCGCGCGCTGTCCACCTTGTCGACGCGGACCAGTTCGCCCCACACCACATAGCGGTACCGGGACGTGTACACCGGTGTGCAGGTCGTCAGCGTGATGTAGTGGCCGGCCTTCTTCTTGCCGGACTCCACGGGGATCTGGGCGAGGGTCTTGACGTTGTACTTCGAGGTCTCGGGAAGGATGTCGTAGACCTTGTAGACGTACCACTTGTCCTTCGTCTCGAAGACGATCGGGTCGCCCTTCCTGAGCTTGTCGATGTTGTGGAACTTGGCGCCGTGGCCGTCGCGGTGGGCGGCGAGCGTGAAGTTGCCGGTCCTGCCGGTGGTGGGGAGGGCGGCTTTGACCGGGTCGGTGTAGTAGCCGGCGACGCCGTCGTTGAGGACGTCTGTCCCGGTGCCCTTCTCGACCAGCACCTCGCCGTTCTTCATGGCGGGCACGTGCAGGAAGCCGATGCCGTCCTTGGTGTCGAGCGCGCCGGGACCGGTGTCCTTGTCCTTGGACCAGTTGTTGCGGACCTTGTCGGCCTGTCTGTCGGCCGTGCGGTCGGCGACGACGTTCGTCCACCACAGGGAGTAGACGACGAACAGGCCGAGGATCAGGCCCGCCGTGATGAGGAGTTCACCGAAGAGGCTGATCAGCTTCGCGACCGGGCCGGTGCCGCGGGGGCGGTCCGGCGGCGACGCGGGCGTGTCGGTCTGCTCTTCGGTGTCGTCGGTGGTCGCTGCCACGTTCATCTGCCCCTACTCGATGAGCGCATCCGGCTTGCCCTTGCTGCGCGGCCGTTCCTCGACCATCTTGCCCCAGACGATCAACCGGTACTTGCTGGTGAACTCCGGCGTACAGGTCGTCAGCGTGATGTACCGGCCGGGTGCGGTGAAACCCGAGCCCTTGGGGATGGGGTCGATGACGCTGGTGTTGCTCGGCGACGTCACGGGCAGCGTCTTCGTCATCTTGTAGACGTAGTACGTGGTCTGGGTCTCGACGACGACCTCGTCGCCGGGCTTGAGCTGGTTGATGTACCGGAACGGTTCGCCATGGGTGTTGCGGTGCGCCGCCAGCGCGAAGTTGCCGGTCTTGGCGTCCGGCATCGCGGTCTTGAGGGCGCCCTCGCTGTAGTGCCCGACCATGCCCTTGTCGAGCACGTTCTTGTTGCTGACGCCCTGGGCGATCGGCGCGACCACGTCCAGTTTGGGGATGTGCAGGATGGCGAAACCCTGCCCGGGCTCGAACTCCCCGGGCGCGCGCTTGCCGCTCGCCCAGTCGTTCTGCAGCTGGCTCGCCTCGCTGCCGGCCTGCGCGTGCGCCCGTACGTTCGTCCACCACAGCTGGTAGGTGACGAACAGCAGCATCAGCACACCGGTGGTGATGAACACCTCGCCGATCGCGCGGCTCGCGACGACCGCGGCACCCGGCTTGTTGGCCCGCTGCCGCCGTCGCGCCTCGACCCGCGAGACGGGCGCACCGGATCCGCCGGACGCACCGACGGCACCGGATTCGAGCCCCTCGGCAGTCTCCTCAGCCGACCCGGCGCCCCCATGACGCCCGTGACGGCCCTTGGCGGCCTTTCTGCGGGCCGCACGGCCGCCCGACGGGGTTCCTGTGACGGAGGAGGCGGATGAGGCGTCAGAGGCCGGTATGGACCGGCCATGGCCTCGCCGTACCGGCGGCGGCTCCGGTATCCGCAGCGCCATGGTCTCTTCGTCGATCGGACCGTACGGCACCCCGGACGCGCCCTGGGCCGACGCGTCGTACCACTCCTCGAACGCGCCCGGCTCCCCGTACGGCTGCTCCCCGTACGAGGCCTCGGACTCGCGCTCGGGGCGCAGCGCGGTCACGCCGTGGCCCTGCCCACCACCGGGGCGAGCCCCGCCGACCTCGCCACGGCACCCTGGTCGCCGCACTCCACCAGCCAGTTGGCCAGCATCCGGTGGCCGTGCTCGGTGAGCACCGACTCCGGGTGGAACTGGACGCCCTCGACGGGCAGTTCGCGGTGGCGCAGGCCCATGATGATGCCGTCGTGCGTCCGGGCGGTGACTTCCAGCTCGGCCGGGACGGTGTCCGGCTCGGCCGCCAGGGAGTGGTAGCGGGTCGCGGTGAAGGGCGAGGGCAGTCCGGCGAAGACGCCTCCGCCCTCGTGCTCGACAAGCGAGGTCTTGCCGTGCAGCAGTTCGGGGGCGCGGTCCACGACGCCGCCGTAGGCCACCTGCATCGACTGCATGCCGAGGCAGACGCCGAAGACGGGCACCCCGGTCGAGGCGCAGTGCCGCACCATCTCGATGCAGACGCCGGCCTCCTCGGGGGTGCCGGGGCCGGGCGAGAGGAGGACGCCGTCGAAGCCGTCCTGGGCGTGCGCGGTCGACACCTCGTCGTTGCGCAGCACCTCGCACTCGGCGCCCAGCTGGTACAGGTACTGGACCAGGTTGAAGACGAAGCTGTCGTAGTTGTCGACGACGAGAATCCGTGCACTCACTGGTTGTCCACCGTCACATCGTTGAAGGGCAGCAGCGGTTCGGCCCACGGGAAGACGTACTGGAAGAGGATGTAGACCACGGCCAGGGCCAGGACGAGCGAAATCAGCGCCTTGACCCATGCGTTGCCCGGCAGATGCCGCCAGATCCAGCCGTACATGCCGTCCCTTCCGTCGCACCACGGCATCCAGACTCACGCCGTACGCCACCAGACTAACGGCGCAGCGCGGCTGGTTTCCCGGCCTCCACAGGCTGTGTGGAGTCCAGGTGTGCCCAGACGATCAGCCGGTGGCTGTGCCCCCACTCCGGATCGCACGTGGTCAGCGTGAGATAGCGGCCCGAGGCCGTGTACCCGGACTTACGTGGCACAGGATCGATCACCTCAATGTCGGTGGGCACTGTTTTGTAAGGCCCTTTGTCGATCCGATACGTGAACCAGGTCGTCCCGTCGGTCAGGACGATCGCGTCACCCTTGCGGAGCTCGGGAAAGTCCACGAAGGGGTTGCCGTAGGTCCGCCGGTGCCCGGCCACCGCGAAGTTCCCGACCTGCCCGAGCTGTGCGGTGCCGGCGTAGTGCCCCAGCCCCTTCTGGAGGGTGCTCACGTCCGTGTCTTCCAGAACCGGCTTGTTCCACGTGAAACCAAGCCGCGGGATGTACATGATCGCGAAGGGCCTGCCGTCCTTGTACGCGGCCGGTTTCGCCGGAGCGGTGGGCGTGGGCGCCGCCTTGGGGCGGGCGGTCTGCCGCGACCACTGGTTCTGCAGCTGGTGGATCTGGTCGCTCATCGTGTGGTCGGCCTTCACACCGGTCCAGAAGAGCACGTAGACCACGAACAGGACGATCAGGGTGCCCACGGTGATGCAGAGTTCGCTGACGCTCCTGACGATCACGCGCACCGGCAGCTCCCGTACGGACGCCTACTCCACTGGCTTCGCGTAGTGCAGATCCACTGTGCCCGAGTACCCCGGAAGAGTCACCGTCCCGTCGTCGGTCACTTTCCAGCCGAGCCCGTAGACGTTGACGTACACCATGTAGTTCTGGATCGCCTTGGACGCCGCCAGCGCCTGCTGCAGCTTCCCCGGGTCCCCCACGGCCGTGATCTTGTACGGCGGTGAGTAGACCCGGCCCTGGAGGATCAGGGTGTTGCCCACACAGCGCACGGCACTGGTCGCGATCAGCCGCTGGTCCATGACCTTGATGCCCTGGGCGCCGCCCTGCCACAGGGCGTTCACCACGGCCTGCAGATCCTGCTGGTGGATGACCAGGTAGTCGGGCTGCGGCTCGGGATAGCCGGGGAGCTTGGCGGTGGCGTTGGGCGGGGCGTCGTTGAGGGTGACGGTGACCGCCTTGCCCTTGAGCTGCTGCGCGCCCGCGCTCCGCTCCAGCTTCGTCAGCTTCTCGTCGTCGGCGCCCGTGCCGGTGTCGTCCTCCTTGCGGAGGGCGTCGACCTCGTCGCGCAGGACGCCGTTGGCGTCGTCGAGCCGGCCGTTCTTCTCGCTGCGGTTCTGGATGAGGTCGGACAGCTTCAGCAGGGAGGCGTCCGTGCGGATGTTGGTGCCCTTGGCGGTGTTGAAACTGGTGAAGAAGATGAGTCCCGCGAGGGCGAAGACGGCCACCGTGAGAATCCGCACGGGACGGAAACGGCGGATACCGGCAGGACTGGTACCCGTCCCGGGGGAGTCGGCAGAATTGCTCAACGTACCCTTATCTCCTTCGGCGCCGCGGAAGCACTACGCTAACGGACGCCCGGGGGAGCACTCAGTGTCCCCTTGTACGCTGCCCCGGAGCCCGCCCCAGTTCCCTGCGCGGCCACGCAGCGCATCGACAGGAGAGACCCTCGTGCCGAAGTCACGTATCCGCAAGAAGGCCGACTACACGCCGCCGCCGGCGAAGACGGCGACCGCCATCAAGTTGAACAGCCGTGCCTGGGTCGCTCCGGTCATGCTGGCCATGTTCGTCATCGGACTGGCCTGGATCGTCGTCTTCTACGTCACCGACGGCTCCATGCCCATCGACAGCCTGGACAACTGGAACATCGTGGTGGGCTTCGGCTTCATCGCCGCCGGGTTCGGCGTCTCGACCCAGTGGAAGTAGCTCTACCCACGGCTTTCCACTGAGTTATCCACAGGTCAGAGAAGTATCCACAGCGGGCCTGGGGAAAAAGAACGACGATCTGTGGATAACCCACTGGGTGTTGACGCTGGTGTGACTGACACACCGGCAACCGCAAGCCTGTTCGCCCCCTGCCTGACCTGCACAAACACGGGTCGGTGACAGGGGGCACAGCTGTTCTCCACGGTATGCACAAGATCCGCCACGCACTGTGGACAACGGTTTGATATCAGCTGAGCTGAGCCGTCCTGATCAGCGTCAACACCACGACGATCACGAGTACGACGGCACAGGTCCCGTACTGGATCAGGGCGCGGCGCTCGCGCGGGGCGTGGACCATCGCGTAGCCGGTGATGACACCGGCTACGAGGCCGCCGATGTGGGCCTGCCAGGCGATGTTGGCCCAGCCGAACGTGAAGATGAGGTTGATCACCAGCAGGGCGATGACCGGCCGCATGTCGTACCGGAGCCTGCGCATCAGGACGGCGGTCGCGCCGAAGAGCCCGAAGATGGCGCCGGAGGCACCGAGCGAAGGCTGGTTCGGGGCGGCGATCAGATAGGTGAGCGCGCTGCCCGCGAGACCCGAGACGAAGTAGAGCGCCAGATAGCGGGCGCGGCCGAGAGCCGCCTCCAGGGGACCGCCGATCCACCACAGGCTCATCATGTTGAACAGGATGTGGATCACACTGCCGTGCAGGAACATGGCGGTCAGCAGCCGGTACGGCTGGCCCTCGGCGATGCCCTCGACGGAGCCGAACTGCGGGACGTACGCCTGACCGAGGAGTTCAAGGCGCTCGGTGAAGCTGTCGCCCACCACCTGCTGGAGCAGGTAGAAGGCCACGCAGAGACCGATCAGGATCTTGGTGGCGAGCCGCGGGTCCGCCGCCACCGTGCCGCCGGCGATCGTGCGGGGCTGGGCCGCGGTCGGGGCGTGGCCCGTGCCGGAGCCGCCGCGCACGCACTCCGGGCACTGGAAGCCGACCGAGGCACTGACCATGCACTCGGGGCAGATCGGTCGCTCGCAGCGGGTGCAGCGGATGCCGGTCTCGCGGTCCGGGTGGCGATAACAACCCGGCAGGCTCTGGGCGTCCGGGGGCCGCTGTTCCTCCGGGCCCTGCGGGCTGCCTGGCGCCTGGTCCATGGGGTCCCCTCAATCCTTCGTACGCAATGCACCGCCCCGCCCATCCTTACGGATGAACGGGGCGTTTGGTTCCCGGCGGTAAGTACTCGTGCCGGCCCTGTGATCCGGGGTCTGTCCTAGCGAGTCTCGACGACGACCGACTCGATGACCACGTCCTGGAGCGGGCGGTCGGTGCGCGGGTTGGTCTGGGTGGTCGCGATGGTGTCCACGACCTTCTGGCTCGCCGGGTCGGTGACCTCGCCGAAGATGGTGTGCTTGCGGGTCAGCCAGGCCGTCGGGGAGACGGTGACGAAGAACTGCGAGCCGTTGGTGCCCGGACCGGCGTTGGCCATGGCGAGCAGATAGGGCTTGTCGAAGCGGAGGTCCGGGTGGAACTCGTCCTCGAACTGGTAGCCGGGGCCGCCGGTGCCGTTGCCCAGCGGGTCCCCGCCCTGGATCATGAAGCCGCTGATCACCCGGTGGAAGACCGTGCCGTCGTAGAGCTTGTCCTTGGACTTCTCGCCCGTCTCGGGGTTGGTCCACTCACGCTCACCCGTGGCGAGCTCGACGAAGTTCCGGACCGTCTTGGGAGCGTGGTTCGGCAGCAGCCGGACCTCGATGTCGCCAAGGTTGGTCTTCAGGGTGGCGTAAAGCTGCTCAGCCACGATCTGCCTTCCGTTGTCTTTCTGTGACCCCCAGATCCTCGCACGCCGACCGCGCCGAGTCGCCCGCCGGCCGAGGGCCTGTCCGGCGGGTCAGGTCGCAGAAATCCGGCCGAGTGACTCCGGGACAGGGGCAGGCGGCGGGGATCCGTGGCATTGTCGACGACAAGCCCCCGTTCCCCCAGTTCCCCCGTATTCATCCGCTATTACCCGTGATCGTGACCCGGATGCCCGTCCTCACATGCCCGGTAGCCGTCTGGCAGGCATGATCCGTATTTGGGTGGACAGACGAAGAAACGTACGCCACCGAGGAGGAGGAACCCGTGACCCGCATCGACAGCGTGCGCTCCGCGACCGGCTCGGCGAAGGACAGCGTGCTGCACGCCGCGGAAGTGGTGGCGCCCTACGCCGACACGGCCAAGGACAAGGCCGCGTACTACGCCCACGAGGCTCGTGTACGACTCGCGCCCAAGGTGTCCCTGGCCGCCGACCAGGCCCGTGTGCAGTACGACGCCCATCTCGCGCCACGTCTGGAACTGGCCCGCACGCATGTGCCGCCGAAGGTCGACCAGGCAGCCCAGGAGGCCGCCGTCCGCACCCGCAGGGCCGCCCAGCAGGCCGCCGAGTACTCCCGGCCGCGGATCGAGCAGGCGGTCGCCGCCGCCGGTCCGGTCAGGGACGAAGCCGCCGCGCGCGGTGCGGCGGCGCTCGCCGCGCTGCGTGGCCAGGTCTCGCCCCAGGAGATCCAGAAGCTGGTCCGCAAGCACGAGCGGCGGGCGAGGGCCGGCCGGCTCGCGAAGGGGCTGGCGGTGCTGGGCATCCTGGCGGGCGGTGCTTTCGCCGCCTGGAAGTGGTGGGACAAGCAGGCCAACCCCGACTGGCTGGTCGAGCCCCCCGCCGCGACCGAGGTGCCCGAGACGGGCCGTCTCTCCTCGGTGGACGGCAGCGGTCAGTCCGTGCTCGACCCCGAGGTCCAGGCGAAGCAGGCCGAGGACGAGGCCGCGGATGCCGCGGACCGCGACGAGCACCGCTGACGTCCTGACATCAGACGCACCGTCAACATCGAGGTGGGGCAGGAGACTTGAGGGCCTCCTGCCCCACCTCGATGTTTCACGTGGAACAGTCGCGCGGACGGAGGAACCCCCTTGATTTACGCAAGCTGCCCGCGATGACGTTTGCAACGCCCCAGGTGAACAAGTACCGCAGGGACTCCCTTAACGGACCGCACACCCCTGATTACACGACCGTATTCAGCCAGCTCACACACGTCCCGCACATGGGGACACACGTTCCCCACACTGCGCCGACCACCACCCCGGCGACCCGGTGGACCTCACCCGGTACCGATATTTGCGCAAACAACTGCAACGGCGAGCCGCCGTTTATGTGACGCACGTCACCTCGCGGGCACAAACAAGCACCGGCCGGACGCCACTGAGGGCGACCGGCCGGTGCGGGATGTGGAGCCTAGGGGAGTCGAACCCCTGACATCTGCCATGCAAAGACAGCGCTCTACCAACTGAGCTAAGGCCCCGCTAGGGAAGCGTCCGACCGGCACAACCGGGCACCGGCGGGCTTCGGGGACCAGCGTACCGGGTCACCCCCGGTATCTCGCAAAAACTTGGGGCTCCCGGTGGACGACCACTCTCCGTAAGATGCTCGTCGTGGTTCGCTAGAGCGAACCGCGGTTTTGGGGAAGCGATGGGGAGACGCAATGGACGCCGCACAGCAGGAAGCCACCGCCAGAGCGCGGGAGCTGCAGCGGAATTGGTACGGGGAGCCTTTGGGGGCGCTCTTCCGTAAGCTCATCGACGATCTTGGCCTCAACCAGGCTCGTCTCGCGGGGGTGTTGGGACTGTCCGCGCCGATGTTGTCCCAGCTGATGAGCGGTCAGCGGGCGAAGATCGGCAATCCCGCGGTGGTGCAGCGGGTGCAGTTGCTGCAGGACCTGGCGGGGCAGGTCGCGGACGGCAGCGTGAGCGCGGCCGAGGCGACCGAGCGTATGGACGAGATCAAGAAGTCCCAGGGGGGCTCGGTGCTCAGCAACACCACGACCACGACGAGCAGTTCGGGAGCGCCCACGGTCAAACGGGTGGTCCGCGAGATCCAGTCACTGCTGCGTTCGGTGGCCGCCGCGGGCGACATCATCGACGCGGCGGACACCCTCGCCCCGAGCCACCCCGAACTGGCAGAGTTCCTCCGGGTGTACGGCGCCGGCCGTACCTCCGACGCGGTCGCGCACTACCAGTCCCACCAGAGCTGAGCACCACGGCCCGGCCGTCGATCGGGGGTTCGACAGCCGGGCGCAGGGCAACTGCCGCGAGGGGGACACAACGGGGGCGCATGGGGGAGTCGTATCGCTCGTCTCGGGGGAAGCAACGGAGGTAGCCGCAGGGGGAGGAGCGACGGACAGCCATGGGTGAGGTCTTCGCCGGCCGGTACGAACTGGTCGACCCGATAGGGCGCGGAGGTGTCGGCGCGGTCTGGCGCGCCTGGGACCACCGCCGGCGCCGCTATGTCGCGGCCAAGGTCCTGCAGCAGAGCGACGCGCACTCGCTGCTGCGCTTCGTACGCGAACAGGCGCTGCGGATCGACCACCCCCATGTGCTCGCACCGGCCAGCTGGGCCGCCGACGACGACAAGGTCCTGTTCACCATGGACCTGGTGGCCGGCGGTTCGCTGGTCCATCTCATCGGGGACTACGGCCCGCTGCCCCCCGCGTTCGTCTGCACACTGCTCGACCAGCTCCTCTCCGGCCTCGCCGCGGTGCACGCGGAAGGTGTCGTGCACCGGGACATCAAGCCCGCCAACCTGCTCCTCGAAGCCACCGGCACGGCCCGTCCACGCCTGCGCCTGTCCGACTTCGGCATCGCGATGCGGCTGGGCGAAGCGCGCCTGACGGAGACCAACCTCGTGGTGGGCACGCCGGGTTACCTCGCGCCCGAGCAGATGATGGGCGCGGAACCCGACTTCCCCGCCGACCTGTTCGCCGTAGGACTGGTGGCGTTGTATCTGCTGGAGGGGGCCAAGCCGGACTCCAAGGCGCTCATCCAGTACTTCGCCGAGCACGGGACCCCGGGGGCGCCCAAGAGCGTTCCCGAGCCGCTGTGGCAGGTCGTGGCGATGCTGCTGCAGCCCGATCCAGGGGCTCGCTTCCGGACGGCCACGGGGGCGCGCAAGGCGCTCGCGGCGGCCGTGGAACTCCTGCCGGAGCCCGGTCCCGACGACGAGTTGATCGAGATCTTCGACCAAGTGGGGCCGCTGCCAACGGGGTTCGCGCCCGAGGGACCGCTGACGCGGGCTTCCGGGGTGGACACGGGGTCGACGCCGTCGCGTGTGACGGGACCTGAGACCGGTGCGCGTACAGGCACAAGCACAGGCACAGGTGTGGCTGCGGGCGGCGCGGACTCCGGGCTCCTCGACCCTCGGCAGGACAGCGTCCCCCAGCCGTCCACGTCGACACCTACACCCACCCCCACACCGACGCCGATGTCGATGTCGGACACCGGCAGCTTCCATCTGCCTCCCCCGCAGACTCCGCAGATCCCCCATGCGCCCCATGTCCTGCCCTCCCCCCAGCCGCGCGCCGAACCCTCTACTGCTTCATACACCGCCCAGGTCCCATTGGTTCCGCCTACCGCGCCGCCGTTTCCGCAGCACCATGCCAAGCGCGCCCGGCGGCGGCCCGGGCCGCCCGCGAAGGTGGCGATACCGGTCCTACTGCTGGCCCTGGCCTGCTACGCCGTGGGGTTCTGGGCGCTGGCCCGCGTCTGACCGGCCGGTGTCAGGAGGCCGCGGCCGCTACACCGCGGCACGGCGCCGGGCGGCGACCGTCCAGGCGCCGAGCGTCGCCAACAGCACGCTGCCCGCGCCGATCCCGGCCACCGCGAGCACCTTCATCGCGGTGTCGCCTCCCCCGCCACTCCCTGTCACGGCCGCCGCGCGGTCCTGCGCGGTGACGTCGAAGGCGTTCCGGGGTTCGGACCGCCCCGCGTACCCGGGCCCCTCGTGCGCCGTACCGGCGACCCGCACGCGCAGCGTCACCGGGAACGGCCCCTGGCCGAAGTCGTCGGCCACCTGCGCGGCCAGGTGCACGACGAGGTAGTACGACCCGGCGAAGCGCATCCCGTTCTCGTGGTCGACGACGAAGTAGCGGTTGCGGTACTCGACGGGCGGCAGGGCTTCGAGGGCGGCCGATCTCTGTCCGCCCTGATAGCTGACGCCCGCCTCGTCGACGGAGGCCCGCACGGGGTTGTAGAGCTCCAGGTCGAGCGCGCGGCTCACATAGCCGCTGCCCGCGTCCGAGGCCTCCAGGTCTGCGGTGACGGACAGCTGCTGGCCCCAGTCGACCGGCACCTTGTAGAAGAGGGTCCCACCGGGCGCGACATCACCTCGCCACACGCCCTGTCCGACGGCGACCGCCCCGGCGAACCCCGAACCGCCCGCACGGCTCCTGACCTCCCCCGTGACGGGCTCCGGCGACGCGGAGTTCCAGTCCTGGGGCGCGTCGGAGGTACCAGCCTGGGTGAGCGGCGGTTCCGACACCACGGTGAGTTCCAGCCCCCAGGCGTCCGCCGAGGAACCCGACGCGTCGACGCGTTCGACGACCACGTAGTACTGGCCGCCCCCCTTGCACAGCGCGTTGCCCGTCTCCCGCGCGGCCCAGGCGGCCACCGGGTGCGGGCTCCTGCCGGCCCCGAAGGTGGCGCTCCGGTGGGTGCAGGCGGTTCCGGCGCCGTTCTGGAGCGACACCCTGATGCCGTCGGTGGCAGCGACCGTGGTGCCGGCCGGGGGCACGGCGGTGACGGAGGCGTAGACGTCGGACACGGCGTCGAGAGTGAGGCCGTAGTAGAGGGTGGCGCCCTTCGGAAGGGAACTCCGGTACGTCCCCCCGGTTTTCAGGCCTACGGCGTCCGCCGCACCGGTCGCGCCGTTGACGGCCCGGTCTCCCTTGTCGTACCCGTAGGAGCCCGGCGCCCCGGCCGCGGCGGCGGGCTGCCCCACCAGGGCGACGGCCGCGCACAGCACGGCGACGACGACACCGGCACGTCGTACGGCACTGGCGCGCGGCGCGCCCCCGACGGGTCGTACGGCCGCCCCGACGCGCCGTACGGCTGCCCTGGCAAGGGGCGTACGGCCGTCCTGTGCTCGCGTCCACGTGCGCGTCCGCGTCCGCGTCCGCCACCACGCCGTACGCCGCCGCCCCATCACGCGCCACCCCTCGTCGTTGCTCCGGACGTGGCCCATCCTGCCCCGCACGCGCGCGTGGCATCCCGGCAATGCGTGCGAGCGTCCGAAACGCCCGGGTCGTGGCGGCCGTAACCGGGTTGGCGTGACGGCGCAACACAAAGCCCCGACCGCCAGGCGGTCGGGGCGTGCTCAGAACTGGATCTCGGTACTCACGAACCCGTGGGCACGGAGTCGGTCGCCTCCGTCCACAGATCCTGCTCGGCGCGATCCGCCTGGATCTGGCGGTACACGAGGAGCCCGCCGATGGCGGCCAGTGCGACCAGGAGAAGCTTCTTCACCGCGCGACCTCGTCTTTCCTTGACGTAGGGGACCTCTGTCGCCCGACTATACACACCGACCGAGACCGATCGGTGACCTGCCTCCGCGGCCAACTCCCGCCCTGGAGAGCGCAGTAGAAGCGGATGGAACCGCTCCGATCGGAGGGTGATCACACCCCCACGGACCGTTAATTTGGCCCTGATTCCTCCTCTTCCTTCGCTTTTTCGGCCTCTTGCACCCATCCGAGTGGTGTTCATCAGAACATCGACGCGCCACGGCCGCCGGTCCCACACTTCGCGACGCCCATACACATCATGAGGAAAGTACGCAAATCGCCCAACCTGAAAGTGAGGGGCCATGACCCAGATCAAGGTCATGAAGCTGTGGACCGCCTTCGTCACCGCCTTCATCTCTCTGTGCACCGCGCTCGGACTCATCACGATCACCGCGACGGCCGCCACCGCGGCGACGCCCCGCTCCGCGGCGACCGGCACCAGCGCACAGCCGACGGCACCGACGATCTCCCCCTGGTCCTTCACCAGGTCCCTGCCCCCCACGATGAAGCAGCGCATCCGGGCCGAGGCCCACGGCAAGTCCCCCAGCTGCCGCCACCGCCCGCCGACGGACACGGACGAGACCACGGAGACCACCGACTCGGCCGAACCGGCCCACACCGAGCAGACGGCACCCCTGGCGGCCCCTCTCCAGCGCTGACGCCCGACACGCGTCACCTCACCGCTCACCCACCGCCCCGACATCTCTGACACAGCGGCGAACTTGCGTACAACGCTTCAGAGAAGACCCCACAGACCCCCGGCCCGTCGTGGTCGGGGGCCTCAGTGCTGCCATTGCTCGGCCATGTTGTCCCGGCGCCCTTGTCGGTCACCTGGTCTGCTGCTGCCATGTATGTGCCGACGGCACATATTCGGGGGCGGGCCAATGGGCGATCTCACGGTGAAACCGTGGAAACGGCACGGCATGGATCGGCTCTACGTGAACCTTCCGGACGGGACAACTGTCGCCTGGGCGGACCGGCCGACGAAGGTGGTCACGATCAAGGAGCAGAAGTACCGGGGCGAGGCCATGGCCCTGCTGCGGCAGCATCTCGGCGCTTCGTTGACTCTCCGTCCCGCCGCGCCCGCGCAGCCCGCCGAACGCCCGGAAGCACCCCCTGGAGAACCTGTTCGGCACGCCTCGCCGCGCCCCGCACGGCCGTTGGACCTGCCGAAGGTCACCGTCGCCGACGATCTGGCGGAGAACCGCCCCGGTGCGGCCCTGATCGAGGCGATCGCCGCCCGTGGACCGTCGCGGAGCCGGAGGCTCTTGACGAGGGTGCTGAGACGCCCCTCGGAGTGGGACAGCTGGTTCGTCGGGCTCGAAGGGGAACGGCGGGTGGGCCGGGAGTTGGCGCGGCTCTCCCCTCGTGGCTGGCGCGTCCTGCACGGCGTGCCCAAGTCCAACGGTGGTGACATCGACCACCTGCTGATCGGCCCCGGCGGAGTGTTCAGCATCAACACCAAGTGCCACCAGGGCGCCTCGGTCTGGGTGGGCGACACCATGGCCAAGGTCAACGGGGGTCAGCCGGCCCCGTACGCCAGGGCGAGCAGGGCGGAGGCGGCCTACGTCCAGGGCGTGTTGGAGCGGCACTGCGGCTTCCCCGTCCCGGTGGAGCCGGTCCTCGTCTTCGTCGGCGTGACCGCACTGCACCGCGCCGCGACGCAGTACACGGTACGGATCTACCAGGAGCGCGAGGTGTCCGCGCTCGGTCCCCTCACCGGCAGGCTGACGGCCGCACAGATCGAGCAGGTCTACGCCGTCGCGCGACACCGCCGCGTCTGGCTGCAGTCCTGACCCGCGGTTCAGTGGTCGTGGGCGCCAAAAACCCCCAGCCAACCGGCTGGGGGTCTTCGTGCTGGTGGGGCTAACAGGATTTGAACCTGTGGCCTCATCCTTATCAGGATTCAGCCCTAAAAGATGATCTCCCCAGGTCGAGAACGTGCAGGTCACAGACCCATCTACTTCGGGCTACACGGTCCGTACCCGCCCCGCCCCTGTGCGACGTACGCGCTTCCCGGGAAAGTTCCGGGATAGCTCCGGGAACGCCCAGAAGCTGTGTCACATCCTTTTCACATGTCGGAGCGGCGGCGGAGTTGATGACGACGCCGTCCTGAAGAGCGTCGCGACGACGCCTTCCTGCACAACTGCTCGCCCCGACGGACATGTCGTATAGACGTCACGTGTGACATCAAGACATGGAGGGGGGCTGGGGGTGCTGGCGTAGCCAGTGTTGGAGTTCACGGTGGCGGTACTGATAGGCGGGCCCGCTGTAGCGCATGAGTCCTACGGTGATGGCCCAGTCCAGGAAGAGGCCGAGCCGGAACGGCAGACGGCGGCGCGAGCAGAGTAGGAACGCCACATACCGCTGAGAGGCCTCCGCCACGGCGATCGCGAATCCGAGCCCGATCGAGAGCCCGAACGCGAGCCCGACCGCGAGCCCGTACATGAGCCCGGCCGCGAGCCCGATCGCGAGCGCGACCGGAATCCCGACCACGAGCCCGACCAGAGCATCAATCTTAATGGCCGCCCGGCTTCCGAGATTTACGCCTGGCTTCTGTGTCAGCCCAGCCGCGAGCCAGGCCGCGAGCCCGATCGCGAGCCCGACCGGAATCCCGACCACGAGCCCGAACGTAGGCCCGCCCACGAGCCCGAGCATGAACCCGACCGGAATCCCGAGCGCGAGCCAGCCCGCGAGCTCGGACGCGAGTTCCCAGCCACTTTTAGGTGTCCTGAACGGGCTGACCGGAATCCTGGGGCTGCCGGTTGCGATGGCGAGGGCCCCCGACACGACGGCGATTGCGCTGATCACGAAGACGAACCCGACTGTCAGCCGCTGGGGAGTGGTCCAGATAAGAGGGAGGGGGGCGAGGACAGTGAGGGTGGCCAGGAGCGCGTTGGTCGCGCGGACGCGGGTGCGTCCGGCGAGGGGCCACAGTTCGTGCAGGACGAGGTCGGTGGTCTCCGTGCCCTGGGCGGTCGTGGCGGAGAGGGTGCCGGTGGGGTCGAGATGGGTGGTGAGGTGGTGGAGCCAGCAGTGGACGTCCTGAGGCGTGTAGCCGCGGAGGTTGGGGGCGATGCGGATGACGGCTGGGATGTAGCGGGTCAGAAGGTAGCGGTCCAGGGCGTCGGCGTCGGCGTCGGGGAGGGTAAGGAGTTCGCCGGGGTCGCCGTCATGGTGGTAGACGGTGGCGGTCAGGCAAAGCCGCCAGGGAGTGGACAGCACTGTCGCTAGGATCCCGCCCGGGTGGGCGGCCAAGTGATCGAGCAGGGACTGCCAGCGGGCCGTATTCAGGGCGCGGTCGGTGAGGTAGGTCCGGGCGTCGGCGGTGCCGACTGGGGCGATGGCGATGCGGGCGGCGTCCAGGACTCCGGTGTGCAGGGTCAGGGCGTCGTAGTGGAGGGTGCGGCAGGTCAGGATGAGGGGCCCGGCATCACGGCCGTGCTGGTAGGCATTGAGGGCGCGCACGACGGCGGTGGCACGGGGCGCGGCGGGATCTGGGGAGCCGTTGACCAGAGGGTCCATCTCGTCCAGGCCGTCCAGAACTGGTAGCACCAGGTGGTGGCGGACCAGGCCAGCGGCCAGATCCGGCGGCCAGTCGTAGGCCTCGACCAACCGCTGCTGGAGCAGGTCGGGCAGGGACTGGCGTTCGGTGTCCCACCGCGACAGCGGGATACGGACCGGGACGGGATCGCCCTCGTTACGCCCCTGGATGAGGGCCAGCAGCAGTTCCAGAGCCAGGACGGTCTTGCCGGCCCCTGCGGCACCGGTGACGACTAGACGCAGCGGCCGGGTGGACCGGTAGTAAGTGACGATGTCCGGCAACGTCACCGAGCCCGTTCCTTCGGCGGCCAGCCGTCCGGCCGCGGGGGCAGCGGCCGGACGGACCATGGTGGGGTGCAGGACGTAGGTGAGGTTGATGCGCCGGACGTCGTCGCCCAGCAACTGTCGCCACACCGCGCTCTCGCCGCGCTCAACCTGCCCGGCCAGCGTCGCCGCCCAGCCCTGGGCAAGCTCGGCGTCGTTGCCCTCGACCGGCTTGCGTAGCGCCACAACCGCGAGCACGATCCCCATCACGCCCAAAGGCAAGCCCAGCAAGCTCACAATGTCAGTCGACTGGAGCCCGCCGCGGACGATCGCTCGCACCACATACGCGGTGCTCACAACGACCGCCAGGGCGCACAGGGCGCCGATGAGTAACCATTTGCGCCGTAGGCGGCGTCCCCCGAGCCCTACCATCCCCCGATCATCACCACCGCCCTCCCCTCGGATGGCCGACTTCTCCCACTTGTGACCAACCGGATGGGCACCCCGCCAGCCGGTTCCTTGCCCGCAGCCCGCACCAGCGCCCTCGCGAACCCCTTGCTCGCGGCGCCATCAGCGTCCAGCGCAACCTTTTGGCTCCGGCGCCGGGCCGGACTTGCCATGTCGGGACCCGACACAGTTCCTCAGGCCGCCGGGATGACTCGCAGTTTCCGCTGTCGCGGCAGCTTGGCGCCCGGTTTCCCGTCCTCCAGCGCCGCCAGGACCTGCCCCGGGTAGTCGGCCGCCGCGTGCGTGTAGATCCACGTCACTTCTCCCGCGCGCTCGTGCCCGAGGATCTCCTGGGTGATCACCTCCGGGACGCCGCGTGCGTGCAGCCGGGAGGCGAAGGCGTGCCGGGTGTCGTGGAAGTCGGGCCACCAGTCCGTACGGTCGACCTTCACGGGCCGACGGCGGCCGGTGTCTTCGTCGACCTGCTGCACCGTGACCGTGCGCACCTTCTTCCGCACGACGCCGGCCTTCTCGATGGCGTCCGTCCAGAGCCGCCGAAACGCGGAACGCCGGAGCGGAGCGCGGTACGCCTCGCCCACACCGTCGATCCCCTTCGTTCCGCGCCGGACCTTGTTCCGGCCGTGGAACACCAGCTCCTCTTCCCGCAGCCCGTCCTTCGGCTCCGACACGGCCCGGCTGGGACTTCCCTCAGCGCTCTCCTCTGCCCAGAGGTCTCGGAGGACTCGGGCGGCGAGACCTGTGAGTGGCACTGAGCGAAGTCCGGCATCCGACTTCGGGTACTCCTTGCGTTTGATCTTCCCGCGCGGCTCCACCAGGACCTCGCGGACGTGGATGCGCCGACCGTCGAAGTCCACGTTGCACCAGCGGAGTCCGGCCAGCTCCTGGAAACGCAGGCCTGTCTCCTGGGCCACGATCAGCAGGGCGTGCATGTACTCGGGGAGCTTCTGGCGGATCAGCCAGAGTTGGGCGTAACTCGGTGGCCGCCGCTCCTCAGGGTGCTTCTTCTTGATCGTGGGCAGTTTGACGCCCTCAGCCGGGTTGAAGGGAAGGCGCCGGTCCCGCTTCGCGTCCTCCAGCATCCGGTCCAAGACCTGGAAGACCTTCGTCACCGAGCTGGCGGCGAGCGGGCCGCCGTTCTCGTCGTGCAGTGCGTTGACCCAGAGCTGGGTCTCTCGCCACTCCACCTCGAACAGCTTGGCCGAGGCGAAGGTGGGCGCGATGTGGTTGCGCCAAGATGCCTCGTCGCGGAGCTGGCTCTGCGTCCAGTGTTCGATCCTCGCCTCCCCCTTGGTCTGGGTCGGCCACCACAATCGCCACCAGGCCCCGAGGGTGATCTCGCCTCGGGCGGGGTCGATCCAGACCCGCTGCCGCATTTCGGTGCGGGTCTGCTCCAGGAAGGCGACGGCCTGGTCGTAGGTCGGCTTCGTCTTGCTGCGTTCCTTGCCCTTCGGGTCCGTGTAGCGGGCCTCCCAGGATCCGGTGTGCTCGTCGACCGTAGGCCGGTCCCCGGGCTTCTTCTGCTGGCAGGTCGGGCAGCCACACCGTGCGGATGGCACCGGGCGTGGGTTGTTGGACGGCTGGTCGGCAGCCGCCTTCTTGCGCGCCATGGAAGTACTCCTGATCAGAGAACGCGTGCGCCGGCGGTGAGCGCCAGGGGCAGCTCGACGGGCTCACCGCAGAAGCAAGTGAGGCCGGCGCCTGGAGTATTGGGCACGCCGAGGTCGATCGTCAGGATCGCGTCGAGTTCTCTGATCAGTGCGTGGGGGTGGGTGCCCCTGTCTACGAGGATGGTGACCTCGTCCGGGTCCCAGATGGCGATCGTCGAAAGGTCATCGACCGCGGCGATGAGAATGCACACAGGTGTCCCCCCAGGTATGTGCGACGGCACGTGATCCGCTCCGGGAGGACAGCGGGTGACCGATGGTACCCAGGTGTGTGCATCGTGTGTAGATCGTTTGAGCTAATGAACCTTGGTTTGTTTACCGCTATCTGAAATCTGGTGAGCCACCCCCGGTCGAAATAGACGCCTCAACTTAGGCAACCCTTAGTAATCGTCACGAGGCGCGGCTAACCGTGAGCTGAGCACTGGCAAAGCGCACGACGTCACGCTGCTTGTCCACCGGCAACTCCCGATAGATGCGCAGGAGTCGCGCCTCACGCTCCTCGTCGGTACCGCCAGGAACGGCTCGGCCGACCGCGGCGAACATCTCCGCAGGCTCTACCTCAACCCCCCAGGACCGGAACGTCTTCACCAGCGCACGGAGGGTGTCCGACTGAACTCGCGACGTGCCGCGGGTGCGACGCATCCAGGCATTGAGGGTCGGATACGAGACGCCTGACTCGGTCGCCAGATCCTTCGGGGTCTTGTCCGGTCGCTGAGCGATGAGACGTTCAAGTACCGCCGCCAGGTCCTCGCCCTTGAGGGCTCGATCCTCGGCGGGGCGGGGCTCGCCGGGGTTGCTCTGGTGGCTGGTCACCCTCAGAGGATCGGTCATCTCAATCTACATGCGCAAGTAGATCGCAGATCGATGACCTGTATTTGACGGTGCTCGGGGGCATCTACATAGCCCCCGTACGCCCCTCTGCGCCGCAAACACGCCCCTGTAGACCCCTCTTGACTCGATACACATCTACACGTAGATTGTAGATATTGCAGGTCAAGCCGATCTGCGAAGCCCCAAGTTCGGCCATGCGCCGGAGGTTTCATCATGCGACGACTGGAGACGGGTGCCCCGCTGCGGGCCGCCATGGAGGCGGCCGGGCTGGACATCTCACGCCTCGCCGCCAAGACGAAGGGCGTAGATCCGCAGGGTGACGGCCTATCGAGGGCCCTGGTCGGCTTCATTGTCGGCAAGGGCAAGACCGCCCGCGAGGAGTGCAGCGATCACGCTGCCGGGCTCATCGCGGCAGCCCTCGACAAGGAAGTGGAAGAGCTCTTCGCCGTCGGGTCTGTTTTTTTGACTCCGGAATCTACATCTACACGTAGATCGAAGATCGCCAATCGCAGGCCTGAGTTGCCGGATCAGCTCATGGACCAGCGGCAACTGGCGGGGTTCCTGCGGAAGTCGTCGAGCTGGATCGACAAGCAGATCCAGCTCGCGGCACAGCGAAAGGAGCTCTGGCCCGGCCTGATCTACGTCGGCAGCAGCCGGCGATTCGACCCGCACGCCGTCCTCGACGCGATGCGGAAGCGCACCGCCGCCTGACACACGCAGGGCCGCCCCGGATTGCGCCCGGAACGGCCCTCACACACCCAAAACCCCTACGTCAAAGGAGAACAGGTCGTGTCTACACAGACTAACGACAAGATCAGCCCGCCGGGAGAGTCGGTGCCCGAGCTGGTTGCCCGGGCTGCCATCGGCGACCGTGACGCCTTCGCCACCCTCTACAACGAGTACCGCGGCGAGGTGTACCGCTTCCTCTTCTTCAAGACCCGGAACCGGCACCTGGCGGAGGACCTCACCCAGGAGGTGTTCGTCCGGGCGCTGCGTCGCATCGACACCTTCGCGACGCGCCCGGGCGGTTCGTTCGCGGGTTGGCTCGTGACCATCGCCCGCAACATCCACACGGATCACTGCAAGGCGAGTCGCACGCGTCTGGAGGTGCCGATCGCTGAGGTCTTCGAGGCGAACGAGCAGATCGACAGCGCGGAGTCCGGCGCTCTGCGAAGCCTGGAGGCCGTGGAGGCCGCCGAGACGGTGGCCGTTGCTATGGCGGGCCTGAACCCGTACCAGCGCGAGTGCATCCGGCTGCGGTTCCTGGAGGAGCTTTCCCTGGACGAGGCGGTCGCCGAGCTTGGCCGCCCGGCGGGCGCCGTGAAGACGCTCACGTTTCGCGCGATGAGCAGCATGCGCCGCACTCTCGCCGAAGGAGTCGCCGCGTGAACAAGAACCTTCCCCACGCCGTCAGGGTGATCCGCGCGGCGCTGGCTTCCACCGGGAGCGATCCGGCGGCAGCCATCGCTCACGCTCTCGACGGTGTGCAGCTCCTCGTCGACCCGGAGCGGTCGTTCGGTCAGGTCCTGCGCCGTACGCCCGCCGGCGGTTGGGCGCGCGAGCACCAGGAGCAGCAGGAGCTTCCGGAGCGAACCGAGTTGGAGCAGCAGGCGCTCGCCTGGGACGAGTCCTGTGGGCGGGCCCGTCGGGTTGCGGCCGTGATCCGGCGCCACATCGGCGAGCACCCCGCGTTCCAGAACATTCAGGTGGACGGTGACCGGATCTTGGTCGCGCTTCACATCGTCGACCAGACCCAGTGGGTTCAGTGGCGGCCCTACTTCGGGATCACGCACGACAAGGAGACGGCGCTCCCGTACATGGTCGCTGGGGACGGTTACCGGGATGGCGTCCGGGTTTCGGTCGTGGCCTACGACCTGCCGCAGGCCCGGGCGCACGCGCTGAAGATTGCCAAGGAGCCGTACGAGCTGGACGGCGTGGTGTACGACCTCGCGCTGCCCCAGCGGGACGCTCGCGGCGACGTCTGGTTCTACCAGGGCGTGCGCACGGCGAACGGCATGCCGCTGCTGTCGATCGACGGTCGGCCGGAGCGCTGCACGCTGGCGAGCATCGTGCGGCAGGCGGGTCCGCTGACGGCCGTCACGGACACTCCGTCGCAGCAGGCCACCCCCGTCATGACGGGGGGCCAGGCATGAGGAAGACCTCCACGGCCATGCAAGCGGCCGTTGTCACGATGCTGGTCGCGAAGAGGCCCGCGCTCGACAAGCTGCCAGTCCGCTGGGGACTCCGAGAGGACGGCACGATCGGCGTTGAGCAGGAGTTCGGCACGACGCTCGCGGAGGTCGCGGAGATCGCAGCCGAGCTGGCTCGCGCCATGCGGGGCGCTCGAAGTGAGACGTACGACGGCGTGTTCTCGGACGGCAGGGCCTACCGCGCCTTCGACGTGACGGCTCAGCCCTCCGGCGTCCGAGTCTCCTTCCACGGCCAAGTCGTCCTCGACTCCGGCTCGACCGAGGCTTCGGCGGGCGGTGAGAGCGCGTGAGCATCTCCCAACTCGCCATGCTGGCGAAGAAGACGATCGAGGCTGCGTGGCTGACCGGGCCGTCGTACGACCTGGCGACGCAGGCCGCCGAGGCCCTGGAGAAGGCGCAGTTGCTCCAGTCCCCCGAGACGGCTGCCGATCTGCACGCGGAAGGGATGCTCGCCGCCGCTGACCTGATCGCCGACCGCCCTGACCTCGACTACGGACTCGACTTCGTGGAGCTGATCCGGGAGACGGTGCAGGAGAAGAGCAGCCGCGAGGCCGACGCCACCCCTGCGCTCACGGTCTACCGGGCTGACTGGGACGTCGCACCGCTCGGCACGTACACGACGGAGGCGGAGGCCCGGAAGCACTGCGAGGACCACGCCCGCCGCGACCTCCCCATCGCCACCTTCGACTGGATCGTCGACGAAGAGGACGGCATCGCCGAACTGATTGCCGCGGTCGACGGTGTCGAGAACCCGACTGGCTACGCCGTAACCACTCTGGAGATCGCCTCCAAGTACGACCCGGAGGCAGACGAGTGAGCGCGTACAGCACCGTCTACCAGGCTCTCACCAGCAGTCGAGCCCTCCGCCCCGACGAGGCCGCTCAGATGCTCGGCTCTCTCCGCCGCGAGTTCGGCCAGGAGCTGGCGGACGCGGTCGAGCGCACCCTCGACGGCCAGTACCGCCGGGCCGAGACCGACACCGACGCCGAATTCCGGCGTAAGCGGCGGAAGTTCGGCGCGGCCATCCGGACCTTGAACCTCGTCCGCGAGTTCGCCACCAACCCTCGCGGCTTCACCACGCCCGCCCAGCGCGACTCCCGGAGCACTCCATGACGACCTTCACCTTCGCCCCGGCGACCCGCGAGACC
This sequence comes from Streptomyces sp. MBT53, assembly GCF_016654115.1. Classification (GTDB taxonomy): domain Bacteria; phylum Actinomycetota; class Actinomycetes; order Streptomycetales; family Streptomycetaceae; genus Streptomyces. The sequence goes on from NZ_JAEQAZ010000046.1 coordinate 36,119, forward strand.
GCCAAGGCCCGCATCGCCCTCCAGGGCCCCGGCGGCTCCGGCAAGACCAAGACCGCGCTCCGGATGGCCGAGGCCCTCGCCAAGGGCGGGCAGATCGGTCTCGTCGACACCGAGCGTGGCTCCGCTCTCAAGTACGCCCCGGTGCCGGGCAGGCCGGACATTGAGGCGCACGAGTTCGCTCACTTGCCGATGGCGTTCTGCTCCGCGGAGAACCTGATCGGCGCCGTGAACGCGGCCATCGAGGCGCGCGTGGCCGTCCTCATCATCGACAGCTGGTCGGCCTTCTGGGCGGGCAAGGGCGGACTCCTCGCCCGCGTCGAAGAGGAGTCGAGCAAGTCGACGAACCGGGGCGGAAAGTTCACCGCCTGGGGCCCCGTCAATGCGCTGGAGCAGGACATGCTCGACGCCCTCCTCAACTTCCCCGGCCACGTCATCGTCACCATGCGGACCAAGAACGACTACGCGATGGAGGGGAAGACAGTCACGAAGATCGGCGTCAAGACCGTTCAGCGCGAGGGCGCCGAGTACGAGGTCGACGTCGTGATCGACATGATCGCGGGCACCGGCACCGTCACCAAGACCCGGTACTCCGCCCTTGACGGCGCCTGCGTCCACCACCCCGGCGAGCCTTTCGCCGAGGCGATCCTGGAGCAGCTCGGCCAGGGCGTCGACCCCGTCCAGGTCATCGTGGACGAACTGGTCCGCGAAGGCCTCACGTATGACCGGGCGTTGGATCTCCACGGCCAGGCCAACAGCAGGCGCCTTCTCCTCGCAGATCTCCTGCACCCGAAGACCGGCGAGCCCGCGAAGCTCGGGGACGTCATCAAGGAGTACGGGCAGGCCGTCAAGCCCGTCACGACACCCGTCACGCCCCCGTCATCGCAGGCCACGGGCCAGCAGGACGAGGGCGAGTACACCGGCCCGTCCACGCATTCCCTGGCCGATGCCGAGGGGTCCGCTCCGGCGGTGACCCGGGCGCCGGAACAGGACCAGGGCTTCGAGCCGGTGACCGCGCCGCAGATGCGGATGATGCACGCCTGCTTCACCAAGGTCGGCCTCGGCCACAAGGACTTGCGAGAGCAGCGCCTCCGGGCCACCGCGCTGATCATCGGCCGTCCGCTCACCTCCGCGAACGAGCTGACGAAGGGCGAGGCCCAGACCCTGCTCGACACGCTGACGAACTTCGGCGAGCGCGACAACGCGCCGGACGAGTTCGCCGCGATGGTCCAGGGCCTGGAGGACGAGTCCGCACGGGCTACGGGCGATGCCCTGTACGTCGGCGCCGCCCAGTCCGCCTGAGTCACCACTGACCGCGGGCCCGCCCCGACCCCATGCAGGGCGGGCCCGCACCCCCGAGAAAGGAGGTGCACCACAGTGGTGAACCCAACCCCAGAACAGCGCGAGGCCATCGACTCGTACGGCGACGGGCTGGACCTGGTCCTCCAGGCCGGCGCAGGCTGCGGCAAGTCCAGCACGCTGAAGATGATCGCCCGGGCCGACCGACGGCGCCGGATGACCTATGTCGCCTACAACAATCCGATCGCGGCCGAGGCCCGCCGATCGTTCCCCAGCACGGTTCTCTGCAAGACCGGTCACGGTCTCGCCTTCGAGCCGAGGCACGGCGATCGTCTCCGGCGTCCGCGCCAGACCGCGCACCATGCCGCGCAGGCTCTCGACGTCCGCTCGATCCTCGGCATCATCGGCGCGACCCCGACGATCCTCACGGACCTCGGCGGCATGAAGGCCATGACATCCAAGATCATCATGCGGATGGCGCTGGACACCCTCACCAGGTTCTGCCACAGCGCGGACCCCGAGATCGTTCAGAAGCACGTCCCGCAGTTCGACGGCCTGAGGAAGGCCCGCGGCGAGGTCGTGAAGCTGGTCTTGCCCGTCGCCCGCGCCGCCTGGAAGGACCTCCAGGACGACGAGTCCGTGCTCAACCTGAACCACGACCACTACCTGAAGATGTGGGCGCTCAGCGAGCCAACGATCCCCACGGACGTAGTCCTCCTCGACGAGGCACAGGACACCAACGACGTCCTGGCCGCCGTCCTGCTCGCCCAGGAGCACGCGCAGCGCATCGCGGTCGGTGACTCCGCCCAGCAGATCTACAGCTGGCGCGGCGCGAACGACGCCCTCGCCGGGTTCGTCCGCGAACTCAACTGTCCCGAGCTGACTCTGTCCCAGAGCTTCCGGTTCGGCCCGGCCATCGCCGCCCGCGCCAACGCATGGCTCCGGCTGGTCGACGCGCCACTCCGCCTCACCGGCTGGGAGGCCGCCGAATCCACGGTCGGCCCGCTCGACTCCCCGGACGCGATCCTCTGCCGCACCAACGCGGGCGCCATGGGCATCGTCATGGAGGGACTGGCGGCCGGTCGGAAGGTGGCCCTGGTCGGCGGCGGCTCCGCCATCAAGCAGCTCGCGTGGGCAGCCGAGGCTCTCCAGAGCGGCAAGCCAACCGATCACCCGGAGCTGATGGGCTTCGCGTCCTGGGACGACGTCCGTCAGTACGCAGCTGAGGAGGACGGCTCGCTGGAGGTCCTCGTCAAGCTGGTCGACGAGCACGGTCCCGAGCGGATCGTTTCGGCGGCTGACGGCCTGGTCTCCGAGCAGCAGGCCGAGCTCGTGGTGTCGACTGCGCACCGGTCGAAGGGTCGTGAGTGGCCGGCGGTCCGCATCCATGCGGACTTCCGGGCGCCCAAGGCCGACCAGAAGACCGGCCTGGTTGTCCTCCCGCGCGAGGAGGCCCGGCTGGCGTACGTCGCGGTGACCCGGGCGCGCGAGCAGCTCGACGACACAGCCCTCGCCTGGGTGTCGACCGTGACGGCGGTGAGCGAATGATCCGCCCCGAGTCCTCCCGGGTGGTTCGTGGCGTGCCCGTTGGCCGCAACCGGGACTGGATCCCTGTCACCACGCTCGCCGTACCGACTGTGTGGCTGGCCACCGCCGACGGCCTCGTCTGCCTCGACCTCGTCGCCGTCGAACTCGCCGCCAACGGACTCCGCGACGGCTGGACGCTCACCTCCCATGAGGCCGCCTTCACCGCGGACCTGCTGCTCCAGCGGGGCATGCCGCCCGGTGTGATCAACCGTCTGATCGGGGTGAGCGGCGCGACCTTCCGCAAGTGGTTCCCCACGGACGACACGCCCCTGCACGAGGCCCTGACCCGAATCAGGTCTCGGGCTGAGGTGGGGAAGTTGGCGGCCGAGCGGGCGCACCAGAACCGCGCTCAGTGCGGCACGTACAACGGCGCCCTGCGGCACCGGAAGCGTGGGGAGCCCTTGTGCTCGCCGTGCCGCGAGGCAAAGAAGGTCGCGGACCGCCACTACCGGGCCCACGGCACGTATATCGGCGCCCCGGGCGTCGCCGCGTGACGGGCGTCGACGGGACCCGTCGCGTACCCGTCACCAGCCGCAATTCGTTTGATCATGCCCGACCGTACGGAGGCCCCATGGGCAGGGACTGGGAACTCAACGCCGTCTGCCGGACTCTCGACCCGGACATCTTCTTCCGCTCCTCTGAGAAGGCCGCCGCCAAGGCCGCTTGCGGGCGCTGCCCGGTCCGCGCCGAATGCCTCGAAGCCGTCATGGCCAGCGAAGAAGGGCTCTCCGCGACCTATCGGGACGGGATCTTCGCCGAGTTGGAGCCTGGTGAGCGCGCAGCACTCGCGGAGGGCCGGGGCGAAGCGAAGCGTCCCGTGAAGAGGACTCGTGGCCAGGGCCGAAAGCAGGCGGAGTGTGGCACCCGCTCCGCGTATCAGCGGCACCAGCGCAAGGGCGAGCCGATCGACCAGGCGTGCAAGGACGCGCACGCCCTCGGTAACCGGGAGTACCGGCGTACCGGATCTACGCAGGTCCCCACCGCCAGATAGGCACCGGTGGCCCGGCGGATGAGACCGGCCGCCGGGCCGCTGGTCATCAACACCCCCTAGGAGAAACGCACGTGGGCAGCCGCCTGTACGTCGAGGTGCTGGATTACGCACCGACGACGCTGACGCACCGCGAGAAGCTCGCGCTCTCGGTGCTGGCGGACGACGCCCGCGACTCGACGCGGATCACCTGGTCCTCGGTCGAGTCGGAGAAGATCCTCCGTCGCGCGCAGGTGACGCGCCCCCAGCTCTACGAAGTGATCAAGGCGCTCGTGAAGAAGGGCGTCCTGGAGAAGGTGACGGCCGGCCAGAAGAACGGCACGGCGAAGTACCGGATCCTGCCGCTTCAGTGTCCGGTAATTCCGGACGCTGAAGCTACCGAGGACCACGCACAGGGTCCGGATTCTGCGGACACTGACGGCTCTCACCGTCCGGGAACTCCGGACCCTGGACCCGGACTTGAGGGTCCGGGATTCCCGGACACTGACCCGGCTCAGAGTCCGGATTCTGCGGACACTGACACTGAAACCCAGTGTCCGGAAAAACCGGACACTGACGAGTCTCAGTGTCCGGAAACACCGGACGTCAGTGTCCGGGAATCCCGGACACCTACTCTCTCTCCTCTCTCTACAAGACCTCTCTCGTTCGGGGAACCGTCGCCGTCGGCTGACGATCAAGACGACGCACCAGACGAGGTCATCGATGCCGAGCCGGTCGACGACGACCAGGCAGTCGACTCCGAGGCACCCGTCACCGCGCAGACGATCGTCGGCGAGTGGCTCGACCGCTGCGCCGCCCGCCCGCCCTCCGCCGTCGTAGGCCAGATGTCCAAGCAGATCCGCGTGCTCCTCGACGAGGACCGCATCCACCCGGACCACGTCCGTCGCGGTATCGCGCACTGGATGCGCAAGGGCCTCCACCCCTCGACGCTCCCCAGCGTCGTGAACGAGGTCATGAACACCACCGCTGGCCCGGGCGCCTTCACGAACGGCCATCAGCCCGCCGGCGAATCCCAATTCGACCGCGCACGGGCCCGTGCCGCCGCCCGCGCCGCAGCACGCCAGGAAGGAGCAGCCCCGTGACCGAAGAAGAAGCCGTGCAGATCGCCGAGTACGTCCAGGCCGCCTGCCCCGCCCAGAAGTTCGGCGAGTACACCCCCGACGTCTGGGGCGAGATCCTCGCTCCGTACGACGTCGCCGAAGCCCGTACCGCCGTCATCGTTCTTGCCGGCCGCCTGCGTTTCATCGCCCCGGCCGACATCATCACCGAGATCAAGGCCCGCCGTGCCGAGCGCATCGAGCTGGCGAACATCGTCGTCGACGGCGATCCGGCCCTGACCGGCGCCGAGTCCGCCGCCGCCCTCCGCGAGATCATCCGAGCCGCTGGAGACGGCCTCACAGGCCCCAGCAGCATCTCAAGGGCACTCGGGGCCGCTGAGCGCCTCGCACTGCCCCCAGGTGCTGATCATGGCCCGTACGAGGGTCGCGCAGCAGCTGTCCGCGCTGGCATCGGGAAGATGCCCGCCGGACGCGACGTTACCCACGACCCCCGTGGCCGCGCCTGCCGGAAGTGCGGAGCCGCCCCCGGCGCCAGCTGCACCACCAACGGGCAACGCCGCAAGGATGTCCACCCCGTCCGCCTGGAGGACACGAAGCGCGAGGCCGTCGGCCTCCCTCTCGTCGACCACGACCAGGAGCAGGCCCGCATCAAGGCCGCGTCCGCCGCCGCCCTCGGCCTCGCCCGCGACGACCAGGAGCAGGAGGTCGAGGCGTCATGACGGTCCCGATCCCGCAGCAGCGGCGCCCGTACCGGTTCGCCGCAATGGCCGTGCAGTGCACCTGGTGCCGTGCGCGCGTCGGCGAGCTGTGCACGAACCAGCGCTGTACCGCCGACCGTCGCCGTGACGTGCACGCGGCCCGACAGATCGACTGGGTCAGGGTCATGTCAACCCAGTGCCCCGAGCGCATCTGCCAAGCCCACCCCAACCAGCCCTGCACCCTCACCCCCAACGCCCACCAGGCCCGCATCACCGCGGCCCACACCCCGACCACCACCGCGCCATGAATCGACCCATCCCGTGCAGAGACTGCCGCCGCCCCATCCTCTGGACCACCACCGAAGCCGGGAAACGCCTGGCCGTCGACCCCAACCCGGACCCCACCGGGAACGCCGCCGTATGGCGCGACGGAACCGGCGCCGTCCGATCCCGCCGACCCAGCGAGGACCTCCCACTGAACGGCTGGGAGCGGCTCTACATGCCCCACGTCGCCACCTGCCCCGCCCGCGTCCAGCAACTCGCCCTCCCCGGCACCCTGCCGACCGGAGTCGCCAGCCTCGACGCACACCGCCGAAAGAAGCGCCGATGAAGTGCGCTTACTGCCCCCAGCCCCTCCGCACCGCCGAGTCCAAGGCCCGCGGCTACGGACCGGTCTGCGGACAGAAGCTCGGCCTGATCCCGCGCCGGACGCCTCGTCGGTCACGCGCGCCGACGCCCGTCACGCCCGTCACGACGCGCCGCGCTCACCCCGGACAGACCGCTATCCCCATCCAGCCCGAACTCCCGAAGGAGAACCGACCTTGCTGCCCATCCTGACCGGCGTCGGCCGACTCACCGGCGACCCCGAACTCCGCTTCACCCAGGCCGGGAAAGCCGTCGCGTCCATCCCGCTCGCCTTCAACTCCCGTCGACTGAACAAGCAGACGAACCAGTGGGAAGACGGCGACGTCTTCTTCATCCGCGGCACCGCTTGGGAGCGCCTCGCCGAGAACGCCACCGAGACGTTCTCCAAGGGCATGGAGGTCCTCGTCACCGGCGAGATCCGCACCGAATCCTGGGAGAAGGACGGCCAGAAGCACGAACGGCCGGCACTACTCATCCGCTCCATCGCCCCGAACCTCGCCTTCGCCGTCGCCAAGGTCTCCAAGGACGCCGCGAGCCAGCAGAACGGCCAAGGCGGAGGCCAGCGCACCGGCTCACCCCAGCAGGGCCAGGCGCAGCGCAGTAGCCCCACCAGCCCGCCCGCAGACGACCCCTGGGCCGTCGACGCAGCCAAGGGCTACAGCAACGAACCGCCGTTCTGATGCGCAGAACCATCGTTGCCGCCACGGCCGCCGCCATCCTGCTCACCGCCTGCCACTACCCCGGCAAAGCGGTACCCACCCCGTCCCCACAACCCGCGCCCATCGCCCCGGAGCACCCCTGATGGCCGCACTCCTGAAACTCCCCAGCGGCACCCGAGACGCCACCGAACTCGTCGAAGCACTCCTCGTCGCCGCACAAGCCCGCGAGGACACAGCACCCGAACTCGCAGCCCGATGGCGCCACTTGGCCAACAGCATCGGCGACGGCCTCGACGCCCTCCCACCACCACGAACCAGCGACTGACCAGAACACCCACCGAGGACAGGGACCCCACGCAGGGACCCACCTCCGGCCACCACACCGGAGAAACCATGTCCACGACAGCAAACCGCCCCCACAGGAACCAGGAACCGGAACCGGTTCGCCCGTGGCTCGCGCGCCTGTTCCGCAGGCCGACGCCCGTCACGACGCCCCACACCGTCGAGGGCGAACGCGTCCTCCGCCTCACACAGGACCTCACCGCCGCCCTGTCCGAGGTCGCCCAGTGGAAGCAGCACGCCGACTCATACGACCAGGAACGCGAGCGGGCCGTGGAGGCTCTCGCCGAGCGGACTCGGGAGCGCGACGGCGCGTACGGCGAGCGTGCGCAGCTCCTCGCCTGGATCACTGCACTACACCCCGCGACCTCCGTCATCACACAGTCCCCGGACGTTGACGAGGATGGCTGGCAGCTTCTGTACCTGGTGGCCGGCGGCTGGCAGATGTCCTGGCACATCCACCCGCGCGACGCCGACCTGTTCCGGCACGTGACCGTGGTCGACGTGACCGATCCGCAGGCGCAGTGGGACGGGCACGGCACGGTCCAGAAGTACGAGCGGATCCACAACCACGTCCGGCTCCTGGCGCTCGACGAGCTGGGCGCTGACGGGTCGTCGACGGTCGTCACGGCGGAGGTGCGCAGTGCGTGACCGCCTGCCCATCGCCTTCGTGGACTGCGAGACCACCCACCTCGACGCCAGCATCGGCCACGCCTGGGAAGTCGCCGTCGTTCTAAGGGAGTTCGAGGACGACCAGTACACGGACACCGAGTACGTCTGGCAGATCCGCCCCAACCTCGCCACTGCCGACCCCAAGGCCCTGGAGATCGGCCGCTATCTGGAGCGCTTCGCCGTCCCGCCCCACGCCGAGGCCGCATGGACCCTCGACGAGAGCGGACACGTTGCGCCGATGACCCGGGCCGAGGCGGTCACCGCCATCGTGAACGTCCTCTCCGGCGCCGTCCTCGTCGGCTCGAACCCCGGCTTCGACGAACGACACCTCCGCCGTCTCGTCGGCCGAGGCCGCGCCCACTGGCACTACCGGCCGTACGACATCGTCCAGCTTGCTGCCGCGAAGATCGGCGCCCAGCAGGCCGGCCCGCTCCCATGGTCGTCGTACGTGCTGTCCCGGGCGGTCGGTGTCGAGCCGCCGGCCAAGGGCGTAGCGCACACCGCGCTCGGAGACGCACGCTGGGCCCGCGACGTCCACGACGCCGCCACCCAACCGCAGCCGTTCGAGGCAACATTGGCGGACCGCGCCCGGCATGCGATCGGCCTGTACACCAAGACCGCCGTCGAGCTGGAGGACGTGCAGCACGACCTCGTCGATATGCGCCAGAGCCACGAGAACGCGTGCAAGACCGTCGCGGCCATGCACGCCGCGGCCACCGGCCGGATCGGCCTCGGACCGATCCGGGGCGTCGTCGAGGACGTTGTCGACGTGCGGGCAGCGGCCGAGCGAGCCCGGGAACGCTGCCAGGCCGTCCGCGACCGCGTAGGCCCGGGCGGCATGATCAACGCGAGCCAGATCCTCGGGCTCCTCTCGCCCACCTGGCCCGACGGCAACCACGAAGCCCCGGCGCCTGCTGACGCACCGGGTCAGCCGTCATGACGGGCGTCGCCGCGTACATCATCCTCGTCGCCGTCCTCACCATGACCCTCTGCAACCACCACGGCGAGGAAGGCCGAGCCGTCGGCCGTACGGTCCTTCGCGTCCTACGCCGGAGCATCCGGTGACCGCGCACCGCCGTACCGCCCGCACCCTCGTCTTGGGTGCGGGCGGGTCCGCGGCTGCCGGCGTCTACGCGGCCACGGCCAACTCATGGTTCGTCGTGCCCGGTCTGTACGCCGCAGCCTTCCTAGCCTGGTGCGCCCGCTGCCACCTGGCCGCCCATCACCGCCAACTTGCCGAGCAGTCGTGGGAACGGCGCCGCGTACTCGGTGAGCGGCCTGCCGCGTTGAACCCGTGCTGCATGCTCGCGCGCCACAGCGACGGTGCAGCGCACGACCGACGCTGCACGGACGTGTTCCACCGCATCACCGCCGACCTCAGGAGCAGCACGTGAGCCACCCCAAGCCCGGATCTCAGGCGCCGGTCATGACGGGGCGTCGGTACGTCGCGTGGATCTACGCCCGGCACTGGATCTCCAGGCCGTTCTATCGGTTCCTCGGCATCCGCCGCCCGCTCGACGGCGGCAGGGCAGCCGAGTACCGGGACCTGACGCAGCGCCGCTGAGCATGCAGAAGGGGCGCGCTTCACGTCTCGCCAGACCAGCGCGCCCCCGGCAGTGATCACCGTACCCATCCGCCACAGGAGACGCGATGACCACCGCCGACCACCTCCAGACCGTCATCAACCACTGGGTCGACCTCCAGCAGGCCCTCAGCACCCGCCAGGCCGACACCTGGCCGCCCGTCATGGGCATCGCCCGCCTCCACGAACACCTCCAGGCCGACGAAGACGCCTGGGCACAACGCGCGGAGGAGCGCTCCCCGGACCAACTCGGCGCCACCACCGCCCCCCTCCGCATCGCCATCCTCGACACCATGACCGCCGTCGACCGCCAGCTCGTCGACACTGCCGACGCCATCGCGGGCGCCGTACAGCGTTTGCCGACCACGCGGGTCCCGGTCCGGGTGGCCGGCCCCGGCGACGACGTCGCCCTCCAGCTCCGCACGCTGATCCTGAAGGACGAGGCCGACGCACGACGTTGGAGCTTCACCGACCCCCGCCGACGCACCGGACCGTACGCAGCCGCGTGGCTCCTGGCCCGTCATGACGGGGCTGACGGGCCCTTCGCGAAGCTCACCGGCGTCCACCAGGACCAGATCGAGGCCGCCGCCCGATGGGCCGCCGGACAGATCGAGCAGGCCCTGGAGATGACCCGCCGCACACAGGCCCTGGAGCGGCCATGCCCGCACTGCCGCGGGGCGCTGCGCATCGAGGGCGGCGACGGCCAGGACCCGACTGTGAAGTGCCGCGGCTGCGAGCGGACATGGAAGGGCAGTGACGCAAGCTAACAGCAGGAAGGTCGAGGTCGGGAGCGAGTCTCACACTGCTCACGTGAGTGGTGTGGGCTCCTGGGTTGTCGGGTCGATAGCGACGGGCTCCGCTTCAGTTGCACCCCGGATCTTGAATCCTGCAGCTGCCGCGAAAGCCTCGACCGTTTCCTTGATGGCACGAGAGTTGAAAGCGACCCCCAGGTTCAATTCCTTCGCAATCTTCACATGCGGAGCCGAAACTTCGATCGGCAGGGCGTCTCCGCGCACCCATGTGCGCGCAATGATCCCGACAAGGGCGATACGGGTACCGATCTGAAGCCCCTCAGCAATGCGGTATGTCCCCTCGTTGAAGAGGAAGACCGGGCTACCACTACTTCCACCGAACACCGACCCGTCGATGAGGAATGTCGGTGCGCCTCCCATGTCAAGATCCAAGGGGGTTGCGGTGATGCCCCTACGCACGATCGGCGTCAAGTGTTTGGGATCATGGCGTCCGTCGGGATACCCGATGAACGTGATCTCCTCAATAGCGTCGGTGTACAGGTTCTTTACCTCGGTGGCAAGCAACGCCATGGGTAGCGCCCTGGTGAATAGCTGAGACCCGTGCTGCTGGAAGAGAGGCCCGAGCGGTACGACCGCTACGTCGGTGTCGGGGTCAGGGTGGCCAATCCAGCCGTCCGGGGTCAGGGCGACGTCCACGCCTTGGCCTAGTTCCGGCTGATCCTCTCCCGTCTTGCGCTTGATGAAGTGCGCGATGAGGTGCCCGGAGTCAGCAACAACGTGTTTGTTGGTGATGAGGACCGGTGCGTAGGCGTCTTGCCCCTCCACATCCACGAAGAGCAGGAAGCCTGTTCCAGTAGTCGGTACGCCGTTCTTCAAAACATTGGTGATGCGAACGGTAGAAAAGAGGAGTTGTCGGCCCGGTGTGTCTACATTCATCTGAGAAGCTTCGCATCTCACGGCACAAGATCGCGGGTGATGTCGGGAATCTCCGGCTCGGCTCACGCGACGTCGATGCCCAGCTCAGTGTCCGGCCGGCAGAAGGCGCACGGCTCGATCGTCGGGTCGGTGAGGGACACCCGGGCGTCGTGCTCGCTGATGGTGTGCGGGATGCCGTCGATCATCGAGCAGTCGGCGATGTGGATGATCGACGGTTCGGGGCCGCGCGGTGTGCGCCGCTGCTGCACGATGAACTGAGGGCGCGGGTTGGCTTGGGCCATGCCCATGGAGCGGACCTGTGCCCCACCCTTGGGGAGCCTGCCGGGGCGCCGCGCGGCTGGCGCCTCTGCGCTCGCGAGCGCGGCCTGGACGGCTGCACGCTGGAGCCGGAGGTAGGTGCCGATCGTCTCGGTTTCGGCCAGCTGGTGGTCGAGGTGGGCCAGGATCGCGCGGAGGCGCGGGGGATCCGGCGGCAACTCGCTCATGCGTTCGATTCAAACACCACGGCAGCGAGTAGTCGAGCCAGGAGCCCACCCGGCTACTCGGCCGGATCCTCCTCAGCGTGCCGTACGGCCTTCTTCACGGCCTGCTCAACCTCATACCGATTCTCCCCAGACTCCGACGCATGCGCGGTGATCGCGGCCTGGACCGCCTCAGACGCCGTACGCCAGGCCTGCCACTGCTCCTCGTACTCGTCTCCGATGAGTCCGGCGAGCTTGGCGCGCTCGGCTTCGGCGGAACGTTCCAGCTTGATCAATTCGTCGGAGATGTCTGCCACGAACCAGGACCCTACGCGCCCGTCATGACGCCCGTCGGCGCCGCGCCTCGTTGACTCTGTAGCACCACCCGCACACCGCGCGGTACCGTCAAGGCGGCAGATGCCCCCCGTAGGGCGTCACCCTCCAAATAAGCGAGCCCCAGCACGGAGACTCGAACTCTCCCGCCAGGGCTCTGACCACAGGAGAGTGACCTCCTATGGCTGAGCTGCACCCTAGTGCGCCCAAGCCCACCCCCACCAGCCCGAGCCCCACGCGTCGCCTCGGCGGCAGCGTCCGCGCCGCCTGGTTCATCGTCCTCGTGATGATGCTCGCCGCAGCCGCCTGGTCCATCAGCAGCAAACTCATGGGCTGGGGCATGGACAAGTGGCCCGCCTTCGCGCTGTCCCTGATGTTCGACCTCGCTGGCCTGCTCTGCGCCCAGTACGCCCGCCGCGCCATCGAGCGCGGCACGCCCGCCGGCCTCGCCCGCCTCGCCGTCCTCGCCTTCGTCACCGTGTCCGGCCTGCTGAACTGGAGCCACGGCAAGGAAGTTGGAGGCCTGGTCGGCGGCATCGGCCTCGCCAGCATCTCCTTCGCCGTCGAGCTGCTCTTCGAACTGCACCGCCGTGACGTCCGCGACGAACAGCGCGCCGCCCGCGGCCTGGTCGCCGAGCGCATGCCGCACATCCCGATCCTCGCCTGGGTCATGTTCCCGAAGAAGGCGTGGTGCACGCTGCGGTCCGCGGTTCGCGTCCGGCTGGACAACCTGGACTCCGTCGTTCCCGTGACGGCCGTGACCAGCGTCGACTGGATCCCGACGCCTCCCGTGACGCCCCCCGTCAACCCGCCGAAGATGCCCGTGCCCGTGGCTCAGGCGCACCTGCCCGCACTGTCTGCGGCGCCCAGGGTGCTGCAGCAGCCGGTCGTGCCCTCGGGCACTCGGCTCCTACCGATCGTTGCCTCGCCGGTCGCCCAGGCCCCGGCGCCGACCCAGTACAGCGACCCGCGCTGCGCCGTGATCCGCAGGCTGTACGACACCGTGCCGCCCACTCGCCCGGGCACGAAGGCTATGCGCGACGCCCTCGTCGCCGCTGGCTACGAGGCGGCGTCCGACGGCATTATCCGCGGCACCCTGCGAACCGAGATCGAAGCGCACGAGCCACACCTCGCACAGCTGCCGCCCGCGCCGTTCGCCATCGGCGCGTAGCCGCCCGCAGCCATGTTCACCGCCGTATTCGGCGTGTCCTGTGCTGCGTGCGCGCTCCTAGCGCTCGCCGGTCTCGCCCTAGTGGCGCCCCGCAGTGTTCCCCCCATCACCGGGACCTGCGCGCTCATCCTGACTTTCGCGGCGCTCGGCGTCGCCATGTACCGCTGAGGACCCAGCAATGCCCCTGGCTCTGCCGCCCCTCGACATCCCCGTCTACAGCATGGTGTCCCTCGGGGGAGTCACCGTCGGACTCTCCCTGTTCGCCTGGGACTTCACCCGCTGGTGGACCAGCCACAAGAAGCGACTCTCCATCAAGGCCCTGAGCACTCTGCTGCCCCAACTGCTCTGCAACGCGTACGGCGCGCTCCTGATCCTCTCGGCCGGGGGGATCGTCGGTGGCCTCGCCGACTGGTCGCTGTGGGGGACGAACCAGGTGGGCGACGTCGTCCTCGTCTACGGGCTCGGCGCGTCCACTCCAAACGTAACCCGATCCACCCACTTGGCGCTGACCCCGGGCGGACACGCGGCGATCATCATCATCACCGTCGTCATCGTCGCGGTGTGCAGCAAGAGGGGCTTTCGCTGGGATTTCGTTCGCCAGATCCTCGCCGGTAACTCGCTCGGTCTCGCCTCCAGCATCGCGGGCGTGGTGGGCACTGTCGTAGCGCCCACCGTGTCGTGGGCCGGCGACTACGTCACGGGGCTGGTGAGTCACCTGTGAAGGCGGACGAGCCGGACAACAAGCCCGCCATGGCCGACGAAGAGACAGCGGGGGAGGGCGACGAGCCGAGCGGTCGTGGCCCAGTCGTGGTGCTCTCCGTGGTCGGCCTGGTAGCGATCTGGCGCATCATCGTTGTCTTCCCTGAGGTGGCCCTTGTCGGCGGCGGTGTCCTCGGCACCCTCGGGTGGCAGCGGGTCAGCGGCTGGACCGCTCGGCGCCGTGATGGCGCGAGCGAAGAGCAGCTGGAGGTCAAGCAGCCCGATATCGGCGAGGCACTGCGTCGCCTCATCGGTGACGACAAGGGCGTCCTCCTCACCGTCCTTCGCGACGATCTGAATCTCCCCGACACGAAGGCCGTGAAGGCTCTCCTGGAAGCGGAGGACATCACCTGGAAGCCGTCGCGCACGCGGGCCGGGAATGGGCCTGCTGTACGGCGGGAGTCCATCCCGCCCGCCCCCTCCCCTGTCGCCGATTCTCACGGGCCCGGTTGTTGTTGCAGGTCAGGCGACAACAACAACAGCAACGACTCGGAGCCGCACTCGCGGGAAGCGAGGTCGCGTGTACGGCACATCCGGTCTCGCGAGGCGCTCTACGACCCCAACGACAACATCAGCCGCCACACCTCGACTCGCGAGGGGACGTCATGATCCGACGCCTGCTCGCTGTTCTCGGTTACGAGCAGCAGCCGCTGTACTACTGCGCTTCCTGCGGCGGCTACTACCCGATCAGCCACTTCGAATGACGATCAACCCTCGGAGAGAGAAGGATGACCAGTATGAGGACCAGGGAGTTCGTACCGGATTGCGGCGCGGTCGCGCCCGAGGCGGGCATCGTTCGCGACGAGCCGGGGAAGACACTGTGAGCGAGCGAATCGAGGCGTACGTGTTGCTGCTGATCGGCGATCAGGCGGAGATCACGACGGCGCACCGGGACTCGTCGGACCCGGAACGGGTGCCGGTAGAGCGTCTGGTCCGGGAGACGGGAATCCCGCGTGAGCGGCTGGCTGGGGCCACGCTGACGGCCGTTGTCGACGGTGGGGAGTTGGTGAGGTTCGAGGCCTGAGTTCGGGCTGAGGGGGCGGTCCATGACCGCCCCCTTTCCTCTCCCGTAGATGTTGCAATCATAGAAGCCAATGCTGTAAAGTTAGACATGTCGGAGCGGGGGGTGACAGCCCCGCCACCGACAGCCAGTTGAAAATTCCAGAGAGGAGAAGTCGTGGCAGACCACGACGACTACAGGGAGCGCCTGACAACGCTCATGGAAGGCCTCCTCGGCCTCTACGCCTACATGCAGGCACTGTTCGAGGAACTTCCGCTCCCCGTCATCGCACCGGACTTCACACCGGTCAACGGAGAGGACGGACCCGTTCAAGCTCTCCTGAGCCTGAACCGAGTACGTCAGCTCATCGAGGACGAGCCGATCTCGGATATGCGCAAGCGGGCCTTCGAGCACATGGTGCTCGACTGGTTCACCGCGTACGAACTGCTCGTCATCACCAAGATGGCAGGCGCTGCTCCCTGGCGACTCGACGCGGCTGAGTTCGCACTCAACCGGGTCCTCACCTGGATCGAAGTGATCGAGGAGGACGACCCGGAAGACGAGTCGTAAAACCCATCCCGCCCCGGGCAGCCAGCCCGGGGCGGGGCCCCTCTCCTCCCCGGATCTTCAGCCCGCGCAACAGCAACTGTCACAGCAAGATGAAAGGGGCCGGCGCATGCCCCAGGCGAACCTGGGGGTGACAGAGCGCCGGCCCCTACCAGTTGAAAACTCCGCAAAGGAGAATCACCACCATGGTAGACCGGCCCGGTTTGATCCCTCCCGAGATCGCCGAACAGTACGGCGTGAGCATCCACACCGTGACCAAGACCTGGGCGCAGCATCCCGAGTGGCCGTCATCCCGGGGTCGGCGCGGCCGGTACAAGGAGTACGCGGCCGACGAGGTCAGCGAGTTCGTCCAGAAGCACGTCCAGCGCCAGGCCGCCGAGCTGGAGCCGGAGCGGCTCTACACCGCGCAGCAGCTGGAGGACGCAGGCATCGGGATCAAGGCGGGCACGATCCGCGCCGACCTCACCCGGCAACGATGGCCCGAGCCGGACAACACCGAGCACGGCGTGAACCGCTGGAAGGGCAGAACCGCGACGGCCGCCATGACGAAACGCCGCGGATACCGACGCAAGGACGGCTGAACCCGCCCACAGCAGAGCCCGGCTACGTCATCCTGGGGCCATGCCGACCGTCATCCGCGCCACCGGTGAAGCCAAGGACATGACCCTCGACGAACTCGCGACCTTCGTCGAGGACGCGCGAAAGGCTGGCGTCCCCGGCGACCGGCCGATCCGCGCAGAGCTGTCGTACAGCGGGAAGATCAAGGAAGTCGAGATTGCCCTCAGCCAGGACGACAGCTGACGCCGCGTGCCACAGTAGAGACTGCGTGCCGGGTAATGCCCGGCATAACAAGGCCCCACCGCGTTCCCCCGTCGCGGTGGGGCCTTCGCGTCTATGCGCAGCGGCAGAAGCCTGGACAGCCCCGCCATAGGCGCCCACACTAAACGACGTGATTGAGGTCGTAATTGCCGCTATCGGCTGCTTAGTTGCGATTGGTGCCCTTGCGGTAAGTTACGCCGCTCATCGTCACCAAGTTCACCAAGCCAGGGAGCTGGCTGCAAGGGAGACGCGAGTATTCCACCGCGAGAGGGAAGCGGAAGAGCGGGAGCTGTCGTTGCATGCTTCGCGACTCCACGTGAGCTTCCTGGCGACCAAATCCCCCTTGGTGGTCGATGTCCTCAACTGGGCGCTCGTGATCACAAACGTGAGTAGCCAACCCATGACCAGGTTGGCGGCCGAGTACGACGGTGAGCAGCTGGAGTTCGACTCCCCAACGGGCCATCTCGGTCCGGGACTGAGTCGAGAAGCGCCCGTCCCGGGGCGTCTGATCACGGATAGACCGCGGCACGAAGTGACCATCGTCTACTTCACCGACGCGGCTGGCCGGCGTTGGCGTCGGCTCGGAAATGGCCAAGTACAGTTCCAGCGTGTCGGGCCTGAAGGCGAGGTGACCTGGGGCCCTGCGCGCACGCCGCACGTCGATCTGCAACAACGAATCTTCCACGGTGAAGGCCGGGGCTCCCCGCCCTCCGAGATTGAGTGGGCACATCAGATCCTTCGGGAGCTGCTATTGCCTCCAGCAGAGCCACCTGAGCCTCCCGCCTGACGCTTCACCTACTACATCCGTGTAGTGGCATTCCGCGCGATCATGGCGCCCCACGGGCCGCACATCTGGCGTGCCCGGAACCAGGACAGTCGTTCTTCTCCCCCTCGCCTCCCGCACATGTCACGATGCCCCCACACGTAAGGGGGGCAACACCATGAGCGAAGTCAAAGGCCAGAGCGGACAGATCCAGTTCGACGGCCAGTACATCACCATCACCCGCAAAGGATTCCTCGCCCGCACCACCGTCGGCAAAGGCGAGAAGCGACTCCACATCTCACAGGTCAGCGCCGTGCAATGGAAGCCGGCCGGGCCATTCATGAACGGCTTCATCCAGTTCACCGTGCCGGGCGGCAACGAACGGCGCAGCGCCTTCGGCAGCCAGACCACCAGCGCGGCACAGGATGAGAACTCGGTCGTCTTCACGAAGAAGCAGCAGCCCGAGTTCGAGAAGCTGCGCGCCGCCCTCGACGCCGCGATCGCTGCGCAGCACGCGCCGCAGGCGCCGGCTGCCGCAGCTCCGTCATCGCTCGCGGACGAACTGGGGAAGCTGGCCGCGCTCCGTCAGCAAGGGATCCTGAGTGAGGCGGAGTTCGAGCAGCAGAAGGCACGCCTGCTCGCGCAGTAGTACCTCACGTTGGGCCCGGCCGTGCCTACTCGGAGTGGCCGGGCCTTCGCGTACCCCCGTCGCGAGGCCGATAAATGCGTAGCTCGGTGACGTGACGTAGTTGCGTCCCGGCGGTTAGTGTCCGATCATCGTCGCAAGTCCGGCGTGCCCGGACACACATGCTCATACGAGAATCACCGGCGCCCTCGGGCGTATCAGGAGGCCCGCCATCGTGCGGGCCTCCGCCGTGTCCAGGGGGTGGGCCCGTGGGCAGCTCCAATCCCGTCACCGGCAAGGAGCGGCAGCGCGTCCGCGAGCTGCACGCTGCGGGCAAGGGCCGCAACGAGATCGCCGCCGAACTCGGGCGGTCCGGCCGGACAATCAGCGAGATCGCCAAAGGCCTCGGACTCTCCTTCGCCAGGGCCGCCGAGGTCCGGCAGGCGACGGAGATCCGGCAGGCCGACCTCGCCGACCGCCGCGCCCGGTTCGCCGTCGAGCTCCAGGACCTCGCCGAGCGCGAGATCAAGAAGATCAACCAGCCGTACGAGTACTGGGACTGGGGCGGCAAGGAACACGACTTCGACACCCATGTCGCTCCTGAGCCGACTCCAGGCGACAAGCGGGCGTTGATGGCCACCGTCGCCACTGCGCTGGATCGGTCGCTGAAGCTCGCTCCGCCGGAGCAGGACGCCGAGGGCCTGGCGGCCGTCGACGCGTGGCTGAAGGGGATGATGGGCGGCACCTGAGGGGGCGGGCATGTACGACGCCCTCGTGGGCAAGCAACTGCGCTCCACTCAGCTCGCCACCGCGCGCGGGAACTTGTGGGAAGGCGCCGTCCGCTCCTCGAAGACGATCAGCTCGATCATGGTGTGGTTGCGCTACATCCGCACCGGCCCCCCGGGCGCGCTCCTCATGGTCGGCAAGACCGAGCGCACCCTGAAGCGGAACATCATCGACGTCATCGTCGCGATGGTCGGAGTGAAGCGCTGCAAGTTCAAGGCGGGCGCGGGCGAAGTCGTGATCTTCGGCCGCACCATCTACGTCGCCGGCGCCAACGACGAGCGGGCCGCCGACAAGATCAAGGGCATGACTCTCGCCGGGGCGTACTGCGACGAGGTCACCACCTTCCCCGAGTCGTTCTTCTCGATGCTCGGCACCCGCCTCAGCGTCGAAGGCTCGCAATGGTTCGGCACCACGAACCCCGAGGGCCCGAACCACTGGTTGAAGAAGAAGTTCCTCGACCGCGCACGCCTGCACGTACAGCGCGACGGGACCGAGGTGACGTCCGAGGACCCCAAGGCCCTCGACCTGCACCGGTTCTCCTTCAGCCTGCACGACAACCCGTACCTCCCGCCGGCTTACGTCGCCAACCTGAAGCTGGAGTACCAGGGCCTCTTCTACCGCCGGTTCGTCCTCGGCGAGTGGTGCCTGGCCGAAGGCGTCGTCTACGACATGTTCGACGAGACGAAGCACGTCGTCGACGTGATCCCGGAAGTCCGGCACTGGATGTGCGTAGGCCTGGACTACGGCACTATCAACCCCTTCGCCGCACTCCTGGTGGGCATCGGGGTAGACGACCGGCTGTACGTGGCCTCGGAGTACCGGCACGACTCCCGGGCGGAACGGCGCCAACTGACCGACGCTCAGTACAGCCTCGCCGTCCGGCAGTGGCTCGCTACGTACAAGCACCAAGGGCAGGAAGGCGTCCACCCACAGTGGATCTTCGTGGACCCGTCGGCCGCCAGCTTCATGACGCAACTCTGGAGCGACGGTGTCCAGGGCGTCGCGAAAGCCAACAACGAGGTGAAGGACGGCATCCGCAGCGTCTCCGTGGCACTCGGCTCCGACCTCCTCTACGTCCACCGCTCCTGTGCCGGGTTGCTCACCGAACTGCCCTCGTACGCCTGGGACGAGAAGGCTGCGGCGGCTGGCGACGACAAGCCACTGAAGGTCGACGACCACTCGGTCGACGCCCTCCGGTACGGCCTGCACTCCACCGCCCACGAGTGGCGGCACCTCGTCCGCGCGAATTTGGAGGTGGCCGCCTGATGGCCTCAACCGAGTTGAGCCTGCCCGTGTACATGCGCGTCGGCGACCAACCGGAGTTCCGGCTCGGCGAATTCACCTTCGACCTGGTCGAAGTGGACAGCAGTCTCCAGTACGGACGCCCCGAGCTAGCCACGCTGCTGCGCGCTGCAGCGGACGAGATCGAGAACCCGAGTGATACCAGCGAGGAGGTGCCCGATGCCGCTCCCCGCTAGGGGCACCCGCTGGCCGCCCATCCACCCTGTCCTCCAGGCCGACATGGCCGACTGGCGCGCCTGGTTCTCCGCCAACCCGGACCGGTTGTCGTACCGGTACCGCAACCGCCACCGCGACGCAGCACGCTTCGGCCCCGAGAACCGGCCCTCGCAGTACCGCGGTGGCGTCGTCGGCCGTGTAGCCCGCTGGTTCTGGGGCGAGCCCACCCCGCTCGGCGAGAAGCGGGCGAACCTGCACATGCCGTTGGCGAGGGACATCGCCCGCACGTCATCCGACCTGCTGTACTCCGAGCCGCCCACCCTGAAGGCCGAGAACAAGGCCACCCAGGAGCGCCTCGAAGACCTGATGGACATGGGCACGAAACGCACTTTGATCGCGGCTGGGGAGACCGGCGCAGCACTCGGCGGCGCGTACCTGCGGATCGTATGGGACGACGCCATCCGCGACCGGCCGTGGATCAGCATGGTCCAAGCCGACGGCGCAGCCCCCGAGTTCGCCCACGGAGACATCCTCCGCGCCGTCACGTTCTGGACGGTCCTCGAATCCGACGGACAGCGCGTCGTACGGCACCTGGAGCGGCACGAGCCCGGCCTGATCCTGCACGGCGTGTACGACGGCACCGACGACAACCTCGGCAAGCCCATCGACCTCGCCGCGTTCGAGCAGACGAAAAACCTCCTACCCGCCCGCGAGCTGCCCATCGGGAAGAGGCTCGCCGTCTCGTACATCCCCAACACGATGGTCGCCCCGGACTGGGACGACATCCCCGGCGCCGCCGGACTCGGCACGTCGGACTACCAGGGCGCGGAGACGTTCCTCTCCGCGATCGACGAGACGTACACCTCGTGGATGCGGGACATCCGCCTCGCAAAGTCGCGGATCATCGTGCCCGCGCAGTACCTCACGAACAACGGGCCCGGCATGGGCGCGGTGTGGCAGGACCGCGAGGTCTACGCGCCGATGAACGTCCCCCCGACCGCCGAGCAGGCGATCACCCTCAACCAGTTCATGATCCGGCACGAGGAGCACCGGGCCACGATCGAAGAGCTGGTCGGCAAGGTCATCCGCAACGCGGGCTACAGCAGCGGCACGTTCGGCGACGACTCCGCCGGCCAGGCCGTCACAGCTACGGAGATCAAGGCGAGGACCGCGCGGAGCATGACCACCCGCGCGCGCAAGGCAGAGCTGGCCGCGACGGCGGTCGCGGACGTCGTCGAGGTCCTGCTGATCCTGGAGGCGAGCGGCATGTTCCCGGGCGTCACCGGGGTCGAGGTCGAGCGGCCGGACGTGGTGTTCCAGGACAGCGTGCAGGACGACATCAAGACCCTCGCTGAGACCGCCTCACTTCTCCAGCAGGCCGAGGCCGCGTCCACGGAGGCGAAGGTCGCCCTGCTGCACCCGGACTGGGACGAGAAGGAGCAGCGCGAGGAGGTCGACCGGATCCTGAAGGAGACCGGTCGCACGGTCGAGGACCCGCTCACCCTCGGCGCGGATCGGCCCGACTTCGGCGAACAGCCGCCCGAGGAAGGTCAGCTGGCCCCGGTCGCAGGCGACGCCGCGGCTGAGGACGTCACCGCGACCCAGTAACGGGGGTGCCGCATGCCCGTCAGCCCCGACATGGCCGAGGATCTCGCGGCAGCCGTCTCCACGTTGTACGAGCAGGCCGAACTTGCCGTGATCGAGAAGGTCACACGCGCGCTCGCGCAGGGCCTCGACAGCCCACTGTGGGCCGAACTCAAGCTGCGGGCGATCGGCAGTCTGCGTACGGCGATCGAGGACATCATCGCCGCGCTCCAGGCCGACGCCGCTGGCGCCGTCCACCAGGCCGTCGCCGAGGCGTACGACCGTGGCCGGCAGGCTGCTGTCGCCGAACTCGGCGCGCTAAGCATCGCGGCCCCGGCGATCCCGCCCGGCACTCACGCCGTGGACCGGCTCGCTTCCGCGCTTGTGCAGGAGACCGGGGCGACGCACGCGCGGATCCTCCGCACGGGGCTGGATGTGTACCGGCAGGTGGTGGCGAAGGCCTCATCGGCTCCGCTGCTGGGGGCGTCAACGCGTCGTGAGGCTGCGGGGAGGGCACTCGCTCAGTTCGCGGACCGTGGCGTGACGGGGTTCGTGGACCGTTCCGGGCGGGCGTGGAACCTGACCAGCTACGTAGAGATGGCGACGCGCAGCGCAGTCGGCCGCGCGGCCGTCCAGGCACACGATGATCGTCTTGCCGCAGCCGGGATCGATCTGGTGATGGTGTCGGACGCCCCGGAGGAGTGCCCGAAGTGCGAGCCCTGGGAGGGGAAGATCCTCCGCCGCGAGGGCGCCGCCGGAGCCGGTGTCGAGGAGCTGGAGCACGCGACCGAGGACGACCGCATGGTTCGCGTCCGCGTGGCCGGGTCGCTGCCTGAGGCGAAGGCCGCGGGGCTGATGCATCCGAACTGCCGGCACTCGATCTCGATCTACCTGCCCGGGGTGACGAAGCCGCTGCCTCCGAAGGCGGACCGGACGCGGGCAACATATGAGCAGTCGCAGCAGCAGCGTTACTACGAGCGACAGGTCCGTTCGTGGAAGCGCCGCGCGGCTGGGGCGATCGACGACGAGAAGAAGGCACAGGCGAACGCGAAGGTTCGGGCGTACCAGGGCCGGATCCGCGAGCTGGTGGCCGATACCGGGCTGCCGCGCAAGAGCCACCGTGAGCAGCTCACGGGCGCCCGCTAGATCGGGTCGCTGACCACCGTCTCGAAGTTGTCGCAGGCCTCGTTGACGCACTTGTATACGCCCGGCCGCAGCTCTCGGCCTCCGTGCCCGAAGGCCGTGGTGTCCACGTCACCGCTGTAGTACAGAGGCTTCTCACACCGAGGGCACTTTCGTGTACTGAGCCCGGCGCCACTTGAGTTCATATCTCGAACGTACGCCGCCCTTGGCATGGGCGCCCGCCGAGACTTCCGGCCGCCTGGTGTGGCCGGGGAACACCGATCCGCCTGGTGCGGGTCACTCCTGAAGGCCCGCCAGACGCGGGTCAACAGCACTACCACGGGCACGCCAGGCGCGGCCCGAACCCCGAATGCCCGCCAGGTGCGGGCGATTCATGCCCTGGAGGGCGCAATGCCGAAGAAGACCCTGCCCCGACACCGACTCGCAGGAGCCGGGTGGGCGCACCCGTACGCGATCACCCCTTTCTCCCCGTTCCTGTACGCGGACGGAGGGGACGGCGGCGGCTCCGGATCCGGCAGCGGCGACGCGGGCGGTGACGGCGGCTCAGGCAACGGCAGCGGATCCGGTGACGGAGGCAACTCCGGCGGCGGTGACAGCGGCCAAGGCGCGGGCTCGGGCGGCACTGGGGGCGACTCCGGCAACGGCGACCAGGGCAAAGCCGGTGAGGACGACGCCGCGAAGGTCAAGCGGCTGGAGAAGGCACTCGCCGACGCCAACCGCGAGGCTGGCAAGGCCCGGACCGCCGCCAAGCAGCAGGCGGCGAACGATGCCGTCGCGGATCTCACCGCGAAGCTCGGCAAGGCCCTGGGCCTGGTGAAGGACGACACACCGCCCGACCCGGCGAAGCTCGCTGAGGCCATCGCGCAGAAGGACACCACGATCTCCGAGAGGGAGGCGGCACTCCGTACGAAGGACGTCGAACTCGCCGTCTGGTCGCGGGCCGAGAAGCTCTCGGCGAAGGCCGGCGCGCTCCTCGATTCCCGGTCCTTCCTCCGTGAGATTGCCGACCTCAACCCCTCCGACAAGGGCTTCCTCACCGCGCTCGACACCGCGATCAAGGACGCACTCAAGGAGAACCCCACCGCGTTCGGCACTACCCAGGCCGCCGGGAAGTCCGGCGCCGACCTCTCCGGCGGGACCGGCGAGAGCGGCGCGAAGAAGCGCTCCGGATCGCTCGCGGGAGCGATCTCGAACCACTACCAGACCTGACCCCAGGAGTAACCCATGCCCGTGACGCTCGCCCAGGCGGCGCTCAACACCCAGGCGGACATCGACTTCGCCGTCATCGACAACCTCCGACGCAACAGCTGGCTGTTCAACAACATGGTCTGGGACGACACCGTCACCCCGGGCACGGGCGGCGGCACCCTCACCTACGGCTACACCCGGCTCCTCGCGCCTTCGTCGGCGTCGTTCCGCCGCTTCAACGAGGAGTACGTCCCCAACCAGGCGACGAGGGAGCGGAAGAACGTCGACCTGCACCCGCTCGGCGGCGCGTGGACCGTCGACCGGAAGCTGGCCAACCTCGGCCCGGCCGCCTCGAACGAGATCAGCTTCCAGCTCGCGCAGAAGCTCACCTCGATGCGGACCCGCTTCCAGCAGGAACTCATTCTCGGCGACACCGCCGTCGACGACGCGGGCTTCGACGGCCTCGACAAGGCCCTGGTCGGGCAGTCGACCGAGTACCTGCCGGTCAACGAAGGCATCACCTCCGGCTACCTCGACTGGTCCCCGGCCACAGTGACCACCGAGGACATCGCCATGAGCGCCTTCGACGCGTTCGACGACTTCCTCTCCCGGATCATGGGCTCGCAGACCGGCTCCGGCGACCAGGGCGCCGACGGCTCGATCCCCGCCGGCGTGAAGGCGGTCCTCGGCAACACCAAGTCCATCAGCCGCATCAAGTCCCTGGCCCGCCGCGCCTCGCAGTTCACCAGCGAGCGCGACAGCCTCGGCATGCTGATCGAGCGGTACGGAGACTGGGTCCTCGTCGACCTCGGCGACCGGGCCGACGGCTCGGCTCCGATCATCCCGATCCAGACCCGGGACGCCGACGGCGCGGGCGGCGGCGGCAACATCACCGGCCTGACCGACATCTACGCGGTGTCGCTGGGCCTGGACGCCTTCCACGGCGCCGCGATGGCGGGCACCCCGCTCATCGAGACCTACCTCCCCGACTTCTCCCAGCCGGGCGCGGTCAAGACCGGCGAGGTCGAGATGGGCCCCGTCGCCGCGGTCCTCCGCAACACCAAGTCCTGCGGCGTCCTGCGCAACGTGAAGGTGCGGTGACCAGCATGACGAACAAGTACAAGATCGAAGCCCCGGTCCGGACCTTCAGCGGCGACTCGGTCGGCGTCACCTTCACCAAGGGGACCGGCTTCGTGGACGACTCCACGAAGGAAGGCCGCGCGGCGATCGAGTACTTCCGCCGCCACGGCTACGGCGTCGAACTCTCCGACGGCAAGACCGACGAGGAGCGCGCACAGGAGATCGTCACCGGCGTCGTCGGACAGCGCGGACCGATCGTCACCGACGAGCCGTTCGACCCGTCCAAGCACGACGCCCCCGAGGTCCTCGCGTACCTCGACTCGCTCGGCGCCGACGACTCCGACGCGGTCGCCGAGTTCGCCCGCGTCATCGCCGCCGAGCGCGAAGGCAAGGCCCGCAAGACGATCCTCGCCCGCGGCGAGCAGAAGCAGGAGGCAGGGCAGTGACACTCCTCGGCACCTTCAAGGGGAACCCCCGCAACGACCTCGGCTGGCTCAACAGCGCCGGCCGCCCGGACCCGGAGGCCCTGTTCCACCGGGCGAACCTGCCCCGGACCGGGCTGGACGACATCGCCACCGCGGCGAGCGGTGTCCTGTGCTCCGTCGCCCTGTACCTCCAGGACGGCGACCTCGTCAGCAACCTGACATTCATCAGCGCGGGCACCGCCGGTGCCACGCTGACGAACCAGATCGCCGCGCTCTACAACGGCGCCGGCGCTCTGCTCGTGCAGTCCGCGGACAAGACGAACGAGGCCTGGGCCGCCGACACTGCGAAGACGTTCGCCCTGGCGACAGCGCAGCGCATCACGAGGTCGGGCATCTACTACGCGGCGTTGGCGATCGCCGCGTCCACGGTGCCGACCCTGGTGGGCTCCACGTGCGCGAAGCCGTTCCTGACGGGCGAAGGCAACCTCGCGCAGACCTCGGGCTCCGGCCTGACCGCGACCGCTCCGGCGACGATCGCCACGCCCGCGTTCAAGCGGGCCGTGCCGCTCGTCATCGCGACCTGACGGGAGGAACTGACTCATGCCTCTCTCTGCGAGCCTCGCGATCTCGGCGTTTGCCGAGCTGAGCCAGGCGATCGACCTGGGCACCGGGCGCGTCCCGCAGTCCCTGAGCCGGAGCGTGTCGCTCACCACGGGCACGGCGGCGGGCAAGGCCGACAAGGTCTTCTCCGACCGGCGGACCCTCGCCGCGTCGGCGAACGAGGATCTCGACCTCGCCGGGGTGCTCCTCGACGCTTTCGGTGCGGCGATCACGTTCGTGCGGGTCAAGGGCCTGTTCATCGCGGCAGCCCCGGGCAACACGAACAATGTCGTCGTCGGTGCGTCCGCGTCGAACCAGTGGGCCACGCTCCTCAACACGACGGGCACGGTCACGCTCCGGCCGGGCGCCGCGTGCGGCTTCCTCGCCGGCGCTACGGACGCCACGGCGTACGCGGTCACCGCGAGCACCGGCGACCTGCTGCGGGTGGCTAACTCGGGTGCGGGCTCGACGGTGACGTACGACATCCACATCGTCGGCGCTTCCGCGTAGCCGACCAGCTCAGCGAAGAGGGAGGCCCACCGTGGCCTCCCTTTCGCGTTCCCGAAAGGAGACGCGGTGGCGAACATTGTCTTCAACATCGCCCTGGGCAAGCTGGCCACCTACGCCGGTCTGCCCCTGACCAACGACGCACTGATCATGGTCCCGATCGAGACGTCCGGGATCGTCAACGACGCCACGATGCGCGACTACGCCGACCTCTCCACCCTGCTCGCCGGAGCCAGCAACGAGCAGACGACCATGGGCCGCAAGACCCTCGCGTCAGTCACGGCGACGGTCGACAACACCAACGACCGCGTGAACATCGACTGCGCGGACGTCACCTGGACCGCCGCCACCGGCAACGCCATCAGCGCGGTGGTCATCTGCTACGACCCGGACACCACGACGGGCACGGACAGCGACCTGATCCCGCTGACCAAGCACGACGTCACGATGACCCCGGACGGCAGCGACTTCACGCTGACCATCTCGGACTTCGCACGGGCCAGCTCGGCAGCCTGATCCACGGGGAGGCCAGCTCATGGCGCGGATGTGGACTTGCGGCTTCGAACTCCAGTCGACCAGCGCGGAGTTCGGCGTCAACAGCGGAGTGATCGTCACCGGCTCACCGACGATCTCCACCACCGTCCACCGCGCGGGCACGGCCTCCCTGCGGATCAACTCCAGCGCAGCAACGCAGTTCATCGAGCACCAGATCACCACTGGTGTCGTCATGCGAACGCTGCACCGCCTCTACCTGCGGGTCGACACACTGCCCGACACCGCGACCAACATCTACGGCATCGGGCAGAGCGGCTATTTCCCCGCCCTGCTGCGGCTCCAGACCGACGGCACGCTGGTGCTGCGCGACGGTTTCACCGAGACCACGCTTACGGGCACCTCGTCGGCTCTCACCCTCGGCCGCTGGTATCGGGTCGAGCTGGACTACACCGACGTCTCCGGCACCCTCACCAGCGGGGTGTCCGCCTTCAAGGGCTACCTCGACGGCTCCCAGTTCTCCAACACCCTCTGCTCCAACATCAACGGCTTCAGCCGCGTCCGCTTGGGCGTGCAACTCGCTGCAACGGCCGACTTCTACATCGACGACGTCGCCATCAACGACACCACCGGCAGCGCACAGACCGGGCTCCCCGGACCGGGCTCCGTGGTGCACCTCAGGCCCAACGCCGCAGGCGACAACAACGGGTGGGCAACAGCCGTCGGCGGCACGGCCGGCACCGCCAACAACTACACGAGGGTCAGCGAGCGGACCCCGGACGACGCGACCTCGTACAACCAGACGACCGCCACTGGCACCACCACCATCGACGACTTCAACGTCGAGGACAGGGCGACCGCCGGGATCGGCTCCAACGACACCGTCACCCTGGTCCAAGTCGGCGGCCGGGTCGCCTCCGACAACACCACGGCGGCAAGCATCGTCTACCGGCTGAAGGGCCAGTCCGGCGGCACCGTCCAGGAGTCCGCGTCGGTGACGGTCGCCAACACAAGCTGGTCCGTGCACGCAGGCCAGTCCCCGCGTCCGTACCAACTGACGGCCTACGTCAACCCCCAAGGCTCCGCCGCCTGGACGCCGACCGCGCTGGACGGAATCCAGATCGGCGTACGCGGCGACGTCTCCCAGACCACCGTCCGCAGGGTCAGCACCTTGTGGGCCCTGGTCGATTTCCAGCCGCTCACCACGGCGGCCCTGACGCTGGCCTCCGAGATCGACACCGGCCAGGCTCTCGCCAAGAGCAAGACGCGGGCGCTCGGCATCTCCTCGGAGACCGGAACCGCGCAGTCCCTCGCCCGTGGGAAGACCCGGGCGCTCGGCGTCGCAGCTGAGTCAGACGCTGGGCAGGCGCTCACCGGGCGAAGGTCCCGGCAGCTCGGAATCGCAGGCGAGACGGACAGCGCGCAGGCGCCCGGGCGCGCGAAGGCTCGCGCGCTCACGCTCGCGTCCGAGAGCGCGGCGGCGCAGGCCCTGGCCCGGAGCAAGCGGGCAGGAATCACCACAGCTGGCAGCTCGGAGGCGGCACAGGCACTCGCGCGGTCGAAGCGTGGTGCTCTCGTCCTGGCCGCAGAGACCGATGCGGCTCGGCCACTGACCGGCGTCCGTACGGCGGCTCTCGGGCCGGGCGCGGAGACGTCCACCGGGCAGGCCATGGGCCGACGCAAGACCAGGACGTTGCCGCTCGCGGCAGAGACCGAGACAGCTCAGTCTCTGGCCGGCCAGAAGCAGCAGGCGCTCGGCGTCGCGGCTGAGACGGCGACAGCCCGACCGGTCGGTGCCTCGAAGGCGACCGCGCTCCCGGTGTCGGAGGAGTCCAGCCGGGCTATGCCGATCGCTCCGGCGTCCGGCCTCACCTCGGCAGAGGAGACCAGCACGGCCCTCGGGTTGGGCCGTGTGAAGACCCGCGCGTTGGGCGTGGCGGGTGAGGTGGGGGAGGCTCGGCCGCTCGGCCGGGTCAGGGCGCGCGGTCTCACCGTGGCGGGCGAGATCGCGACTGCCGTCCCCCTCACGGGGAGGCGGAGCCGGGCCCTCGCATCGGCGGGGGAGACGTGGACGGCGCGCCCTCTCGGCCTGTCGAAGGCCCGGCAACTGCCTACCGCGGTCGAGGTCGGTGAGGCCCTGGGCCTGTCCGGCGGATCGGTCGCCGCGCTCGGCCCGGCCGCCGAGACGGATACAGCTCGGCCCGTCACCGGCAGCAAGACGCAGGCGCTCACCGCCAGTTCGGTGATCGAGTCCGCGCAACCGGTCACGGGCCGCAAGACCCGCGCTCTGGGCACGGTCGGCGAGACCGGCACCGCCCGGCCGCTCACCGGCGGGAAGCGGCGACCGCTGGACAGCGCGTCCGAGACGGCCGCTGCACAGCGCCTGCTCGTGCCTGGCACCGCGGCCCCGGCCGAGGAGACCAGCACGGCCCGGTCACTGGCCGGGGCAAAGCGGCAGGCGCTCGCCTCGGCGGCCGAGAGCGCCGAAGCGCAGCAGCTCGGCACTCATTCGCTCCTCGCGCTCGGCCGCGCGGCGGCAGCAGCCAGCGCGCAGCCGGTCGGGCGCCGAAAGCAGTTGGTCCTGTCAACAGCCGCCAGCACCGAGGCCGCGCAACCGCTCGCCGGGGCCAAGGTCCTTGGTCTCGGCCCGGCTGCGGAGATGTCCCGAGCCCTGATCGGCCCGAAGATCCGGATCACGCAGGCGCTTGACCACCACCAGGCGCTCGCCCTCGTTGGCCACCGCCAGCAGCCAGCCGACCACCTCGGCGCCAGCACGTCGGGCCCAGTCCTCGCCCCGAGCACGAGCGGCCCCACCCTGACGACGTCCACCAACGGGCCGCGACTGGCAGCCACCACGACCGGAGGAGGCTGACCATGCCCGATGTGGGAGACCTCGTCACCGCGACGCTGACGGTGAGCCCGGCGGACGGCACCACCGCGGCAACGCTCTCAGTGCTCCGGCCGGACGGGACGACCGCCAGCCCGGTGGTCACCGGGGCGGACGGGGGCGCCACCTGGACGGCCCCCGTCGTCTACACCCTGGCCGGGATCTGGCGGCTGTCGTGGACGGTCACGGGCACGGGCGCCTCCGTGGAACACGAGCTGGTGTCGGTGGCGCCGGCCCCAACAGTGGGTCCACAGCTGCACGTGTACGCGACGACGACACAGCTCGCCAACTACCTGCACGCAGCGCCCCCGTTGGACTCGCCGAAGCTCCTCGCCGACGCGTCCAAGGCATTGGACGACGCGCTGCTCACGGCGGTCTACGACACCGACGCCGACGGCATGCCCACCAACACCGATGTGCAGGAAGCGTTCGCCGAGGCCGTCTGCGCGATCGCCGAATGGTGGGGCGAGACCGGGGACGCGATCGGCGCTGACGGCGGCTGGGACAGCGTCTCGGCCGGACCGGTCTCCCTGTCCCGCAGTTCGAGCGGCTCCTCGACGACACCCATCGCCGGTGGCGCGCTGCCACCCAGGGCGGCATCCGCACTGGGGCGGCTCGACGGATGCGTGTTCCGCCTCGGCGTCGTGGGCTCCAGCTGGCTCGGTGCCAGATGGTGAGGCAGGTGCCGGGCTTCCTGCTCCGGCACACCGTCACCGTCGAGGCCTACCTCGGCTCATCGAGCAAAGGCGACGCCTACGGGCCGCGCGAACCGGTGCGCTGCCTGCTCGACGAGACAACGAAGCAGGTCACCAACCCAGGCGGCCAGAAGGTCTCGTCCGGCTCGAACTACATCACCCGCCCGGATCACCGGCCGCCGCTGAACTCCCGCGTGACGCTGCCTGACGGCCGGATCACCAAGGTCATCACGGTCGCCCGGGTCGACGGGGCGGGACTCCCAGTGCCCTCCAACACGCAGGTGTTCCTCGAATAGCGGAGGCGATCGTGGCGCAAACCTTCCGGCTCCGCTTCAACGGGGCCCCGGCCGCCCGGGCCATGCGCGAGGGCGCAGCCCGCGGCCTCCTCCTCGCCGCCGAGCACGTTCTCCAGCAGTCGCAGGAACTGGTGCCACTGGACGAGAGCCCCCTCTTGCAGTCCGGCACAGCCAGCGTCGATGCACCGTCGCTGACCGCGGCGGTTTCCTACGACACCCCGTACGCCGTGAAGCAGCACGAGAACCTGGCGTACCGTCACGCGCCCGGCCGGACCGCGAAGTACCTGGAACGCCCGCTGAATGCCTCGCGCTCCGACGTCCTCGCGCTGATCGCGGCGCAGATGCGGCGGGCGCTGCGGTGAGCGGATACACCAGCAGCCTCCTGGACGGAATCGCCGGTCTCCTCGATGAGGCCGGCGTCGGTGTGTTCCAACCGGACGACGTGATCGAGGACCCGGCGACCGGGATCTTCCGGGGCGTCATGCCCGACTCCCCGGACCGGGCCATCGGCCTGACGGCGTATCCGGTCGAGGACACCGATCTCACGGACGCGATCACGGGCGTGCAGATCCGTATGCGCGCGGGCCGGGATCCGGACGCGATCGACGACATGGCCGACTCGGTCTGGGGCGTGCTGCACAACCGCAGGCAGTACCGGGTCGGCGACATCTACGTGGCTCTGTCGTGGCGGCAGTCGCAGGCGTGGATCGGTCAGGACACGCAAGGCCGCATGGAGCTGACCAGCAACTACTACTTCCGGACGACCAGGTCCGGGTCTCACCTGATCGACTAGGAGGACCGCATGTCCACACCCACCCCGGTGACCGCGCTCGCCCGCCGCTGGGCGCTCCAGCTCGACATGGCCGCAGCGAAGGACGGCTCGGACTGGCAGTCCGTGCCAGGCGTCACGAGCTTCGAGCCGTCCGCCGACCCGAACATCGAGGACAGCAGCGACTACGACTCGGGCGGTTGGGCCGGAAACACGAAGACCGGCCAAGCGTGGGAGCTGGGCGTCACGGTCAACCGGCGCATCAACGACCAGGTGAAGGTCTACCACCCGACGCACGAGGCCCTGCGCGCCGCCGCGTATGCCTTCGGCAGCAACAGCCAGGTCCACATCCGTTACTACGACCGCGACGGCCTCCCCGAGGCGTACGAGGGCACCGCCGTGGTCACCTGGAAGCCGTCCGGCGGCGAGTACACCGCCCTCGACCAGGTCGAGATCACGCTCACCGGCGACGGCCCGCTGCTGCTCATCACGAACCCGGTGGCCTGATGGCCGAGCGCAACAACGACTTCGAGGCCCTCGACGACTACCTCGACGACTACCTCGACCTCCCCGTGAAGGGTCGCGACGGGGAGACCCGCGTGTACCGGATCGAGGACCCCTCCGCCGAGGAGGGCATCAAGATCGAGCGGATCACCTCGCTCGCGGCCCGGCTCGCGGCCGGCGGGAAGGCACCAGACTCCGCGGTCCTCGACGACCAGGAGGAACTGAACCTCTACAAGATGTGCCTCGGCGCCGCGTACGAGCCGCTGATGCACGAGCTGAAGTGGGCCCAGTTCAAGCACGTCGCCTTGACGGCCATGTTCTGGGTGACCACGGACAAGGACACCGCGAAGCAGTTCTGGCGGACGGGTCAGCAGCCGGGAAAAGCACCGAACCGGGAGACACGTCGGCAGGCGTCGCGCGACTCCTCGGGGTCGGCTGCGGCGAGCGCGACCCGGTCACCGGGCTCTACGAGTGGTACGAGGGCGGGATCCCAGCGCCGAAGCAGGGGCAAGGGCAGGCCCCGGACCTGAGCTGGCACAGCCTCCTCTCCCTCTGGCCGCTCATCGAGACCGACCTCCACCAGACGTACGGCATCGACGTCGAGTCCGGCATCCTCCAGGACCGCTCCTGGCGATGGCTCCAGGCCCGCATCTTGGGCCTGCTCAGCGCGGAGACCCGCCTCCAGCGGCACTTCGCGCCACCTCCCGAACAGCCACAGCAACGCAGGAGGTGAGTCGTCATGGCCCTGACCGTGGGCGAGCTGACCGGCATCATCAGCATCGACGACCGGACCGTGGACCCCGCGCTGCGCCGTGTCGAACAGGCGATGCGACAGACCGGTGTGCGCCTCGGGCAGGATGCCGACGATGCCGGGCAGGCCGCCGGCCGCAACCTCGGTGGAGGCTTCGTCCGTGGCGCGGATGGCCAGTGGCGCAACATGCAGGCGCAGCTGGTCGACGCCGTCACGGCCGCCGCGCTCGAAGCCGAATCCGCGGCTCATCGCGGCGGACAGCGTGTCGGCGACGGGTTCGGGGACGGCCTCACCCAGGGTGCCCGGCAGGCCGGGGACGATGCCGGCGCCGCCGCAGGCGATGGCCTCACCACTTCCGGCGACGACGGCGCGGACGACGCGGTATCCAGCTGGTCAGACCGCCTGGGCGGACTGAAGACGGCTGCCCTGGGAATCGGCGTCGCCGCCGGGGCCGTGCTGATGGACGCCTTCGGCCAGGCCATGGAGCAAAACCAGATCACGGCCAAGCTCGGCGCGACACTGGGAGCGACCCCGGCGCAGGCTCAGCGATACGGGAAGATCGCTGGGCAGCTGTATGCGGGCGCGGTAACCGAAGATTTCCAGACCGCCGCGGACACGATCAGCTCCGTCATGGGGTCGGGCTTGATCAAGCCCGATGCCACGAATTCTCAGATCCAGTCGATCAGTACGAAGGTCTCAGACCTGGCGACTACGTTCGACCAGGAACTCGGCGGAGTCACAAACGCGGTCAGCCAGCTTATGCGTACAGGCCTCGCCAAGAGCGCGGACGAGGCCCTGGACATTGTGGCCAAGGGATTTTCGACCAGCGCAAATAAAGGTGACGATTTCCTTGACACGCTAAACGAATACTCCACCCAGTTCAAAAGAGTTGGGCTCGACGGAAAGACCGCTGTCGGCCTCATCGACCAGGCGATCAAGGGAGGCGCTCGCGACTCCGACCAGGTCGCCGACGCGCTCGGGCAGTTCGGCGAGCTGACCATCGGACAGAGCAAGACTGTTCAGAGCGCGTTCCAGAGCATCGGTCTCAGCTCTGACGCGGTGGCGTCCAAGCTGAAGAAGGGCGGAAAGTCGGGGCAGGAAGCGCTCCAGATGACTCTGGACGCGCTGCGTGGCACCAAGGACGAGACGACAAAGCTCAATGCGGCCACCGCCCTGTTCGGCGACCCAGGCACCGTCATGGGTGACGCTCTTTTCGCGATGGACCCGGCGGGTGCCGCCGCATCCTCAGGAATGGATAAGGCGGCGGGCAGCGCTAAAAAGCTCGGCGACAGTGTCCGCAACAATGCGGCAACGCAGGTCGAGCAATTCAAGCGCGGCGCCATGCAGAAGCTCGTCGATTTCCTCGGCACCACGGTCATTCCCGCGCTGACGAAATTCTTCGGGTTCCTCCAGGATCACCAGACAGAACTCAAGACCGTCGGGATCATCATCGCGGCAGTCGTCGTACCGGCCCTCGTCGCACTCGGCGTCCAGTCGCTGATCGCGGCCGGACGGATGGCGACGGCCTGGGTGGCCGCGCTGGGCCCGGTCGGCTGGATCGGTCTGGCGATCGGCGCCCTGGTGGTCCTAGTGATCACTTACTGGGACCAGATCAAGAGCGCAACGCTGGCGGCCTGGGGCTGGATTGTCGGAAAACTGATCTGGGCCAAGGACATGGCCGTCGCCGCGTTCCTGAACTTCACCCTGGTCGGCCTAATCATCAAGCACTGGGGCGCGATCAAGAGCGCGACGATGACCGCCTGGAACGGGATCGTCGGCTTCGTCAAGGGCATCCCGGGGTTCCTCTACAACGCCTTCCTGAACTGGACCCTGCTCGGGCTGATCATCAAGCACTGGTCCGCGATCAAGACGGCAACGGTCAACAAGGCCACGGAGATGGTCAACTGGGTCCGCGGACTCCCCGGCCGGATCTCCAGGGCGATGGGCTCCCTCGGCTCTCTGCTCACGCAGAAGGGCCGCAACGTCGTCCAGGGCCTGTGGAACGGGATCCAGGGCATGGGCGGCTGGATCCGGTCCAAGCTCATGAGCTGGGCGAAAAGCGCCATTCCCGGGCCGATCGCCAAGGCCCTCGGAATCAACTCGCCGTCCAAGGTCACCAAGGCGCAGGGCCGTTGGATCGCCCGCGGCCTCATCGACGGCCTCACTGGCTCGTCAAAGCAGGTCAAGGCAGCAAGCGCCAAGCTGTCGGACATCATCGCCGACAGCCTGAGCCCCGGGAAGAAGCGGTCCAAGGCCCTCGGCACGCTCGGCAAGGGCACGAAGCAACTCCTCGCGCTGGCCAGCAAGGAGGAGAAGCTGGCCGCCCGGCTGAAGACCGCATCCAAGAGCCTCGCGGACCAGATCAAGGCCCGGGACGCACTCGCGGCCGACGTGAAGAAGGGCGTCCTCGACGGCGCCGACATCACCAAGCAAGACAGCGGCGGCTGGCCCCAGACAGCGGAGTCGATCCTCGCCGGGCTGAAGTCGGACACCGCGGCGGCCCAGCTCTTCGCGAAGAACCTGGCGACGCTACGACAGAAGGGCGTACGGAGCGACCTCATCGCGCAGATCGCGCAGGCCGGAGTGGCGCAGGGCTCGTCGGCTGCCGCGGCTCTGGCGAACGCGAACTCCGGTCAGGTCAAGCAGATCAACAGCCAGCAGGCCGCGCTGGTGAAGGCGGCCGGGCAGGCCGGGGCGACGGCCGGCGACGCGATGTACGGGGCGGGGATCCGCGCCGCACAGGGTCTGGTCAGCGGCCTGAAGTCGCAGCAGTCGGCGATCGAGCGGCAGATGCTGGCGATCGCCAAGGGGATGTCGAAGAGCATCCGTGCGGCGCTCGGCATCAAGAGCCCGTCGAAGGTGATGGCGCTGGTGGGTCAGTACACCGCGCAGGGCCTCATCAAGGGTGTCGAGGGGCAGCGCAGCGCGGTCAACTCCACGATGCAGTCACTGGTCGACACGCCGGGGCCCGGGTCGTGGGACATGGCGTCCTCGCGGGCGCGCTCGGCTGCCTCACAGAAGGTCGTGCTGGAGCTGCGGTCCTCGGGCCGTTCCGAGGACAACTACCTGGTTGGCCGCGTACGCCGCGGCATCCGCAATGTAAGCGGCGGCGACGTCGACCTAGCGCTCACAGGACGGAGGTCGAGCTGATGGCCTTCCCCGAGGATCCTCTCGGCGCGCGTACCGAGGTGCAGATCGGCGGGGTGTGGACCGACGTCACTCCGTACGCGTTGACCCGGGACATCATCACGCACACGCGCGGACGCACGGCTGAGGGGCAGGCGGTCGACCCGGCCTCCTGCTCCCTCACCCTCAAAAGCCCTGGTGGGCTGTTCTCGCCGGAGAACCCGCGCAGCCCGTACTACAAGCTCATCGGGCGCAACACCCCAATGCGGGTCAGCGTGCAAGCGGGGCCGCAGCGGCTGCTCCTGCCCGACGACGCCTCCAACGCGCGGGCCACCACGCCGACGACGACCGCGCTGAACATCGCCGGAAACCTGGATGCGCGGATCGAGGTGTCGCTCCTCAACTGGCAGGTCAACACCGAAGTCGAGTTGTTCGGCAAGTATCTGACGACCGGTAACCAGCGCTCGTGGCAGCTGTCCATCAACGGCGGCGGCAACCTCAGCCTTCGCGCCTCCACGGACGGCCTCGCGATCGGCCAGTTCTCTACCTCCGTCCCGCTGCCCATCCCCCCGTCCGGGCGGCTCGCGCTGCGCGTCACCCGAGACAACGCGACCGGCGTCACCACCTTCTACACGGCGCCTTCGATCAGTGGCACCTGGGCACAGCTCGGCAATACGGTCACCACGGCGACCGGGGCGATCTTCGCGTCGAGTGCCCCACTCACAGTGGGGGACATCGACTCGCTCGCCTTCACCGGCCCCGCGGGCAGCGTGTACGCAGCGCAGCTCCGCAACGGCATCAACGGAACCGTCGTCGCCAGCGTCGACTTCACGGCCCCGGCAATCGGCGCCACGTCGTTCGTGGACGCCACCGGTCTGACGTGGACGCTGTCCAACGGGGCCGCCATCAGCAACAAGCGGACACGATTCTTCGGCGAGTACTCGGACTGGCCGGCCCGCTGGAGCGGCGGCGGCCGTCTGATCACTGTGGAGGGTGAGGGCGCGGGCATCCTGCGGCGTCTCAACCAGGGCAAGAAGCCGCTCGCCTCGACGCTCCGCCGTCGTATCCCCTCCTACACACCAGTCGCGTACTGGCCGATGGAAGAGGGCTCGGACGCCACCCAGGCCTACAGCCCCATCACGGGCGTGAAGGTGATGAAGGCGAGCAACTTCGACTGGGCATCCGACGACACGCTGCCCGGCTCGTCGCCGCTTCCTGTCCTCCAGGTCGGCGCAACCTTCGTCGCCCCGGTCCCGGCCGCGCCCGCGGGCACGTGGCAGGTCGAGCTGGTCTATAACCTGGACGCGATGCCGTCGGCGCTGACGACTCTGTTCGAGGTGCGGACGACGGGCACCGCGCGGCGCGTGCGGGCGCGCGTAGCCACCAACCAGGTGGTGATCGAGGGACTCGACGGCGACGACACCTCCCTCTTCGCTCCGAGCGGCGCCGCTCCTCAGTTCACGGGCAGCTGGGCCCGCCTCCAGATCAAGGCCGTTCAGTCCGGGGCATCCACCACCTACGTCTTCCGATGGATCGTCATCGGAGGCACGGGCTTCTCCATCTCGTCGACCATCACGGCCTCGCCGGGCTACGTGACCGACGTCCGCTCCAGCTTCGGCACCGGGCTGGACGGGATGCGCTGGGGACACCTGGCCGTCTTCAACTCGGAGACCGACACCCCCTTCAACAGCGCCGACCAGGCTTTCAACGGCGAGACCGCCGGCACTCGGCTCCGGCGTCTGAGCATTGAGGAAGGCCTGCCCATCACGGTCACGGGTGTGGTCGCCGACCAGGCCCGGATGGGACCGCAGCGCACAGCAACCCTGCTGACGCAGGTGGAACAGTGCGAGGCAACGGACGGCGGGATTCTCGTCGAGGAACGCGAACGGCTGGGGCTGCGGTACCGGGACAGGACGTCGCAGTACAGCCAAACCCCCGTCCTGACACTGCCGTACGGTCAGCGCGGGCTCTCCGAGATCGAGCCGTCGCCCGACGACCTGGACGTCCGCAACGACCTGACGGTGACTCGGATCGGCGGAAGCTCGGGCCGGGCGGAGCTGCTCACCGGCGCCCTGTCCGTCCAGGATCCGCCGAACGGCATCAGCCGGTACGACGACGCCATCGACCTGAACCTGTGGTCCGACGACCAGACCGAGCCCATGGCCAACTGGCTTGTTTTCCTGGGCACATGGAACGAGGCTCGCTACCCGAAGATCACTCTGCTCCTCCACCGTGCACCCTCGTTGATCCCCTCCGTCCTGGACCTCACCGAGGGCGACCTGATCCGGATCACCGACCTGCCCGATTTCCTGCCGCCGGGCCCGCTGGATCTCCTTGTCGTCGGCTACACGGAGCGGCTGGGCACACGCACGTGGGAGATCGACCTGGTGTGTGTGCCTGGGCGCCCGTGGCAGGTAGCGACCGCTGACGACACGGTGTACGGCCTGGTGGACACAGACGGCTCCGCGCTCGCCGCGGCGGCCGGACCGACAGACACGAGCCTTCTGGTCTCGGTGACCGTCGGCCCTGTCTGGAAGTGGGAGACCGCGTTCGACGCAGAGATCGCTGGCGAGGACGTCACGGTCAGCGCAATCGCCAGCTCAGTGGTCGATGCCTTCGGCCGTACGGTCAGTGGCGGATGGGGGACGGCAGACAGCGGCCAGGCATGGTCACTGGTCGGCACGGCCTCGAACTTCGCCGTGGGCAGCGGCTACGGCGCGGTGACGCTGCCGACGACCAGCAGTTCTCGCGTGGCCTTGGCCCCGGCTCCGGCGGCCGATGTCGACGTGTACGTAGACATGGCCACGAGCGCGCTCGCGACCGGGTCCAGCCTCTTCGGGGGTTTGGTCGTTCGGGGAGTTGCCGATACCGACGGCTATCACGCGAGGGTCGACTTCACTTCTGCGGCTGGGATCGGTCTGTCCTTGCGTAAGCGCGTGGTCGGCGTCGAGACCCAACTCGGCACGGCCAGCACCACGCTGACGCACGTCGCGGGGACGTTCTACCGCGTGCGCGTCCAGGCGGTGGGTACGGCCTTGCGGGCGCGGATCTGGCTCGCGACGGACCCTGAGCCGAGCCTCTGGGCGATCGACGTCACGGACTCGTCCTTGAGCGCCGCTGGGTCGGTCGGGACCCGGAGCGTCTCGAACACGGGCAACACGAACGTCAACCCCGCCATCAGATATGACCAGTTCGCCGTGATCAACCCGCAGCGCTGGACCGTGACCCGCAGCTCGAATGGCGTCGTCAAAGCCCAGGTCGCGGGCGAGGGCGTTGCCTTGGTCAACCCGGCACGTGTCCCCCTGTAGAGAGTGGAGCCGTTGTGACTTACGAGCCGTGGCAGCCCGGTATGAAGATCACCGCGAACCGGCTGGTGTCGATCTCGCCGGTGTGGCAGGACTGGACACCGGTGTGGACGACGTCGACCGGCGCGAATACACCGAGCTTCGGCAACGCGACGGTCATCGCCCGATACGCGCAGTCCGCGCTCACTGTGTTCTGGCGGCTGGACATCAGCTTCGGGGCGACGACCTCGTTCGGCGGCGGCGGAGCATCCGACAACTGGCGCTTCTCGCTTCCCGTCTCAGGGGGGGTGATCACGCAGATCTGCGGCCACGGCGAGGCCTCCGACGCCAGCGTCGCCAGCACGATGGGGCGCCTCGCTATCCGTGCCCGCGTCACGACGTCGACCACGTTCGAGTTCGAGGTGTCGTCCGGCCGGCCGGACGCGGTGGCTGTCTCCTCCAGCGGCGTCATCGACGCGGTGAGCCCGTGGACATGGGCGACCAGCGACGCACTGCGCGCCGCGGGTACCTACGAGGTAGCAGCCTGAGTAGAGGAGGACGAAATGGACTATCCATTCATCCAGGTCAGAGCGTATGACGTGACGAATGTCGAAGCGACGGCTTTGGTGGACGTGCGCTTCGGGAGCGAGTTCTCACTGTCTGGAGTGACGCAGCAGGACGTCGTGGACGCGGTGAGGGCCGTGTTCTCGGCGCTGCCGAACGTGACGGTCAGCGCGACGCAGTACGAGGTGACGTCCTCGACCGTCTGACCGCCGCCCAATCCCCAGCCCCGCACCGCTTGGTGTGGGGCTTCTTCATGCCCGCTTGGAGGCACGCATGGCCGCAGAGATCCATCCCGACGTCGCCCGGCTGCTCGACAGCTTCCGGTACGACCACCTCCCCGAGCACCTCCAGGAGGTCAGCAAGCCGTTCCACGACCTGGCGCACCAACTCGCCGAAACGCTCACCGGGCCCGAGGTGACCAGGGCCCTTGAGCGCCTGTGGGACGCGAAGCACTGGGCCGTCCTCGCCGCCTCCAACTCGGAACGGGAGGTCAACTGATGAAGCTGGTCAACCGCGCTCAGTGGGGCGCGAAGCCGTCGCGGTACGACCTGGTCTACATCGCCAGCACCAACGGCGTGAAGATCCACTACGAGGGCGCGTACGTCGCCAAGTCCCTGGCCGACCCAGACGCTCACAGCGCCTGCGCTGGCCACATGCGGGACATCCAGGCTTCCCACCTCGCCAACGCGAAGGAGGACTACAGCGACATCGCGTACAACGCCGTCGTCTGCCCTCATGGCTACGTCTTCGAGGGCCGCGGTCTGCATCGGAAGACCGCCGCGAACGGCAACCAGCCGCTGAACGTCAAGGACTACGCGGTGTGCGCCATGGTCGGGTCCTCCGGCCTGGTCAAGCCGACCGACGCTCAGCTCGGCGGCCTGGTCGACGCGATCGAGTGGCTCCGCAGCGGCGGCGCAGCTGGTGACGAGGTTCTCGGCCACCGCGACGGCTACGCCACCCAGTGCCCGGGCGATCCGCTGTACGCGTGGGTGCAGGCCGGCGCGCACCGGCCGGACGGAACCAGCCCGCAGGGCGGTACAACCGGGGGCACGACGATCGCCCGGTACCAGGTCGTGATCAATGGGCTGACGTACGGCTACGGCGCGACCGGCGCGCACGTCACGGCTGTCGGCAAGGCCCTGGTGGCGAAGGGTTTCGGGCGGCACTACAGCGTCGGCCCGGGGCCGGAGTGGAGCGATGCCGACACGGAGAACTTCTCCGACTTCCAGGTGTCACTCGGCTTCACCGGTACGGGGCCGCACGAGGACGCGGACGGTGTCCCGGGCTCAGTCAGCCTCCAGCGTCTGCTCGGCACGCTGCCCGGCAAGGCCACGACGTCGGCAGCACCGCTGTACCCCGGCCGCTCCGCTTTCGTCCTCGGCAAGTCCAACCCTGCTGTCACAACGCTCGACGGCGGCCTGGTCCGGCGCGGCTTCACCAAGCATCACGCCAGCACCAAGTACACACCGGGCCCGCTGTTCAGCGAGAACACCCGCCTGAACGTGCGGGATTTCCAGCGCTCCGTTCCCGCGCTCGCGGGCGCCGCGGATGGCTACCCGGGGCCGCTCACCTGGCGGCTCCTCCTCTCCTGAAAGCGAGTTACCAGCATGCAGAACTCGACCAAGCGCACCGTTCGTACGGTGCTCCAGACCAGCGTGGGCGTAGCGGTGATGCTGCCTCAGATCGTCTCGGCTTCCGGCGTACCGGAGTCCCTGCCGTGGGTGGCGGGTTCGCTGGCCGTGGCTGGCGGTCTGGCCCGCGTGATGGCCCTGCCCGGGGTCCAGGCTCTGCTCCCTGCCTGGCTGCGTACGGATGTGGAGGTCCGCGAGTGACGCCTCCGGAGTCCACCGCGGTCGCCCTGGAACTGGCCGAGCTACGTAGGACGATGGAGGTCGGGTTCACCGAGCAGCGTGGTCAGCTCGCGCTCCTGGTGCAGCGCGGCGATCAGACAGACAAGACGCTCGACGACCACGAGAAGCGTCTCGACGCTATCGAGCGGAGCCGGTGGCCGCTACCAACAGTGGCCGCTCTCACTGCCGTTGGAGCGCTCGCGGTCACGGTGTGGCAGTCCCTCGGCCACGGATAAGCCGAACCGCCGCAAACTACCTCTCTGCCCCCCTTCCGGTCCGCTACGGTGGCGAATGCCAGCCTCCCGGGCGAGCCCATCTTGGCCAGACGATTCGCCCCCTCTCGCCTGCGGGCGAGAGGGGGCCTTTCGTCGTGTCCGGCTACGCTGCCGCCATGATTCGTGCAGTGGTGTTCGATGTGGGTGAGTGCCTGGTGAACGAGACCCGGGAGTACGGCACTTGGGCCGACTGGCTCGGTGTGCCGCGCCACACCTTCCACGCGATGTTCGGCGCCGTCATCGCCCAAGGGCGCGACTACCGCGAGGTGTTCCAGGAGTTCCGGCCCGGCTTCGACCTCTACGCGGAGCGCGAAGCCCGGGCTGCAGCCGGGCAGCCCGAGCACTTCGGCGAGGACGACCTTTACTCCGACGTCCGGCCGGCGCTGACGCAGCTCCGCGCGGACGGGCTGTGGCTAGGCATCGCCGGGAACCAGACGATCCGCGCCGGGAAGATCCTCCGGGGGCTGTTCACCAACGACGTGGACCTGATCGGCACCAGCGACGACTGGGGCGCCTCGAAACCCGACCCCCTGTTCTTCGACCGTGTCGCCGAGGCCGTCCCGCACA
Source organism: Streptomyces sp. MBT53 (assembly GCF_016654115.1). GTDB lineage: Bacteria > Actinomycetota > Actinomycetes > Streptomycetales > Streptomycetaceae > Streptomyces. Next base: position 78,660 of record NZ_JAEQAZ010000046.1, read on the forward strand.
AGGTCGACGAGATCCTCTACGTCGGCGACCGTGTCGACAATGACCTCGAGCCCGGAGCAGCCGCCGGCATGCACACCGCGCTGGTCCGGCGCGGTCCCTGGGCGACGATCCAGTGGCACACCGAGGAAGCGGAGAGGCTCCCCACCTTCCGGGTGGAGAGCCTTCTCGACCTGTCTCCGCGCATCACGGAGTTCAACGGGCAAGAGCACTAACCGTTGTCGACCACCCGTACAACCGATCGTCCAAGTCCCGCACGCACCGCTCGTTCTGGTGCGGGGCCAGCGCCCGGCGGACCTCACGGACCCGGTCCATCCCCATCGCGTACCAAGTCCGCTCCAGCTGGTCCAGCGCTCGGACCGCGTACCCGCACGCGGCTTCCGGCGCCCCGGCCGCAGCTTCCACGGCGGCGAGATCGCCGAGGATGACGGTCGTCTGCTTCTCCTCAGAGGGAGCGAGCGCGTCGAGGACGCCGAGGAGGGTGGTGCGCGCCTGCGGGATGTGACCGGCGCGTAGTTGGGTGTTGCCCTTGAAGGCAGCCAACCGGACAGGGGAGAACCAGTCGAGCCACTCCGGCGACGCGTGCTCCCCACCACGCGCGAGGACGTCCTCGGCGTGCCCGATCAGGTGCAGCGCCGTACGGGCGTTGCCGCAGCGGGTCTCGCACTCTGCCTCGACCGCGTCCAGCCAGGCGAGCAGTTCTGCTGATGCGGGACCTCGGCGGGCGTAGGTACGTGCCGCGATCATCCGCTCGACCGCCCGTTCCCGCTCGCCTTCCCACGCGGGGATGAACGCGGTGTGCGCGAGGACGGCGGCGCCCATCAGCGCATCGTCAGCCTCGCCTGCGGCCTGGAGCGCGAGCAGCAAGGTGCTTCCGGCGCGGTCGGCGTCGCGCATGTCGAAGAACTCGATGCGAGCTGCGAGCAAGTAGCTCTCCGCGAGAGCTGCAGCGACCGCCCGTCGAGTCTGTCCGGCGGTCTCCGTAAGCAGGGCGCAGCCGAGGGAGCCGTGGGCCTGCGCGGCAGGGTGCAGTGTGGCAGGGGCAACCGACCAGTACAGCCGTCGGTGGGATCGAGTGACGGCCTGGAAGTCGGCGGCCACGGTGGCGGGCTGCATAGTGACGGCCTGCGTCGGCACGGCGGCCAGCCCAACGACGGCGGCCGTGGCCGCGAGAACGGTCCGGCGGCCTCGATCGGGTTGGACTGCGTTCGGCGGGGTGAAACCGAGGGCTACGAGGCTCTGGCCGAGTTCACGCGTGAGAGCCTGTGCCTGGTCTGGCTGCGGCCACGGTGGATTCTCGGACGCCCAGCGTCGTACCTGACGGACGCCAACGCCGAGGGCGTCGGCGAGCGCCTGTTGCGATCGAAATCCGGCCGTCAGCATGGCGGCCTTGAGCCGGGTGTTACCTGGGCGCCGTGGCACTGCTGTACCTCCATGTCGAGCACTGCGGACAGTGTCACGCGAGGTCCGCTATCTGGCTACCCATCACTCCTCAGGGTTAATGAAAGCCCTATTTGAGGCGCCGAGAAGGCCTATTGAAGTCCTCGATTCCCGCGCCCTAGAGGGCCACTCTGAAGCGCACCTGATCGCCTGTGCTTCGAGGAGCCATGATGCCGACCACGCGCTTACCCACCCATATGGGGTGCACTCTCCAGGACGCAGGCCAGGCCTGGGACGTGGTCCGCGTACCACGCCAGCTGGGCGTCGCTGCGATGGCCATCCTGGGGCGTCGCTGCGGCGCCGTACTTGAGTACCCGCCCAAGGGCGTCCTCTACTACTTCGTCGCGCGCGGCACCGCCGCCGAGTGGGCAGTCGAATGCACCCAGGCGATCGGTAAGGGCGGCACCCTCACGATCCCACCGTCCCGTTGTACGGCGGGAGCAGGTCCGCACTGGCGGGTCTGCCCCGGGGACGGTGACTGGATCACCGACTCACACGCCCTCCAGGCTGCCCTTGAAGACTGCTTGTCCTCCGTCGGCGAATCGGAGCGATCGGCATGAGCACCACTTCACTCACCGCGCCTCCGGACATCAGGGCCATACGCGCCAGCATCGCGCCCATCCTTTCTACGGACATCCCCCGGGCGGACCCCTTCGACCCCGAGTCTCGGCACGCCCCCGAGAAGCACTTCGTGCGCGCCGAACTCGTCGCTCTCACGGAGGCTTTCCGCCAGCACCTCCAGGACCTCATCCCCGCGGTGGAGGCTTGGGCCGAGCGGCTGCCCGAGGACCATCCCGACCGTCTGGCGGCGAGGATGTGTACCGGCCAGGCCCGGATCCTGCTACGTGCAGAGCCCGCCGAGACGGAGGCCCTCCGTGGGTCCGTCGCCTCGCGGATGGCCCGCTCGGTGCGGACGCTGTGTGGGCACTACGACCGGCTGGTGCCGCGATGACCAACTCGCTCCCAACCGCCGTCTACGACCCGACAGATCCGAGCAGTGGAGTTGCCCTCGTCAGCCACCAGCTCGACGGGCTCGGGCTCGGTGAGCACTGGGTGCAGACCGGCGCGCAGGGCCGTTTGCGGGTCGTCGACCGGCAGATCCCGCCGGGGCACGGCTGGTGCCGAGCCGTCGGTCTCTATCCGGCTCTCTGGCCGGCCACCGCTGATCTGTGTGTCGAGGTCGACTGGTACGCAGACCCGGACGTCCCGCCGGCCGAGCAGGACGAGCACTGGTGGACCCGGCTGGCGGCGGTCACGGCCGGACTGGAGTCCCTCGGCTACGTGGTCCGGATGCCCGGCCCGCGCCGGACACCGGCTGTCGACCGCTACCAGCCGCTAATCGTGTCCCGCCTGCCGGTCGGCGCATCTCTGGCACCGTGCCCCGCCGACGGCTGGGACCACCTGGAGGTGCACCCCACCTACGAGCGGCCGGCACACGATCCCAGCAGACGCCTGCAGACCATGCTGGACGACTTCCACCTGACCAGCTACGTCACCCGCGCCCTGGACACCCATCTCTGGCCGCCGTACGCCACGGCCGGCTCGGTCGTCCTGTGGTCCGACTTCCAGGACGCCACCCTGGACGACTGGGAGAGCGCCATGGCCCGCGTCCGCCGCGCCCTGCGCATCGCCGGGTACCGCTTCCTGGACCACCGACGGCCCTGGAACCGCGATGTTGATCACCTGCCGTACGTGATCGCCTACCTCCGCGAGGTCCCCCAGTGACCATCGCGCTGGCCGAGGACATGTGGCGGGGACACACCCTCGCCATCGGTCAGATGGGCCGGATGTCCAGAGCGGCTGCCATCGGCGACCACTGCGTCTGGTGCGACCGGCCACCTGGCGACGATGCCGTCTGTCTGCTTCCCGAGGCGCCCTGGCGGGCGTGCTGCCGCTGCTACCTGACACGCCTTGCGGCCATGATCACGTGGTGCGACTGGCACGCCCACATCGCGCGGTGCGCACCCTGCAAAGTCGGCTCGACGTGCTTCGTCGCCCGCGGCCGACGCCATCGGCACCAGGAGGCCGCAGCGCTACTTGGGGAGCCCCTTCGCTGCTTCCCCTGCAACCAGGAGATCGCCAAACAGGACCTGGTCGTCGCAGTCATCTGGGAGGGGGACGCCAGCCCGCACCCCGGATATGCGCACGTCCTATGCCTCGCCCGCCACATCACGGGAGGCCTGTCATGAAGCAGACCAATACCACCAAGGCACTCATTGCCCAGGCCGACGGCTCGGGCTACAGGGCCGCCGGCCTATGCGCGGCCAGGCACCCCAGCGGTGTGTTGTGCACCCTGCGCCGCGGCCACGCCCCAGGCCACGCCAATCCGTACGTGCGCAAGTCGGTCACGGACGCCGTGGGCCTTCGCTGGTGAACCTCCGGTCCTTGGTCTCGTCGACACCCAGGGACCGGATCCTACGGCCACCCCCGATCCCCCGTCGGGGGTGGCCCTCAATGGCGGAGCCGCGTGATATGCGTCCGCTGGCTCCGCAAGTGCTCGCCGAAAGGCTGAGCGCGACCGCCCCGTCCTCCGTAACGGAGGGCGGGGCGGTTTACTGCGTTGTAGCGTCCCCCGCCGAATCAAGCGGCGGGGGACGCCCTTCCGGCCGGGGACCTCCCGAGTACCCCTGCCGGGCTTGTCTGGGGCTATGCGTCAGGCGGACGGAATGAACGGGTCCGCCTCCCCTACCTGCACTGTACTCACAGTACGGACTGATCTACAGCTTGTAGACGGTCGCGTGCGTGAAAGCTCCTTATCCTGCCCCGTCGCCGGAGTGGAATCGCCCGTACCAGGCCATCACCTGGTAAGTGGTGTCGAAGGAGAGGGTCTCGCGGATGGCCGCGAGTTCCTTGTCGACAGCGCGCCGGCTGAGCCCGATGCGGGGGCCGACCTGTTGTTGGGAGTAGCCGGCATCGAGGTCGCGGAGGATGCGCCGCTGACGCTCAGTGAGTGGTTGGTCGTTGGCGGCAAGGGCGAGATCCTGCCACCTGGTGGCGTGGTCCCAGAACAAGTCGAACGCAGCATGCACCCAGGCCACTGCGGCTCTGTCGAACAGGTGCCAGCCACTGTTGTTCTCGGCTCGCTCTATGACGTGGTTGTCCACGAACGCGTGCTGCCGGTCGATGATCACCAGGCGTGGCCCGGGGAGAGCTGAGGCACGTACTTCGGCGCCGTCCGCGATCATCTCAGCGACATAGTCCCGGGTCTGGTCGTGTTCGTGGGCGCTTCGGTGGTAGATCGACCGGACCTGGACGCCTCGCCGTAGCGCGGAGCGGGTGCGCTCGACGCCCAGGCGGAGGATGGCAGGGTCGCGGTCGGCCGGCTCTCCGGGCTGGATGGAACAGAACTCGGTCCTGGCGCCTCCGCCGATCTCACCGAGGCGGGCGTTCATCTGGGCTGCGGTACCGAGAAATTCAGATCCGGGACCGCCGTAGAAGCGGTGGGGGTCGAAGTGCTCGGCGAGGCGCTCCAGGGCAGGGATTTGGGAGACGCGTTGGACCAGGTGCTCCAGTTCACCGAGGACGGCCGTTGTGAGGCCGTGTACGGCCGCTGTGGGGTCGTTCGGGATGTATCCGCCGGGGGCGTAGGGGTCGCGGTCGACGAGACGGAGGGCGAGAAGCCTGTCGGGGGCGTAATCAGGTGGAAGCGGGTGACCCTCGGCGATCTGTCTGTAGGCGTCGAAGTCGTGTTCTGTGAGCGGCAGTTCGTCGTCCGGAGTGTCCAAGTCGCTCACGTTCGCCCCCTGTTACGCGTGTGGAATTCCGCATGTGCAGTTTTCCGCACGGCCTGCCGCTTGGACCACCTGGATTGGCCATGTAACTCTGACGGTTCAGAACCAACACTCGCAACCATGTTCGAACAGAGGGGTGTCGAATGACCCGAGTCCGCCTTGTGGTCGCCTCCGCCCTGCTGGCTCTGGCCGCGGTGGCCGCTCCGGCAGCGGCAAGCGCGCTTGAGTCCGGGAGCACGATCCAGAGTCAGGACATCGGGTGGGGCGCCGCCGCAACGTCGACGACCGCAGAGTCGGCGACTGAACCGACCGCGACGGAGACGTCAGCGTCCACGGACACGCCCCTCGCAGACATCGGCTGGGGCTGACCGCTCCGCCGCCGCAGACTCCGGCCGAGTGCTCGGGAGGCCTCAGCCGGAAAGAGGGACGCCCCCTGCCGCTTGAATCGGCAGGGGGCGTCTCGTCGAAAACAGTAGAGGCCGCACGACCGGTTTGGCATCACTCGGTAGATGCAGGTTCCTGCTGTCGGGTCCCGACCACAAGTTACGGGAGAGTAGCGGGATACCAAGATCCACAAATGTAGACGGCCGGTAGATCGAAGTGATCTACCGGCCGTCTGACCAGGCATCATGCCTTGGTGGGGCTAACAGGATTTGAACCTGTGGCCTCATCCTTATCAGGGATGCGCTCTAACCAACTGAGCTATAGCCCCGCCGCGCTCTGCGGAGTATGTCCCGCGCGCTGACTCCTGAAGATTAGCGCACGACATGGGCAGTCCCAAAATCGATAGTCACAGGACCGCCGACGGAGGTTTCAACCCCCGTACACCCGCGTTCTCGTCCGACTTCTCACTCGTCCTCGGCGAGCGTCAGCTCGATGCCTCCGACGAAGCCGGCGGAGAGGTTGTAGATGAACGCGCCGAGGGTCGCGAGGGCCGTGGCGAGGACGACGTCGATGACCGCGATGATCCCCGAGAAGGTCAGGACGTGCGGGAGGGACAGGAAGGACTGCAGGTCGAAGCCGTTCGACTCGTTCGAGCCGGTCGCCTCCGAGATCGTGCCGCCGACCGTCGAGAAGACCCCCATCGCGTCCATGACCATCCACAGCACCGCGGACGCCACGACCGTGCAGATGCCCAGCGCGATGGAGAGCAGGAAGCTGACCTTCATCACCGACCACGGGTCGGCCTTGGCCACCCGCAGTCGCGCCTTGCGGGTGCGGGGCGCGGTGCGCGCGCCCGTACGCGGACGCCGTACGGCACCGCTCTGGGCGGCGGCGGGCGCCTGCGTGGGATAGGCCTGCGGCGGGTGGTACGGCCCGGCCGCCTGCTGCGACTGACGCTCACCGGGCAGCGGCGAACCCGGCAGCGGGGACGCCGTCGGCGGCGCGGCCGGTGCGGCAGGCCGGGGCGCCTGCTGCCCCTGGGCCGGAGCCTTGGCGCCCGCCCCGGCCGACTGCTGCTGCTGGGTGCCCGGACCTCGGGTGTCCGTCACAGTTCCCCCCTGGGATCCATGTGCGTCGGGCGCGTGCGAGTCGGCCTTCTTCACGTCGATCGCACGCAGTTGGGTCGTGTGCGGATCTGTCGCGTTCGCGGCGGAGCCACGGCCGCCGCCGTCCGTGTCCGTACCGGTCGATCCGGCGCCCGTGGCTCCGCTCACGATGACTCTCTCCTCGTGCTACTCGACCGAGGGTGCGTCACCCTCGTCCGTGCCGGTGGTCGCGACACCCTCGGCGGTCTCGTCGACGGCTTCGTCGCCGGCGACTTCCTCCGCCTCGGATCCCGCCTCGGCGTTACGAGCGATACCGACGACGGCATCGCGCTTGCCCAGGTTGATCAGTTGGACGCCCATGGTGTCACGGCCCGTCTCCCTGACCTCGTTGACTCGCGTACGAATCACACCGCCGGACAGCGTGATGGCGAGGATCTCGTCGGTCTCCTCGACCACCAGCGCGCCGACGAGAGAACCGCGGTCCTCGACGATCTTGGCGGCCTTGATACCCAGGCCGCCGCGACCCTGGACGCGGTACTCGTCGACGGCGGTCCGCTTCGCGTACCCGCCGTCTGTGGCAGTGAACACGAACGTACCGGGTCGAACAACATTCATCGAGAGAAGCTGGTCGCCCTCGCGGAAACTCATGCCCTTGACACCGGAGGTGGCACGCCCCATGGGGCGCAGGGCGTCGTCGGTCGCCGTGAACCTGATCGACTGTGCCTTCTTGCTGATCAGCAGCAGATCGTCCTCGGACGAGACGAGTTCGGCGCCGATCAGTTCGTCGTCGGAACCGTCCTCCGTCTCGCGGAGATTGATCGCGATGACACCGCCGGAACGGGGCGAATCGTAATCCTTCAGAGGCGTCTTCTTCACCAAGCCGCCCTTGGTCGCGAGGACCAGGTAGGGCGCCGCCTCGTAGTCGCGGATCGCGAGGATCTCCGCGATCGCCTCGTCCGGCTGGAAGGCGAGCAGGTTCGCGACGTGCTGTCCGCGCGCGTCGCGGCCGGCGTCCGGGAGTTCGTACGCCTTCGCGCGGTAGACGCGGCCCTTGTTGGTGAAGAACAGCAGCCAGTGGTGGGTCGTCGACACGAAGAAGTGGTCGACGATGTCGTCTTCCTTGAGCTTCGTGCCGCGTACGCCCTTGCCGCCGCGCTTCTGGGAGCGGTAGTCGTCCGCCTTGGTGCGCTTGACGTAGCCGCCGCGCGAGATGGTGACGACGATGTCCTCTTCGGCGATGAGGTCCTCGATGGACATGTCGCCGTCGAAGGGCACCAGCATCGTCTTGCGGTCGTCGCCGAACTTCTCGACGATCGCGGCGAGTTCCTCGCTGACGATGCCGCGCTGGCGGACCGGGGAGGCGAGGATCGCGTTGTACTCGGTGATCTTCGCCTGGAGTTCGTCGTGCTCCTGGATGATCTTCTGGCGCTCCAGGGCGGCCAGTCGGCGGAGCTGCATCTCCAGGATGGCGTTCGCCTGGATCTCGTCGATCTCCAGGAGGCCCATCAGGCCCGTGCGCGCGATCTCCACGGTGTCGCTGCGCCGGATCAGCGCGATGACCTCGTCGATGGCGTCCAGGGCCTTCAGGAGGCCGCGCAGGATGTGCGCCCGCTCCTCGGCCTTGCGCAGCCGGAACTTCGTCCGGCGGACGATGACCTCGATCTGGTGCGCCACCCAGTGCCGGATGAACGCGTCCAGGGAGAGGGTCCTCGGCACGCCGTCGACCAGGGCCAGCATGTTGGCGCTGAAGTTCGACTGCAGATCGGTGTGCTTGTAGAGGTTGTTCAGTACGACCTTGGCGACCGCGTCCCTCTTGAGGACGATGACCAGGCGCTGGCCGGTACGGGACGACGTCTCGTCGCGGACGTCCGCGATGCCGCCGACCTTGCCGTCCTTCACCAGGTCGGCGATCTTCTGCGCGAGGTTGTCGGGGTTGGTCTGGTACGGCAGCTCCGTGACCACCAGGCACTGGCGGTTCTGGATCTCCTCGACCTCGACGACCGCCCGCATGGTGATCGAGCCACGGCCGGTGCGGTACGCCTCCTCGATGCCCTTGCGGCCGACGACGAGCGCGCCGGTCGGGAAGTCGGGGCCCTTGATGCGCTCGATCAGCGCGTCGAGCAGCTCCTCGTGGGAGGCCTCGGGGTTCTCCAGGCACCACTGGGCGCCCGCCGCGACCTCACGGAGGTTGTGCGGCGGGATGTTGGTGGCCATGCCGACCGCGATGCCCGCCGAGCCGTTGATCAGCAGGTTCGGGAAGCGGGCCGGCAGGACGGTCGGCTCCTGGGAGCGGCCGTCGTAGTTGTCCGTGAAGTCGACGGTCTCCTCGTCGATGTCACGGACCATCTCCATGGACAGCGGCGCCAGCTTGCACTCGGTGTAGCGCATGGCGGCGGCGGGGTCGTTGCCCGGGGAGCCGAAGTTGCCGTTGGAGTCCACCAGCGGCATCCGCATCGACCACGGCTGCGCGAGGCGGACCAGCGCGTCGTAGATCGAGGAGTCGCCGTGCGGGTGGTAGTTGCCCATGACGTCGCCGACGACACGGGCGCACTTGTAGAAGCCCTTCTCGGGCCGGTAGCCGCCGTCGTACATGGCGTACAGGACGCGGCGGTGGACGGGCTTGAGGCCGTCCCGGACGTCGGGCAGGGCTCGCGACACGATGACGGACATCGCGTAGTCGAGATACGAACGCTGCATCTCCGTCTCGAGCCCTACGGGCTCGACGCGCTGGGCGATGACGCCCTCTTCAGGCGTGCTGGGAGTGTTCTCGTCGGCCATTGCTGGTGGGGATCCTTCCTGGTGCGGTCAGCTGAGACCGACTCAGATGTCGAGGAAGCGGACGTCCTTGGCGTTGCGCTGGATGAACTGGCGGCGCGCCTCGACGTCCTCGCCCATGAGGACCGAGAACAGGTCGTCGGCCTGCGCGGCGTCGTCCAGGGTGACCTGGCCGAGGACGCGGTGCTCCTGGTCCATCGTGGTGATGCGCAGCTCCTCGGCGTTCATCTCGCCGAGACCCTTGAAGCGCTGGATCGAGTCTTCCTTGATGCGCTTGCCGTTCTGCCGGCCCAGCTCGATCAGGGCGTCGCGCTCGCGGTCCGAGTACGCGTACTCGAAGTCGTCACGGCCCCACTTGATCTTGTAGAGCGGGGGGCGCGACAGGAACACGTGCCCGGCCTCGACCAGCGGCCGCATGAAGCGGAACAGGAAGGTCAGCAGCAGGGTGGAGATGTGCTGTCCGTCGACGTCGGCGTCCGCCATCAGGATGATCTTGTGATAGCGGAGCCTGGCGATGTCGAAGTCCTCGTGGACCCCGGTGCCGAAGGCGGAGATCAGTGCCTGGATCTCCTGGTTCTGCAGGATCTTGTCGATCCTGGCCTTCTCGACGTTGAGGATCTTTCCGCGGATCGGGAGGATCGCCTGGTACTGCGGGTTCCGGCCGGACTTGGCCGAGCCGCCGGCGGAGTCGCCCTCGACGATGAAGATCTCGCACTTGGTGGGGTCGTTCGACTGGCAGTCGGACAGCTTGCCCGGCAGGGACGCCGTCTCCAGGAGACCCTTGCGACGGGTGAGGTCGCGGGCCTTGCGGGCCGCCACGCGCGCGGTGGCCGCCTGGATGCCCTTGCGGATGATGTCCGACGCTTCGTTCGGGTTGCGGTCCAGCCAGTCGTTCAGGTGCTCGTAGACCGCCTTCTGTACGAAGGTCTTCGCCTCGGTGTTGCCGAGCTTGGTCTTCGTCTGGCCCTCGAACTGCGGCTCGGCCAGCTTCACCGAGATGATCGCGGTCAGACCCTCGCGGATGTCGTCGCCCGTGAGGTTGTCGTCCTTCTCGCGGAGCAGCTTCTTGTCGCGCGCGTACTTGTTGATCAGTGACGTCAGCGCGGCCCGGAAGCCCTCTTCGTGCGTGCCGCCCTCATGCGTGTGGATGATGTTGGCGAAGGAGTACACACCCTCGCTGTAACCACTGTTCCACTGCATCGCGACCTCGAGGGAGAGGCTCTTCTCCTTGTCCTCCGCCTCCAGGTCGATGACGGTCGGGTGCACCACGTCCCCCTTGCGGGAGTTGAGGTACGTCACGTAGTCGACGATGCCGCCCTCGTAGTGGTACGTGACGGTCTTGACCTCGTCCTTCTCGTCCGCACCCGCCTCGTCGGCACCGGCCGTGGCCTTGGCCACCTCGCGCTCGTCAGTGAGTTTGATCGTCAAACCCTTGTTGAGGAACGCCATCTCCTGGAAGCGCCGCGACAGCGTCTCGAAGGAGTACTCGGTGGTCTCGAAGATGTCCGGGTCGGCCCAGAAGGTGACCGTGGTCCCGGTCTCGGACGTGGCCTCGTGCTGTGCGAGCGGGGCCGTGGGGACGCCCAGCTTGTAGTCCTGGGTCCAGCGGTAGCCGTCGGTCCTGACCTCTACGGCGACCCTGCTGGACAGCGCGTTCACTACGGAGACGCCCACGCCGTGCAGACCGCCGGAGACCGCGTAGCCGCCGCCCCCGAACTTGCCGCCCGCGTGCAGCACGGTCAGCACGACCTCGACGGCGGGCTTGCCCTCGGACGGGACGATGCCCACCGGGATGCCGCGGCCGTTGTCGATGACGCGCACGCCGCCGTCGTGAAGGATCGTGACGTCGATCGTGTCCGCGTGGCCGGCCAGCGCCTCGTCGACGGAGTTGTCGACGACCTCCTGCACCAGGTGGTGCAGGCCTCGTTCACCGGTCGAGCCGATGTACATACCGGGTCGCTTGCGGACCGCGTCCAGCCCTTCGAGGACGGTGATCGCGCTGGCGTCGTACGAGCCGGTGACCTCGCCGTTCGAGGAGTGAGCCTCGCCGTCGGCGCCGGCGTCGGTGGACGGGATGTTCTCGTTGGGGTTGCCGGAATCGGCCACGAAGCGCCCTTTCTGGCACAGCACAAGCCAGGCTCCCGGCGGTTGGCCGGAGCGGCTGCGGCGTGTTGCGTTGGTAAGCCTTAGTCAGCGTTGCTCGGTGTGTGTCCCACAAGTGGGGCGGGATTGCTTCCAGTCTACCGGTAGCGCCGACATGGATGGGGGTTTGCCGGTACCTGAGTCCGCATGTGCCGCCCTCAACCGGTCTCTCCCGACTCCCCATATGCGGAACGGGGCTCAAAGAGGCTTACAGCGGCACTCAGCGCTTCCGGGTATGAACCCTTTGCTACTCCTGGGTCAGGTCGCTGTTCGCAACCGCGTCGGGTCGCCCGCCGACGCCCGCGCTGTGATGTCAGTCACCCATAGGTGTCGCCGGGACCCGTGCTGCCGGGAGCCCGCAGCGGGCCGTAGCGGCGGGGCGGTCCACCGGGGTTGAGCACCTTGATCATCCGTACGGTGCCGTGCCCCAGATCCTCGTTGAGCCTGGCCACGAGGGTGGGCGTGAGGTGCCTCAGCTGGGTCGCCCAGGCCGTGGAGTCGCACTGCACGACCAGCACCCGCTCGTCCTCGTCGTACCGCTCCGGCACGCAGTGCTTGGCCAGGTCCTCGCCGACGATCTGCGGCCAGCGGCCCATCACACCGCCCACCGCGGCCGGTGTCTCCCAGCCGCGTTCGTTCAGCAGCCGGTTGATGGCAGCGCCGAGTGCCATGGGGTCGCGGCCGTCGGCGCGCGCGCCGGAGCGCAGGCCCCCGCGCCGCGCCTGCTTCTTCTGCTGCGCCGCGTCCCCACGCGCGCGTGCCTGTTCCTTCGCGGCGCGCAGCGCCACGCGCGCGAGGTCGACTCCGGAGGGCTCGGCGGCCTTCGGGGGTACAGGTTCGTCCTCGGTGCTCATACGCGCTCCACCGCCCCCTCCGCCACGCTGTACCGCGTCCCCGCCAGCACATGTGGTACGTCGTCGTCGACCGCCGCCGTCACCAGCACCTGCTCGCCGGGGGCCACCAGTTCGGCCAGCCGCTCCCGGCGGCGCGTGTCCAGCTCGGCGAACACGTCGTCGAGCACGAGCACCGGCTCATTGCCCTCGGCCCGCAGCAGGTCGTACGACGCGAGCCGCAACGCCAGCGCGTACGACCAGGACTCCCCGTGCGAGGCGTATCCCTTGGCCGGCAACTGACCGAGTTTGAGAATCAAATCGTCCCGATGGGGTCCTACGAGGGTGACGCCCCGCTCGATCTCCTGCTTGCGCGCCTCCGCGACCGCCGCCATCAGCTGCTCGTAGAGATCCTCGCGGGTGTGCGCCTCACCGGGCGCCGACGGCTTGTACTCCAGGGCCACGGGGCCACCGCCGGGCGCCAGTTGCTCGTACGCCTTGTCGGCGAGGGGCTGCACCGCGGCGATCAGATCGAGCCGCTGGGCGAGCAACTCGGCGCCCACGCGCGCGAGATGCTGGTCCCACACGTCGAGCGTGGACAGGTCCATCGAGCGCCCGCCATGACGACGGGCCACCGCGGCCGACTTCAGCAGGGTGTTGCGCTGCTTGAGCACCCGCTCGTAGTCGGACCGCACACCGGCCATCCGCGGCGACCGCGCGGTGATCAGCTCGTCCAGAAAACGCCGCCGCTCCCCGGGATCCCCCTTCACCAGGGCGAGATCCTCGGGCGCGAACAGCACGGTCCGTACGATGCCCAGCACGTCCCGGGGCCTGACCTGCGAGGACCGGTTGATGCGGGCCCGGTTGGCGCGGCCCGGGTTCAGCTCCAGCTCGACCAGTTGCTGCCGCTCGCCCTGTCGGACCTGCGCGCGGATGATCGCGCGGTCGGCGCCGACCCGGACCAGCGGGGCGTCGGAGGAGACGCGGTGGCTGCCCAGGGTGGCGAGATAGCCGATCGCCTCGACGAGGTTGGTCTTGCCCTGGCCGTTGGGGCCCACGAACGCGGTGACACCGGGGTCGAGCGGGACGTCGACCCCGGCGTACGAGCGGAAGTCGGCCAGCGACAGATGCGTGACGTGCATGGTCGTTCGCCGACCTCCCCCAGGTTGTGGATCCACGGGCCCGGGGCCTGTGGATCTGTGGATTACTTGGTCTCGACGGCGTGGCCGCCGAACTGGTTGCGCAGGGCCGCGACCATCTTCATCTGCGGCGAGTCCTCCTGGCGGGAGGCGAACCGCGCGAAGAGGGAAGCGGTGATCGCGGGCAGCGGCACGGCGTTGTCGATGGCCGCCTCGACGGTCCAGCGGCCCTCGCCGGAGTCCTCCGCGTAGCCCTTGAGCTTGTCCAAGTGCTCATCGTCGTCGAGGGCGTTGACGGCGAGGTCGAGCAGCCAGGAACGGATGACCGTTCCCTCCTGCCAGGACCGGAAGACCTCGCGGACGTCGGTGACGGAGTGGACCTTCTCCAGGAGCTCCCAGCCCTCGGCGTAGGCCTGCATCATGGCGTACTCGATGCCGTTGTGGACCATCTTGGAGAAGTGCCCGGCGCCGACCTTGCCGGCGTGCACGAACCCGAACTCACCCTCGGGCTTCAGGGCGTCGAAGACCGGCTGCACCTTCGCGATGTCCTCGGGCTCGCCGCCGACCATCAGGGCGTAGCCGTTCGTCAGGCCCCACACACCACCCGAGACGCCCGCGTCCACGAAGCCGATGCCCTTGGCACCCAGCTCCTCGGCGTGCTTCTCGTCGTCCGTCCAGCGCGAGTTGCCGCCGTCCACGACGACGTCACCGGGCTCCAGGAGCTCGCCCAGCTCGTCGACGGTCGACTGGGTGGCGGCACCGGCCGGGACCATCACCCACACGACGCGGGGGCCCCTGAGCCTGTCCACAAGCTCTCCCAGGCTGTGGACATCGGCGAGGTCCGGGTTGCGGTCGTATCCGATGACGGTGTGGCCTGCGCGGCGGATGCGCTCGCGCATGTTGCCGCCCATCTTGCCGAGGCCGACGAGACCGAGCTCCATCAGTTGTTCCTTAGGGTGCGACGTGGCATGAAGGCACTTGCGTACCTGTGTCCGAGCCTAAACCCGGACGGTCATGCACACCTGTGGGCATACGCGCTCAGAAGTACCGGGCGGTATGCCCCGACCTGCGGTGTTCTCGTCGGGTACGGATCAGCCGCTCAGGCGCACCGGCATGATCAGGTACTTGTAGGCCTCGTCCGCCTCGGCGTCCAGAGCGGGCCTGCCGCTGAGCAGCGCGGGCTTCGTGGAGGTCGTGAAGGACAGCTGGGCCACCGGGGAGTCGATGGCGCTCAGACCGTCCAGCAGGAACGTCGGGTTGAAGGCGATCGACACGTCGTCGCCCTCCAGCTGGGCGTCGACACGCTCCACAGCCTGTGCGTCGTCGCTGGAACCGGCCTCCAGGATCAGCACGCCCTGCTCGAAGCTCAGCCGCACCGGCGTGTTGCGCTCGGCGACCAGGGCCACGCGCTTGACGGCCTCCACGAAGGGGGCGGTCTCGATCACGGCGATGGAGTTGAACTCCGTCGGGAAGAGCGAGCGGTACTTCGGGAGGTCGCCCTCCAGGAGGCGGGTCGTCGTACGACGGCCGGCGCCCTCGAAGCCGATGAGGCCCTCGCCCGCGCCCGAGCCGGACAGCGCCAGGATCACGCTGTCGCCGCTCGTGAGGGCCTTGGCGGTGTCCAGGAGCGTCTTGGCGGGCACCAGGGCGACCGCGGACGCCTCGGGGTTCTCCGGCTTCCACAGGAACTCGCGGACCGCGAAGCGGTAGCGGTCGGTGGACGCCAGCGTCACCGTGTCGCCCTCGATCTCGATGCGCACACCGGTGAGGACGGGCAGCGTGTCGTCGCGCCCGGCGGCGATGGCCACCTGGGCGGCGGCCGAGGCGAACACCTCACCGGGGACGGTGCCGGTCGCGCCCGGCATCTGCGGCAGCGCCGGGTACTCCTCCACAGGGAGTGTGTGCAGCGTGAAGCGCGAGGAGCCGCAGACCACCGTCGCCCGTACACCGTCTGTGGAAATCTCCACCGGCCGGTTGGGGAGGGCGCGGCAGATGTCGGCGAGCAGCCGACCGGAGACGAGGACGGTGCCCTCCTCCTCGACCTCCGCGTCGACCGACACGCGCGCGGAGACCTCGTAGTCGAAGCTGGACAGGCTCAGCTGTCCTTCCTCGGACTTCAGCAGGAGGCCGGCGAGGACCGGCGCCGGCGGACGGGCCGGGAGGCTGCGTGCCGCCCAGGCAACTGCCTCCGCGAGTACGTCGCGTTCCACCCGGATCTTCACTGTTGCCGCCTCCTGCTGTTGCCGGCGCTTCTCGGCCTGCCTGGCTTCGTCGTCTGTCTCGGTGTCATCGGTCCCTGTGAGGGGAAGGACAACCGGGGAACAGTCTGACGCACAGCACTGACAGTAGGTGCCTCTCGGGGTCAAGTCGTGACGAGGGGCGGTCGGGCGACGAAGCGAGAGTTGTGCACAGGCCCCGCTTCGAAACGGTTTCCCAGCTCTCTCTAGTTGCTAGTAGTAGTAGGGGCTGTGGATACCGTGGATAACCCCGTTTTCCCAGCTCAGAGCGGGAATTTTGTCCACCGGTCCTGTGGGTGACGGCGGTGGACAACCTCGGGTTTCTGTGGAGAACGGAAAGTTCTGCACACCCCATGCACAGCCGAGGGCCACTTCTCCCCAGCGCCGTCCCCAGCTTTACCCACCTTTCCCACAGCCCAACCCGGCACCTTCGTGTGACGCCTTTCACTCGACACGGTGAGGTGGCGCGTCGCGTTGCCGAACAGTGGACAGCGGTGTGGAGAAGCTGGGGATCGCTGGGGACAACCGGCCCCAGCCTGTGGGTTGTCGGTGGACAACTCCGTCCACATCCTGTGGATCACGGATTTGTCCACAGCCTGTGGAGATCTTTTGTCCACGAATCCACAAGCACCTGACCTGGACTGATGGTCTCTCACCCGCGAGGCCTGTGGACACGTTCTGGACAACTTCGCAGTCCCCAGGATGTGGACGGAAGAAAGTCACCAAATCTGTGGAGGGCGGCCGTAACCCGGCAGGTATTCGAACAGCGGGTGGGCCACCCACAGGTGTGGACAGACTCCCGACGCCCCTCCAGGACCGCGTCGGACGCGCCTCCCGGCATGACGAAGGGCGCCCAGGGAATCTCTCCCGGGGCGCCCTCGGCGTCGTAACTGCGCTGCTGTCAGCCGTTCTTGATGCGGTTGGTCAGCTCGGTGACCTGGTTGTAGATCGACCGTCGCTCGGCCATCAACGCCCGGATCTTCCGGTCGGCGTGCATGACGGTCGTGTGGTCCCGCCCGCCGAACTGCGCGCCGATCTTCGGCAGGGAGAGGTCGGTCAGTTCGCGGCACACGTACATGGCGATCTGCCGGGCCGTGACCAGCTGGCGCCCGCGCGAACTGCCGCACAGGTCCTCGACCGTGATCCCGAAGTAGTCGGCGGTCGCTCCCATGATCGCCGACGCGGTGATCTCCGGGGTCGAGTCCTCGCCGCCCGGGATGAGGTCCTTGAGGACGATCTCGGTGAGACCGAGGTCCACCGGCTGCCGGTTGAGCGACGCGAACGCCGTCACCCGGATCAGCGCCCCCTCCAGCTCGCGGATGTTGCGCGAGATGCGGGAGGCGATGAACTCCAGCACCTCCGGTGGGGCGTTGAGCTGCTCCTGCACCGCCTTCTTACGAAGGATGGCGATACGGGTCTCCAGCTCGGGCGGCTGGACGTCGGTGGTCAGGCCCCACTCGAAACGGTTCCGCAGCCGGTCCTCCAGCGTCACCAGCTGCCTGGGCGGCCGGTCGGAGGACAGCACGATCTGCTTGTTGGCGTTGTGGAGCGTGTTGAACGTGTGGAAGAACTCCTCCTGCGTCGACTCCTTGTCCGCGAGGAACTGGATGTCGTCGACAAGAAGGATGTCCATCTCCCGGTACCGCTTGCGGAAGCTGTCGCCCTTGCCGTCACGGATGGAGTTGATGAACTCGTTGGTGAACTCCTCCGAGCTGACGTACCGCACGCGCGTGCCGGGGTACAGGCTCCGCGCGTAGTGCCCGATCGCGTGCAGCAGGTGCGTCTTGCCGAGCCCCGACTCCCCATAGATGAAAAGGGGGTTGTACGCCTTCGCGGGCGCCTCGGCGACGGCGACCGCGGCTGCGTGCGCGAAGCGGTTCGAGGCACCGATCACGAACGTGTCGAAGAGGTACTTCGGGTTCAGTCGCGCGGTCGGCTCACCCGGGCCGGCCGCCGGCGCGGGCTTCGAGCCCAGCGGTCCTGTCGACCCCGGACCGCCGCGGTGCAGATGACCGGAGTTCGACGACGAGCGCGAGTCGGACAGATCGCGTCGCGCGTCGCGCTGGTTGTACTCCGCGCGGGACTTCTCGTACTCGGCCCGCGACTGCTCGTACTCCGCGCGCTGCTGCTCGTACGACGGACGCTCCATCGACTGCGGGCGGTACTCCTGCCCCGGCGGGGCGTACTGGTCCTGCTGCGGCTTGTAGGAGTCCTGGGGCGGTGCCCCGTACTGGTCCGAGGACGGCGAGCCGTACTGGTCCTGCGACGGCGGTGCGTACTGGTCCGGGGACGGTGACGCGTACGGATCCCGCTCGGGGAAGCCGAGCCGCTGCTGCTGCCAGCCGTAGTCGTCCTGCGACGGCCGCGGCCAGGCGCCGGGCTCGGGCCGCTGGTACTCCGACGGGTAGGCGGGGCGGGCGGTGGGCAGCTGGTCGCCGGGGCCGCCCGGGAGCGGTTCGGCGCGATGACGGCCGTAGCCGCCCTCGTACGGGTCCCGGTTCTGCTCGGGTTCCTCGTAGCGGCGGGGCGGGGCGGGGGGTGCCGGCGGGCCCGCGGGCTCGCCGGCGGAGTCGTCGACGGTGATCGCGATACGGATCGGCCGGCCGCACTCGCGGCTCAGGGTCTCGCTGACGATCGGCGCGAGGCGGCCCTCGAGCACGCCCTTCGCAAATTCGTTCGGTACGGCGAGCAAGGCGGTGTCTGCGACGAGTGCCAGGGGCTGGCAGCGCCGGATCCAGTGCTCGTCCTTGGTCTCGACACCCTGCCCACGCCCCTCACCGAGAAGTTGCTCCAGCACTCGTGGCCACACTGCGGCAAGATCGGCAGGTACGTCAGCCACAGGGCACGCTCTCTCACGGGTCCCACGAACGTGTGGTTCGCGGACGGGACGGGATGTAAATCGGGTGGGACGCAGGGGAAAAAGGCGTCGGGGCAGGGGACAAAGGAACGAATCAGAGTCCAGCCACGGTAGTCAGGGCGACGGGTGCGGTTCAAGTTGTTGTCCCCAGCCTGTGGATAGTGTCTCGCTGTGACCGCTGGTTTGACCGGATGGCGTAGCCCCGCGTACCGTGACCAGGTCGAGTTGTCGATGGCTGCTGCCGCCTGCCTCCGATGGGCACAGATCGCATGTGGGTGATCGGTCAGCGGTGCACTCGGGCGTTACTGCGAGCTACTCGTGGGCGCACGGTGACAGCCAGGACGGCACCCGCAACCACCGATTTATTTCTGGAGCCCCCTCGTGAGCAAGCGCACCTTCCAGCCGAACAACCGTCGTCGGGCCAAGACCCACGGCTTCCGCCTGCGGATGCGTACCCGTGCCGGTCGCGCGATTCTCGCGAACCGTCGTGGCAAGGGTCGCGCAAGCCTGTCCGCCTGATCCCGATCAGGTCATGACGTCGTGCTGCCTACCGAGCATCGGCTGAGGCGGCGCGAAGACTTCGCGACCGCGGTACGACGGGGTCGCCGGGCCGGCCGCCCGCTTCTCGTCGTCCACTTTCGTAGCAGTGCCACGGACCCGCACGCGCCAGGGGAGAGCGCTCCCCCGACGCGTGCGGGTTTCGTCGTCAGCAAGGCAGTGGGCGGCGCCGTGGTGCGCAACAAAGTGAAGCGCAGACTTCGCCATCTGATGCGTGAGCGAGTCGCTCTGTTTCCCCCCGGTAGCCTGGTAGTCGTACGAGCGCTGCCCGGAGCGGGCGACGCCGACCATGCACAGCTGGCCCAAGACCTGGATGCCGCCGTTCAGCGGCTGCTGGGAGGGGGCGCGCGATGAAGTACCCACTACTGGCACTGATCAAGCTGTACCAGTGGACGATCAGTCCACTCCTGGGTCCGGTGTGCAAGTACTACCCGTCGTGCTCCCACTACGGCTATACGGCCATCGACCGGCACGGCGCGATCAAGGGCACCGCGCTCACGGCCTGGCGCATCCTGCGGTGCAACCCGTGGTCGCTCGGCGGTGTGGACCATGTCCCGCCGCGCAAGCGACCCAGGTGGCACGAGATGCTGCGAGGCGCACGGCGCGCAGAAAAGGGCGGGACCTCCGCCGCCGAAACGGCCACTGAAGGGCTGAGTCCTTCGAGCCCGGCCGCAGAGACACCGTCCCATGCCCAAGGAGCATGATTAGTGGACACGATTGCCAGTCTTTTCAGCTTCATCACGACACCCGTTTCCTGGGTCATCGTCCAGTTCCACTCGGTGTACGGGAAGGTCTTCGGTCCCGACACGGGCTGGGCCTGGGGCCTGTCCATCGTGTCCCTGGTGATCCTGATCCGCATCTGCCTGATCCCGCTCTTCGTGAAGCAGATCAAGGCGACCCGGGCCATGCAGACCCTGCAGCCCGAGATGAAGAAGATCCAGGAACGCTACAAGAACGACAAGCAGCGTCAGTCCGAAGAGATGATGAAGCTGTACAAGGAGTCGGGTACCAACCCGCTCTCCTCGTGCCTTCCCATCCTGGCGCAGTCCCCGTTCTTCTTCGCCCTGTACCACGTGCTCAACGGCATCGCGACGGGCAAGACGATCGGCGTCATCAACGACTCGCTGCTCGCCAGCGCGCGTAACGCGCACATCTTCGGCGCCCCGCTCGCCGCGAAGTTCACGGACGGCAGCAGCAAGGTCGCGGCCCTCGGTGCGACGCTGACCGACGTCCGGGTCGTCACCGCGATCATGATCGTGATGATGTCGGCGTCGCAGTTCTACACGCAGCGCCAGCTGATGACGAAGAACGTCGACACCACGGTGAAGACCCCGTTCATGCAGCAGCAGAAGATGCTGATGTACGTCTTCCCGGTCATGTTCGCCATCTTCGGCATCAACTTCCCCGTCGGTGTCCTCGTCTACTGGCTGACCACCAACGTGTGGACCATGGGCCAGCAGATGTACGTCATCCGCAACAACCCGACCCCGGGTTCCAAGGCCCAGGCCGCCTACCTGGAGCGCCTGACCAAGCACGTCACGCACCACGAGAAGACCCGCAGCCGGGGCGAGAAGGCCATCGTCAAGGCGATCGTCTCCAAGGGCCGTGACCGCAACGAGTTCGAGCGCAAGTTCATCAACAGCCTCACCAAGGTGGGCCTCGTGGCCCAGGCCGACGGGACTGTGGTGAAGGGCGAGGCCGCGGTGGAGTCCGAGGACGGTACGCCCACCACGGCCGCTCCCCGGCGCCAGCAGCCCAAGCGGCAGACCAAGTCCCAGCGCCAGTCCACCGCCGCGAAGTCGGCCGACGACAGTGCCGACAACACGGCCGACGACGCCGAGCCGAAGACCTCGCTGAGCAAGTCGGACGAGCCCGAGGACGCCAAGCCCGCCGCCGCTGCCAAGAAGGCCGCCCCGAAGCCCGCAGGCGGCACCCGCAGCAAGGCCCAGTCCGGACAGCGCAAGGGTCCGCAGCGGCCCAAGTCCCCGTCCAAGAAGTAAGAAGGAGTCCATCCCGTGACGGAAGGCACCACCACCTCCGCCGCCGCCGAGGGTGCAGACACCCTGTCCCGCCTGGAGCAGGAGGGCGAGATCGCGGCGGACTACCTCGAGGGTCTGCTGGACATCGCCGATCTCGACGGCGACATCGACATGGATGTCGAGGCCGACCGCGCCGCTGTCTCGATCATCAGCGACAGCAGCGGCCGCGATCTCCAGAAGCTCGTCGGCCGTGACGGTGAGGTGCTGGAAGCACTCCAGGAGCTCACCCGCCTCGCCGTGCACCGGGAGACCGGGGACCGCAGCCGGCTGATGCTGGACATCGCCGGCTACCGCGCCAAGAAGCGCACCGAGCTCTCCGAGCTGGGCGCCAAGACGGCGGCCGACGTGAAGAACACCGGCGAGCCGGTGAAGCTGAACCCGATGACCCCGTTCGAGCGCAAGGTCGTGCACGACGCCGTCAAGGCCGCGGGACTGCGCAGCGAGTCGGAGGGCGAGGAGCCGCAGCGCTTCGTCGTCGTGCTTCCCGCCTGATCGGTCCCCTTGTTCCACCGGCCCCGTCTGTTGAGCAGACGGGGCCGAATTTTGTCAGCCTGATAGTCCTGTAGTTCTGGTGGTCCTGATGGTCAGCGCCCCATGCGCTCTTGCGGTACGGAAGGACGGTCCCCCGTGACGGAGGCAGCGGAGCTTCCCCCTGCGCCCGAGGAGGCGCGCGAGGTGTTCGGCGATCGCTTCGAGGATGCGGTCCGATACGCCGAGCTGCTCGCCGACGCGGGCGTGCAGCGTGGTCTCATCGGCCCACGCGAGGTGCCCCGCCTGTGGGAACGGCACATCCTGAACTGTGCGGTGCTCTCGGAGGTCGTGCCGGAGAGCGTGACGGTCTGCGACGTCGGTTCGGGCGCCGGCCTGCCGGGCATTCCCCTGGCGCTGGTCCGGGAGGATCTGAAGATCACGCTGCTGGAGCCCTTGCTCCGGCGGACCAACTTCCTCGCCGAGGTCGTCGAGTTGCTGGGCCTGGACCATGTGACCGTTGTGCGCGGTCGGGCCGAGGAGGTCATGGGCAAGCTGCAGCCCGTCCATGTGGTGACGGCACGGGCCGTGGCACCGCTGGACCGGCTGGCCACCTGGGGCATCCCGTTGCTGCGTCCCTATGGAGAGATGCTCGCCCTCAAGGGCGACACCGCCGAGGAAGAACTCAAGGCGGCGGCAACGGCCCTGAGCAAGCTCGGTGCCGTGGAGACGTCCATCCTTCATGTGGGCGAGGGGATCGTGGATCCGCTCTCCACCGTCGTGCGTGTCGAGGTGGGGGAGAGTCCTGGTGGCGTTCGCTTCGCCGCCAAACGTGCGAAGGCAGCGCGTACCGGACGGACCCGCCGCCGTCGCTGATCCGTCCTGACGACGAGACTTACTCCACACAAGCTGCCAAACCTACGCATGCCGGAGTGTCGCGGACAGTTCGGCCTCAGCTGCTGTGCATCGTGTTTCACGTGAAACGTCGCTCACTGCTCCACGGCATCATCAGCCGCAGCCGCGCGGCCGAACCCCGCGATAGGAAGCCTCTCGGATCACTCGGAGAGGGCACGGAGTTGTCCACAGAGGTGGAATTCTCCACAGAACAACAGGCCTCACTGGTTCACGACCCTGAAGACATGGGAGGCTCTGTTCATTGCGAGCCTGAAGTCGAGGAGAGTGAATCCTTGCGGTCCGACGCCAACATCGCGGGACCGATGACCGATCCGGTCCCCGGTCCCCGTACCGAGTCGATGGGGGAGGATGTTTCACGTGAAACACCGCCCCCTATGGACGACACTCCCATCGGTCGTGCTGCCCAACTGGCTGTGGAAGCCCTAGGTCGTGCCGGCGAGGGCCTGCCACGACCCGAGCAGACCCGAATCATGGTTGTTGCCAACCAGAAGGGCGGGGTCGGCAAGACGACGACGACCGTCAATCTTGCCGCTTCGCTGGCACTGCACGGTGCCCGTGTTCTGGTGGTCGACCTCGACCCACAGGGCAATGCCTCTACGGCACTGGGGATCGATCATCACGCGGAAGTTCCTTCCATCTATGACGTGTTGGTCGACAGCAGGCCTCTCTCCGAGGTCGTTCAGCCGGTTCCCGATGTCGAGGGTCTCTTCTGTGCCCCTGCCACGATCGATCTCGCCGGTGCGGAGATCGAGCTGGTGTCCCTGGTGGCGAGAGAGAGCAGACTGCAGCGGGCGATTCAGGCCTACGAGCAGCCGTTGGACTACATCCTCATCGACTGTCCGCCCTCGCTCGGCCTGCTGACGGTCAATGCGCTGGTCGCCGGTGCGGAGGTTCTCATCCCGATCCAGTGCGAGTACTACGCGCTGGAGGGACTCGGGCAACTGCTCCGCAACGTCGACCTGGTGCGGGGACACCTCAACCCCAACCTGCATGTGTCGACCATCCTGCTCACCATGTACGACGGCCGGACGCGTCTCGCGTCCCAGGTCGCGGACGAGGTGCGCAGCCACTTCGGCGACGAGGTATTGCGGACGAGCATTCCCCGCTCGGTCCGTATCTCCGAGGCGCCGAGTTATGGGCAGACGGTACTGACCTACGATCCCGGATCGAGCGGTGCCCTCTCCTACTTTGAAGCAGCAAGGGAAATCGCACTGAAGGGTGTGGGCGTCAGCTACGACGCACCGCATGCGCACATCGGCGCGCAGAGCGACCAGAGCATGGTGGAGGGCATCCAGTGAGCGAGCGACGGAGGGGTTTGGGCCGTGGGCTCGGCGCACTGATCCCCGCAGCCCCGACCGGGGAGAAGACGGTGGCTCCGGCCGCCATGGGAGGCGGCTCCGCATCCGCGTCCCCCACGGCCGTTCCGGTCATCACCGGCGACCGAGGAGTGGCCGCAGCGAAGGTCACCACCTTGCCGCCGGTTTCCTACGACACGGAGGAGCCGTCGTACGGCGCCGTGGAGACGTTCGCGCCTCCCATCGGTGCCCACTTCGCCGAGTTGCCTCTCGACTCCATCACGCCGAACTCGCGCCAGCCGCGTGAGGTCTTCGACGAGGACGCGCTGCAGGAGCTCGTCACCTCCATCAAGGAGGTCGGTCTCCTCCAGCCCGTCGTCGTACGGCAGATCGCTCCGACGCGCTATGAGCTCATCATGGGCGAGCGGCGCTGGCGGGCCTGCCGTGAGGCAGGACTTGAAGCGATCCCGGCGATCGTGCGGGCCACGGACGACGACAAGCTTCTCCTGGACGCTCTCCTGGAGAACCTGCACCGCGCCCAGCTGAACCCGCTCGAAGAGGCGGCTGCCTACGATCAGTTGCTCAAGGACTTCAACTGCACGCACGACCAGCTGGCTGACCGGATCGGGCGTTCCCGCCCGCAGGTCTCCAACACCCTGCGTCTGCTGAAGCTCTCGCCGTCGGTCCAGCGCCGTGTCGCGGCCGGAGTGCTCTCCGCCGGCCATGCCCGGGCGCTGCTCTCCGTCGACGACTCGGAGGAGCAGGACCGGTTGGCTCACCGGATCGTGGCGGAGGGGCTCTCCGTGCGGGCCGTCGAGGAGATCGTGACCCTGATGGGTTCACGACCCCAGACCGCCCAGCGCTCCAAGGGACCGCGGGCCGGCGCCCTGGTCTCCCCGGCGCTGTCCGACCTTGCCACCCGTCTCTCGGATCGCTTCGAAACCCGGGTGAAGGTCGACCTGGGGCAGAAGAAGGGCAAGATCACTGTCGAGTTCGCCTCGATGGAGGACCTTGAGCGGATCCTCGGTTCGCTGGCCCCGGGTGAGGGGCCGGTCCTGCAGCGGAGCCTGCTGGACGACGACTCGGAGGACGAAGCCTGAGCCCCTCTGGCTACGGCATGGGTTTCGTCCGCCCGACCTGCGGAGCGGGCCGCTGTCCGGTGTGTACCGGAACGCGGCCCGCTCTTTGCTTTCTGTCGGTATCGATGCAATCGCATCATGGATACGATGCGTTCGGGTATGGCGCATCCACCTGGCAGCACCTCTTAGGGGAGGCGGGGGCCATGCGAACGGTGAGCCGCACCGGACTGGTGAGCGCGGGTCTGGGCCTGGGGGCGGTCGGCGGGTTCGTCGGCAGTCTGCTCAGGGAACGCAGCGCTCTGACAGCCGCCCGCGACGCTGCGGGCGAAGGAAGCGAGGATCAGCCTTCATGGGGCGTCGGCTCGTACCGCTCACGTTGGACAACCTCCCGGACATTCCCCAGCGTTGCCGGTCGTGCGTCTTCTGGGAGCTGGACCCCGTCCGCGGCCAGGCCGCGGTAAGAGCGGGTACGACAGCCCTGGAGAAGGAAGCCTGGATCTCCGCCGTCCTACTGGACTGGGGCTCCTGCGGGCGGGTCGTCTACGTCGATGACGTGCCGGTGGGCTTCGTTCTCTACGCGCCCCCCGCCTACGTTCCTCGCTCCACGGCGTTTCCCACGAGCCCTGTCTCTCCGGACGCGGTGCAGCTGATGACGGCGTTCATCATGCCGGGCTACCAAGGACAGGGGCTGGGACGGGTCATGGTGCAGACCGTCGCCAAGGATCTACTGCGGCGGGGCTTCAAGGCGATCGAGGCCTTCGGCGACGCCCACTGGAGAGAGCCTGCCTGCATACTGCCCGCCGATCATCTGCTCGCCGTGGGCTTCAAGACGGTCCGCCCGCATCCCGCCCATCCACGGATGCGGCTGGAGCTGCGTACAACGCTCTCCTGGAAGGAAGACGTGGAGCTGGCACTCGACCGACTCCTGGGGGCCGTACAGAAGGAACCAGCGCTGCGACCGCTCTAGGGCAGCCATTGACAGCGCCAAAGCAAATGGGCCGACTCCGGGGAGTCGGCCCATCCATGTTTCACGTGAAACATCACTCGGAGATGAAGTCCTCCAGGTCGCGGACAATCGCGGCCTTCGGCTTCGCACCGACGATGGTCTTGGCGACCTCGCCACCCTGGTAGACGTTCAGGGTCGGGATGGACATCACGCCGTACTTGGCGGCCGTACCCGGGTTCTCGTCGATGTTGAGCTTGACGATCTCGATCTTGTCGCCGTACTCGGCGGCGATGGCTTCGAGGGACGGAGCGATCTGACGGCACGGACCGCACCAGGCGGCCCAGAAGTCCACGAGGACGGGCTTGTCGCTCTTGAGGACGTCCTGCTCGAAGGAATCGTCGGTCACATTCTTCAGAGTGCCGGCCACGGCGGGCTCCTTAACTTGATCGTGCGGTGGGGCGGATGGGGGTCAGACGGTGGTCTTCGCGGGCTCTGTCTTCTCCTCGTCCGCGAGGGCGGAGAGGAAACGCTCGGCGTCGAGAGCCGCGGAGCAGCCGGTGCCGGCGGCGGTGATCGCCTGGCGGTAGGTGTGGTCGACGACGTCACCGGCGCCGAAGACACCGGTCAAGTTGGTCCGGGTCGAGGGCGCCTCGACCTTCAGGTAGCCCTCCCCGTCCAGGTCCAGCTGGCCCTTGAAGAGCTCCGTGCGGGGGTCGTGACCGATCGCGATGAACAGGCCCGTCACCGCGAGGTCGGAGAGCTCCCCGGTCTTCAGGTTGCGCAGCTTGAGGCCGGCCAGCTTCGGGTCGCCCTCGATCTCCGCGACCTCGCTGTCCCACACGAACTTGATCTTCGGGTCGGCGAAGGCGCGCTCCTGCATCGCCTTGGAGGCACGCAGGCTGTCCCGGCGGTGGACGATCGTCACGGACTTGGCGAAGCGGGAGAGGAAGGTCGCTTCCTCCATCGCCGTGTCGCCGCCGCCGATGACGGCGATGTCCTGGTCCTTGAAGAAGAACCCGTCACAGGTGGCACACCAGGAGACACCCCGGCCGGAGAGGGCGTCCTCGTTCGGCAGGCCCAACTTGCGGTGCTGGGAGCCGGTGGTGACGATGACGGCCTTCGCCTTGTGCACGGTGCCCGAGGTGTCCGTGACGGTCTTGATCTCACCGGTCAGGTCGACGGAGACCACGTCGTCCGGAATCAGCTCGGCACCGAAGCGCTCGGCCTGGGCGCGCATGTTGTCCATGAGCTCGGGGCCCATGATGCCGTCCTGGAAGCCCGGGAAGTTCTCGACCTCGGTGGTGTTCATCAGCGCGCCACCGGCGGTGACGGCGCCCTCGAACACCAGCGGCTTCAGCGACGCGCGCGCGGTGTAGAGCGCCGCCGTGTAGCCGGCGGGCCCGGAGCCGATGATGATCACGTTTCGGACGTCGCTCACGGCTTGGTTCCTCGTCTCTGGACTGCGTCAGTACGACCGGTGGGAGCCCCTGCCAGAGCCTCCACCCCACCCAACGGATCCTACGGGGCCCGCATTCCCGGTGTGTCCGGGCACACGGAGACGGCACACAGGAGGGAAGTACCACGCCGGCCGGCGATGAGGCGTCCGGAGTCAGGGATGCGCGTACGACTGCGTCAGAAGAACCTTGCCAGGGGTGGATGTCTGCCCACTCACACAGGCCGCGTCGACGATGTAAGCCGTGACACGGCTGTTGTCGGAAGGGTCGGGCAGCACCACGAGATAGACGGCGGTTCCGTCGTAGGTGCCTTGTTTGGAACCGAGGACATCCTCGTTGCCACGGTTGATGCCCTGCCTGATGCAGGTCGGGATGGGATCCGAAGGCTGGATGAGCGTCTTGGTGGAGGGCTCTCCGTTGCCGGGTACGGTCTCGGCCTTATAGGGCCGATCACTGCCGTTAGTGCCTCGACTCGTGGCCGTCCTGGTGGAGAGCAGATCCGAGACCTCGCTCTGCAACTTCCCCTTCGAGAACGTGTCTGCGGCGCTGGTCGGGTTCGCATGAGCCGCGTCGGACGTCTTGTGGTCGCCCAGCGACTGGAGGAACAGGGAACCCGCTCCGAGAACGGCCGCGGTGAAGACGGCTCCCAGGACGATCCTCCCGCGGCGACCGCTGCGACTCCGGTCCTTGCGTCCGGGACCGGTCGCCGCATGCGCACGTCCTGACGGGCGGTCCGCCGGAGGCGATGTTTCACGTGAAACATGCGTCCCGGTGTCCTCGCCGGACACCGATCGGGACGCGCTCACCAAGGTCGGTGCGGCCAGGGTCTCTGGGGCGGTGGCACCCAGCAAGGCTTCCGCGGCGAGGGCCGCGTCGATACGGGTCGCGATCTCTGCGGGCATCCTCGGTGGGCCGGGCAGAGTCCCCAGCAGTCCCCGGATCTCCTCCAGCGAGTCATGGACATCGGCACAGAGCTCGCACTCGTCCAGATGCTGTCGTACCTCAGTCGTCCGGGACGGCGGGAGGAGGCCCTCGGCGAGGTCGGAGATCTCCGCGACGTCCGGGTGCCCGGCCGTGTCCGTCGTGGATGTCACGCTCGCCCACCTCCGCCCTTCACAGCAGCTGAATCGCTCGGCCCTGTATCCCTGGGACCCGATTCGCGTGGTCCCGCTGCCGGTGGGACGGATGTCCCCTGCGCCCGGTTCCGTCGTGCGCCCCGTTCCTCGTCGTCGGCGGCTCTTTCCGGCCGCAGATGGGTGAGGAGCGGAAGCAGTCTGGCTCTACCGCGGGCGCAGCGGCTCTTCACCGTGCCCGTCGGCACATCGAGCATCTGGGCAGCCTCCGCGACCGGGTAGCCCTGCATGTCCACGAGGACGAGGGCGGCACGCTGGTCGGGCGGGAGGGTGCCCAGGGCTTCCAGCAGTTGGCGGTGCAGGTCGTTGCGCTCCGCCGGAGCGGCGGCTGACTCGTGCGGCTCCAGGAGCTGTTCGAGTCGCTCGGTGTCGTCGACCGGGGACGTCTTCCTGGAGGCGGCCTTGCGGGCACGATCCAGGCAGGCGTTCACGGTGATCCGGTGCAGCCAGGTCGTGACGGCCGACTGACCGCGGAAGGTGTGGGCGGCCCGGTAGGCGGAGACCAGGGCGTCCTGGACGGCGTCCGCGGCCTCCTCGCGGTCGCCCAGCGTGCGGAGGGCCACGGCCCAGAGACGGTCCCGGTGGCGCCGTACGAGCTCACCGAAGGCGTCCGGGTCGCCTTCGACATGACGGGCGAGCAGATCTTGATCGCTCATGCCGTCGTGTCCGGCGCCTTCCGCCATCGGACCCCCTCCCCCTCCGGTGAGACGTCAGCCCGTGAACTTCACGTCGGTGATGGCCTGCTTGTAGCCGGCACCGCTGTAGCCGTCGCTGGGCGCCATCGGCACATCGGTGATCCACAGCAGTACGTACTGCGTCTTCAGCGACTTCGTCGCCTTCACCGTGAGAGAGGTTCCGCTGGTGGTGGCGGTTCCGATCTCGGTCATGTCGTCGACTCCCGTCGAGGGGGTCAGCGAGTCGGTGGCGTAGAGATGGATCGTCGTGTGGTTGCCGGTGTAGCGGAGCCCTATCGAAGCGGCCGAGATCTTCTTGGCCGAACCGAGGTCGTAGACGATACCCACGCCGGGCTTGTACGGCGCCAGTTTCGGGCCGGAGTTGTAGCGCTTGGTCCGCCAGTAGGTGGTGCTGTCACCGTCGTACGTCTTGGCGACGTCGTCCGGTGCCTGGGCGTCCCCGCTCGCCACGTACTCCTTCGCGCCCTCGATCGTTATGGCCGCGGCCGGCTTGGTGTTGCCGCCACTCTTGTCGTTCCCGTCCGTCGGCTGTGTCTGCTTGGTGTCGTCGGACTTGTTGCCCTGGTCCATCAGAGCGTCCGCGAGCTGCCAACTGCCCAGGCCCAG
This sequence comes from Streptomyces sp. MBT53, assembly GCF_016654115.1. Taxonomy (GTDB): domain Bacteria; phylum Actinomycetota; class Actinomycetes; order Streptomycetales; family Streptomycetaceae; genus Streptomyces. The sequence goes on from NZ_JAEQAZ010000046.1 coordinate 108,486, forward strand.
CGCGGCGATCAGCAGCGCGGACACGGCCCACTTGAGGGCCTTGCCGGTGCGGCTCTGCAGCGGGGGCGGCGGGGTCGGCACCGCTTGGGTGGCACCGGGATGCGGCGCGGGGCGGCCGTACGTGCCCTGTTGGTAGGTCGTGCGCTGGTACTCGGGAGGCGCGGTGAACGCGGGCTCCGGCGGGCGGATGCGGGGCATCTCGCCGATCGCCTTCACCAGCTCCTCCGGAGTGGTGCACGCCGATTCGTGCCGGGAGGCGGTGGCGCCGTCGTTGGCGAGCGCGCGCATGGCGAGCTCCGAGAGGCCTCGGTGGACGCCCGCGCGTACCTGGTCGGGGGCGATGAGACCCACGCCCTTGGGCAGCCCGGACAGGCCGTAGGCGTCGCTCTCGTACGGCCAGCGCTGGGTCAGCGCCGCGTACAGCAGGGCGCCGATCGCCTCCGTGTCCGTGCGCTGCGGGGTGTCCGAACTGATGCCGCGCAGCGCGGCGTTGACGGCCAGGCCCCGGATGCGCCACTGGCCGGACGAGGTACGAAGCACCGCGTTCGGGTTCAGGCGCAGATGGGCGAGGCCCTCGCGGTGGGCGGCGGCCATGGCCGAGGCGATCTGGCTGACCATCTGGTAGGCGTCGTGCGCCTCCAGCGGCGCGGGTGCCAGAAGCGCTGTCAGTTCCGTGGCGTCGGGCAGCCATTCGTGCACGACGTAGACGAGGTCGTTCTCCTCCACGGCGTCCAGGACCTGGACGAAGCGGGGATCACCCAGCAGCGCCGAGGATCGGGCCGCGGCCAGCACCGAGCGGGCCCGCGCATGGTCCGCGGGCAGGATGTGCACGCCGACGGCACGGCGGAGTTTCTCGTCCACCGCGCGCCAACTGCTGAAGCCGTCCAGACGGGTGACGCACTCTTCGAGGCGATAGCGTCTGGCGAGCTTGTGCCCGCTGTGCAGTTCGGGAGGTGAGGCCTTCTCGGTTTCCTCGATCCCGCCACTCCCCTGTGCCTCGTCGCTGTCCGTGTCCCGCTCCGGGTTCTGGGCCACCCCGTCGGCCGTGGACTGGTCCGCCTTGGCGGTCAGCGGCTCGTCGCCGCTGTTGTCTGCCACGTCGACGGCAGCCGTGCTCCGTTCCGCCACCGCCGCTCCTGCCTCCCCATCCGTTGCACGCTGTCCGACGCCGAAACCAATTGTGCCCACAGTCTGCCGCTATGCACGACACACAGGGGCGGACGATGGTTGTGCATGTGCCCCCGCTCAGCGCCCCAAGCGCCCGCGCACCATGCCGACGAGGGAGTTGAGCTCCTCGATACGCATGCGACGTGCGGCGACGTAGAAGACTCCGAGCAGTACGGCACCGCCCACCAGAAGCGCGGCGAACGAGCCGACGACACCCTGGCCGAGCGTATGTCCGATCCCGTAGCAGGCCGCACCACTGAGCAGTGCGGCCGGCACCGAGGCGATGCAGAGCCGAGCGTACGTCCGCAGCACCCGAGCGCCGTCCAGATCGCCGTTGAGCCGCTTGCGCAGCCGGTTCCAGGCGACACCGACACCGGTCGCGTACGCGAGGCCGTACGAGGCCGACATGCCGACCACGGCCCAGCGGGCCGGGAGCACGAAGTAACAGACCGCCGAGGCGCCCGCGTTGACCGCGGCGACGATGACGGTGTTGTAGAAGGGCGTCCGGGTGTCCTCGTAGGCGTAGAAGGCACGCAGGACGACGTACTGCACCGAGTACGGGATCAGGCCGAGGGCGAAGGCCATCAGCATGAAGCCCATGTTCGTGGCCGAACTGGTGCCGGAGGAGCCGAAGATGAGGGTGCAGATCGGGATGCCGAGCGCCAGGAAGCCGAAGGCGACGGGCACGATCGCGACGGCCGTGGTCCGCAGGCCCTGGGAGATGTCGTCGCGGACGGCGCCTCCGTCGCCCTCGGCGGCCGAGCGTGAGATGCGCGGCAGCAGGGCGGCCATCAGGGACACGGTGATGATCGCCTGCGGCAGACCCCAGATCAGCTGGGCGTTGGCGTAGGCGGCGAAGCCGGTGCCGTCGACCTTCGTGTCGTTGCCCGCGGCCGTGGAGAGCTGGGTGACGACCAGTGCGCCCGCCTGGTTGGCCAGGACGAACAGGACCGTCCACTTGGCGAGCATCGCGGCCTTGCCGAGGCCGTGGCCCTTCCAGTCGAAGCGCAGCCGCAGCCGGAAGCCGGTCTCCCGGAGGTACGGGATCATCGCGAGGGCCTGGACGACGAGGCCGAGGAGAACCCCGATACCGAGGAGCCGTTGCCCCTCCGGCGGGATCGTCGTGACCTGCATGCCGGAGTTCGCCGCGGTGCCGTAGACCCAGATGAACATGCCGAGCGTCACGATGATGACGACGTTGTTCAGGACCGGGGTCCACATCATCGCGCCGAACTTGCCGCGGGCGTTGAGGATCTGGCCCATCACCACATGGATGCCCATGAAGAAGATCGAGGGCAGGAAGTAGCGGGTGAAGGTGACGGCGACCTCGTTGGCGGCCGGGTCGTTGGCGACCTTCACCGACAGCAGGCGGACCAGGAGGGGGGCCGCGAAGACCGCGAGCGCGGTCAGTGCGCCCAGCGCCACCATGACCAGGGTCAGCAGCCGGTTGGCGAACGCCTCGCCGCCGTCCTCGTCCTCCTTCATGGCGCGCACGAGCTGCGGCACGAAGACGGAGTTGAGTCCGCCGCCGACGGTCAGGATGTAGATCATCGTCGGCAGCTGGTAGGCGACCTGGAAGGTGTCACCGAGCAGGCCGACACCGAGGGCCGAGACGATCAGCGCGGAGCGGACGAAGCCGGTCAGGCGGGAGACCATCGTCCCCGCCGCCATCACGGCACTCGACTTCAGGAGCCCGCCGGCCTTCCCGCCCTTCTTGGGAGCGGCCGACGGCGCGGGTGCCGTCGGGGTGAGCTGCATCGTGGCGTCGGACATCGGCGCCGGGGTCGGCGCGAGGGGTGCCTGGCCCGACGGCGGTGCAGGGGACGGGCCGGGGACCGCCGGGGGATCCATCGACGGGCGTCCGCCGCCCTGGCCCTGGTCCCGGAAGAGATGGGCGAAGGCGTCCGGCTCCTGGTACTCCTCGCCGGCCCCGGTCACCAGGTCGTCGACGCCCACGAACCGGGTCGTGCGCGCGTCGTCGCCGTAGGGCAGGTACTGGGTCGGACCCTCGGGCTCGGGCGCCGGGGTCTGCGCCCACACACGGGGGTCGGGGGCGTACGGGGAC
>NZ_JAEQAZ010000471.1 GCF_016654115.1 Streptomyces sp. MBT53
CCCCTTAGCCCCGTCCCGCTCCCGCCCGGCTCCCTCTTCCCCTCTCCCCACCCCATCTCTCACCAAAATCCACCTGCACCCTGCACCCACCCCGGTAACCATGGCCGTATGACCACTTCGTCGAAGCCGCCCTCGCACACCGTCCGAGCCCACTCCTTCAACGCCGCCGCGGCCCAGTACGCCGAGAACCGTCCCTCCTACCCACCCGCGCTCTTCGACGCCATCGAGGAACTGGCCGGCCACCCCCTCGCGGGCGCCCGTGTCGCGGACGTAGGCGCGGGTACCGGCATCGCAACTGCCCTCCTGCACGCCCGTGGCGCCGAGGTGATCGCGATCGAACCCGGTGACGGCATGGCGGCCCAGTTCCGCCGCACCCTCCCCGATGTCCCGCTGGTCCGGGGCACCGGCGACGCTCTCCCCCTCACCGACAACTGCGCCGACTTCCTCACCTACGCCCAGGCCTGGCACTGGACCGACACCACCAAGTCGGTCCCGGAGGCCTTGCGCGTACTGCGCCCGGGCGGCGCGCTCGCCCTGTGGTGGAACACCAGCGCGGTCGACGTCCCGTGGATCGCGGAGCAGGCGGAACGCATCCGGATCCACTTCGGCATCGACCGCGTCGTGAGGCAGAACGGCAGCGGCGTGCACACCGCGCTCGCCGACCCCACCGGCCGACTCGACTTCGCCCACCGCAGGGTCCGCTGGAGCCGCAGCGTCCCGGTCGACACCCATCTGGCCAACATCAGCAGCCACTCGGTCTTCCTGGTCCAGGACGAACAGTCCACCAACACCTTCCTCACCGAGGAGCGCAACCACCTCCTCACCGCGTTCCCGGACGGCACCGTGGAGGAGACCTACGTCGTGGAACTCGTTGTAGCCCTCGCACCATGACCTCCTGACGACCTCAACGACAGGACGGCCGGCTGTCGAGAGGCCAACCGCCTGTTGCCCCAGCGACACGACCTCTGACGGCCTGACCGGCCCGACTGCTGATCGCCTTGGCGTACGACCTCCGACGGTCCCAACGACATGACCTCCGGCTGCCGCAGCGGCACAGCCTCTGGTTGCCGAGCGGTCAACCGCTGGGGTTGCTTCAGCGATGCGATCTCTGGCGACCCCGGAGGCCACCCTCCCCCGTAACCTCCGACGGCCCTGGCGGTCAGTCGCTGGCAGCTCCGGCCGCCACGACTGCTGGCTGCGCCGCCGGTCGACCTCTGGTCGCTTCACCTGCGTGATCTCCGCCGACTTTGGCGGTCAGTGGCTGGCTGCTCCGGCCGGCACGACTGCTGGCTGCCCAGGCGGTTGACCTCGGGCGGCCCAGGCGGCGCGATCGCCGACCACCTCAGCGACACGACTTTCCTGACAACCCCAGCGGGACAGCCGCAGGTTGCCTCAGTGGAGCGATCCCAGACAGCCTCAGCGGTCAACCCTCGCCGGTCCCAACGAAACGATCTCTGACGGCCTGGGCGGCCAACCTCCGACGACCTCAGCAGCACAGCCTTCGACAGCTCGGGCGGCGGGCAACCCCGGTCTGCCTCGGCGGTGCACCCGCGAGCTGCCCGGGCGGCGGGCAACCTCGGAGCACCCCCGGTCTGCCCCGGCGGTACAACCGCCAGCTGCCCGGGCGGCCAACCGCCGACAACCCCAGCAGCACAGCCCCCGACACCCCGGGCAGCGGCCCGGTCAACCTCCGACGCCCCAGCAGGGCACCCTCCGACAGCCCGAGTCCGACAACCTCAGCCCCCACCCCCTGATCGCCCACCTCCTGATCGCCCACTCCCTGACCGCTCACCTCCTGCC
>NZ_JAEQAZ010000472.1 GCF_016654115.1 Streptomyces sp. MBT53
TTCCAGTTCTGGTTCCAGTTCCGGTTCTGTTGCCGAGCGGGTGCCTGCGCCGACGCCGACACCCGTTTCCCTGGTCACTTCCCCGCCTGTGGAAGGGAGTTGAGCCGGGGCCGTGAGTGCGGCTTCCGCCTGCGCCGCGGTCTCCGAGGTGCCGGCCGTCGTCTCGCCGCTCGTCGGCGGGAGTGCCGTCGCGGTCTCGGGGTCGGCGCCCGTGGTGGTGTCCGGGGCCGGGGCGGGCTCCGTCCCGCCCGTCGCTGCCTGGTGCTGCGGGCTGTTCTTGCCGGACATGCTGTTTCCTTCCAGAGGGATGATCGGGTGACGACCGGTCAGTTGTCGTCCGGGGCGGGCGGGTTGACCGAGAACCGGTTGCCGTCGAAGTAGAGGGTCAGCGGGGTGCCGTCGGCCGGGCCGAAGCGGTCGGTTCGGCCGGCGGGGCCGAGCAGTCGGACCGGTCGGCCGGTGTCCCGTGCGACCAGGGCCGCCAGGGTGGACACGTAGCCGAGGGTGTCGTCGGGGCGGGCCAGCACCAGGGCGAGGCGCGCGGGGTCGTCGAGTCCGGCGTCCGCCACGGTCACCGTGCCGTTCTGGAGGATCGACTGGGCGCGCAACTCCTCGGTGAGGGCGCCGATTTCCGCCAGCGTGCCGGTCGGCACCGAGGTGTCCGGGGCCGCGAGCCCCGCGTCGTCGGGAGCGCCGTGAGCCGCTACGTCGGCCTGGGCCCAGGTGAGGAGGGCGGTGTGGGGGTCGCCTGTGCGGGGCCAGGT
>NZ_JAEQAZ010000473.1 GCF_016654115.1 Streptomyces sp. MBT53
TCCCGGTGCACGACGCCCGCCGCGTGCGCCGCCGCGAGTCCGTCCGCGATGTCGGCGACGATCGCGACCGCGGCTTCAGGGGCGAGGCGCCGTTCCCGGTCCAGGCGGGTGCGCAGATCCGTCCCCCTGACCAGGTCCATGACGAGGGCGAGGTCGTTGCCGTCGACGACCAGGTCCCGTACGGACACGATGTTCGGGTGCTCCAGGCCGAGCAGGGCCGTGCGCTCCTGCACGAAGCGGCCGACGAGTTCCTGGTCGGACGCGAGGTCCTCGCGCAGCAGCTTGACGGCGACGGGCCCCTCGGGACCCTCGCCGAGCCACACCGTGCCGGCGCTGCCCCGCCCCAGGATCTGGTTGGCGGTGTACCGGCTGCCGATCTTCCGTGCCAAGACTGCTCCATCCAGACGCGTGTTGTCGTTAAAACTACGCGTCGGATGAGCCAACCTTCACCGCCGAGGCGGAAATCACCCACTGGGTGTCGACAAATCACCAACACAGCGCCGGACTTGGGGCTTTACGGCCGTCAGCCGGCGGTCAGTTGCCCCCGGCGGAACTCAGATCCTTGACCCAGCCGCTCACCTGTCCGGCGACGTGGCTGATCTCCCGCCAGTAGCTCCTGCCCGTGCCGATCCAGTCCTGCAGCGGGGTCAGCTCCCAGACCAGCCAGCCCGCGACGAACAGCAGGATGATCGTGAAGAGGCAGCCCTTCAGGCAGCCGAGGCCGGGGATCTTCATCGGGTTGGAGCTGCGCTGCCGCGGCTGCCGGGGCTCGCGCGCCGGTTCCTGGGGCCGCTGCTGCGGCTGCTGCTGCCTCGGCGGGGCGTACTGCTGCGGCTGTTGCTGCTGCGGATAGCCGTAGCCCTGCTGCGGTTGCTGGGGCTGGCGTTGCGAGGGCCGCTGCTGCGGGCGCTGCTGGGCGGCCTGGCGGGGCTGCTGCGGCGGCTGCTGGGCGCGGGAGACCTGGCGCTGGGGGCGGCGGCGCAGCGGGTCCTCGCCCGGGTCGAGGTAGGGCTGGAACTGGGTCTGTTCGTTGCGGTCGCGGGCGGCGCGCAGCTGGTTCTGCCAGGGGTGCGGCTGCTCGGGGCCGGGGCCGGACGGGTTCTGCTGGCCCTGCCCGCCCTGCTGGCCGTACGGGTTCTGCGGCATGACCGTGGTCGGGTCGGCCGCGCCCCGGCTCGGCAGCACGGTGGTCGGGTCGGCGGCGCCCAGCGGGCCGCCGGTGTGCGGGAGGACGCTGGTCGCCGCGTTCGGGTCGAAGCCGCCCGCGCCGTGCGAGAGGACCTGCGTCGGGTCGGCGGCGCCGGGCACGCCCGGTACGGCGGCGGGCGCGGGGTCCGGGGCCAGCAGCCTGCCGACGTTCTCGGCGGCGGCGATCTGCGCGGAGTTGGCGTGCACGCCGATGCCCTCGGCGACGACGCGCAGGCCGCGGGCGAGGTTCTCGGCGCTGGGCCGTTCGTCCGGGTTCTTGCGCAGGCAGCGCTCGATGACCGTCCACAGCGGGTCGGGGACGGTCGAGGGGCGGCGCGGTTCGGCGCTGAGGTGCTGGTGCAGGACTTCGAGGGCGGAGCCGCCGGAGAACGGCGGGTGGCCGGTGACCAGCTCGTACATCAGGATGCCGGCGCCGTAGATGTCCACGGCGGAGGTCTGCGGGCGGCCCTCGGCGGACTCCGGCGCGATGTACGCGGGCGTGCCGACGAACTCGTGGGTGCGGGTCAGGCCCGGGGAGTCGGCGA
>NZ_JAEQAZ010000474.1 GCF_016654115.1 Streptomyces sp. MBT53
GGCCGCCGTAGTCCAGCGCAAGCCGATGAATCGTGTGCCCCTCTGGCACTACCGCATTTCCTTTCCCACCCGCCCACCCGCCTCGGTCACTCGACGGGTGAGCCTCGAAGAACCTTCTACCGCTGCGGGTGGTGCGCCGGGATCTCCGGCAGCTCACCCGTCGTCTCGTAGTCCGTCAGCATGTCGATGCGGCGCTGGTGCCGCGGGTCCTCGGAGAACGGCGTCGACACGAACGTCTCCACGAACTTCGTCGCCTCGTCCCGCGAGTGCATCCGCGCACCGACCGCGACGACGTTCGCGTTGTTGTGCTGCCGGCCGAGCGACGCGGTCTCCTCGCTCCAGGCGAGGGCCGCCCGCACGCCCTTGACCTTGTTCGCCGCGATCTGCTCGCCGTTGCCGGAGCCGCCGATCACGATGCCGAGGGCCTCGGGGTCGGCGGCCGTGCGCTCGGCGGCGCGGAGGCAGAAGGGCGGGTAGTCGTCCTGTGCGTCGAAGATGTGCGGCCCGCAGTCGACGGGCTCATGACCCGCCTCCTTCAGCCACTCGACGAGGTGGTTCTTGAGTTCGAAGCCCGCATGGTCGGAGCCGAGATACACGCGCATGGGACGAGTGTGACATGCCTGTTTCCGGGAAGCAGCTCCGGGGCCCGGCCCGGTTAAAACCGGGAAACACCTCGGAACCTCAAGGAAACCTCAAGTAACGATCAGGAATCAAAGGTTCACTAATTACTTTGCCTCCGATTCACTGGACCATCTTGCAAACGGCGCAAAGGAATTCCCCCCATGACTGCCCCCAAGACTGACGGTTCCGGCCTCCAGGCAGGGCTCAAGAACCGGCATCTGTCGATGATCGCGATCGGTGGCGTCATCGGCGCCGGTCTCTTCGTCGGTTCCAGCTCGGGCATCGCGACCGCGGGCCCCGGCATCCTGCTCTCCTACGCGCTCGTCGGCACGCTTGTGGTGCTGGTGATGCGCATGCTCGGTGAAATGTCCGCCGCGAACCCCACGTCCGGCTCGTTCTCCGCGCACGCCGACCGCGCGCTCGGCCGCTGGGCCGGCTTCTCGATCGGCTGGCTGTACTGGTTCTTCTGGGTCGTCGTGCTCGCCGTCGAGGCGACCGCCGGCGCCAAGATCCTCGAGGGCTGGATCCCCGCCGTACCGCAGTGGGGCTGGGCCCTGCTCGTGATGGTGGTGCTGACCGCCACCAACCTCGTATCGGTCGGCTCCTACGGCGAGTTCGAGTTCTGGTTCGCCGGGATCAAGGTCGTGGCGATCGGCGCGTTCATCGTCGTCGGCGCGCTCGCGGTCTTCGGCGTGCTGCCCGGCGCCCACACCGACAAGGCGGGCCTCGGCAATCTCACCGACCACGGTGGCTTCCTGCCCAACGGCCCCGGCGCGATCCTGACCGGTGTCCTGCTGGTCGTCTTCTCCTTCATGGGCAGCGAGATCGCGACCCTGGCCGCCGGTGAGTCCGAGGACCCGCAGCGCGCGGTCACCAAGTCGACCAACAGCATCATCTGGCGCATCGGCGTCTTCTACCTCGGCTCGATCCTCGTCGTCATCTGCCTGCTCCCCTGGAACGACCCGTCGATCAAGGAGCAGGGCTCCTACGTCGCCGCCCTCGACTCCCTCGGTATCGCGCACGCCGGCCAGATCATGAACTTCATCGTGCTGACCTCGGTGCTGTCCTGCCTCAACTCCGGCCTCTACACGGCCTCCCGCATGGCCTTCTCGCTCGGTGGGCGCGGCGACGCCCCGGCCGCGTTCGCCCGGACGACCTCGCGCGGCGTACCGATGGCGGCGATCATCGCGTCGGTCGTCTTCGGCTTCGTGGCGGTCTTCTTCAACTACGCCTTCCCGGACACCGTGTTCCTCTTCCTGGTCAACTCCTCGGGCGCGGTGGCCCTGTTCGTGTGGCTGGTCATCTGCGCGTCCCAGCTGCGCATGCGGCGGATCATCGAGCGCGAGTCGCCGGAGAAGCTCGTCGTACGGATGTGGCTGTACCCGTATCTGACCTGGGCGACGATCGCCCTGATCGTGTTCGTCCTCGGCTACATGCTCACCGACACGAAGGGCGAGAGCAGCGGCCGTACGACCGTCCTGCTGTCGCTGCTGGTCGCGCTGGCCGTGGTGGCGGTCTCGGTGATCAAGGAGCGGGTGCGGGGCGGGCAGGCGGTCGCGGTCGCCGCATCGGACACCGACACGGACAAGGTGTCTGTGGGATAAGGGAGTTCACAGCACGACGAAACTGTTCTTGACCTTGTCGTAGGTCTTCAGGGCCTGGGTCTCCACGTCCGGCCGGTACCAGGTGTTGATCTGGTACGACTTCCCGTCCGCGTCGAAGCCGAGCAGCCGGGCGTGCCAGGGAGTGCCCTTGAGGGTGAACGTGTACTCCCAGACCACCGCCGGGTACCCGCGGAACGTCGTACTGACGAGGCGGATCTTCCGGTAGTCCTGCCCCTGGTGGGCGTTCCGCTCCGAGGCCTCCCAGGTCTGCATGAGGTCACCTCGGGCGAGGGAGGACTTGCCCACGAGCTCCTGGCTGCCGTCCGGGGACGTGTAGTGGACCTCGGCACCCGTCTTCAGATCCCGCCG
>NZ_JAEQAZ010000475.1 GCF_016654115.1 Streptomyces sp. MBT53
CGCTCCCGGCGCTCCCGGCGCCCCCGGCGGGCACGGCGGGCACGGCGGGCACGGTGAGCTCGGCGGGCACGGTGAGCTCGGTGAGCTCGGTGAGCTCGGTGAGCTCCGCGGCTTCGGCGGGAACGGAGGCTTCGGCGGGAACGGCAGGCGCAGCGGTCGCGGCGGACTCGGCAAGCTCGGCGGCTTTGGCAGGCTCGGCGGGAGCGAGGAGTTCACCGGGGGGCTGCGGGTGTCCGGTAGACCCGGCGGGATCTTCCATCTGCGCGGCGGGCTCCGCAGCTTTCGCGGCTTCGGCGGGTTCGGTGGGTTCGGCGACTTCCGCAACTTCGTCAGGCTCGGCGGGAGTAGCAGGCGCGGCGGCTTCGACAGTCGCGGCGAGCTCCGCAACTTCCGTGGCTTCGGCAGCCTCGGCGGGAGCGGCAAGCACGGCGGCCTCGGTAAGCACGGCGGGCGGGACGCCTTCGGCAGGCGCGGCAGCTTCGGCAGGCTCGCCGGCTCCGGCGACTCCAGCAGGCGCGGCGGCTTGGACAGGCGCGGCAGGCTCCGCAGCTTCCGCGGCTTTAGCAGGCTCGGCGGGCGCGACACCCCCGGCGGCTCCGGCAGGCCCGCCGGCCCCGGCGGGCTCCGCGGCTTCGGCAGGCGCGGCAGGCTTCGCAGTTTCCTCGCCCTCGCCCGTGTCCGTCTTCCCGGACCGCAGTCCGGGAAGACGGACACGGG
>NZ_JAEQAZ010000476.1 GCF_016654115.1 Streptomyces sp. MBT53
GTGGGGGACCTGGAGGCGGGGCGGGTCGCGCGGGGGGTTCTGACGTTCTGATGCCCGTGCTGGACGGCGTCCGACGGGGGCATGGCGGGAGTTGTCCACAGGTGGGGAAAATCCCGTGGGGCGTTGTCGGTGACGGCCCGTAGCGTGCCGGCATGACCTACCGAGATGTCGTCTCCCGACAGGTCCTGACCTGGGCCTGCACCGCGGTCGGCGCCCGTATGCCCGTGGCCATGGCCCCGCTCGCCCTGGTCTTCCTGGTGCGCGAGCGGCCCGGCGGCTACTCGCTGGGCGCGATCATCGCGGCGGCGTACGTCCTCGGGGAGATCGTCGGCGCCCCGGTGCTCGGCATGCGGCTGCGGCCCGAGCGGGCCCGGCGGCAACTCGCGGTCGGGCTCGCGCTCGGCGCGACGGGTTTCCTGGGGCTCGGGCTGTTTCCGGGCGCGCATCCCGTCGTCCTCGCCGGGTTCGCGTGTCTCGCCGGGGCCGCCCCTTCCGCCGCGACCGGTGGGCTGCGCACGCTGCTCAGCTCGCTGGTGCCGGAGCGGTCCGTGGCGCAGGCGCTGTCCGTCGAGTCGATACTCACGGCGGGCGTGTGGGCCGTCGCCCCGGCGGCCGTCGCGGGGCTGGCCCTCGGCATCGCACCCCGCGTCCCCCTGCTGCTCGCGGCCGGCCTCATGGCGTCCTCGGTCGGGGGGTTGTGGCTGCTGCCCGCAGGGT
>NZ_JAEQAZ010000477.1 GCF_016654115.1 Streptomyces sp. MBT53
GCCGAAGAAGGCGCCCCCGCCTCCACCCCCACCACCGACAAGGGCGACGACGACGGCTGCTTCTCCGGCGTGGGCGCCTTCTTCGGCTGTGCCGGCGACCAGGTCAAACAAGTCGGCCAGGGCCTCTTCGTCGACGGAGTCTGGGGCGATCTCACCGGTATCTACGACATGGTCCGCCACCCCGTCGACACCGTGAAGGGCATCGGCGACTACGGCAAACAGCTCGGCGACGACTGGTCCAAGAACTCCAAGGACGCCGCCAAGAAGTGGTCCGACGGCGACTACGGCGGCGCCCTGTGGGACTGGGGCAGCGCCTCCGTGAAGACCGGCGGCACGGTCCTCTACGACGTGTTCATCGGCGACGACGTCGCCAAGGACTGGAAGAACGGCGACAAGACCCGCGCCGTCACCCACGTCCTGTGGAACGTCGGCTCCCTCTTCATCCCGGGCTACGACGGCGCCAAGATCGTCGAGAAGGTCGGCGACCTCGGCAAGATCGGCAAGCTGGGCAAGCTCGGCGAACTTGCGGAGAAGGCCGCCAAGGCGGCCGACGACGCCAAGAAGGCGGCCAAGGCCGGGGACGTCGCGGGCGCCGAGAAGGCGGCGAAAGAGGCCGACGACGCAGCCGGACTCGCGGGCCTTCTTCTCGGCCGCGTCCGCCGCGTCGTCGGCCTCTTTCGCCGCCTTCTCGGCGCCCGCGACGTCCCCGGCCTTGG
>NZ_JAEQAZ010000478.1 GCF_016654115.1 Streptomyces sp. MBT53
GTGTAGGGGACGAAGGGCAGGGGGTGTCCCTGCCAGGTCCAGCTGGACCGGTAGGGGTGGTGCCGGCCGTCGTGTCCGGGGCCGACGTTGGCCCAGACGACCGACGAGGGGGCCAGCGCGATCACGGCGTCGGCGCAGTCGGAGAGGGTGGACACCAGCAGCGCTGCCTCGGTGCTCTTGGAGAGTCCCAGGATGCTGACGCGTTCGGCGCCGCGTTCGCGCAGCAGACCGGTCGCCTCCACGAGGGTTTCCAGCGGGAGTTCGCAGATGCCGGGCGGCTGCCCGGGTCCGCCGAACCACCGGACCGTTGCCGCGCTCACGCCGGCACGGGCGAAGAGGCGGCAGCGTTCGCGTTCGATGCGGCCGCTCGATCCGGACAGGACGAGCACACCGGCACGGCTGCCGCCGGCCGGAGGCTCGGCGATGAATCCCGTCCAGGGGGCGGTCAGTTCGTACTCGGCTACGTTGGCGGCCATGCCGTCAACGTAGCGGAGGCCGGCGCGAGCGGACCGGACGCTCCGGCGCGTTCGGGGATCCGGTGATCCGGCGCCGGCGCTGTTGTTCGTCGATGTGCCTGCGTGCCCGCCCTTTTTTGCCGGTGGCGGCCGGAGCCTCTGGTGCTGTGCGGTGGTGTGCGGCGAGGTGTGCCCGGGCACGCGTCGTGCCGGGCGGAGTGGATGCATGGCTGCCCGGTATTTGTCCCGGGGGCGG
>NZ_JAEQAZ010000479.1 GCF_016654115.1 Streptomyces sp. MBT53
GGTCCGGGCGAGCGGGGTGAGGGCGTCCCAGCGGCGGACGGCCCAGCCGACCGGGAGCGGGGGCAGGCCGGGGAGGGGGACGAGGCGGAGCGGGCCGGTGCCGGGGGTCTCCCAGCCGGGCAGGAGGGGGACGACGGCGTGACCGAGGCCGAGTTCGGCCAGCAGGAGCGCGGTGTCCCAGTCGGCGACCCCGGTGTCGGAGCTGCTGCGGACCCCGAGTTCGGCGAACGCGGCGTCGAGTCGGGCGCCCGAGGTGGAGTTCGGGGGCAGGCGGATGAGGCTGATGCCGTCGAGTTCGGCGGTGTCGACGCGGGACCGGGCCGCGAGCGGATCGTCGGCGCGGACGGCCAGCACCCACGGCAGTTCTACGACGGGACGCTGCTCGATCCCGCGCACCGGGCCGTCGATCGTGACCCACGCGAGGTCGAGGTTCCCGGCGGTGAGCGCGTCGAAGCAGGCACGGCTTGAGGTCTCCGTCCGGAACTCAAGACCCACCCTCGGATACCGCTGCCGGAAGGCGACGACCGCCTCCGCCATGAAGTGCCGGACGGTGGTCCCGCCCGTCGTGACCCGCACCGAGCCGCTGTCGCCGTTGACGAGGTCCCCGAGCCGCCGCATGGCCAGCTCAAGACCGGCCACACTCTCCGAGGCGGCCTCGCACAACACCCGCCCCGCGTCCGTCGGTACGACACCTCGCGGCCGGCG
>NZ_JAEQAZ010000480.1 GCF_016654115.1 Streptomyces sp. MBT53
GCCTCCGACACCCCGCCCGGCCCACCGCGCCCGGCTGCCCCACCACGCCCTGCGCCCGAGGCTCCGCGCGAGACACCCGAGCGACCGCGCCAGGATCCCACCCGCCCGGCAGCGACGTCGCCTGGTTCCGCTGTTCCGTCCCGCCCGGTGACGCCTCCCAGTTCTGCTGTTCCGCCCCGGCCTGCGGGTGAGGCTCCGCGTCAACCGTCCCGGCCGGCCGCGCCTCCCGGTTCCCCTGTTCCGCCCCGGCCGGCGACGTCTCCCGGTCCCGCAGAACCGTCACGGCCCGCGACCGAGGCCGTACCGCCGACGGTCGACCGGCAGCGCGACACACCCGCCCGGCCGACAACACCCCCGTCGCGTCCGGCTGTTGCTCCCGAGGACCCGCCGGAGGCCACCACTCGGCTGACGCCGCCCCCCACCGCCCCTTGGCGGGGTGAGTCGTTCACGGATCCCACGGGCGGTGCGCCCACGCGCGGTGTGTGGTCGCCTTCCGGTGCCGGTGCGCCGTACCCCTCCTCAAGTACCAGTGCCGGTACGGGAACTGCCGGGTCCCGGCCTGCCGATGCCCCTCCCGCGGGCCCCACGGCGTCCGGCCCGGGCCCGGGCTCCTCCACGCCCACCGCCGAAGGCACGGGCACAGGCACCGGCACCGCCCCGTGGTCATCTGCCGCTCCCAGTACGCCAGTTCAGCCCGTTTT
>NZ_JAEQAZ010000047.1 GCF_016654115.1 Streptomyces sp. MBT53
TCGGGCGAGGTAGGCGGCGAGGGCGGTGCGCACTTCGATGCGGCCGCGGGGGTCGCCGTAGCCGAGGGCCTGGTACGGGGCGGACCCGAGCCCGCGGCGTCCGCGCCGACCCCGAGCACATCGTGATCAGCGCGGGCATCTCCAACGGCCTGCGGCTGATCGGCACGGCACTACGGGCCCGCGGCGCCCACACGATCGCGGTGGAGTCCTACGGCCTGCCCGCGCACTGGCAGCTCCTCGACGGGGCCGGTCTGCGCACCCGCCCGCTTCCCTTCGACGAACGGGGCACCAACCCGGAGCAGTTGACGGACGAACCGGCCGTCCTGGTCACCCCCGCCCACCAGTTCCCCATGGGTCTCCCGCTCCGCCACGACCGCCAGCCGATCGGCGCCCTCCAGGGCCTCGACCCCGACCACGTCGTCTACCTCGGCACCGCCAGCAAGTCCCTCGCCCCCGGCCTCCGCCTGGCCTGGCTGATCCTGCCGCCGTCACTCGCGGAGGAGGTGTCGAAGGCGAAGGGCGCCGTCGACACCTGCGGGGTCCTGGACCAGCTGACCCTCGCCGAGTTCATCACCTCCGGCGCCCACGACCGCCACGTCCGCGCCGCCCGTCTGCGCTACCGCCGTCGCCGCGACAACCTCGTCGAGGCCCTCGCCCGGCACGCCCCCGACGTCCATGTCACCGGCATCGCGGCCGGTTTCCACGCCGTGCTCAGCCTCCCGCCCGGCACCGAACAGTCCGTGGTCCAGGCCGCCGCCTGGCAGGGCCTGGCCCTCCACCCCCTCTCCTCCTACCGCCACGACCAGGCCCAGGTCGACCCCTTGGACGCCCTGGTGGTGGGCTACGGCACCCCGTCGGACCACGCGTGGGCGGGAGCGGTGGAGGCGCTGTGCAGGGTGCTGCCGTGAGGGTGCCGTGAGGGGCGCGGCACCCGGGGACGGTCACCCCAATTCCCCAGGGACGGTCACCCCGACTCACCCGCACGATCAACCGCCTCACCGTCGGAGGCAGAGGCCGGCGCCTCGCCGAACCGTGCCAACGCCAAGGCCCCCACCACCGCCACCAGAAACCCCAACACGGCCAGCCACTCCAGCCCCTCCCGCGTACGGTCACCGAGCCACACCACCCCCACCGCCGCCGGCCCGATCGTCTCCCCGATCACCAACCCCGCCGTGGCTGTCGTCACCGACCCCCGCTGCAGAGCCGTCGTCAGCAACAGGAACGCCGCGCCCCCACCCACCAGCAGCGCGTACGTCGCCGGATTGCCGAACAGCGTCGACGGCGAGAGCGAGTCGATCAGCCGGACCGCCACCTCGACGACCCCGAACCCGAACCCGGCGCCCAGACCCAGCGTCAACGCCCGCCCCCGCTCCGGCAGTCGCCCACCGACCAACCCGAGCAGCAGCACCGCACCGGCCGTCCCCAACATCGCCCACTTCAGAGCCGTGGAACCGGCCCGGTCGCCCTCCGCCCCGGACGCCAGCCCGAGCATCGCGAGTCCCGCGCAGACCACACCGACGGCCGCCCACTCCATCCCGCTGAGCCGCACCTTCAGCAGCCGCGCGGCCACCACCGCCGTCACCGCGAGGCTCGACGCCAGGGCCGCCCCGACCGCGTAGATGGGCAGTGACCGCAGCGCCGCGATCTGGAACACGAACCCCAGCCCGTCCAGCCCGAGCCCCGCCATGTACCGCCACTGCCGCAGCGCCCGCAGCAGCAGCGCCGCGTCCCCGCCCCCACCCGTCGTCGCCGCCCGCGTGGCGACCGCCTGCAGGACCGTCGCCGTACCGAAGCAGATCGCCGCGCCGAGCGCGCACACCATTCCAAAGAGCACAAAGGGACTCTAGGGGAGGGGAGATCGCCAAGGACCCCCGCGGAGGGACTCTCACCGAACTCCAGATGCTGGACGCACGAGCCGTCCCGTCCGGCCCGCCCGGTAGGCTGACCGGCGGGCCGTGACTGGCGCGCTGGGATGGGACCGACCATCGGGGAGCGGCCCGAGCTGCAATGTGTGCCGTGCGCCTGGGCCGTACCGTGAACGCCGAACGCCACGTCCGGAGGTCCCCATGCCCGACAATTCCGCGCCCCTTTCGAACGAGTCCACGGCCTATCGCGCCGCCCTCGACGTGATCCGTGCCGTCGAGCCGCGCGTCGCCGACGCCATCGGCCAGGAAGTCGCCGACCAGCGCGAGATGCTCAAGCTGATCGCCTCCGAGAACTACGCCTCCCCGGCGACCCTGCTCGCGATGGGCAACTGGTTCAGCGACAAGTACGCCGAGGGCACCATCGGCCGCCGCTTCTACGCCGGCTGTCGCAACGTCGACACCGTCGAGTCCCTCGCCGCCGAGCACGCGCGCGAACTCTTCGGCGCCCGTCACGCCTACGTCCAGCCGCACTCCGGCATCGACGCCAACCTCGTCGCCTTCTGGTCGGTCCTCGCCGACCGCGTCGAGGTCCCCGCCCTCGCGAAGGCGGGCGTCCGCCAGGTCAACGACCTCTCCGACGCCGACTGGGCCGAGCTGCGCCAGGCCTTCGGCAACCAGCGCATGCTGGGCATGTCCCTGGACGCCGGCGGCCACCTCACCCACGGCTTCCGTCCCAACATCTCCGGCAAGATGTTCGACCAGCGCTCCTACGGCACCGACCCGGCGACCGGCCTCATCGACTACGAGGCCCTGCGCGCGTCGGCCCGCGACTTCAAGCCGCTGATCATCGTGGCCGGCTACTCCGCCTACCCCCGTCTGGTGAACTTCCGCATCATGCGCGAGATCGCCGACGAGGTCGGCGCGACCCTCATGGTCGACATGGCGCACTTCGCGGGCCTGGTGGCGGGCAAGGTGCTGACCGGCGACTTCGACCCGGTCCCGCACGCCCAGATCGTGACCACCACCACCCACAAGTCGCTGCGTGGCCCGCGCGGCGGCATGGTCCTGTGCGACGACTCCCTCAAGGACCAGGTCGACCGCGGCTGCCCGATGGTCCTCGGCGGCCCGCTCCCGCACGTCATGGCGGCCAAGGCCGTCGCCCTCGCCGAGGCCCGGCAGCCCTCCTTCCAGGACTACGCCCAGCGCATCGTCGACAACTCCCGTGCGCTGGCGGACGGCCTGATGCGCCGGGGCGCCACCCTCGTCACCGGCGGCACCGACAACCACCTCAACCTGATCGACGTGGAGACGTCGTACGGTCTCACCGGCCGGCAGGCCGAGACGGCCCTCCTGGACTCCGGCATCGTCACCAACCGCAACGCCATCCCCGCCGACCCCAACGGCGCCTGGTACACCTCCGGCATCCGCATCGGCACCCCCGCCCTCACCACCCGCGGCCTGGGCACGGCGGAGATGGACGAGGTCGCGTCCCTGATCGACCGGGTCCTCACCACCACCGAGCCGGGCACGACGAAGTCGGGAGCCCCGAGCAAGGCGTCCCACGTCCTGGACGCAAAGGTCTCCGACGAGATCTCCCGCAGGGCGACGGACCTGGTGGCCGGCTTCCCCCTGTACCCGGAGATCGACCTCGGCTGACAGCCGACCTGCGTCCTCTGTGGAGTTGTCAAAGATCGGCGACTCTCAAAGATCGATGAGTTCCTGTCGTGGTTCCTCATGCGGCGGTCCGGCCTCACGCCGGGCCGCCGCGCGGCGTATCAGCAGCGTGCCGCCGACTCCGGCGGCCACCCCCGCCGCCGCCCACCAGGCAGACCAGGCCGACCCCGAGGATTCCGGCTCCTCCCCGGCCGCCGTGCCTTCGCCGGCTGCCGTACCGAGCAGCCCCGCCCGCTCCATCCGTGTGAAGACCTGGCGCGGCACCCGATGCCATCGGATGTCGTCGTCCGTCACCTCCGGCGCCGGATCGGTCCGCACCCACGGTGTGCCGTCCGCGGCCACGAACAACTGGTCCTCACGCTCCACCGCCACATCACCACCCGGAGCCCGACTCGTCCGAGGCCAGCCCCCGACCCCGGTCAGCCCCCACACCACGGTGATCCGCACCGCCGGATACCGGCCCGCCTCCCATTCCTGCGACACCCGCTCCGTCCCCGTGTACGTCGGCTGTAACAACGTCCACAGGCGCGCGAACGACGGCTCCCCGGAGTGCCACGCCTCCGTCCGGCCCGTGTCACCCGCCACGACCAGCGCCAGATCCGGGATGTCCCGGCGCGGATCCTGAACCCGCACCTGATCCATCCCGACAGCCTGGACCTGAGCCGCTCCGGCGAGGGCCATCACCACCGACGCCCCGGCCAGCCACGCGCCCCGCAACCTTCCGAGTCCCATCCCGCACCCCTCACACGTCCCGCAACTCCTGCCTGGGCCCGGGCTCCCGCCCCTTCCGCCACCGGTTCAGCGGCAGCCGCGCGGCGAACGGCCGCAGAACGAGGGTCAGTACCGCTCCGGCCGCCGCACCTGGTATCGCCCACCACCAGTCGGTGCCGTCGTCGTCCTTGTCTCCCACGGTGACCCGCACCGTGCTGGTCTCCGCGTCGGTGTCAGGTGCGGCGATGGCCGGAGCGGACTCGGTCGGCTGCCACGGTGCCGGGAAGATGCCCGAGTAGCCGTCGGCTCCGGTGCCCGTGCCCGTCACTCCCAACTTCCGCAAGAGGGCGCGCAGTTGGTCCGGATGCTCGGCGCGATGCCAATAGCCGTTGAGATTCGTGTTCTCCGGCATGTCGGCCGCCGTGTGGATCCACACCGCCTGTGGGCGGGAGTCGACCGGAAAGACCCGGTCGATCCGCCACGGCGATATGTCGTGCGCCAGCCATGTGACATTGATCTGGCGGGCGTGGGTCAGATCGGCCTCGGGCGGCTTGTCGCGGGTGCCCTTGCCCTCCGGACCGAGCAACTGCTGGAGCTTTCCGTACTGTTCGTCCGAGTAGTACAGCGCCGCGGCCTGTCCGCCGGCCGGCGAGGTGACGAGCACGCTGGTCGGCCCGCCCGCCGCCGCCTCCGACGCACCCCACACCATGAGAGACAACGTCATCGTCAACGCCCCGCCCAGAGCCGCCAGTTCACGAATCCTGACCGCACTCCCGCTCGTCCTGAGCGCACTTCCGCCTCCGGACATCCGAACCCCCAACCGGCCGATCCCCGTACGGCCCGCCCGCGAGCCGCCTGTCACTTCTGGTACACCGCCCGACCCGCCGGGGTTCCCACTCCACCCGGCCTATTCGTCCGACTCGTGGCGGTCGAGCGACTTGGCGATCTCCACAGCCCGCTGCTTCGACGCCACCCCCTCCAGACGGAACGTCAGATCACCACCGGGAACTCCGGCGGCCGTGTGCGTCCACAGCAGTGTCGGGCCGGCCGTCCGCTCCGCCCGCGTATAGCGGTCCCCGTCCCCGTCCACCAGCCAGAAACTCAGCAGATGCGGCCGCGCGAACCACAGCGCCGGGTCCTGTACGCCGTCCGGCGAGACAGACGCGTCCAGCGACAGCCACTCAGGCGGTCGGCTCACCGTCTTGGCGAAGCCGATGTCCAGCCGCGCCGGATACTCGTCGACCCGGACCGTGTGCCCGTCCTCCCGCCAGCACAGGCTGACCAGAAAGCGCCCACGCGGTTCGCCGGTCACCGTCACCGCGTCCGGAACACCCAGCGCGTCCGGCACCAGCGGCTCGAACCCCGCCTGCCGCCGGGCCTGCGCCAAGGTCACCGACCGGCCGCACCCGGGCACCACGGCACCGGCCGAGGGCACCGCGGACGGGTTGTACCGCACCTCGACCCCGCCGAAGCCGAACCAGTCGAAGACCGCCGCCCGCACCGGAGGTGTGAGCACGAGCACCGTCAGCAGACCGCACAGGGCCGCCGTCAGCGCGCGCCGGCGCAGCCGCGCCCAGTGCCGCACAGCGCGCAGCCGTGCCCGGACCCCGCTCGGCCCGGCCTCCTGGACGGGGACCGGGATCTGCTCGGCCAGTATCTGCGCCAGCACCCGCTCGACCATCGTCTCGGCCCCGGCGGCCCCGCCCTCACCACCGCTCCGCGCGTCCAGCGAACGCCCCAGCGCCCGCAGCTCCTCCGGCAACCTGGACGGGGCGCCGGTGCCCTCGCCGTCGTAGGACTCCCGTCCGTCACTCACACTCGTCACCCCCTTCCCGAGGCTGGAAATCCGGCAGCAGCCGCCCGAGTTTCCTCAGCGCGCGGCTCAGCCGGGACTTCACCGTCCCGCGAGGCCAGCCCAGGGCCTGGGCGGTCTCCGGCTCGTCCATCTCCAGGAGATAGCGGTAGGTCACGACCAGGCGGTGCTCCTCGCTCAGCTGCTCCAGGGCGGACAACAGGGCCGCGCGGCGCTCCGTCTCCAGCGTGGCGACCGCCGGATCCGCCGATTCCGGTATCAGCGGCTCGGCCTCGGCGAACGCTGCCTCCCGGCCGGCGAGCGTGCGCTGGCGTGCCGCCGTACGCACCGTGTTCCTCGTCTCGTTGGCGACGATCGACAACAGCCACGGCTTGAACGCCGAGTCCTCCCGGAACCTGCCCAGCGCGCAGTACGCCTTGACGAAGGCCTGCTGCACCACGTCCTCCGCGTCCGCACCCGCCCCGAGTGCCGCGGCCGCCCTGAGCGCGATGCCCGTGTGGGCCCGCACCAGCTCCGCGTACGCCTCCGGTTCTCCGGCGCGTACGCGTGCGATCACCGCGACCTCATCGACGATGCGGCCCCCCTCCCGCGTCTTCACATATCTGGTACACCGCCGGACGCGGATCGGTTCCCACTCGTGCCGCATCTGTTCCGACCGGGTTCCGATCGGGTTCCGACCTCGCTCCCCACCCGGTTCCGGCCGGTTCCTGACCGGGTCCCGGGACCTGAGAGAATGGTGAACATGGCCTCTGACAGTCCTCGCGTGCTCTCCGGAATCCAGCCCACCGCAGGCTCGTTCCACCTCGGCAACTACCTCGGCGCCGTGCGCCAGTGGGTGGCCCTCCAGGAGTCCCACGACGCGTTCTACATGGTCGTGGACCTGCACGCGATCACGGTCCCGCAGGACCCGGCGGACCTGCGCGCCAACACCCGGCTGGCCACGGCCCAGCTGCTGGCCGCAGGCCTTGACCCGGACCGGTGCACGCTCTTCGTCCAGAGCCATGTCCCCGAGCACGCCCAGCTCGCCTGGGTCATGAACTGCCTGACCGGCTTCGGCGAGGCCGCGCGTATGACCCAGTTCAAGGACAAGTCCGCCAAGCAGGGCTCGGACCGCGCGTCCGTCGGCCTGTTCACGTACCCGATCCTCCAGGTCGCCGACATCCTGCTCTACCAGGCGAACGAGGTCCCGGTCGGCGAGGACCAGCGCCAGCACGTCGAGCTCACCCGCGACCTCGCCGAGCGCTTCAACGGCCGCTTCGGCGAGACCTTCACGATCCCGAAGCCGTACATCCTCAAGGAGACGGCGAAGATCTACGACCTTCAGGACCCGTCGATCAAGATGAGCAAGTCGGCGTCCACCCCGAAGGGCCTCATCAACCTCCTCGACGACCCGAAGGCGACCGCGAAGAAGGTCAAGAGCGCGGTCACCGACACGGAGACCGTGATCCGCTACGACGCCGAGAACAAGCCGGGCGTCTCCAACCTCCTCACCATCCAGTCGACCCTCACGGGCAAGTCGATCGCCGAGCTGGAGAAGGAGTACGAGGGCAAGATGTACGGCGCGCTCAAGACCGATCTCGCCGAGGTCATGGTCGAGTTCGTGACGCCGTTCCGGGAGCGCACCCAGCAGTATCTGGACGACCCGGAGACGCTCGACGCGATCCTGGCCAAGGGCGCGGAGAAGGCGCGGGCCGTGGCGGCCGAGACCCTCGCCCAGGCGTACGACCGGGTGGGCTTCCTGCCCGCGAAGCACTGAGGCGTACGACCGCACCGCAGTACCACTGGGCAGAGCGCTGCACATCACTACGGTTGCGCCTGCCCACAACTCGGCCGTGGCCGTACAGTCGATAGCCGGGCCGCCGCACACACGGCTGTCCGCGCTCACCAACAGGACACCGATCAGGACGACAGGAGACGACGTGGGGACCGTAACGATCGGTGTGTCGATCGCGGTCCCGGAGCCTCACGGCAGCCTGCTCCAGGAGCGGCGCGCGGGCTTCGGCGACGCCGCTGCGCACGGCATCCCCACGCACGTCACGCTGTTGCCGCCCACCGAGGTGGACGCCTCACAGCTCTCCGAGGTCGAGAACCATCTCGTCTCGGTCGCCGCCGCCGGGCGCCCCTTCCCGATGCGGCTGTCCGGCACCGGTACCTTCCGGCCGCTCTCGCCGGTCGTCTACGTCCAGGTGGTCGAGGGCGGCTCCGCCTGTACCTGGCTGCAGCAGCAGATCCGTGCCGCCTCCGGCCCGATGGCGCGCGAGCTGCACTTCCCGTACCACCCGCACGTCACCGTGGCGCACGGCATCGACGACGAGTCGATGGACCGCGCCTACGAAGCGCTCGCCGACTACCGCGCGGAGTGGCCCTGTACCGGCTTCGCGCTCTACGAGCAGGGCGCCGACGACGTCTGGCGCAAACTCCGCGAGTTCACCTTCGGCGGCGCCGTCGTACCACCCCAGGCGGCCCGCACGGATCGTGGAACGATCCCCAGCCACTGAGCACGGTCGTCAGACGGCCAGCCGTCTGAACAGCCCCCGCGGCAGGTGCCGTAGCACCGAGGTCACCACGCGCAGCGTCCCCGGCACCCACACCGTCTCCGAGCCTCTGCGCAGGCCGAGTTCGATGGCTGTGGCGACCGCTTCCGGGGTGGTCGTGAGTGAGGCGGCCCTCGGGTCGGCCATGGTCCGTGAGCGGACGAGACCGGGTCGTACGACCATGACGTGCACGCCCGTGCCGTGCAGCGCGTCGCCCAGGCCCTGCGCGAAGGTGTCGAGGCCGGCCTTGCTGGAGCCGTAGATGAAGTTCGTGCGGCGGGCCCGTTCGCCGGCCACCGAGGAGAGCACCACCAGGGAGCCGTGGCCCTGGGCCTGCAGGGCCCGGGCGCTGATCAGGCCGGACGAGACGGCGCCGGTGTAGTTGGTGCGCGCGACCCGTACCGCGGCGGCCGGATCGCGCTCGTCGCGGGCCTGGTCGCCGAGGGTGCCGAAGGCGAGCAGCACCATGTCGATGTCGCCCTCCGCGAAGACCTTGCCGAGCACGGTCTCGTGGGAGTCGGGGTCGAGCGCGTCGAAGGCGACGGTGCGGACGTCGGCCCCCAGGGAGCGCAGTTCCGTGGCGGCACTCTCCAGGGCGGGCGAGGGGCGGCCCGCGAGCCACACCGTGCGGGTGCGGCGGGCGATGAGTCTGCGGGCGGTGGCCAGTGCGATCCGGGACGTACCGCCGAGGACGAGGAGGGACTGTGGAGGACGCATGCCCGTGACCGTATCGCCCACTTATGGGTGATTGGTCGTGTGGCATCGGCGCCCTCCCTGAAATGGGCGATTAATCGGATGCCGTTCAATGGGGCGCCACGCGCGCGTGTTTGTGGGGTACCCGCACATCGGTGTCAGTGGACGGGGGCAGAATCGGATCATGGACTGGCTGAAGAAGCTCCCCTTCATCGGGCCGCTGGTGGCGCGCCTGACGGTCACGCACGCGTGGCGGTCGTACGAGCGCCTCGACCGGGTGAAGTGGTCGCAGCTCTCCGCCGCCATGACGTTCATCAGCTTCATCGCGCTGTTCCCGCTGCTGACCGTGGCCGCCGCGATCGCCGCCGCCACCCTGAGCACCGACCAGCAGCACGAACTCCAGGACAAGATCGCCGAGCAGGTCCCCGGCATCTCCGACCAGCTCAACATCGGCTCCCTGGTGGACAACGCGGGCACCGTCGGCCTCATCGCCGGTGCCGTCCTGCTGTTCACCGGCATCGGCTGGGTCGGCTCGATGCGGGAGTGCCTGCGCGCGGTGTGGGAGCTGCCCGACCGCGACGAGAACCCGCTGCTGCGCAAACTCATCGACACCGGGGTGCTGATCGGCCTGGGCGGCGCCGTCCTCGCGACGATCGCCGTCTCCACCGTCGCCTCCGCACTGGTCGACTGGATCAACGACCAACTGGGCATCGCCCAGGGCGGCTGGGGCGGGATCCTGCTGCGGATCGCCGCGTTCGCCGTCGCCGTACTCGCCGACTTCCTGCTCCTGCTCTACGTCCTGACCCTGCTGCCCGGCGTCGAACCCCAGCGCCGCCGCCTCTTCGTGGCCGCGCTGATCGGCGCGGTCGGCTTCGAACTGCTGAAGCTGCTGCTCAGCGGCTACATCCAGGGCGTGGCCGCGAAGAGCATGTACGGCGCGTTCGGCGTCCCCGTGGCGCTGCTGCTGTGGATGAACTTCACCTCGAAACTCGTCCTGTTCTGCGCGGCCTGGACGGCGACCCCGAGCAGACCGGACGAGGACGACGACTACGACCCGGCCGACGACACCGAGGACCCCAAGGTCAGGGACGCGGGCGACGACGGACCAGATCCGGCAGCGGCCACCGCCGGTTGACCAGGAAGACCCCGCCGGCCAGCAGCACCAGCAGCCCGCCGACGATCGCCAGCGCGATCCCGACCCCGCCCGAACCGTCCTCGTCGGCGGTCGACACGGAGGCCGTGGAGGACGCGGTCGGCTTCGTGCCCGCCGTGTCGCCGCCCGCCTCCCCGCTGGCCGTCGCACCCGGCTGGGCGCTCGCCTGCGCCGCGTTCTTCGGCGCGACCAGCTCACCCACCGGCTGCACCTTGCCGGCCGCCTGGAAGCCCCAGTCGAGGATCTTCGCGGCCTCCTTGTAGACCTCGTTGTGCTCGTCCTTCTCCGGGTTCATGACCGTCACCAGCAGCACCTTGCCGCCGCGTTCGGCGACCCCGGTGAAGGTGGCGCCCGCGTTGGTGGTGTTGCCGTTCTTGACCCCGGCGATGCCCGGGTACACCGAGACGTCCGAGTCGCCGCTCAGCAGCCGGTTGGTGTTCTGGATCTCGAAGGTCCCGCGGACCGACTTGCCCTTCTTCTTCGTCGTCTCGCCCGGGAACTTCGCGCTCACCGTCGAGCAGTACTCCCGGAAGTCCTTCTTCTGCAGCCCGGAACGCGCGATCAGCGTCAGGTCGTACGCCGACGAGACCTGCCCCGGCTCGTCGTAGCCGTCCGGCGTCACCACGCGCGTGTCCAGCGCCTGGAGATCCTGGGCGTGCGCGTTCATGTCGGCGACGGTCTGGTCGACGCCGCCGTTCATGTGGGACAGGACGTGCACGGCGTCGTTGCCGGAGCGCAGGAAGACCCCGAGCCACAGGTCGTGGACCGTATAGCTCTCGCCCTCCTTTATCCCGACCAGGCTGGAACCGGCGCCCATGCCCGCCAGGTCGGACGCGACCACCTTGTGCTCGGTCGTCTTCGGGAACTTCGGCAGCACGGTGTCCGCGAACAGCATCTTCAGGGTGCTCGCCGGAGGCAGCCGCCAGTGCGCGTTGTGCGCGGCCAGCACATCACCGGTCTCGGCGTCGGACACGATCCACGACCGCGCGGTGAGGTCTTTCGGTACGACCGGCACACCGGACGTCAGATTGACCTGCGTCCCCGGCTGCGCGAGCCGGGCGCCGCCCACCGACGACATGTTCGCCGGGGGAGTGGCCGTAGGACTCGCCGTGGCACTTGTGGTGGCACTCGGCGTGGTACTCGGCGTCGGGGTCGGACTCGGAGCCGCGAGGGCGAGCGGCGCGGTGAGCGCGAGGGACGACAGGGCGGCGGAAAGCACCAGCAGGGATCGCCTGATGGTCTGCTGTGGAGCGGGCACGCACGTGAACGTACATGCCCGGGGACCCGAAGTCCCGTCACCGGCCCCACCCCGGCCACCGGCCCCGGAGGACGACGGCGATACTGGACTCATGAAGCTCAGCCGCCCCGTCTCCTGGTTCCTGCTCGCCTTCGGGGTGTGGAGCTGGATCATCTGGATCACTTTCGTCAAGAATCTCGTCGCGGACGGCAGCGGACTGGCCTTCGACGACGGCCGCCCGACGGCGTACTTCTGGATCCATCTGACCCTGGCCGTCGTGTCCTTCGTATTGGGGACGGTCATCGGGGGCCTCGGGTTGCGTGGACTGCGCGCACTGCGCGAGACGTCATAGAGAAGTGGCCATCCTCGTCATCGCTCTCGTCGCCCTGGTCGCGGTCGCCGTCCTCGGCGGGGCGCACTGGTACGTCTGGCGCCGCCTGGTCCGCGACACCACGCGCGCGTGGGGCCCGGCCCGCGTCACCGGCACGGCCGTACTGATCGCCGGCCCGGTCCTGATGATCGCGGCCCTGGCCGCCGAGCGCGGCGGCGCCCCCTTCTGGCTCCAGCGCGTCCTGGGCTGGCCCGGCTTCCTGTGGATGGCCCTGGCGATCTACCTGCTGCTGGCCGTCCTCGCGGGAGAGGTTCTACGACCGCTGCTGCGGCGGTTCGTCGAACGGCGGGGGCGGGCCGGGACGGTCGTAGAAGAGACCGAATCCGCAGCCTCCGAAGAGACCTCCGAAGAGCCGCAGTCCCCCGCTCCCTCCCGTCGGCTCTTCGTCTCCCGGGTGGTCGGGGGCGCCGCCGCTGCCGCTGCCGTGGGGACCGTCGGATACGGCACCTACGGTGTGCTGCGCGGGCCGAGTGTGAAGCGGGTGACCGTGCCGTTGGCCAAGCTGCCGCGGTCCGCGCACGGGTTCCGGATCGCGGTCGTCAGTGACATCCACCTGGGGCCGGTTCTGGGGCGGGGGTTCGCGCAGAAGGTCGTCGACACGATCAACTCGACGCAGCCCGATCTGATCGCGGTCGTGGGCGACCTGGTGGACGGCAGCGTCAAGAACCTGGGGCCTGCGGCGGCTCCGCTGGCCCAACTGCGGGCGCGGCACGGGTCGTTCTTCGTCACGGGCAACCACGAGTACTTCTCCGGCGCCGAACAGTGGCTGGAAGAGGTCCGCAGGCTCGGCATCCACACCCTGGAGAACGCCCGTACCGAACTCCCCGGCTTCGACCTCGCCGGGGTCAACGACCTCCAGGGCGAGAGCGAGGGTCAGGGCCCCGACTTCGGTAGGGCGTTGGGCGATCGCGACACCGCGCGCGCGTGCGTGCTGCTCGCGCACCAGCCGGTGCAGATCCACGAGGCCGTGAAGCACGGCGTCGATCTCCAGCTCTCCGGGCACACGCACGGCGGGCAGTTGTGGCCCGGCAACTTCATCGCGGCGGCGGCCAATCCGACGGTCGCGGGGCTGGAGCGTTACGGGGACACCGAGTTGTACGTCAGCCGGGGCGCGGGCGCGTGGGGACCGCCGACCCGGGTGGGGGCGCCGTCGGACATCACGGT
The DNA here is from genome assembly GCF_016654115.1 of Streptomyces sp. MBT53. Lineage (GTDB taxonomy): Bacteria > Actinomycetota > Actinomycetes > Streptomycetales > Streptomycetaceae > Streptomyces. Next base: position 13,236 of record NZ_JAEQAZ010000047.1, read on the forward strand.
CGTCGAACTGGCGTCGAAACAGGCCTAGTCGGTGTGGCCGGGCCGCTTCAGCGGTGACCGGGCCAATCCGGGTCGTCCTGGGCTGTGGGAAGTTCGCCGTCTCCCTCGGCCCAGTGGTTGACCCACCCGCACAGACCGCAGGCGTAGCGCCCGTTCAGGCCGGAGACTTCGGCTCCGCACTCTCGGCACTCGGATGTGGTGATCTCGTTGCTGCTGAGGGGCGCACCCACCGTAGGAACGCGTTCCGACGGCCGCTCGGTGGTCATGCTCCGAGCCTATCGGCCTGCCGTCGTGGGCCTGGGTGGTTCAGCCAAGAGCAGGGGTCGTGAGGTCGAGGATCAGCAGGTTCCCCCAGTCGTTGGTGAAGGCGGCGCGCATGCCCTCGTAGCGCACGCCGACGAACGGGTTGGAACGGAACATGACGGCGAGCCACCGCAACGAGGAGTCGGCGTCGAGACGGGCGAGGTAGCCGATGTTGCCCATCCCGCCGCCCCCGCCGGACATCCATCCCGATCCGTCCGGCAGCGGGCTCTCGAAGCAGGTGTCGACCCCGTCGATGGTGTGCTCCTCAAGGGCCTGGGCCACATCGAACGGTCCTCCGACACGGAAGGGAATCGGCTGCCCGGCATCCGGGTGGTACGCCCCCGGACCGTCGACATGCAACTTCAAGGCAGTGTCGTCAGGCCGGTACAGCCCGTCGCGGAGCGGCATCTCCCCGGCCTTCCAGAGCCCCTCGATCGTTCCCATGGCCCACCCCACCGTCGACTGCTGAGGTTCCCAAGTGGCTGAGATCCGTGAACTCGCCACGGACAGCGGCTACGAACAGAAGGAAGCCTTCACGGCGGCCACGATCCCGGCGGCCGTCACCTCATCGGTGCCGTAGCGGGCAGCGGCGTTCTTTGCCGCCGTCGCGTCGTCCTTGCCCTGCTTGAGGTCGAGGCACACGTTCCGGGCGTTGCTCAAGTCCTTGTCGTCACTGCCGAGTCCGGGCTTCAGCGTGTCCAACACGGTTGTCAGCGCCTCCGCCTGAGCCTCGTCGGGCGACGGGACGGCCGGCGCGGCAGGTGTGGACGATGCGGAGCCGGGTGCTGTGGACGGCTTGCTGTCCGCCTTGTCGTCGCTGCCCCCACAGCCCGCAAGCGCGAAGACGGCAACGGCGGCGATCGCAGGCATGGCAAAGCTGCGCATGGTTCCCCCCATGTAAGTGCAAAGTGCAGGAGCGGTGAGGGTAACCCACGGGTACGACAGGGCCCCGCCCAGGTCGTCGGAGTTGAACCGGCCTCGAAACAGGCCTGGTTGACGTGCCCCCCGGGCGGGCGCTCAGCGCCTCGTCTCGTACCTGGTCAGGATCACGCCGCCGGGAAGTGTCCGTGTCTCCACCAGGTTCAGGTTCACCCAGTTGTCCAGCGCGGTGAAGAACGGTGTGCCGCCGCCCGCCAGGACCGGTGCGGTGGCCAGTACGTACTCGTCGATCAGCCCGGCCCGCATGGCCGCCCCGGCGAGCGTCGCGCCGCCGATGTCCATCGGGCCGCCGTCCTCGGCCTTGAGGCGGGTGATCTCGGCGACCGCGTCGCCGGTGACCAGGCGGGTGTTCCAGTCGACCTTGTCGATCGTCGAGGAGAACACCACCTTCGACATGTCCCGCCAGCTCCGCGCGAACTCGATCTCCGCCGGGGTGGCGTCCGGCTGCCGGTCGGCGGTGGGCCAATGGGAGCTCATCGTCTGCCACAGCCTGCGCCCGTAGAACGACAGGTCGGTCGCCCGCAGCTGGTCGGACCAGAACTGGAACAGCTCGTCGCTGGGCACGCTCCAGCCGATGTCGTCGCGGGGCGCGGCGATGTAGCCGTCCAGGGTGAGGTTCATGCCGTAGATCAGTTTCCGCATGGCGCCGGCCTTCCGTGAATCGGTCTCACGCTTACAGACCGGGGCGGCGCGGGAAACTCATCGGTGTGCCGGGAGACGACCTGGCGGTCTGTTCGATCTTGGCGCGGTAGGCCGCGCGGGCCGTCTCGTCGATCGGCTGTTCGTGTTCGGGGCGCATCCCGGTCCGGCCGTCGAGGCCTTCGCGCAGGATGTCGGCGTGCCCGGTGTGCCGGTTGGACTCGCCGAGGACGTGGACCATGACGGCGAACAGGTTCGTGTCGGCATAGGGCTCCGGCCACCACGGCACGTGGCCGGGGGCGTCGAGGGGAAGCTCGTCGATCGTCGCGTCCGAGTGGTCCCATGTGCGCCGGTAGAACGCGATGATCTGATCGCGGGTCTCGTCCTCGGCCGCCCACAGGTCGGAGCCGTCGTGGTCCTGCCACCGGGGCAGCGGTTCCGGGGAAGGGCGGTCGAAGACCTCGCCGAAGTATCTGGCCTCGACGGTGGCCACGTGTTTGACCAGGCCGAGGAGGTTGGTCCCGGTCGCCGTCAGAGGCCGTCGGGCGTCGTATTCGGACAAGCCGTCGAGCTTCCAGAGCAGCGCCTCGCGGTCCCGCCGCAGTCTCCCGTGCAGGGTTTCCTTCGCGAATCCATCGATCATGCGGCATGAGCCTGCCATGGGCTGTTCGCGTTCTCAAGGTCGCGGACGGCGACCACCCCGGGACCGGCCCTGCTTCGGGAAGGAATCGTCGAACTGGCGTCGAAACAGGCTGAGTTGCCGGTGAGGGGCCTCCCGGCGCATGGCTGGGAGCCGTCTGTGAAACGGGCGATTAACACTCGTCGGTAAGTTCTTTCTCATCTCGGCAGAACTCTCTTCCCCCGGACGAAACTCCTGTGGTTAGGTGATCCGCGCCACTAGGGGAGTGGCATATGCGCACGGACCCGGGAGGGTCCTGGGGAGGGCACACCGATGCGGTCGGTTCGCATACGGATTCTCGCGACACTGCTTGTTCTGGCGGCCGTGGGAGTCGGCGGCTGGCAGTTGCTGCCGTCGGACGGGAACAAGAACAAGACGATCACGGTGGGGACGACGGACGCCGTCACCTCGCTCGACCCGGCCGCCGCGTACGACGCGGGTTCCTGGGCGTTGTACAACAACGTCTACCAGTCGCTGATGACATTCGACTCGGGCGGTACGTCGCCCGTGCCGGACGCGGCCAAGAGCTGCGGCTTCGTGGGCGGCGGGCTGACGACGTACCGCTGTGTGGTGCGCGGCGGGCTCACCTTCCCGAGCGGGCGCACGATGACCGCCGCGGACGTGAAGTACTCCTTCGACCGGGTCAAGAAGATCAACTCGGATGTGGGTCCGGCACCCCTGCTCTCGACGCTCGGTTCGGTCGACGCCTCCGGCATGACCGTCACCTTCCATCTGTCGTCGCCGGACGCCACGTTCCCGTTCAAGGTGGCCACCGGCGCCGGTGCGATCGTCGACAGCACCAAGTACCCGAAGGACGCCCCGCGCAACGGGTTCCAGGCCGACGGCACCGGGCCGTACACCCTGTCGTCGTATACGAAGGACAAGAAGGCCGTCCTGAAGCCCAACAGCCACTACAAGGGCGCGGTCAAGAGCACCGGGAGCCCGATCGAGCTGCGGTACTACGCCGACTCGGACGCGCTGCAGAAGGCGTACAAGGCGAAGCAGGTCCAGGTCGCCACCCGGCAGCTGCCGCCGAAGATGCTCTCCGGGCTCTCCGCCAGCGACCCGAACCAGCGGGTGTCGGAGGCCGACAGCTCCGAGACCCGCAACCTGTACCTCAACACCCGTAAGGGCACGCCCCTGCACGACGTTCTCGTCCGGCGGGCCATGGCCTGGCTGATCAACCGCGACGAGCTGGCCGCCACGGTGTACGACGGCACGGTCGACCCGCTGTACTCGCTGATCCCGGCCGGCCTCGTCGGCCACACGACGTCCTTCTTCGACGCGTACCCCTCCGAGAGCGTCAGCAAGGCGAAGGATCTCCTCGAAGAGGCGGGTGTCTCCGTCCCGGTGCGCTTCACCTACGGCTACGGCATCGGGCACGGTTCCGGTGCCGAGGAGGCCGCCGAGCTGAAGAAGCAGCTGGAGGCGAGCGGCCTGTTCAAGGTGGACGTCAAGGGCTACGAGTGGACCGACTTCCAGAAGCGCTGGGCCACCGGAAAACTGGACGCGTGGGCGGTCGGCTGGGCCGCGGACTACCCCGACCCGGACACCTTCGGCTCCGCGCTCGTCGGCACCGGCTCCACCATGAACACCGGCTACAGCAACAAGCTCGTCGACCAACTCATCCTCAACAGCCAGAAGTTCGCCGACCGCAGCCGCGTCGACGACGACTTCCGCGACGTCCAGACGGACGTCGCCGAGGACGTGCCGCTGATCCCGCTGTGGCAGCGCAAGGACTACGTCGTGAGCAGCGAGGACGTCGGCGGCATCTCCTACCTCACGGACGGCACCGGCGTGTTCCGCCTGTGGGCGCTGGACTGGATCTGAGCCCACCCGTCCGGCCGGGCTCCGCCCGAGTGACACCGGGCGGCCCCCGCACGCAGCACCATGTGACGGAGGTGTGCGCGGGGTGAGGAGCCGACGTGGTCAGACGCAACTCCTTCCGGCTGCCCCGGCATCCGGCCTCGGTGGGGCTCGCCAGGCGCCGGGTCCGGGACCATCTGGCCGACTGGGGGCACGCCGGTGACGATCCGGCGCTCCTGGACGCGGTGCTGCTGGTGTCCGAGCTGGCCACCAACGTCGTACGCCACGGGCCGCTCCTTGAGCGGGAGTTCGAGGTCGCGGTGACGGCCCTCGCGGACGGCTCCTGCCTCATCGAGGTGTCGGACGAGGGCCGCGTCGAGCCCCGGCTGCGGGTCGTGACGGACGCGGCGGAGGCCGGCCGCGGCCTGCACCTCGTGGAGGGCATCGCGGCGGCCTGGGGCGTGTGGAGCCGCGGCGCGCACGGCAAGACGGTGTGGGCCCTCGTGCAGGCAGACGACACTCCCTGACATGCCCCGTGTTCTACGACGGCACCGGCGCCCGCGTCGGCAGGGTCACCGTCACCGCGAGGCCCTCGCCGGGCGCCGTCCGTACCGCCACGTCCCCGCCGTGCGCCTGGACGACGCCCTGCACGATCGCCAGCCCCAGTCCGCTGCCCGCACCGCCGCCCGCCCGGAAGAAGCGGTCGAACATCCGGGCCGCGTCGTCCTCCTTCAGCCCCGGGCCCTCGTCCGCGACACACAGCCGTACGACCCCGTCCTCGCGCTCCAGGCCGAGCCGGACGGGCACGTCGGCGGGGGTGTGGGTGCGGACGTTGGTCACCAGGTTGCCGAGTATCTGGCGCAGGCCCGACTCGTCGGCGCGCACCAGCAGGGAGCCGTCGGCGCCGACCGTGACCGGCCGCTCCGGCTGCTGCACCCGCAGATCCTCGGCGGCGTCGCGCACCAGGCGGCTCAGGTCGACGTTGCGGAAACGCAGTTCGGGCCGCTGGTCCAGGCGGGCCAGGGTGAGGAGTTCGTCGACGAGGCGGCCCATGCGGTCGGCCTCCGCGTTCATCCGGTCCCAGGCGCGTCTGCGCTCGTCGGGCTCGGTCAGCATGCCCTTGTCGTAGAGCTGGAGATAGCCGCGTATCGCCGACAGCGGGGTGCGCAGTTCGTGCGAGGCGTCGGCGACGAAGCGGCGGAGCTGGGCCGCCGTGCGCTCGCGCGTGCGGTACGCCGACTCCACCTGGTGGAGCATGGAGTTGAGGGCGAGGCGCAGCTGCTCGACCTCCTGGGTCGGATGGTGGCTGGAGGGCACGCGCCGGGTCAGGTCGCCCTCGGCGATCGCCGTGGAGGTCTCCACCATGTCCTCCAGGGGCCGCAGCCGCCGCCGCACGCTGACCATGGTGAGCGTGGCGAGCAGGACCAGCAGCAGGGTGCCGAAGGTGAGGTCGAGCTTGAGGGCCTTGGCCATGCCGTGGTGGAGGCCGCCGGTGGAGGCGGCGATCAGGATGTAGGTGCCGTCGGTGAGCTGGGTCCCGGTGGCCCGGTAGGAGTCGCCGCGCAGTGAGATGTCGCGCGGTGTGCGGTCCTTGGTGAGCTTGGCCGGGTCGTGGAAGGCGTCGGCGAGGGCCCGCTGTGCGGCGGTCGGGGCGTATCCGGCGATGGTGAGCACCTTGCCCCGGCGGTCGACCGCCGCGAACACCGTGTCCGGCTTCGGGGAGCCGGGCTGCTGCTGGGGCACCAGCCGGTCGCCGATGCCGGCCAGTGAGCTCAGTACGTTGATCTGCCGCATGGTGAGCTGCGAACTGCTCAGCGAGTCACGGGACTTGGTGAGCTCCGCGTCGACCTGGGCGACCAGGTAGTGCCGCATGCCCATCAGGCTGACGGCGGTGGCCATGACGATGCCGAGGGAGAGCAGCGCGAGGTTGGCCAGGGTCAGCTTGGCGCGCAGCGAGTGGGCGCCGCGCTCGCAGTTCGGCAGCCGGACCTTCATGCGAGCCCGTATCCGACGCCCCGCCGGGTGGTGATCACCGGCGCTCCCAGGGTGTCCAGCTTGCGCCGCAGATAGCTGATGTAGGTCTCGACGACGGTCGACTCGGGCGGGGTGTGCTCGTACTGCCAGACATGGCGCAGCAGTTGCTCCTTGGGCACGATCCGGCCGCCGTTGCGCACCAGGAAGCGCAGCAGGGCGTACTCGGTGGGGGTCAGCTCGACCGAGCGGTCCGCGCGGTGCACCGAGTACGTCGTCTCGTCCAGCTCCAGGTCGCCGTAGCGCAGCGGCGGGCGCTGGGGGAGGACGTCGGCGGGGCGGGTGCGGCGCAGGACGGCGGTGATGCGGGCGACGACCACGTCGATGTCGAAGGGCTTGGTGATGTAGTCGTCGCCGAAGCCGAGGGCGCCGACGATCTCGGCCGGCGCGTCCCGCGCGGTGAGGAAGACGAGCGCCAGGTCGGGCCTGCGGGCGCGCAGCTCCTGACCCAGTGCGCGACCGTCGCCGTCCGGGAGCATCACGTCGAGCAGCGCGCAGTCGGGGCGGGTGCGCTCGGCCAGCGCGAGCGCCTCGCGGACGGTGCCCGCGGTCATGACCTCGAAGCGGTGGTAGCGCAGCGCGATGGCGAGGACGTCCGCGATGCTCGGTTCGTCCTCCACCACCAGCACGGTTCCTGGAGCCGTCATGCCCCCAGTATCGGCGGCACCACTGACATCGGGGCCGTCCGGTCTTTGGAGTTCCTTGAGAGTCATGGCCAGGACGTGTCCACGCGCGCGTGCCACCGCCAATTGTGTAGCCCAGGACCTGGGGGACCATCCGACCGATCGACCGAGTCAACTCGGTTTCGAATAAGGAGTGTTGAGCGTGGCGGCATTGGCACGGTGGTGCTATCGGCACCGGCTGGTGGTCCTGTTGCTGTGGGTGGGGGCACTGTTCGGCCTGGGCTTCTCGGCGACGACGGCGGGGACGGACTACGCGAACGTCTTCTCCCTCCCGGACACGGACTCCAAGAGCGCGTACGACCTGATGCAGAAGGCGTTCCCGAACAGCTCGGGCGACACCGACACGGTGGTGTGGAAGGTCGACTCGGGCTCGGTCAAGGACCAGTCCGTACAGACCCGCATCCAGCCCGCCCTCGACAGGATCGCGGGCATGAAGGGCGTCGGCGAGGTCACCGGCCCCTACTCCGGCGCCCGGGGCGCGGCCCAGATCAGTTCCGACGGGACGATCGCCTACGCGCAGATCACCTTCGCCGAGCAGGCGAACGCCGTCCCCAAGGAGCTCGTCCAGAAGGTCGTCGACACCGCGCAGGCGGCCCGACAGAGCGGCCTCCACGTCGAGCTGGGCGGCCAGGCCGTCCAGCGGGTCGAGGAGCCGCCCGGCGGCATCGCCGAGGGCGTCGGCATCCTCGCGGCGGCCGTCGTGCTGTTCCTGGCCTTCGGCTCGTTCTACGCCGCCCTGCTGCCGATCGGCATCGCGATCTTCGGCGTCGGCACCGGCCTGTTCTCCACCCAGCTCCTCAGCCACGCCACCGACATCCCCGACCTGGCGCCCCTGCTGGCCACCCTGATCGGCCTCGGCGTCGGCATCGACTACGCCCTGTTCATCGTCACCCGGCACCGACGCGGCCTCCAACGGGGCATGGATCCCGAGGAGTCGGCGGTCGTCGCCCTCAACACCTCGGGCCGCGCGGTGCTGTTCGCGGGCGGCACCGTGTGCATCGCGCTCGCCGGCATGCTGGTGACGCAGCTGCGCTTCCTGGACGGCGTCGTCATCGGCACCTCGCTCACGGTCGTCCTGAGCGTCCTCGCGGCCACGACCCTGCTGCCCGCGCTGCTCGGCTTCCTGGGCCCGCGCGTGCTCAGCCGCAAGCAGCGCCGCAAGCTGGAGAACGGTCCCGAGCCGGAGCGCACCGACAATCTCGCGGTCCGCTGGTCGGCCGCCGTGCAGAAGCGTCCGCGCCGGATCGCCGCCTTCGCCCTCGTCGTCATGGCCGTCCTCGCCTTCCCCGTGCTGTCGCTGCGCCTCGGCGCCACCGACCAGGGCAACGACAACGCCTCGACGACCACCAGGAAGGCGTACGACCTCCTGGCCGAGGGTTTCGGCCCCGGCTTCAACGGCCCGCTCCAGGTGGTCACTTCGAGCGGTGACACGGCCGCCCTGGTCAAGGGCATCGAGGCGACGAAGGACGTGGCCCGGGTCGCCGCGCTGCCGCCCACGGGCGGGGTGACGGTGATCCAGGTCGTCCCGAAGACCTCACCGCAGTCCGTGGAGACCGACGACCTGATCGACACCCTGCGCGACAAGGTGATACCGGAGGCCGGCGCGACCGGTCACGTCGGCGGGGTGACGGCCATCTCCAAGGACTTCGCGTCCGTCACCGGGGACCGCCTCCCGCTCTTCGTCGCGACGATCATCGGCCTGAGCTTCCTGCTGCTCCTGCTCGCGTTCCGCTCGCTCGTGGTCCCGCTGACGGCCGCCCTGATGAACCTCATCGCGGCGGCGGCCTCCTTCGGTGTCCTGGTGGCGATCTTCCAGTGGGGCTGGGGCCTGGACATGCTGGGGCTCGGCAAGGAGGGCCCGATCAACGCCTTCCTGCCGGTCATCATGCTGTCGCTGCTCTTCGGCCTCTCCATGGACTACCAGGTGTTCCTGGTGAGCCGCATGCACGAGGAGTGGGTCCACACCAAGGACAACGCCCGCGCGGTCCGCGTCGGCCTCGCGGAGACCAGCCGCGTCATCAACTCCGCCGCCCTGATCATGGTCTGCGTCTTCCTGGCCTTCGTCCTGAGCGGCAACACGGGCGCGGCGACGGCGGGCGTCGGCCTGGCCGCAGCGGTCGCCCTGGACGCCTTCATCCTGCGTACGGCCCTGGTCCCGGCCGCGATGCACCTGCTCGGCAACTCCAACTGGTGGCTCCCGGCCTGGCTCGACAAGAGCCTGCCGCACCTCGCGGTGGAACCCGCCGAGGAGCCCGCCCCGACCGTCCCCGACGGCCCGTCCTCGGCCGTCCACGGCTTCGTCCGGACGACCGACGGGGAGCCCGTGGAGGGCGCCGCCGTCACGCTGCGGACGACCGGCGGACGCGAACTGGACCGCGTCGAGTCCCTGGCGGACGGCTCGTACATCGTCTCGGTGCCGGGCCCGGGGACCTACCTCCTGGCGACGACGGCACCGTCGTACGGCTCGACCGCCCGGCAGGTGGCCGTGACGGACGATCCGCTGGTCTACGACGTCGAGCTGGCCGAGGGCGAGGTCGACGCCGTCAACTGACCCGATTGCTCAGGGGCGTTCGTCGTCGGCGCGACCGGCGGCGGACGCCCCGCGCCTGTCCCCCTGCTTCTTCTTCGCCGGGTCGGGCAGTGCGTGGGTCATGCCCGGCAGGAAGTCAGTGAACAACTCGTGCACCTCGAGGACGAGCGGCCGCAGCACCCGGAAGCGGGCCAACGACACACCGCGCGCGGTGAGCCGGGCGCCGCGCTCGGCGAGCCGGTAGCTGCGCTCGCGCCCCTCGGTCCGGTCGAACACCCAGTACAGGACGAGCCCCATCTGGGAGAGCCACATCAACTCCGGGAGCACGTCCCGCAGTTCCGGCGCCACCTTGGTCTTCGCGCCGAACAGCACCTCCTTGTGGACGTCGATGGCCTGCACGCGCGCGTGCTCGCTCTCCGGGGAGAACGGGCTGAGCGGGCTGTCCGGGTCGGCGGCGTTCTTGAAGAACTGCACCGCGAACTCGTGGTAGGGCGTCGCGATGTCGAGCCACACCCGCAGCACGCCCGCGAGCCGCGCCTCAAGGTCGGTCTCCCGGTCCAGCACCTCGCGGACCGCGAGTCGGTGCTCCTCGGCGATACGGTCGTAGAAGCCCTGGATCAGGTGCTCCTTGCCGGCGAAGTAGTAGTAGGCGTTGCCTACGGAGACGCCCGCTTCCTTGGCGATCGCCCGCATCGTCGTCTTGTCGTAGCCGTGCTCCTGGAACAGCCGCATGGCCGTCTCCAGGATGAGCGCGCGGGTCTGCTCGGACTTCGCGGACTTGGCGGGCGTACCGCCGTCCTCTTCGGGGCTGTCGTTCTTCGAGGGCACGGAAAGAGAGCCTATCCAGTGGCGCAGGAGCCGTCGGTGCAGCCCGGCGCGGTGTAGGTCCATCCCCGGTGCGGGTCGTACGTCCACCCGTCCCCCTGCTGGTACACGCCACCGCCCCACCGCCCGGGTCCCCACTGCGCCCCGCGCCACTTCGCGGCGGCGAGCACGGCGCCCTTGGCGAGCCGGGCGCCGGCCGGGGTGCTCAACCGGTGTGCCAGGGGCCGCTGTTCGCGCAGCGCCCACAGGGTGACGATCCAGGCGGCGGCGCCCCGGTAGACCTGCCCGGAGTCGCCGACGACGGTGATCTCGTCGAGGGTGGCCCGGTGGTCGAGCCCGGGGAAGCGCCGCCGCGCCTCTTCGGAGGACGCCGGTACCAGCTCCAGGGGCACCAGCTGCGACTGCCGTACGAGCCAGTCGCGCAGGAAGGTGCACAGGGAGCAGTCGGCGTCGTAGAGGACGGTGAGCCCGTGGACCGGGACGCGCGAGGCGTCCCGGTCCTGGGTCCCGCCGAGGGCCGGGGCCACCCCCGTCACGCCCCGGCCGTCGGCGGAACCCACCCCTGCGGCGCGACGGGCGGCACCTGCTCCCGCTCCATGACCCCGCGCCGCCGGATCTTGTTCAGCACGAACACGTTCCCCAGGTGCATCACCCCGAGCACCAGCAGCACCACGCCCACCTTGGTCGACAGGGCTTCGAAGATGCCCCTGGTGTCCTCGATGGTGCCGTCCCCGCTGAGGTACAGGGCGACGAACCCGAGGTTCACGAGGTAGAAGCCCACTACGAGGAGGTGGTTCACGGCCTCCGCGAGTTTTTCGTTCCCCCGGAGGACGTCGGCGAGGAAGATCCGCCCGTTGCGGCTGAGCGTGCGGGCCACCCAGACGGTGAGGCCGATGCTGACGATCAGATAGATGACGTAGGCGACGACCGTGCGGTCCATGCGCCTCCCCCTTCTTGAACGCGTTCAAAAACGCTGACAAGGAGAATGTAGGCGCACTTTTGAACACGTTCAACTCGGTTGGGCTGGGAGCTGCGTCACACCCGCCGCGCCAGCTCCGGCCGCTTCGTGTAGTCGGTGAAGCCGATGACGTTGCCCCAGGGGTCGGCGATCTCCACGGTCCACCCGGTGGCCACGGAGAAGGGTGCGTCGAGGAGGGCGATTCCGGCGGCGGTGAGGAGCTGCGCGGCCTTCCGTGCGTCCGGGACCTCCAGCCACACGCGGGGCGAGGGCCAGGGCGGCGGCCGGTGCCCGAGCCCGTCCTCCTGGCGCAGCAGCACCCCCGGCGTCTCGCCGCCGACCTTCAGGATCGCGATACCGGCCTCGTCGAGCCGGAACCCCACGGCGAATCCGGCACGTTCGTAGAAGGGGACCGCCTCGGCGAGATCCCCTACGGGGAGGAGGACGTTGTCGAAGCCGAGCAGTTCGTACGACTCTTCATCTGACATGCCGTCAGGTTAGGGCGATGATCGGCAAAGGGCCGGGATTGTTGCCCACCGACGCGCTCGCATAACCTCGCGGACATGACAGACGCACGGGTGTTCGCGGGCGTCCGACTGCTCGGCCCGCCGGAGGCCGACGGCGAGTACATCGCGCTGAACGGCCACGAGACGGTCCATCTGCACGAGTACACGCGGATATACGCCGTCCCCGGCCTCTACGAACACGTCGTCCAGGAACTGCTCCGGTGCACCTCGCCCCAGATGGCGGCGGCGGGCTTCCTGCGCGCGGCCGAGCGCCTCGGACTGGAGCCGGGCGCGCTGACGGTCCTCGACGTCGGCTCCGGCACGGGACTGGTCGGCGAACTGGTGCGCCGCGGCGGTGTCGCCCGGGTCGTCGGCGTCGACGCGCTGCCGGCGGCACGCGAGGCGGCCCTGCGCGACCGGCCGGGCGTCTACGCCGACTACGTGATCGGCGATTTCCAGCGCGACGACGACACACTCCGCGAGGCGTTGCGCCCGCACGCGCCCGGGGGACTGGTGTCGGCCGGAGCGTTCGGCGGCACGCACGCCACACCCCGGGCCCTCACCAACGCGCTCGCGCTGCTGCCGCCCGGCGCGCCCGTGGCCTTCACGCTCGACGAGCGCTGGATGGACGAGTCGGACCCGGACGGGTTCGGGGTCGCCGTCGCGAAGGCGGTGGCGGAGGGAAGCCTTGAGGTGCTGGAACGTTCACGGTTCCAGCACCGCGTCACGACGACCGGGGAGCCGATCTTCTACGAGCTGATCGTGGGCCGCACCCGGGCCTGACCCCAGCCCCCGGCTACTGCGGGAAGTTCGCCCGCAGCGCCGGCTCCGTGGCGCCGACCGTGGTGATCCCCGTCGAACCGGCCCGGAGCAGCACGCTCGGCTCGTTGTTGTCCGAGATCAGGAGGTCCGCGTCGCCGTCGCGGTCCAGGTCGCGCAGCCGGACGTGGAGACCGAAGAGGCCGGACTCGGCCGGGCTGCCCGGTACGCCCGCGGTCGCGCGGGAGAACCACTGGGAGCTCTTGCCGGTCAGGCCGCTCCTGCCGCCGCGCAGGACGTGCACACCGCCCGCGCCCGCGGCGGAACCGACCTTCTCCTCCGCGGCGCTCACCGCGAGGTCCGGATAGCCGTCACGGTTGGTGTCGCCGGCGGACAGCGCCGTACCGAAGGAGTCACCCTTGGCCGGGGCCGACACGACGCCCGAAGTGGACTGGCTGAGGCGGTAGTCGGTGGTGGGACCGGTCGCCCCGCCGCGCATGACCACGACCGAGCCCGCGCCCTTGTTGTACGGGGTGTCGCTGACGGCCAGGTCTCCGTAGCCGTTCTTGTCGAAGTCCGCGACGACGCCCGTGGGGCTGTAGTCCGGTGACGAGCTGTCGTACGTCGTGAACTTGCCGGACTTGACCGTGGTGCCGCCGCGCAGGAACCACGCGGCCTGCGTCATCCTGTCGTTCTTGTAGCCCTGGCCCAGGACGTACAGGTCTGTCGCCTTGTCCTTGGTGACCTTGCCGGCGACCAGCCCGGTGGGCTCGAAGACATCGGTCAGGCTCGGGCTCGGGACGTGCTTGGTCACCTTGCCCGTCGTGCCCGACGTGGAGAAACCGCCGCGGTAGACGTACACCGTGTCGACCCCGTCGGCGACCGCCAGGTCCGCCTTGCCGTCGCCGTTGAAGTCGCCGGTCGCGAGGGCGTTGCCGAAACCGTAGTAGGTGCGGTGTGTGACGGGGATACGGCTGGCCTTGGAGCCGAGGCCGGACGCCGAGCCCCACACGATGGTGACCGCGCCCGCCGCGACCTTGCCGCTGACCTTCTCGCTGACGTCCCCGACGGCGAGGTCGGCGTATCCGTCGCGGTTGAAGTCGGCGTTCGCCAGGGACTCACCGAACCCGTCGGCGAACCCGCCCGCGTCACCCGCGGTGCCCGGTATCCCGGCGCTGTTCTGGTTGAACGTCTTCACTTTGGTGCCGGGGCCCGTGGCGGTCCCGTACGTCACGGTGACCGAACCGCTGTCGCCGACCGCGTAGTCGCGGTAGCCGTCGCCGTTGAAGTCGTCGGCGTACTTCGCGGGGGTCGCGGCGGTCGCGGGGCCCACCGCGAGGGTGAGCAGTCCACCGGTCAGCGAGGCGGCCGTGGCCGTCGCGAGAACCAGGCGGTGGGTCTTCGTCCTGAACATGAGTCTCCTGCTGCGGGCGGCGCGGCCGGCCTGCCCGTCCGTGATCTTGGATGGGTGCACGGAGGAGACTCGTGGAGTGGGGTGGGGGTTGTGCGGGGTGCGGGGATTTGTTCAATCGGCCTTCGGCTGGCCTGCCTTGAGGATCTCGGCGACGTCGAGGGTGACCTTGGCGCCGAGGGAGTCGGGGAGGGGGACGAGTTCGCCGGAGGCGTGGACGCGGTGGTTCGTGTACGTGCCCTCCGCGGGGTCCGTCAGGACGTGGAGGCGTTGGTGCTTGCGGTCGACAACGACGTAGATCGGTACCTTGGCGTTGGCGTACGCGGTGACCTTGGTTTGCAGGTCGGCTTTCCAGTTGCTGGAGGTGACCTCGAGGACGAGGCGGAAGGGCGCCGGGTCGTAGCAGTTGTTCTCGACGTAGTGCTCTTCGATGTCGACGTCGACGATGGCAAGGTCGGGGATGGCGTAGTCCTCGGTGCCAGTGGGCAGCCACAGGCCGATGCCCTGAAGCACTTCCGCCTCGTCTCCATCGATGCCAGCTGCGATGAAGGGGCGCATCAACCTGGTCAGTGCGCGGGCGTGAGGTGCGTCCGGGGGCGGGGACACGACGATCAGGCCTCCGATGATCTCGACTCGGTAGCCCGGGTTGCGGTCCGCGAGACGGTTTGCCTCCGCGATCAGCGGACGGTCGTCCTGGGGCCGCTCGACGGATGCTGCGGACATCGCGTGCCTCCTGCTGGGCTGGTGTCGAGAGCATCATCGTAGGCCGGACAACGCCGGTATGTCCTTGACGATCACGTTCACCCAGACGGGTTGCCGCACGCCAGAAGGCCCCGCTCCCAACCCGGAAACGGGGCCCTCAAAGCCGTACGGAAAACAACCTCAGAAGCGGCGCGTGATCAGTGCCCGCTTCACTTCCTGGATCGCCTTCGTGACCTCGATGCCTCGCGGGCAGGCGTCCGTGCAGTTGAAGGTGGTGCGGCAACGCCACACGCCGTCACGGTCGTTGAGGATCTCCAGGCGCTGCTCGCCCGCCTCGTCGCGCGAGTCGAAGATGAAGCGGTGGGCGTTGACGATGGCGGCCGGACCGAAGTACTGGCCGTCGTTCCAGAACACCGGGCACGAGGACGTGCAGGCCGCGCACAGGATGCACTTCGTGGTGTCGTCGAAGCGCTCGCGGTCCTCGGCCGTCTGGAGACGCTCGCGCGTCGGCTCGTTCGTGTCCTTCGTGATGAGGAAGGGCATCACGTCGCGGTACGCCTGGAAGAACGGGTCCATGTCGACGACCAGGTCCTTCAGGACCGTCAGACCCTTGATCGGCTCGACCGTGATCGGCTTCTCGGGGTTGAGGTCCTTGATCAGGGTCTTGCAGGCGAGACGGTTCTTGCCGTTGATCCGCATCGCGTCCGAACCGCAGATGCCGTGCGCGCACGAGCGGCGGAAGGTCAGCGTGCCGTCGATGTCCCACTTGATCTTGTGGAGACCGTCGAGGACGCGCTCCTTGGGGTCGATCTCCAGCTGGAAGTCCTCCCAGACCGCTTCCGCCGAGACCTCGGAGTTGAAGCGGCGGACCCGGAAGGTGACCGTGATGTACGGGGAGTCGGCGAAGCCGGGCTCGGGCTGGCCGGCCGCTTCCGCCTTGTCCAGAACAGGGGTAGCCATCAGTACTTACGCTCCATCGGCTGGTAGCGGGTCTGGACGACCGGCTTGTAGTCGAGACGGATGGACTCGGTGCCGTCGTCGCCGACCTCGCGGTACGCCATGGTGTGGCGCATGAAGTTGACGTCGTCGCGGTTGGGGTAGTCCTCGCGGTAGTGACCGCCGCGGGACTCCTTGCGGGCGAGCGCCGAGACCGCCATGACCTCGGCGAGGTCGAGCAGGTTGCCCAGCTCGATGGCCTCGAGGAGGTCCGTGTTGAAACGGCGGCCCTTGTCCTGGATCGAGACGTTCCGGTAGCGCTCGCGCAGCTCCGCGATCTTCTCGACCGCCGTCTTGATGGTCTGCTCGGTGCGGAACACCATGACGTTCGCGTCCATGGTCTCCTGCAGCTCGCGGCGGATGACCGCCACGCGCTCGGTGCCCGTGGAGTTGCGCAGGTGCTCGACCTGGTCGATGACCTGCTGCGCCGGGTCCTCCGGCAGCTCGACGTAGGACGCCTTCTGGCTGTACTCCGCCGCCGCGATGCCCGCCCTGCGGCCGAACACGTTGATGTCCAGGAGGGAGTTGGTGCCGAGGCGGTTGGCGCCGTGCACCGACACGCAGGCGACCTCGCCGGCCGCGTACAGGCCCGGGACGACCGTGGTGTTGTCCGTGAGGACCTCACCCTGGACGTTCGTCGGGATGCCGCCCATCGCGTAGTGCGCGGTGGGCTGGATCGGGATCGGGTCCGTGTACGGCTCGATGCCGAGGTAGGTGCGCGCGAACTCCGTGATGTCGGGCAGCTTCGCGTCGAGCTGCTCCGGCGGGAGGTGCGTGAGGTCGAGGTACACGTGGTCGCCCTCGGGACCGCAGCCGCGGCCCTCACGGATCTCCGTGTAGATGGAGCGGGACACGACGTCACGGGACGCGAGGTCCTTCATGACCGGCGCGTACTTCTCCATGAAGCGCTCGCCGTCCTTGTTGCGGAGGATGCCGCCCTCACCGCGGGCGCCCTCCGTCAGCAGGATGCCCATGCGCCAGATGCCGGTCGGGTGGAACTGGAAGAACTCCATGTCCTCCAGCGGCAGACCCCGGCGGTACACGGCGGCCTGGCCGTCACCGGTCAGGGTGTGCGCGTTCGACGTCACCTTGAAGAACTTGCCGCAGCCGCCGGACGCGTAGATGACGGCCTTCGCCTGGAAGACGTGGATCTCGCCGGTCGCCAGCTCGTACGCGACCACGCCGACCGAGGTCTTCACGCCGTCGACGTCGGCGATCAGCTGGTCGAGGACGTAGAACTCGTTGAAGAACTCCACGCCCTCCTTCACGCAGTTCTGGTACAGCGTCTGGAGGATCATGTGGCCGGTGCGGTCGGCCGCGTAGCAGGAGCGGCGGACGGGCGCCTCGCCGTGATTGCGGGAGTGACCACCGAATCGCCGCTGGTCGATCGTGCCGTTCGGCGTGCGGTTGAACGGCAGGCCCATCTTCTCCAGGTCGAGGACGGAGTCGATGGCCTCCTTCGCCAGGATCTCGGCGGCGTCCTGGTCGACCAGGTAGTCACCGCCCTTGATCGTGTCGAAGGTGTGCCACTCCCAGTTGTCCTCCTCCACGTTGGCGAGCGCGGCGGCCATACCGCCCTGCGCGGCGCCCGTGTGGGAGCGGGTGGGGTACAGCTTCGTCAGGACCGCGGTGCGGCTGCGCTTCGTCGACTCGATCGCGGCGCGCATACCGGCGCCGCCCGCGCCGACGATGACGGTGTCGTATTTGTGGATCTTCATCAGAATTCCTCAGTCCCTCAGCCCGATGGCCTAGCGGATGTTCGGGTCGAAGGTGAAGATCACCAGCGTGCCCAGCAGGATGGTGAACACCGTGGCGGTGTAGAGCAGGCCCTTGAGCCACAGCCGGGTGTTCGCGCGCTCCGCGTAGTCGTTGATGACCGTGCGCAGGCCGTTGGCGCCGTGCAGCATCGCCAGCCAGAGCATCAGCAGGTCCCAGACCTGCCAGAACGGCGAGGCCCAGCGGCCCGCCACGAAGGCGAAGCCGATCTTGGAGACGCCGCCGTCCAGCACGAGCTGGATCAGCAGGTGGCCGAGGACCAGGACGACCAGCACGACGCCCGACAGGCGCATGAAGAGCCAGCCGTACATCTCGAAATTGCCCCGGGTCGACTTCGGGGTCTTCTTGGTGCGCTTGCGGGGGGCCTCGATGAGGGGCGCGGGGTTGTCCACGGTGTAGACGGATGCGCTCTCGACGGGGCCGATACCGGAGGTGGTTTCAGTGGTGGCCATCGGTGTCAGCTCCCGAACAGTTCACGAGCGGCGTGGCCGAGCACGGGGTAGATCGCCCCGAGCATGAGCACGACCCACAGGCCTACGACCGACCAGAGCATCTGCTTCTGGTAGCGCGGGCCCTTCGACCAGAAGTCGACGGCGATGACGCGCAGGCCGTTGAGGGCGTGGAACAGGATGGCGGCGACGAGGCCGTACTCCAGCAGGCCCACGATCGGCGTCTTGTAGGTGGCTACGACCTTGTCGTAGTCCTCGGGGGAGACACGCACAAGAGCGGTGTCCAGCACGTGTACGAACAGGAAGAAGAAGATGAGGACGCCGGTGACTCGATGAGCCACCCAGGACCACATTCCTTCCCGGCCGCGGTACAGCGTTCCAGCCGGCACGGAAGAACCCTCCGGGAGCGGGGATTTAGGGCCGCGCCGGCTTCTCTGTCGGTCGGGCCCGGCCGGGTACGGTCCACCGGCCCTCAGCATCGTAACCAGGTGCTGACGCGGGTCTTACGGCGGGCCTGCTTGTGTGATCGAACTGGCACCCAAAGGTGCGCGTATGGGCTAGTTTCGGGCGGCTAATGGGGTGGGGGGCTCTGTTGAGTGCCGGGTGCGGCGCCGTTGTGGCCGGGCGCGCCCCGCGGCGGAGCCGCAAATAGATACAGCCCCGCGCCCCTAGAAGCCAAAGACCTCGGCGAGCCGTCCCCTTGCCAGGCGCCGTAGCTCCTCCGCCACCACCACCCGCTCCTCCTCCGGATCGTTCGTCAAGCGTGACCGGATGCCCGCCAGTACGTGGTCGAGGACCTCGTCCGGGGCAATTCCGTCGGGGCAGATGACGAACACGTGGCCGAAGCGGGCCTCGTACGCCGCGTGGGCCGCGTCGAGAGCCATGTGGGCGGCCTCGTACGTGTCGTCCGGCAGGACTGGGAGCGACTCGCCCGCCAACGCCTCCGCCAAGTCCCCCGCCGTCAGGTCGTACGCCGCCTCGTCGGACGCGGCGAGTAGGGCGTCGAGGTCGGGGTAGGGGCGGTGGTCGGTGAGGCGGTGGGACCAGCGGTTGCTGTGGAGGCAGGTGAGGAGGGTGTGGCGGGCGGCCTCGGGGGGTGCCGTGTTGAAGGTCGCCAGCGAATTCGGGGACGGCGAGGTGCGGGACTGCTCGGGCAGCGCCGGTATGGCCAGTCGGCCGGGGAGGTGGGGAAGGCGGTGCGAAGGCAGTGTGGATCCTCGCGTCACGGATGGTGCGGCAGGGGATGCGGTGAAAGGTGTGGTGAAAGGTGCGATGAGAAGTGCGTCACCACGTTATCGGGAGTGGTCATGACGTGTCCGTTGGATGCCCGAATTTCACCCGGAAGGGAGAGTTTCGGAACGCGTGGTGGACACTCGCGGTCCGCCCGGGGCCGTAGGTTGGCGCCGTGAGCCAGCACAGGCGCCGCGCGTCGGCGAAGCAGGTGAAGCCGTTGAAGCAGCGGCGGGGGCTGATCGCCGTCGCCGCGGCCACTGCCGTGGTCGCGGGTGGGGTCGGCCTCGGGGTGTGGGCGTCGGGCGGGGACGACGGCAGTCCGGTCGGCGCCGCGCTGAGTCCCTCCGACTCCGGCTCCACCTCCTCGCGGGCCGCGAACTCGCGTACCCCCACGCCCACTCCGACCCCCAGCCCGACCCGCGTCTATCCGCTGTCGCAGACGCCCCGCACGATTCCCGCCGTGCGTTCGCACACTCCCGCGCGCGGTCCCGGCTGGCGTCCGGCGAAGGGGGAGCGGGTCGTCGTGGACGACGCCGACCTCGTCGACGAAGGGCGGCTGATCGCCGGTGAGTTGGGGCTGACGTACGCGGGCGAGGCGAGTGACGTGCGCGCCGGGGACGTACGGCTGGCGCTGAACGACGACGAGGGCGCGAACCCGGAGTCGTACGCGATGACCGTGCGCGGTGGGCGGGTCACCATCAGCGGGCCCTCGGACGCGGGGGTGTTCTACGGCACCCGGACGCTCAAGCAGGAGGTGCACGGCGGCGGTTCGGCGCCGGAGGGTGTCGTGCGCGACCAACCGGCCAAGCCGCGGCGGGGGTTCATGCTGGACATCGCGCGCAAGCCGTTCACCGCGTCCTGGATCCAGGACCGGGTACGGGAGTTGGGCGACCTGAAGTTCAACGAACTCGGGCTGCACTTCTCCGACGACCAGGGGTTCCGGATCGAGTCCACGACCCATCCCGAGGTCGTGTCGAAGGACCACCTCACCAAGGCCCAGGTGAAGGCGATCGTCGATCTCGCCGCCGCTCGCCACATCACCGTCGTGCCCGAGATCGACTCGCCGGGGCATCTGGGCGCGGTGATCGCCGCCCACCCCGATCTCCAACTGCGCAACGTGTCCGGTGTCGCCAGGCGCGGTGCCGTCGACATCTCCAAGGACGCGTCCGCCGCGATCGTCGACGAACTCCTCGACGAGTACGCCGGGTTGTTCACCGGCGACCAGTGGCACCTCGGCGGTGACGAGTACCAGGCGCTCACCGTCGCCAACCCCCAGGCGTCCTTCCCGCAGTTGGCCACCGCCGCGACCAAGGCCTACGGCTCCGGCGGTACCGTCGCCGACCTCACCACCGGCTGGCTCAACGACCGCGCCGACACGGTCCGCAACCACGACCGGACGATGCGGGTGTGGAACGACGGCTTCTTCGCGGGTACGTCCGTGCAGGCCGCCAAGGATCTCCAAGTGGCGTACTGGACGGGCAAGGAGATCGGCGCCCGGCAGCCCGTCGCCTATCTGAGCGCGGGCCGCAAGGTACTCAACTACAACGACGAGTACCTCTACTACGTCCTCGGCGAGCCGCAGACCTTCGTCTATCCGACCGGACGGCGGATCTACGAGCAGTGGAACCCGCGCGTGCTGCGCGGCACACAGGCGGTTCCGGCGAAGTACGACGGCCAGATCCTCGGCGGCTCCTTCGCGGTCTGGTGCGACCTGGCCAACTCGCAGACGCAGGCGCAGGTCGCGGCCGGCATCCGGATGCCCCTGCGGGCCACCGTCCAGAAACTGTGGGACCCGGGGACACCGGCGCTGACGTGGACCCAGTTCAAGTCCCTTGCGGACAAGGTGGGTTGAGGTGGAAGCCAGCATGTCCACATTCATATCCGTGTCCCGGCCGCGTTCGCCGGTCGGCCTCGGCCGGATCGCCGTCGCGCTGCTCGGGCTGGTGATCGCCGTCGATCTGTTCGCCGTCTACGCCGACTTCAGGTTCTACGACGTGATAGGCGACGTCATGGGCGGCGCGGGCGGCGACGCGGTGTTCCGGCGGGTGGAGGCGGCGCATTCGCTCGGCTCGCTGGCCGGTCGTGTGCACACGGGCGCGCTGGTCGTGTGTGTGATCGGGTACCTGAGCTGGTTCGTGCGGGTGCGGGCCAACGCCGAGGTGTTCGATCCGGGCGAGCAGAGCATGCAGGCCTGGTGGGCGGTCGCCGGCTGGTTCGCCCCGGGGCTCAACCTCTGGTACCCGCGCCGGATCACCCTGGAGATCTGGGACGCCAGTCGGCCGGCCCCGGGCGCCCGCAGGTCGCATCTGCTGGTCAACCTCTGGTGGACGCTGTGCGTCCTGTCGATCGTCGCCGACCGGCTCGGCGACATGCACTACGAGATCGACTTCACGCCCGACGCGAACCGCGCCGTCCTCCTGTTGTCGCTGCTCGCCCACGCCGTCGAGATCGTGGCCGCCGTCCTCGCGATCCTCGTCGTGCTGCGACTGACCCGCATGCAGCACGCGAAGATCCTGGCGGGGCCCGGCGTGCGCTCGCGGTCTGACCGCCGGTTGGCCGAAAATCTCTTCTTCCGCTTTCTCGACCTGCACGGGGTGCTCCCGTGTGACACTCCCGGGGTGGAGCACGCAGTCTGGGGAGACGCGGGCCCCAAAGGGGAGGGGCCCCGCAGAGGGAGGTTCGGATGAGTCTGGTGGAACTGATCGCTCGGGCCGACGAACGCGCACTGGCCGTCAGTGGGCTGGCTTGTTTGGATCGGTGCGTACCGCTGCTGGGCGGTGGCGACGAGGTGCTGCGGCCGTTGTGGGCCGGCCTCGCGGACGGCGCGGTGGGGGAGGAGTGGGGCGAACGGCTGGAGAAGGCGCGCGGTGAACTGCCCGCCCTCTTCGAGGAACCCGGTGAGGATCTGGCCGCGCCGCTCGCCCGGCGGATGCTCGACACCGCCCCGGACGTACCGGCCGACCCCGCGGTGCGGGAGTGGGCCGACATCTGCTCGGTCGCCTCGCTGCGCATCCATCAGCTCCTCGACCCCGCCGACGACGGCTCCCCGGTCGACGCCCGCCGGGCCGGCCGTACGGACGGGATCTCGCCGCTCGTCGCCGCCGAACTGCGCCGCCAGATCACCGTCCTCGAACTCCTCTCCGGCCCGGCCCCGGGCGGACTCCGTCAGGTGCTGGCCGTGTCGACGGAGGGCCGCCGGGTCCTGCGCGCGGTGGTGTCGCGGCGGGCCCGCGGCCGGGGATGAGAGGAATCCCGTTTCCGCGCGGTCTGTGAGCGTCGTGCGGTGAGTGTGGGGCGGTCCTGCGCCGGTCCGGGGGAATGTCCGGATCGTGGTGCCGGAAGAGTGCCCGGCCGTGCTTCTCCTGGTGTGGTGACAGAGCGGATGAGAGAGCGGTCGCGGCCCAGAGCCGCCGCGCAGCCCGTGCGGTGGGCCGCGGACGCGGTGGCGATGATGCGCGAGGGCGCCAGGGTGCGCCTCGACTACTCGGCGCGGAGCCTGTGGCGCGTCGACCGGATGATCGAGGAGATACGGCGGGAGGGCGCGCCGTACGCCGCCGTCGAGAGCGAGTTGCGCGGCTTCGGGGCGTACGCCGGCGAGGTGATCGCGTGGCAGACCGGTGCCGAGTGGTGGGCGACCGGCGGTGAGCACTGGCTGCGTACTCCGGACGGGCGGCTGTGGGACCCGGTGGACGAGGCGCGGCGGTGTTTCGGCGGGCACGGTTCGCTGCGGCTGCTGTGCCGGGACGCGGTGAACGGCGTACAGGGGTAAGGGAGTTCGGCGGGCGTCCCGGGGCGCCGTGCTCGGCAAAATCGGCGTAATAAGAGACGCTGGCGTTCCCCAAGGGGGAGGTCCGGGAGGACGATGAGGGCAACTGCCGGACCGGGGAGGGTACATGGCCGACAATCGTCGTTGGTGGGCGCTGGTCGTCATCGCGCTCGCGCAGTTGATGGTCGTCCTCGACATGACCATCGTCAACATCGCACTGCCGTCCGCCCAGACCGACCTGGGGATGTCGGACGGGAACCGGCAGTGGGTCATCACCGCCTACACCCTCGCCTTCGGCGGACTGCTGCTGCTCGGCGGCCGGATCGCGGACCTCGCCGGACGCAAGAACACCTTCATGATCGGCCTGATCGGCTTCGCCGCCGCGTCCGCGCTCGGCGGCGCCGCGGCCAACCAGGGCATGCTGTTCGGCGCCAGGGCGCTGCAGGGAGTCTTCGCCGCGCTCCTCGCCCCCTCGGCGCTGTCGCTGCTCACGACGACGTTCACCGACCCCAAGGACCGCGGCAAGGCCTTCGGAGTGTTCGGCGCGATTGTCGGTGCGGGAGCGGCAGTTGGGCTCCTCGCGGGCGGCTTCCTCACCCAGTACCTGGACTGGCGCTGGTGCCTCTACGTCAACGTGCCCATCGCGCTGGTCGCGTTCGCCGGCGCCTGGGTGCTGCTCAGCGACAGTTCCCGGCACCCGGAGGCCCACCTCGACATCCCCGGCGCACTGCTCGGCTCCCTCGGCATGCTCACTCTCGTCTACGGCTTCTCCGAGGCGGAGTCGAGGAGTTGGGGCGACGGACTCGTCCTGGGCCTGCTCGCCGCCGGTGTCGTCCTGCTCGGCGCGTTCGGGTACTGGCAGACCCGGGCACGGGTGCCGCTGCTGCCGATGTCGGTGGTGAAGGACCGTCAGCGGGTCGGGGCGTTCCTCACCATCCTGTTCGTCACCATCGGCATGTTCGGCGTGTTCCTCTTCCTCACCTACTACATGCAGCGCGTCCTCGGCTATTCGCCGGTCAAGACGGGCGTCGCCTATCTCCCCATCACCGTCGGCATGATCACCGGTTCCACGCAGGTCGCGGCCCGGCTCCTCTACAAGGTCCCGCCGCGCACCCTGATGGTCCCGGGCCTGCTGGTCGCGGCGGGCGCGCTCGCGCTGATCGCCCAGGTCGGGGTGGAGCCCGCGTACGCCACGTACATCCTGCCCGGCATGCTGATGCTCGGCCTCGGCATGGGTACGGCGATGATGACCTCGGTGTCCCTGGCCACGGGCGGTGTCGCCCCGCGCGACTCCGGCGCCGCCTCCGCCACCTTCAACACCGCCCAGCAGGTGGGCGGTTCGATCGGTACGGCCCTCCTGAACACGATCGCCGCCACGGTCACCGCCCGCTACGCCACCGCGCACGCGGGCCCCGGTGTGAACAAGCAGCTCCTTGAGGCGAAGGCCGCGGTGCACGGCTTCAACGTCGCGACCTGGTGGGCGATGGCCTCGATCCTGCTGGCCGCGCTCATCGCCGGCGTCCTGGTGAACGCGGACCGCGTTCCCGCCCCGGGCGCGGTGGCGGCGGAGACGCCCCAACAGCCGGTGGACACAACGCTCTAGGGCGACGAGTTCGGGATCGAGGGGCGGCACCTTCGGGATCGAGGGGCGGCACCGCGGACGGGGTGCCGCCGCCCGAGCGGCGACCGTTGGGTTGAGCGCCCGCCGGGTGCGGAAGGCCGCCGTACACCAAGAGGCCGCCGAACGGGGGGACTTGGCGGGTGTCCGTCGGCCCGTGCCGATGCCGGGGCCTCAACGGCCGTGCGGTGCCCGGCGATCGCGGCGCTGACGCTGTGACACTTCTGTGAGGTCCGGCGCTGATGGCGATGGGGGGTGCGGGGGGACCGCCGCGCCCGGTACGGATTCTTCGCGAACTCGGTACGTGACGCGGTACGTCACGTGGAGCGTACGGACGAGGACAGTCCTTGGGCCAGACAGGCGAGCCCCGCCGCGGGCACGCGCACGACGGGGAACTGGGTGCCGCTGTCGCGCGCGCCCAGGAGGGCGACGACAGCGCCTTCGCGGTCGCGTACCGGATCGTGCAGCCGGGGCTGCTCGGGTATCTGCGCGGGCTGGTCGGCGACGAGGCCGAGGACGTGGCGGCCGACGCCTGGCTGGAGATCGCCCGTGACCTCGGCCGCTTCCGGGGCGACGGGGCGGGCTTCCGCGGCTGGACGGCGACCATCGCCCGGCACCGGGCACTGGACCACCTGCGCAGACAGCGGGTGCGGCCCCGGTCGGCCACGCTCGAACAGGACGTGTTCGAACTTCCCGGTCCGCACAGCACCCATGACCAGGCGCTGGAGTCCCTCTCCACCGAGCACGCCCTCGACCTGGTCCGCGGCCTGCCCCGCGACCAGGCGGAGGCGGTCCTGCTCCGTGTCGTCGTGGGTCTCGACGGTCCGGCCGCCGCCCGGGTCCTGGGCAAACGCCCGGGCGCGGTACGCACCGCGGCCTACCGGGGGCTGAAGCGGCTGGCCCGTGAACTCGCCGCGGAGGGTGTGACGGATGCCGGCACCAGGACGCTGGGGGAGTCGGACGACGGTTCGGCGACGGATGGACACGGAGATGACTGAGCAGCGGAACGGCGACGGCTTCCCGGCCCTGCTGGGCGCCGCGTTGCGCGATGTCGTCGTGGACGACGAGGCGGAGCGGCGGGCGGTGGCCGCGTTCCGGGTGGCCAGGGACTCCGGCACGCACGCGACCGGCCACGCGACCGGTACCCGGAGCGAGGACGACTGGCGCCCCGGGTCCGCGTGAGCCCCCCGGCCCACGCGAACCCGGACACCGTGCCTACGCCGCTGCCCCAACTGGCCTGCCGTGCTTGACGATCCGGCCCTCCTGCATGACCAGCACCACGTTCGCCGGATCCCCGAGCAGGTCGATGTCGGTGACGGGATCGCCCTCGCACACCACGACGTCGGCGATCTTCCCGACCT
Organism: Streptomyces sp. MBT53; assembly: GCF_016654115.1. Taxonomy (GTDB): domain Bacteria; phylum Actinomycetota; class Actinomycetes; order Streptomycetales; family Streptomycetaceae; genus Streptomyces. The sequence continues at coordinate 39,206 of NZ_JAEQAZ010000047.1, forward strand.
CGACCGTGCCCAACGACTCGTCCAGACCCAGGAGTTGGGCGGACGTCAGCGTTCCCGCGCGGACGGCGTCCAGCGGTGACAGGCCCAACCGCACCATGTGGCCCAGCTCCTGGAGGTTGTGCCCGTGGGGAACGGCGCCCGCGTCCGTACCGAGGGCGACCTTCACCCCGCGCCGCACCGCCTCGCCCAGCCGGGTCGCCGCCGCCTCCGCGAGCCGGGCCTTCTTCTCGTAGGCGGCGGGGGTGAAGCGGCTCCGCTCGACATGGAACGTCGACAGCGTCGGGACCAGGAACGCGCCCTTCTCCAGCATCAGATCGATGCCCTCGTCGTCGATGAGGTAGCCGTGCTCGACGCTGGTCACCCCGCCGCGCAGGGCGTTCTTGATGCCCACCGTGCCCTGCGCGTGCGCGGCGACGGGCCGGCCGCGGTGCCGGCGGGTCTCGTCCACGACCGTGGCTATCTCCTCCACGGTCAGGCCCTCGTCCTCGGGCTGGTCGCTCGGACTGTTGACGCCGCCGGTCGCGCAGATCTTGATGACGTCCGCGCCGTCGCGCAGCAACCGCCGTGTCGCCAGCCGGACCTGGCCGGGATCGTCGGCCAGTTCGCTGAACGGGTCGAGGAGGGCCGAGGGGTCGTAGCCGCTGGGCATGCTGAAGTCGGCGTGGCCGCCGGTGTGGCTCATCAGCCGCAGCGCGACATGGAGCCGGGGGCCCTCGATCAGGCCGAGCGCCACGGCGTCGCGGTAGCCGGCGTCGATGCCGCCGAGGTCGCGGGCCGTCGTGATGCCGGCGTGCAGGGTCTCGCGCATACGGCGGGCCCGTTCGAAGACGGTGACCGTGGGCCGGTTGGTCAGCAGTCTGCCGGTGAAGTCGGCGTTGCTGTCCATGAGGAAGTGCAGATGGCAGTCGAAGAACCCGGGCAGCAGGGTGCGTCCGCGGCAGTCGACGACCGTCGCCCCGTCCGGCTCGGGTCTCGCGTGCTCCGGCCCGGCGTAGGTGAACCTGCCGTCCTCCACGACCACGGCCGCCGACTCGACGGGCGGGGCTCCGGTCCCGTCGACCAGACGGACACCGGTGAACACGACAGGGGCCGACGAGCGACGTTCACTGTTGTCAGGCATGACCCACGTGTATCGCGCACCGACCGCACTCGGCACGCGCCGTGGTCCGGTGGCCGGGACACCGGACCGCATGCGCCCAGGGCCTGTCGTCCGGATCAGGCCGGCCTGGGTCACGGTGACTTGTCGGTCGACCCGAGCGGGGCGTGGTGCGTGCAGCTGCAAGGCGGAGGAGACGTTGACATCAGCGGCTCCGCCGCGGGCGGCGCGGTGGGGGCACCTCCCGGCCGAAGGCTGGGGGACGTCGGTGACCGACGACAACGCGGCTGGGGGTCCGCCACGCCTTCAAGGCAGTGGGGGAGCGCGTGCCACGCTCCGCGACGCCGGCATGATCCAGACGACAGGCCCTGGGCCAGTGCCGTCCGGGGTGGGTCCCACCCCGGACGGCACTGGCGTACCGCTCAGCGCGGCTGGGCGAGTTGAGCTGCAAGGAGGTGGGCGTCGAGCAGGGCGGTGTCGCTGGTGCGGGCGGCCTTCGCGTAGCCGGCGAGCATGCGTTTCGTGAGGACGAGCGCCTGCGGGGAGCGCCGGGCGAGGGGTCCGGTCCAGGCGGTGACGGCGTCGTCCAGTTGGTCGAGGGGTGCGACCTTGTGCAGGAGCCCGAGGTGGTGGGCGGTGGGGCGTCGAACTCGTCGCAGGTGAGCAGGAGTTCGCGGACCCGGGCGACACCGGCCTCGGTGATCAGGCGCCCCGTCGCGCCTCCCCAGGTGGGTGCGAGTCCGAGGCCGATCTCCGGCATGCGGAAGCGGCAGGTGTCCGCCCCCGCGCGCAGATCGCAGTGGGCGGCGAGCGCGAGGCCGGCGCCGATGACGCCGCCGTGGAGCCGGGCGATGGTGACGGCGTGGGTGTTCTCCAGGGCCTGGCTCAGCCGGTGGGCCTTGTCCGCGATGCGCCGCAGCGTGGCCCCGGTCGGATCGCCGGCCGGCGACTCCTGGTACTTCCGGCGGTCCGCTCCCAGGCAGAAGTCCTTGCCCAGGGAGGAGAGCACCAGGATCTGGAGTCCGGCTGCTCGTGGAGGCCGTCGAGTACGGCGATGAGCGCGTCCAGGACCGCCGAGCTCAGGACGTCGTCCTGGGCGGACGGGTTGAGCCGTACAGGGAGGACGGATCCGGTCCGGGTGAGGCCCACGGGGGCGGGAGGTGCGGGCTCCGCGGGGTCCACGGGCTCCATGCGGGGGCGGGCGCGACGGCACCGGGCATCGTTGGCGGGTTCATGTCAGTGGAACGTCCAGGTTGAGGATCCGCCTGAACGCCACCCGGGGTGCCCACGCGGGGCGGCGGACCACGGTGAGCCGAGGCAGACGGGCGATCATGCGGTGGAGCAGGGTCTGCGCCTCCATCCGGGCCAGGGGTGCGCCCAGGCAGTAGTGGATGCCTCCGCCGAAGGCCAGATGGGGCGCCTTGCGCCAGGGGTCGAAGGATTCGGGGTCGGTGTACCGGGCGGGGTCGCGGTGGGCGGCGCCCGTCATGAGGTAGATCATCTCCCCGGCCCGGACCTCGGTGCCCTCCAGGAGGCAGTCGTCGGAGGCGACCCGGCCGATGAGGTGGAGGGGAGGGTCGTAGCGAAGGGCCTCCTCCACGAACTCGTGGACGAGGTCCGGGTGTTCGGCGAGCAGGCTCCAGCGTTCGGGGTCCTCGACCAGCCGGAGAACCGTGCTCGACAGCATCGTCGCGGTCGTCTCCATGGCGGCCGGCACGACGAACAGGGCGAGGAAGCAGACGGCCTCGTCGGCCTTGTCCCGGTCCGGTTCGAGCTCGTCCCAGGTGCGGATCCACGCCGAGACGGGATCGTCCCCGGGGTGTGCGCGCCGCTCGCGCACCAACTCCGTGAAGTAGGTGCGCAGTTCCGCGGTGGCGGCGTCGGAACGGGCCACCTGGCCGGCGTTCGGAAGCAGCTCCTGGGAGAAGACCTGTTCGTGGGTCAGGGCGCGCAGCCGGGGCCAGTCGGCGCTGGGCAGCCCGAGCCAGCCGCCGATGGTGGCGACCGGGAGTTCCTCGTTGACCAGTGCGGTGAAGTCGGCCTCCCCCGAACGGAGGCGCTCATGCAGGGTGTCGAGGAGGCGCTCGATGATCCGGCTCACCGGGCGGCCGATCTCTTCGACGTCGGCACGGTCGAAGGTGCCGAACGACCGGCGTACCCGGGTGTGCTCCGGAGGGTTGAGCGCGAGCAGGGTTCGGCTGATCTCACGTGAGGAGGGTGCGTTCCAGCGGCTGCGCGGGCCCTGCTGAGCCCGCCAGTCGGTGTCCGCTTCGAGCCAGAAGCCGTTGCGCAGTACTTGGTCGCAGGCGTGGTAGCTGGTCACGAGGTGACCGCCCCAGGGCGCGGGGCTGATGGTGCCGCGCGCCCTGAGTTCTGCGTAGATGGGGAAGGGATCGGCCTGTCCCTCAGCCGTCCGGAGGCGGGAGAACAGGGAGACGGTGGCCCGACGGTCCGCGGACGGAGTCGTGCCGCTTCCCACGATGGTGGCTCCTCTCTGCCAGCCGCCATCCGTACCCGTGGGATTCTTGAATCATCCAATAACACAGTGCGTTCGTAGGGTTGCTTACGTCACTCGCCATTCACCCAGGCGCGGAAGCGGCTGAACATCCCGCCCTTGGGCTTCGGAGCGGCGTGGGACGGCCGGCCGGCCGCGACCTGCTGCGGCATGGCGGCGGGCGACGGCGCGGTCTGAGCGGACGACGGCCGGACCGGCCGGGCCTGCGTCGCGGACGGCACGGTGCGGGGCGTGTAGCGGATGGGCAGGGTCACCAGCCCGCGGCTCCACGGCGCCGGCACCCACGACAGCTCCTTGAAGGGGACGCGCATCTCGACATCGGGCAGCCGGTTGAGCAGGGACTCGACGGCGGTGGCCGTGATCATGAACGCGGGGTCCTTCGCCGGGCACCCGTGCGGGCCCGCGCCGAACGCCAAGTGGGCCTTGGAGCTGAGCTGTTCGCGGTGCGCGGTCAGCTTGGGGTCGGTGTTGGCCGCCGCGAAGGAGATCAGGACCGGGTCGCCCGCCCGGATGGTCCGGTCGCCCAACTCGACGTCCTGCGTGGGGTAGTGGCCCGCGTAGTTGGCGATCGGCGAGTAGTTCCACAAGGTCTTCACGACCGCGTCCTCGACCGGCAGGCCGGTCGGCCAGTCGTCGCTGAGGTACAGCGCGGCGCTGGTGCCGATCGAGGCCGCCAGCGGGGTGGTGCCGCCGCCCAGCAGGGTCACGAGCTGGTGCAGCACCTCCTCGTCGGTCAGCCGGGAGGAGTGCACCATCAGCCGGGTGGTGAGGTCCTCGCCGGGCTGCCGGCGCTTCAGCGCGATCAGTTCGAGGACCGCGGCGCCCAGGGCCTCGTCGGAACCCGGGACACCCTGGAAGAGGCCGGTGATCGCGGCGATCACCCGGTCGCCGAGCTCGGGCGGGCAGCCGAACAGCTCGCCGAAGACCAGCAGCGGCAGCGGCTGGGCGTAGGCGGACATCAACTCCGCCTGGCCGAGAGCCTCGGAACTGAACTGGCTGATCAGGTAGTCGGCCGACTGCTGCGTCAGCCGGACGATCCGGCTCTGGTCGACGGTCGCGAGACTGTCCGTGACCGCCTGCCGGAGCCGGGCGTGCGCCGCGCCGTCGCTGAACATGGCGTTGGGGCGGTAACCCATCATGGGCACGGCCGGGCTGTCCGCGGGCACCCTGCCCTCGTTCAGGGCGTTCCAGCGGCGCGAGTCCCGTATGAACAGGGTCGGGTTCTGCAGGATGTAGAGACTGGCGTCGTAACTGGTGACCAGCTCGACCTCGACGTCCGGCGCGATGTCGACCGGGGCGCTGGGCCCCAGCGTGCGCAGTTTGGCGTACGTGCTCTCGGGGTCGGAGCCGAACTCGGGCCCGTACAGCGGGAGGTTGCCGTGCGCGGGGCAGCCGGCCGGTGCCCCGGCCGGGTCGAAGGACTGTTGCATGCTGGCTCCTAGCCGAGTGAGGACAAGAGGTGCTTCACGAGCGTGATGAGTGCCTGCATCGAGGAGTCCTGGTCCCGGACGTCACAGTGGATGACCGGGGTGTCCTCGGAGATGTTGAGTGCCTCGCACACTTCGTCGAGCGGGAACTGGTGCTTCCCCTCGAACGTGTTGACGCCGATGACATACGGCAGACCGAACGCCTCGACCAGGTCGAGGACCGGAAACGTCTCCTCCAGCCGCTCGGGGTCCGCCAGGACCAGCGCCCCCAGGGCTCCCCGGGACAGCCCCTCCCACATCTGCTTGAACCGCTCCTGCCCGGGGGTTCCGAAGATGTAGAGGACCAGGTCCTCGCCGAGGGTGAGGCGCCCGAAGTCCATCGCCACGGTCGTGGTCGTCTTGTCCGGGGTGTCGGAGAGATCGTCGAGCCCCTCGCTGGCTTCGGTGATCTCCTCCTCGGTCTGGAGCGGTTCTATCTCGGAGACACTTCCGATGTACGTGGTCTTCCCGACCGCGAAGTGGCCCACGACCAGGATCTTCACGGAGCGGGAGACGTCGGGATCCAGATACACGGGACTACGCTCCGGTTCGAATTCGCATCAGGCCGTCGAGCACGGCGGTCAGCAGGACGGGATCATGGCGTTCGGCATGGGGCACCGGATTGCGCACATGGATCAGGCCGTCCTCGGCCATCTGCGCCAACAGGATGCGGACGATGCCGAGGGGCAGCCGGGTGTGGGCGGCGACCTCGGCGACCGAGAGGAACCCGTCCGCGATCAGATCCAGGACCGTACGGGCTTCCGGGGCGAGCGTCCGCGCCGCCGCCACCGCACCGTCCTGGGCCGTGATGATCGTGGTGTGCTCGTACTCGCTCTCCCGCGGCAGCGCGCGACCCTGCGCGATGACGAAGAGTGGGACTAATGGAGCCGTCAGCTCCAGCTCGCTGTCCAGTTCGTCACTCATCGCCCGTCCTTCCTCCCCCGGCGGCCAGCACCGGCATCGTGTCGCCCAGCCGTACGGTGAACTCCTCGATGTCACAGCCGTGTTCGGCGGCCGCCGCGAGGAAGGCGCCCTCGCCGGCCGCGATCAGGAACACCCAGCCGTGCTCGAACTCGATGACCGTCTGTATCCACTCGTCGTCCTGCTGGCCGCCCGCGAACGGCGCGGTCGCCCGGCTGTAGGCGTGGATGCCGGTCATGGCCGCCGAGATCGTGTCCGCGAGGTTCCTGCCGATCCCCGAACTCGCCCCGCGCGGCAGCCCGTCCGCGCCCAGCAGCAGCGCGTGCAGCGCGCCCGGCACCGACGCCACCGCCTTGTCCAGCTCCGCGAGCAGGAAGACCCCGCCGCCCCCGCCGTCCAGCGGTGCCCCGGCACCGTCCCCGGGATGGGCCGGCTCGCTCCCGGCCACCCGCGCCGGAACCGTGAGGTTGTTGCCCAGCCGGGAGACCAGCCGGTTCATCCGGAACGACAGCTGCTCCATGTCCACGTCGGGCTCCGCGGCGGCGGCCAGATAGGCACCCTGCCCGGCCCCGATCAGGAACACCCAGCCGTGCTGGAACTCGATGACCGTCTGGATCCAGTTCCGGTTCTGGGCCAGTCCGGCGAAGTGGGCGGTGGCCCGGCTGAGCGACTGCATCCCCGCCATGGCCGCGGAGATGGTCCGCACGTCCTGGCCGGTCAGGTCGTCCGTGGACCCGCGCGGTACACCGTCCGCGGACAGCACCACGGCGTGCCGTGCTCTCGGCACGTTGTCCACGATGTCCTGGACCATCCAGGACAGGTCTGCTGTACTCATGCGTTTTCGGACCCTCCGGGCGTCGGAATGTCGAAGGAGGCCGTGTCGCGCGCGGACTGCGTACCGCGCTGCAGGGCCGCCAGGCTGCCGGTGCCGCGCCGGGCACTGCGCCGGGGCGACTGCTCGCCACCGGTGCCGACACCGGTGGGCGACATCCGGGAGCCGCGCTTCGGCAGGCCGCCCGCCGTACGCGCCGACCGTCCCGTCTCCATCGGCCGGATGCTGCTCACGGGCGCCTCGGTGGCCGGCGGCAGGGCCTCCTCCATGGTCCACAGCTCCTCGGGCAGGAGTACGACGGCCCGTACGCCGCCGTACCGGGAGACACCGGTGACATCCACCGTGAAGCCGTGCTGACGGGCGATCAGACCGATGACGGGGAAGCCGAACTTCGGCTGGGTGCCCAGCTGGGACAGCCGGGGCAGGCCCTCGCCGGACAGGAGGGCGCTGGCCCGCTGCCGGTCCTCGTCGCCCATGCCGACACCGGCGTCGTCGATGACGATGCACAGGTTCTTCTGCGCCTGCCGGAAGGTGACCTCGATCGGGGCGTCCGCCTGGGAGAAGCTGGCCGCGTTGTCGAGGAGTTCGGCCACGGCCAGGGCGACCGGCGCGACGGCCGAGGCCTTCAGCGCGATGCCGCTGGGCTGCATGATCTCGACCCGCTGGAAGTTGCGGATCTGGCTCTGGGCGCTGCGGACGACGTCGTAGACGCTGGCGGGCTGGTTGCGACGGCCCAGCGGCGCGCCGCACATGACGGCGATGCCCTGCGCCTTGCGGGCCATCTGGGCGTTGGCGTGGGTGATGTCCATCAGGTCGGAGAGGACCGCGTGGCCGCCGTACTCGCGCTGGACCCCGTCCAGCAGCGTGGTCTGCTCGGCCGCGAGGCTCTGCAGGAAGCGGGCGGCACCCTTGAGGACCGACTTGGTGTTCTCCTCGGCGGCCTGCCCCGCCTCGCGGATGACCTCGTCCTGCTCGTCCCGCATGGTGGTCAACGCGGCCTGGGCGCGGTCGAGTTCACCCTGCGCGTAGCGCAGCCGCGCCTCCAGCGCGGCCTCGGACTCCCTCTTCCTCCGCCCCAGGGCTCTGCTGCGGAGCACGAGCGCCACGACTGCGGCTACGGCTGTCACCGCTATCGCAACCAGGCACCAAAGAAGCACGTCTTGAGTCATGGAAACCTTTCCCGGCGCGTGGCACGCAGGCGTCATCGGGTACGCCTTGCAAGGATCCGCAACCCGTCCAGGGGACTGCATGACTGATCGACGCGGAGGGATCACCGCGTTCAGACTCAAGGCCTGACCAAATGTGGATCAAGGTCGCAGACGGCGGAATGCTATCACCGTCAACCGTGAGTATCGGAGGTCGCTCCATCGGGTTTCACGGAGTTAACACGCCTGCTGCGTAAGGGGTGTTGACCCTAGCGAGACATCGAGGGCCCCGGCGCCGCAGGATCGGTCAGCGGCGGACGGGCGGATCAGGATCGGGTACGTCTACGTCACGGTCCGGTTCGAGTCGTTGCCGCACCCCGGTTACACGTCGGTGGAGTGCTGGGCGGCGACGTCGGAGATGAGCCGTCTGTTCGCGCGGTCGGACCGTGTGAGGAAGGCGTTCACCGACCTCACCGCCGACAGCGGCGGAGTCTGCTGCCTGTTCGACACCGGCGACGGCGCCCCCGAGCAGGTGTGCCTGCTCAACGGTGAACCCACCCGGGAGTCGGTCCCCGGCCCCCGCTTTGCAGATCTGCGGGCGCTGGTGGCGACGTGGCCCGACCCGGAGGAGTGAGCACGGGCCGGCCGTCGCGGCAACGGCCGGGGCCGCCACCCCCCACAGGAGAGGCCCCGGCCGTCGCGCGGCACGGGCCGCGCGGCGGCCCGTACTCTCTACAGCGTCAGGAGTGCGTTTTCTGTCACACCGCACGCCCGAAGCATGTAGTTGCACGTTGTACGGACATGGACGAGGGACAGTTTCAGGTCGTAACGTGCCTTTCGCGCCGGAGGGCGGCCGCGACCGACAAAATTCGAGGGACCACGTGCTGGGGGACGACGCGGAGCTGACCGCCGCGGTGCTTGCGGCACAGGACGGGGACGAGACCGCGTTCCGGACTGTGTACCGCACGGTGCACCCACGGTTGCTCGGATACGTACGGACACTGGTCGGCGAACCCGACGCCGAGGACGTCGCGTCCGAGGCCTGGCTGCAGATCGCCCGTGACCTGGACCGCTTCAGCGGGGACGCGGACCGCTTCCGGGGCTGGGCGGCCAGGATCGCCCGCAACCGCGCCCTGGACCACATACGGATGCGGGGCCGCCGCCCCGCGACGGGCGGCGACGAGACCGAACTGACCGGCCGCGCCGCCGAGTCCGACACGGCCGTGGAGGCCATCGAGGCGCTCGCCACCAACCGCACCCTCTCCCTCATCGCCCAGCTGCCCCAGGACCAGGCCGAGGCCGTCGTCCTGCGGGTGGTGATGGGCCTCGACGCCAAGACCGCCGCGGAGACCCTCGGCAAGCGGCCCGGCGCCGTCCGCACGGCCGCGCACCGCGGTCTGAAACGGCTCGCGGAGCTGCTCGGCGGCGACCCGGAATCGGCCGCGGCCCTCGAGGCCCTGCCACCCCAGCGAGAGCCGCGCGACCACGCGGTGACGTCCGCCACTGTGACGCATACGCGTGCGCGGACGCAGAAGGACATGTGATGGCCGACGAGCGCTCTGCTGTGCCGGGGGACGCCCCCCGGCCCCCCGGCCGATGGCTGGACCGTGAAACCGCCGAGCTGCTGCTGCGCGGCGAGTCCCTCGAAGCCGTCGACCCGGCCGCCCGCGACCAGGCCGAACGGCTCGCCAGGACCCTGGGCGCGCTGGCCGTGGAACCCACCTGGGGCAAGGCCGAACTCCCGGGCGAGGAAGCCGCGTTGGCCGCCTTCCGGGCCGCGCGCACCGGCAACGATGTCGAACGGCCCGCCCTCGGCCGGCCCGGCCGCGCGCACTCGTCCGACGCCGGGCTCGTCCGGCTCGGGCGGCCCGTGGAGACCGCAGGGGCACCGCGCCTCGGCAGATCCGCGCGGTTCGCGCTGACCGCCGCGGTCGCCGTCGGGCTGGTCGGCGGGGTCGCGGTCGCGGCCGGTACGGGAGTCCTGCCGTCGCCGTTCGACGACCCGGCGCCCGCCGCCTCGATCTCCGCCGCCGCGACCCCGGACCGCCCGCTGATCTCGCCCTCGCCCAGCGGCACCTTCGGCTCGGGCACCCCCTCGGCGGGCGGTGGTGCGGCCGGCTCCGACGACTCCTCCGGCGAGGTGGTCGGCGGCGGCACGGACCGCACCCCCGCCGCCGGCACCGGCGACGACGAGGCCTCCCACTCGCGCGGCTGGTGGAAGGCCGTCGCCTCCTCCTGCCGCGCCGTGCGCGACGGCAAGTCCCTGGAACCCGGCCGCAAGCGCACCCTGGAGGGCGCGGCGGGCGGCACCTCCCACGTGTGGACGTACTGCAAGGTCCTGCTCAAGGCGACCGGCGGTGGCACGGACGGCCAAGGCGGCAGCGGCAAGAGCGGCGGCTCCCAGGGCGGCGACCAGAGCGGTCCCGGAGGCAGCCAGGGCGACCAGAGCGGCGGCCAGGGCGGTGCAGGCGAGGGCAACGGCAACATGGCCCCGATCGCCCCGGGCGGCGGCAGCGCGGGCGGCGGCAGTGGCAGCGGAAGCGGCAGTGGCGGGAGTGCCGGCGGGCACAAGGGCAACGGCGTGGTCGCCACCCCGGCCCCCTCCGCCTTCACCCCGCTCGCCCGGCGGACACCGTCCGTCCCGGCCCCGTCGCACACGACCGACGCCTCGCGGGCACCGGCGCCTGGCCCGACGTACAGCGCCCTCTGACCTGTGGTTTTGTGATCCGCGGAACTTTTTTCGCGCGGGGTGTGACGTTTTCGGGCCCCGTGGCGCAGTACTGAGTGAGCCGACTGGTCATCGGCCGTCGCACAGAGCCGGGGTTCCCCCCGTACCTACGGCTCGTGCACTCGGCGCGGGCGGGACACGTTCCCCCGGTCCCGCCCGCGCCCCGCACATCTCCCCTCGCGTCTCACCGGTACACGACGACCTTGTCGCCGGTCCGCACCTGCGCGAACAGACTCGCGATCGCCGCCTCGTCCCGTACGTTGACGCAGCCGTGCGAGCCGCCCGCGTAGCCCCGGGCCGAGAAGTCGTAGGAGTAGTGCACCGCCTGGCCGCCGCTGAAGAACATGGCATACGGCATCGGGGAGTTGTAGAGCGTCGACACCCAGTCCCGGGCCTTCCAGTAGACGTGGAACACACCGTCCCGGGTCGGGGTGTACTGCGCGCCGAACCGGACGGACATCGTCGACACCGTCCGTCCGTCGATCATCCAGCGCAGGGTGCGGGTCGTCTTGTCGATGCACAGCACCCGGCCGGTGAGGCAGCGCGGGTCGGGTGCTCCGGCGGGCTGGCCGCCCATCAGATACAGGTCCCACTTGCCCGGCTCGTGCGTCATCCTCACCAGCCGCTGCCAGGTGACCTTGTCGGTCTCGCCCGTCCTCGGCAGCCCGCGCTTGCCCTGGAAACCGGCGACGGCCTGTTCGGTGAGGTCGTCGTAGGTCCCGGTCGGCCCGTCGAAGAGCCAGTCGACCTGCCGTAGCCGCGCCTGCAGCTCGCGCACTCCGGAGCCGCTGTCGCCGCGCGACCACAGGACGTTCGCGGCGGGTTCGGCACTGGGCGTGCCCGGCGTGCTTGTCGTCGCCGGGGGACTGGTCTTGGCTCCCGGCAGTTCGATGCGCACCGGCAGGTGGTGCTTGCCGTCCGAGTCCGTGCCCTGGACCGTGCAGCCGCACACCGTCAGAAGTGCCGACAGGGCCGCCGTGGCGACGATCGCTCTCCCCATACCCGTACTACGCATCGCGGACCCCCGCCGTCTCACCGGTGTCACCCGGACACGTACCCCCGGATGACGGGCCGCGAACGGCGCGGCATCGTGGTGACCGGAGGTGCACACCATGGTGCGCGAATCGGAGTCCGGTCTGCCCGTCGAACCCGTCTACGGCCCCGGGGCACTCGCCGGCTGGGACCCGGCCGAGCGGCTGGGCGAGCCGGGGGAGTACCCCTTCACGCGGGGCGTGTACCCGTCCATGTACACCGGGCGGCCTTGGACCATGCGCCAGTACGCCGGTTTCGGCACGGCCGCCGAGTCCAACGCCCGCTACCGGCAGCTGATCGCCCACGGCACGACGGGCCTGTCCGTCGCCTTCGACCTGCCCACCCAGATGGGCCACGACTCCGACGCCACTCTCGCGCACGGCGAGGTCGGCAAGGTGGGTGTGGCCGTCGACTCGGTCGACGACATGCGGGTGCTGTTCGACGGCATCCCGCTGGACAAGGTGTCGACGTCGATGACGATCAACGCCCCGGCGGCCCTCCTCCTCCTGATGTACCAGCTGGTCGGCGAGGAACAGGGCGTGGCGGCAGGGCAGTTGACGGGCACGATCCAGAACGACGTGCTGAAGGAGTACATCGCGAGGGGGACGTACATCTTTCCCCCGGAGCCGTCGCTCCGCCTGACCGCCGACATCTTCCGCTACTGCGGCGCCGAGATCCCGAAGTGGAACACGATCTCGATCTCCGGCTACCACATGGCGGAGGCCGGTGCCTCGCCCGCGCAGGAGATCGCCTTCACCCTCGCCGACGGCATCGCGTACGTCCGCACCGCGCTCGCGGCCGGCATGGACGTCGACGACTTCGCACCCAGGCTGTCGTTCTTCTTCGTGGCGCGTACGACACTCCTCGAAGAGGTCGCCAAGTTCCGTGCCGCGCGCAGGATCAGGAT
>NZ_JAEQAZ010000481.1 GCF_016654115.1 Streptomyces sp. MBT53
GCGTGGGCGCGTGCACGACGGGGCTGGTGCGGGGGTGGGCCGGGGTGCCGTCGGCGTCGACGGGGACGGCCCAGGTGACGGACCAGTGGGGGCGCAGCCGTTCCTCCACCGGGCGGTCGGCGAGGAGTTCCTTGGCGAGGTCGCCGTGCGCGTCGGCCGTACGCCAGCGGGTGGTGCCGTCGCGGGTGTCGTCCACGACGGTGTCGGCGCCGACGGTGCGGCGCGTGAGGCTGCGCGGGGGCTGGTCCCCGATCTCGATCACCACCTCCACCAGGCCCGGCAGGGCGAGCAGCAGGGCGTCGTCGACCGCGCTCAGGAGGCGTTCGGCGAGATCCTCGGCGGCGGTGTCGCGCAGCGGGAGGATGACGACCGTGTCGTAGGAGTCGGGGGCGCTGCCTACGGCGGCGAACGGGAGGCGGAGGAGGGGGATGTGGCCGTCTCGGCGGCGGATCTCCGTGCCGAGGCCGGGGCTGTGGCGGGCGGTCTCGTCGGCGAGTTCGCGGGCTTCGGCGAGGGACCAGCGGACGCCGCCGTGGCGGCCCACCAGGGCGGGTTCGTCGGTGACGGCGACCACGGCGGCGAAGCCGACGCCGAACCGGCCTACCGCGCTGTCGCCCGCGTCGCGTTTCGCGGAGGCGCGGAGGGTGGAGAGGGATTCGACGCCGGCCGCGTCGAGGGGGGA
>NZ_JAEQAZ010000482.1 GCF_016654115.1 Streptomyces sp. MBT53
ACCGGCCGTGCCCGGGTCGGAGTCCGGGGTGAACCACGGCAGGGTCGAGGTCACAGGGGCCGTGTGCGGTGCGGCCGTGCCGGACTTCGGCAGGCGCAGGGCGAGTTGTTCAGGCAGTCGCAGCCGCAGCCGTAGCTGTCGTCGCAGGTCCCGGTGCCGGGCCGGGCCCGTGCTGCGGCCCGCCTTGCGCGGCCGTAGCCGGTCCACCACGGCCATGCCGACGCGGAACACCGCCGCCGGTACGACCACGCAGAGCAGGATCCAGAACAGGGTCACGCCCCAGGGGCGGCCGACGCCCCACGGCTCCTCGGCGAGTACCCGGCCGCCGTATTTCAGGGAGACGCTGTAGTCGCCGTGTGCCCCGGCCGAGAGTTCGACCGGGAGTCTGATCTCCGCCTTGCCGCCGGGCGCGATCGTGCCGCTGAACTGCTGGTCGTCCCACTGTGGTGCGAACACCCCGTGGGAGGTGCCGACTTGGAACACCGGGTTCTTGACGGGGGACGAGCCGGCGTTGCCGACGGTGAAGACGAGGGTGCGGGACGCCGGTGCCCCGAACCAGGTCAGCAGCCCGCTCGAACCGTCGAGGCGGCTGTCGGTCATCTCCGACACCCGCCTCGACGGTTCGAGCGGGCTGCTGACCTGGTTCGGGGCACCGGCGTCCCGCACCCTCGTCTTC
>NZ_JAEQAZ010000483.1 GCF_016654115.1 Streptomyces sp. MBT53
GGCCCGCACCGACCGTCCCCGAAAGGCCGCCCGAGCGGCCTCCAGGGAGCGCCAGGAGGCGGGTGCGGGAGGCGGGGACGGTCGGTGCGGGCCGGGCGGTCGTACGGCGGGCCAGGCGCGCCCGTACGTCCTGTTCGGCGAGCGTGAGGCAGCGGTCGAGGAGGGCTGCGGCGGCCGGGTTCCCGCGCAGCGCACGCAGCGCGGAGAGGTCGTCGACGTCCGGGCGGTACCCGGCGCCGAGCGCCTCCTCCAGGAGCGTGAGATAGCCGGCGGTGGTGCCGGGCAGGGCGGCGCGGTACCGGGCGAGGTCGGCGACCAGGAAGGCGCGCAGCCGGACCCCCTCGCGTACCGCTTCGTCGAGGGATTCGGCGAGCCGTAGACAGTCCTTGACGTCCTCGGCGGAGGCGGTTCGGGGCTGGAGGGCGAGGGCGAGGGCGCGACGGAGCACACGCAGCTCCTCCGCACCGAACGCCATGCCGCCGCGGGATCCGTATGGCGTGGGCATGCGGCGACGATACGCGCTAATCAGACAAATTCGACATAGGGGGCGGGTGTGGCGCGGAGGTTTCCGCGTGGGGTGGGCGGGCCGGCGGCTACTCCTCGCCGTGCGGCACCCGTTCCGTGGACGGTGCTACGGCCCCTTCGGGCGCGGCGGTAATCGGTGGGCGCGAGTGGT
>NZ_JAEQAZ010000484.1 GCF_016654115.1 Streptomyces sp. MBT53
CTGCTCGGGGCCTCCTCCGCGGACGGCCTGTACCGGCGACTGGCCGGGTTCTCCGGTGCGCCCTCGCGTCTCGTCCCGGCCTGGTGGGCCGAGGAACTCGCGGAGCGGTTCGTCACCGAACTCGGTGTCGCGGGCAACCCCGACAAGCTGATCGATCTCGACGCGGCCTCCCTGGTGGCCGCCCTGCGCAAGGTCTGTCCTACGGATCTCGGAGTCCGGGGCGGGATGGACAACAAGAGCCTCGGCGTCGTCCTGGACGCCGAACAGCCCGGCGGGGTGCTGCACGCCCACCCCCTGGACGTCCTGGCCTCGGGCTCGCACCGGGACATCGACGTCCTCCTGAGCACGGCCAGTGACGAGATGGGCTGGTGGGTGGCGAACGACCTCGACCGGTTCGACCCGCACGCCGTCGACTGCGTCACCGACGAATTCGCGGGGTGGCGCATTCCCCGCTCCCGCGCCAAGAGGATCGTCGACACCTACGACAGGGGCGGCCGCACCCCTGCCGAGGTCCGCGCCGCGTCCCTGACGGACTACGTCTTCACGCTCCCCGCCGCTCGCGGTGCGCTGGCCCACGCCGCCGCGGGCGGCACCGCCCATCTCCTCATGATCGGGCCCGCCGAGGGTGCCCCCGCCGTGCACGGCACCGAGATGTACGCCCTGGTCGGCCAGGAAC
>NZ_JAEQAZ010000485.1 GCF_016654115.1 Streptomyces sp. MBT53
GGGCCCGGGCCCAGCGCCTTCCCGCCGAACCCCTCCGCCGGGAGTTCCTCCGCGCCCCCCAGGACCGCGTCCTCGTCATCACGTGGTGGGACGCGGACTACGACACCGAGCTGCCCGAACTCCCCGAGCCGGAGGGGGAGTTGGTCATGCGGGCGGTGCATCGGTGGCGGTTCGAGTCGGTGGGCGAATAACAAGAGTTTTGTTAAAGTGGGGTCATGGCTGATTCTCCCCTGCCCGGTGAAGGCCCTGTCCGCCCGGTGTCGGTGTCGCTCCATGAGGGCACCATCGCCGCTCTCAAGGCGCGCACCGGCAAGCGGGGCATGTCCGCCTATGTGGAAGCACTCATCCAGCGCCAGTTGGAGCGGGACCGGCTACGTGAGCTGATCGAGGACGCGGAGGCCGCGCACGGTCCGGTGGACCCGGCCGGGGTCGAGGCCAAGCGGGCTCTCCTGCGCGGTGGGTCGGCGGGTTCGGCCGACGCCGCGTGAGCGGCACGCTCGTCCTCGACTGCGAGGGCCTGTCCAAGCTCGTCCGCCGTACTCCGGAACTCACCGAGTGGCTCGTCGCGGCCGAGGCCGAGGACATCCGCGTGGTCGTCAGTTCGGTGACCCTCGTCGAGGCCCGCGACCCCAGGACCCACCAGGCCCGGTTCGACCACGCCGTCTCGCGTGTCAACGTCGTCCCGCCCAGTGAGGCGATCGCCCGCCGAGCGAGCAAGCTTCTCGCCTCCGCCGGTCTGCGCGGTCACAAGTACGCGCTCGACGCGATCGTCGCCGCGACGGCGCTGGCGTCGCCCGCGCCCGTCACCGTGCTGACCTCCGACCCCGAGGACCTCCGGGACCTGTGCGGTGCCGGAGTTCATGTGATCAAGGTCTGAACCGAGGGCTGATCAGGGTGTACGCCAGTTGCCACGGCTCGTCGTGGACGTACCCCCGCCACACCAGTCGGCCGTGCCTGCGCTCCCACCGGACGGCAGCCGCCGCCCTGCCCAGCCAGTCCGTGGCCAGCAGTGCCATGAGGAACGAGCTGTCCAGCCAGAAGAACGCGAGCACGCCCGGAGCCAGGAAGAGCAGCAGGTAGGGAAGGTGAAAAAGCAGATGGAGCGGGTTCCTGCGCGGGAGCCGGACGTCACTCGGCAGGGCCACCGCGGTCTCGAAGTCCCGCTTGTGGCTGACATGTTTGAGCCCTGAGGCGTGTACGAGCGTCAGGAGCACGGCGAAGCCGATCACCACAGCGACCGCTTGTGCCAGGGCCTCGCCCCGCACGGGCCCACTTCCTCGCACCACCACCGCAGCCGTCAGTCCGACCGCGATGCCGCTCAACCACGCCACAGCGGCCATCAACTCGTGGTGCACAAACCTGACCATCGGACCCCCCCCGTGTCCGCCCCGACCGGCGGCTGCTGTG
>NZ_JAEQAZ010000486.1 GCF_016654115.1 Streptomyces sp. MBT53
GGTCGAGGGGCAGATAGGCGGCCCCCGACTTCAGGACGCCCAGCAGCGCCACCATCAGCTCCGCCGAGCGGGGTACGGCGACGGCGACCAACCGTTCCCGACCCGCACCCTTGGCTCGCAGCCGGGCGGCCAACTCCTCTGCCCGTGCGTCCAGTTCGGCGTAGGTGAGCGTGGTCGTGCCGTCGTACACGACGGCCGTGGCGTCCGGAGTGCGTGCGACCTGTGCGGCGAACGCGGCGGCGAGCGTGGTGGCCGGGACCGGCCGGGTCTCCCCCGCCGGGTGGGCGGCGGTCAGCTCGTCCGGGGTGAGCAGGTCGAGGTCGGCGACGCGCGCGCCGGGGTCGTCTGCCAGCGCTTGCAGGATCAGGGTGAGCCGGTCCGCGAGGGACTGCACCGCGTCGGCGTCGAGGCGCCCGGCGTGGTGCTTGAGGCGCAGGTCGAGGCGGCGGCCGGGCTTGACGATGAGGGCGAGGGGGTAGTGCACGGCGTCGTGGAAGGCGTGTCCGGCGACGGCGATCGTGCCGGTGGGGTCGGTGATGCCGGGGGCGCCCTCGCCGCCGGGGTAGTTCTCGAACACCACGAGGGTGTCGAAGAGTTCGCCGTCGCCCGCGTGGCCGGTGGCGCGCTGGATGTCGGTGAGGCCGAGGTGCTGGTGGTCGAGGAGCGCGCTCTGTTCGTCCTGGAGCCGGTCGAGGAGCCCGCCCAGGGTGTCTCCGGGGGCCCAACGCAGGCGGGTGGGCAGGGTGTTGATGAACAGGCCGATCATCGACTCGATGCCGTCGACGGCGGCGTCGCGTCCGGCGACCGTCGTACCGAACAGCACGTCCTGGCGGCCCGTCATCCGGCCGACGAGCAGGCCCCAGGCGCCCTGGACGAGAGTGCCGAGGGTGACTCCGCGTTCGCGGGCGCGGGCGGTGAGCCGGGAGGTGATCCGTTCGGTCAACTCGACGCGGATCTGGGCGGGTTCGAGGGGTCCGGCGGGCGCGGGGG
>NZ_JAEQAZ010000487.1 GCF_016654115.1 Streptomyces sp. MBT53
GCGCCCAGCTTCTCCAGGAGGGGGTGCGCCGCGTCCGGGTGGGCGACCTTGAGGCCCAGGCGGGCGAGGACTTCGGGTTCTACGTGTGCGGAGTCGGGGGTGGGGAGGAGGACCTGGCGGGGGCCGATGGTCGTGCGCCCGTCGGCGAGCGGTACCGGTAGGCCGGAGAGCCGGTCCGGGTCCACGCCCGCGAGGCTGTCGTAGAGGCGTCGCCACCAGTCCGGGGCCTTCTCCAGGCCGGCCAGGCGGTCGATCGCGTCGGCGAGGGGGACTCGGGCCACGCCCAACGTCCGTAGTTCCACGCGGCGTTCGAGGCCGGCGGGGAGGAGGGTGGGGAGCACCTCGGCGAGGACGCGGACCATGTCGGCGCCGGCGCCCTCCACGACCTCGGCGTCCCGGGGGCGTAGAGACTCGGGCAACTCCGTGTCGTCGGTGGGGGGTTCGACTGCGGGCGGCAGGAACGGGGTGCGGGGGAGGCGGTCCAGGATGGCCTGGCGGAGGGTGCCGTCCAGCTCGCCCTTGCCGAGCGGGCCGGGCACGAGGTCGATGATGCCGGGGGTCACCGGGCGCCAGGCGGCGAGGAGTTCGACGTAGGCGTCCGCCGCGCGCTCC
>NZ_JAEQAZ010000488.1 GCF_016654115.1 Streptomyces sp. MBT53
ATCACGGCGACGGGGGCGGTGGCACTGGCGGCGATCGCGGTACTGGTGCCGGGCTGGGCGGGGCGGGTGAGCGGAGGTGCAGGCGGCCTGCGGGCCCAACTCCGCTCCTTCCGCTCGACCCAGGTATGGCTGACCCTGACGGCCACGGCCCTCGGCTACGGGGGCATGTTCGGCGCGTTCAGCTACCTCGCGTACACGTTCACCGAGGTCACGGGCTTCTCGACGACGGATGTCGCCTGGCTCCTGGTGGTCTACGGCACGGGCCTGGTCGTAGGCAACATCGCGGGCGGCCGGGGCGCGGACCACAACAGGGACGTAACGCTGATCGTCTCGCTGATCGGGCTGGCGGCGACGCTGACGGCCTTCGGCCTGCTGGCGAGCAGCCGCCCGGCGTCGGTGCTCCTGGTCTTCCTGCTGGGCGTCTTCGGCTTCGCGACGGTCCCCGGGATGATCACGAGGGTGACGGACGCGGCGGGAGGCGTACCACTGGCGGCCAGCGCGAACGTCTCCGCGTCGAACGTGGGGAACGCGGTGGGGGCGTGGCTGGGGGGCTTGGTGATCAGTGCGGGGTGG
>NZ_JAEQAZ010000489.1 GCF_016654115.1 Streptomyces sp. MBT53
GACCATGGAGCGCCCCACCCGACCGGGGGTGGGGCTGACCGCACCCCCGGACACCCCCGAGCCCCCCCGCCGCACGGCGTCAGATCGAGTACGGCACCGGGTGCACCTCGTCCGCCCGGTGCCCCGCGCGCTCGTGCACACGCTGGACCGCCTCGGGCGACGGCGCCTCCGACAGGCAGTAGACGGTCCCGGACTCCGGATCCGCCCAGGCCCGCTCGAAGTGCACGCCCTCGTCCTTCTCCACGGCGAGATCCGCCTTGTGGGCCGCCATCAAATCGTCGGCCGTGATGCCCTTCATTCCGTGATGTACGTCCATGTACTGAGCCATGGCCTCGCACCTCCTCGTGCTGTTCCCCCCTCCCCATGCTGCGCTCCCACGGCCTCCGGGGCTACCGTGCGGAACGATCACGGGGAGGGCGAGGGGATGCGGCGAGGGGTGCGGACCGGGATCGGCGCGGGCGTCGTGGCCGTACCGCTGGGGGCGGGGGCCGGGCTGTGGGTGGCGTTCGCGGGCGAGGGGCATCCGTTCGGGGACGCCCGGGCCTGCGA
>NZ_JAEQAZ010000490.1 GCF_016654115.1 Streptomyces sp. MBT53
CGCGCAGCCGGGTCAGGCCGGCCCAGGTCTGCATGTCCTTGACGGAGGCGGGGCCGAAGGCGGCGAGATAGCGCAGCACGGTCTCGTCGGGGGTGGGCACGGGTTCGGCGGGTCGGCCGAGCCAGTGCTCGACGGTGGTGAGCGCGACCTGACCGCTCCTCCCCCACAGCCCGCGCGGGGTGACCTGGACGAGCGGGAGCCTGCAGCGGGCGGCGATCGCGAGGGCCTGCGGATCGGCGTCCGGCCACTCCACGAGCAGCGCCTCGCGCAACTCCTTCATGGTGCGCGGCTCGGCCTCGACGAGTTCACGGGCGAGTACGGCGAGCCGGTCCAGGTCTACGCCGACGAGCCCCTTGCGGAAGGTGCCGAGCTCACGGTCGCGGGCGGCCTGCACGAGTGGGCGCAGGGTGAGGGCGTCGGCGGCCGTGTGGGTGTGGATGGTGGACCGCATGGTGACGATCCGGACGACCGCGCGCTCGGCCATCGGCCCGGACAGTTCCTCGGGCGTAAAGCCGTCGAGGCGGGCGGCGAGGGCGTAGTACGGCGGCTTGACGTTCTGGGCCTGGAGGCCGAGGAGGTGTTCGACGGCGGCGTGGGCGGAGAGCGGGGAGTGGCGCAGGAGGAGCTGCCGGTCGAGGGTGGCGCGGTTGAGGGCGCGGAGGTCGAGTACGGGAGCGGTCGGAGTCTTCGCCTTGGTCACACTCCGCACGCTAGCCAGGATTGCGGACACGTTCGGTCCGCAACTCTCACCGAATCCCGGACCCGATCACACGCCGAGGTCGTTTGCCCCGTATATCCTGCTCGTGCCCCTGCTCCGTGATCACGCAGACACAGGCCCGATCGAGAGGCACCGCGATGCCCCAGCGACGCGCCCGCCCCACCGCGAAGAACGGCTGGACCGGCAGGAACGGCAAGAGCGACAGGAACGGCAGGAGCG
>NZ_JAEQAZ010000048.1 GCF_016654115.1 Streptomyces sp. MBT53
CCTCCGGCCATGGCCCCGGAAGTCACACTCCCTCCGGCCCCGGCCCCGGCCATGAGCCCGACGCCCGCCGCGGTCGTCCCCACCACGACCGCACCGGACGCCAGCGCCCAGAGCAAGACCGCCACCGCGCTCGCCTTCGCCCGCGCGCAGATCGGCAGGCCCTGCCTGTGGGGAGCGGCGGGACCGGACGCGTACGACTGCTCCAGCCTCACCCAGGCCGCCTGGAAGGCAGCGGGCGTCATGCTGCCTCGCACCGCCCAGGAACAGTCGGGCGCGGGCGCCCTCGTCCCGCTCACGGACATCCACGCCGGGGACCTGATCTTCTTCTACGACAGCATCGACCACGTCGGCCTCTACACCGGCAACGGCCTGATGATCCACGCGCCGAGCCCCGGTACGCCGATACGCGAGGAGTCGATCTTCTACGCCGGTTCCGCCGCCATCCGGGGCGCCGTACGACCTGCCTGAGCCACTGGCCTGAGCCACAGTCGACCAGCACGGGGACCGCGGGTTGCCGCTGGGCGACCGGTTGCGCGCGCAACCCGTCGCCCAGCGGCAACCCGCGGTCCCCGTGCTGGTCGACTGCCTCTGGCATCCCGAGGTACGCCCCACCGACTTCATGCTGGCCTGCGGCGACGGCAACAGCCGCCTGACGTCGCTGCGTTGGACCGACTGGAACGCCGACTCCGCGACGGCGACGGGCGTCAACTGGGTGAACGACTGCAAACCCTATTGCGCGGTGGGCAAGTTCCACTCCTTCCCGGTGACCGTGCGGCTCGACTCCGCACAGACCTGGAAGCGGCATCCGCAGCTACGGCAGTACGGCGAGATCACCCTGACGTACCCCGGAGCGCGGCCGGACAGGTTCCAGCACACCGTGACCTACCCCCTGTGGAACTGATTCACAGCGCCAGCTCCACCACCAGCGGCCGGTGATCGGAGATCTCCACCCTCGGCGCGCCCACCGCCCCCACGGCGTCCGCGCCGAGCCCCGTCGTCATGATGTGGTCGAGCTGGACGAGCGGCCGGTGCGAGGGGAAGGTCGCCGACCGGGCCGCACTCCGCCAGCCACGCGGCGCGGTCGCGTTCAGAGTGATCCGGGGAAGAGCGCCGAAGAGGTTGAAGTCGCCCATCAGCACCCGGGGTTGGGGCAGCTCCTCGATCCAGCGGCGCAGGGCGCGGAGTTGGCCGATGTTCCAGCCCGGCACGAACGAGAGATGCACGGCCACGGCGGTGAACGGCCCCTGCGGGCCTTCCAGTACGGCGGCCAGCGCGGCCCGGGGCTGATCCCGGGCCAGCACCGGAGCGGCCCGCCCGGCGACCCGCAGCGGCACGGCCAGCGGGCCCGGGGACAGCCGTAGGGACCGCCATTCGCGGACCGGCAGTCTGGACAGCAACGCGACGCCCTGGGACGGGAGTTCGGGCTCCAGGGCTTCGGGGCCGTGGACGCGCAGCGCGGGTTGGGACGGGTCGGTGACCCAGCCCCGGTCGGGTACGAAACGGCTGTGCAGGGCCGTCGCGTAGCGCCAGTCGCGGGCGCCCAGCGCCGCGGCGGCGACCGCCGCCTGGTCGAGGGAGCCGGAGCGTTCCTGGAAGCGGTCGACCTCCTGGAGGGCCAGCACGTCGACGTCCAGGGACGCGACGGCTTCGGCGAGGGGTGCCGAGGGGTCCTCGGGGCGGGCGGCGGCCGGGTGGCCGTCCGGCCGCATCAGCTGGCCGTGCAGCACGTTGAACGTCGCACACGTCACCCGTATGTCACCCATGGCCGCTCCCTTCCAGGGGAGCGATCTTCGCATCCGGCGGAACGCGCCGTGCGGCGGTCGACAAGATCGCTCCCAATCACGCGGAATTTCGAGTCAATCCGCGATCGCGCACGTACCAGCGGTCATGGGCGCCCCGCGCCGACCCGCCACGTCACCAATTCGGAGAACAGGCACCCCATGAACGCATCCGCACCGAACAGCCCAGCCGCCGACGCCACCGCGCAGATCGGCGTCACCGGCCTGGGTGTGATGGGCCGCAATCTGGCCCGCAACTTCGCCCGCAACGGCTACACGGTCGCCGTCCACAACCGGTCGCCGCACCGGACCCACGAGTTGATGAAGGAGTACGGCGACGAGGGTGCCTTCGTCCCGGCCGAGACGGCACAGGAGTTCGTGGCCGCCCTCGAACGCCCCCGCCGCCTGATGATCATGGTGCAGGCCGGTCCGGCCACCGACGCCGTGATCGACGAGTTCGCCGCGCTGATGGAGCCCGGCGACATGATCATCGACGGCGGCAACGCGCACTTCGCCGACACCCGCCGCCGCGAGGCCGCCCTGCGCGAACAGGGCCTGCACTTCGTCGGCGCCGGGGTCTCCGGCGGCGAGGAGGGCGCGCTGAACGGTCCGTCGATCATGCCCGGCGGTTCGGCGGAGTCGTACGCCGTGCTGGGTCCGATGTTCGAGTCGGTCAGCGCGAAGGTCGACGGGGAGCCCTGCTCCACGCACATCGGCACGGACGGCGCCGGGCACTTCGTGAAGATGGTGCACAACGGCATCGAGTACGCCGACATGCAGCTCATCGCCGAGGCCTACGACCTGCTGCGCCAGGTCGGCGGCTACACCCCCGCCGAGATCGCGGACATCTTCCGCCGCTGGAACGAGGGTCGGCTCGGCTCCTACCTGATCGAGATCACCGCCGAGGTCCTCGCGCACACGGACGCGGAGACCGGCGGGGCGTTCGTCGACATCGTCAAGGACGCGGCGGGCCAGAAGGGCACCGGGCGCTGGACCGTGCAGACCGCGCTGGAGCTGGGTTCGCCGGTCACCGCGATCGCCCAGGCCACCTTCGCCCGCGCCTCCTCCAGCCAGGCGGACCTGCGCGCGGCCTACCGCGGGCTGCCCGGCGGCACCACTCCCCCGCTCAGCCGTACCGAGGCCGACCGCTTCACCGCCCAGGTCGAACAGGCGCTGTACGCGTCGAAGGTCATCGCCTACGACCAGGGCTGGAAGATGATCCAGGACGCGGCCACCGAGTACGGCTGGGAGATCGACCTCGCCGCGGTCGCGGGGATCTGGCGCGGCGGCTGCATCATCCGCGCCTCCTTCCTCGACCGGATCCGCGCCGCCTACACGGCCGACCCGGGTCTGGTCAGCCTGCTCGGCGAGGAGACCTTCGCGCGTGAGATCGGCGACGCGCAGGTCCCGTGGCGCGAGGTCGTCGCCTCCGCGGCCCGCCGGGGTATCCCCGTCCCGGCGTTCTCCGCCGCGCTGTCGCACTACGACACGCTGCGCGCCGAGCGGCTGCCGGCGGCCCTTCTCCAGGGTCAGCGCGACTTCTTCGGCGCCCACACCTACGGGCGCACCGACCGCGCCGGCACCTTCCACACCCACTGGTCCCGGCCCGGCCGCCCGGAGACGACCGCCTGACCGACTCCCGTACCCGGCCCGCCTGTTGAGGCGGGCCGGAAAGAGCATGCGCCCGCTACTCGTCCACGGCGAGGGCGGGCGCCGCCGTGCTGGCGCGGACCACGAGTTCGGTCGGCACCAGGGTGGTGCCGTGCTCGTCACCGCGGTCCCGCATCCGCCGTAGGACACCCTGCACGCACAGGCGGCCGACCTCGGCGAAGTCCTGGTGGACGGTGGTCAGGGGCGGCAGGAAGGAACCGGCTTCGGGGATGTCGTCGAAGCCGATCACGCTGACGTCCTCGGGGATGCGCCGGCCGCGCTCGTGCAGGGCCCGCAGCAGGCCGAGTGCCATCTGGTCGTTGGCCGCGAACACCGCTGTGCAGTCGGCCTGTTGGGCGAGTTCCAGGCCGACCCGGTAGCCGGACTCGGCGGACCAGTCGCCGCGCACGACGGGGGGCACGGGCCGTCCCGCGTCGGTGAGTTCGGCGCGCCAGGCGTCGGCGCGGCGCTGGGCGGCGAAGGACTCCTGGGGTCCGGCGAGGTGCCAGACGGTGCGATGGCCGAGGTCGAGGAGGTGGCGTACGGCGGCTCGTGCGCCGCCGTTCTGGTCGGTGTCGACCACGCTGTAGCGGTCGCCCGCGTCGGAGTCGGCGACGACGACCTGGACGTGCGGAGGCAGCGAGATCGTGGCCGCGTCGAGGAGGTGGACCTCCATGATCGCGATGACGGCGTCGACGGCGAGTTCGCCGAGGCGGGAGAAGGCGCCGCGCACCTCGTCCTGGGTGGGGACGGCGACCGGCAGCAGCGTGACGGCGTAGCCCTCGTGCGCGGCGGAGGTGGCGATCGCCTCCAGGGTGCGCATGTTGCCGGTGGTGGAGAGGTTGAAGGTGATCACGCCGATGGTGCGGAACTCACCGCGTTTCAGGGCGCGGGCGGCGCTGTTGGGCCGGTAGCCGAGTTCCTTCATGGCGACGAGAACCTGCTGCCGGGTCTCCTCGTTCACGCCCGCGTAACCGTTGGACACCCGGGAGACGGTCTGCGAGGAGACGCCTGCCAGGCGGGCGACATCGGCCATGGACGCGCTCGGGGCGCGCTGCGCGGCCCGTTTCCCGCCGCGTCTGCGGGGCTCCTCGGTGCCGGCCGAGGCACTGTGCGCTGTGTCCACCCGTCTCCCTCCCCTATCGATCCGATTGCCTGGGGCACGTTTCACCAAACGGCCCTTGACCACCGACATTGGGGCAGTGTAGACATGCCGCCATCAGATGTTTACGTAAACATAACAGGCCGAGACCCTCGCGGACCTGGATGTTTACGCAACCATCGCGACGGCGTGTGACGCCGGTTCCGAGATGGACGAGCGAGGAACTACATGACGACGCTTCAGCCCCCTGCGGCCGCGACTCGGCCCCCGGTCAGGCCATCGGCCAAACGGGACCGCCGTTCCTGGACAGGGTGGGGTTTCATCGGCCCCTTCGCGGTGGTCTTCGCCTTCGTCTTCCTGGCTCCGATCGTGTACTCGGTCTATCTCAGCCTGTACCGCAACCAGCTCATCGGCGGAAACCACTTCGTCGGCCTGGACAACTACACGCAGGCCTTCCAGGACGACCAGTTCTGGTCCTCCCTGGAGCGGGTCTCGCTGTTCCTGGTGATCCAGGTGCCGATCATGCTCGGCATCGCCCTGTTCGTGGCCCTCGCGCTGGACAGCGGCCGGCTCTTCGGCCGGGACTTCTTCCGGATCACGATCTTCCTGCCGTACGCCGTGCCCGCGGTGGTCGCCACCCTGATGTGGGGCTTCATGTACGGCACCCAGTTCGGTCTGGTGGGCGACATCAACAGCGCCTTCGGCGTCACGCTGCCCGACCCGCTCTCCACGCACCTGGTGCTGGCGTCGATCGGCAACATCGTGACCTGGGAGTTCGTCGGCTACAACATGCTGATCTTCTACTCCGCGCTGCGAGTCATCCCGACCTCGCTGTACGAGGCCGCGGAGATCGACGGTGCCGGGCAGTTCCGCGTCATCACCGCCATCAAGCTCCCCGCGATCCGCGGCGCGCTGGTGATCGCCACGATCTTCTCGATCATCGGCAGCTTCCAGCTCTTCAACGAGCCGAGCATCCTGCGACCGCTGGCCCGCAACGCGATCACGACGGACTACACCCCGAACTTCTACACGTACTCGCTGTCCTTCAACGGCCAGCAGCACAACTACTCCGCGGCGGTCGCGATCATCATGGGCCTGATCACCATGGTCATCGCCTATGTCGTGCAGCTTCGCGGCATGCGCAAGGGAGCCTGACCATGAGCACCCCCGTCACCACCGCCTCCGGGCCGGCGCCCGCACCGTCCGGCGGCGGCTCCCGGAGCGCGCCCCGGCTGCGCACCCCCCGCAAGAAGCACACACCCGGGCGCCCCAAGCGCAGCGTGCTGCTGACCGTGCTCACCGGTCTGATCCTGGTCTACACCGTGGTGCCCCTGATCTGGCTGGTCATCAGCTCCACCAAGACCCAGGCAGGGCTCGCCGACTCCAACGGCCTGTGGTTCGCCCACCGCTTCGCCCTCTGGTCGAACATCCACGACACGTTCACCTACCACGACGGCATCTTCGGCCGGTGGCTGCTGAACACCCTGCTCTACGTCGTGCTCGGCGCCGGCGGCGCCACCTTCCTGGCGATCCTCGGCGGCTACGCGCTGGCGAAGTTCAACTTCCCCGGAAAGCGCGCGATCTTCGCCGTGGTCATCGGCGCCGTAGCCGTCCCCGGCACGGCCCTCGCGGTCCCGACCTTCCTGATGTTCAGCAAGATCGGGCTGACGGACACCCCGTGGGCGGTGATCATCCCCTCGCTGATCTCGCCGTTCGGCCTCTATCTGATGTGGGTCTTCGCGACCGAGGCCATCCCTGTCGAACTCCTCGAAGCCGCGCGTATGGACGGAGCCGGCGAGATCCGCACCTTCTTCCAGGTCTCGCTGCCGCTGCTCGCCCCCGGTGTCGTCACGGTGCTGCTGTTCACCACGGTCGCGACCTGGAACAACTACTTCCTGCCGCTGATCATGCTCAGGGATCCCAACTGGTACCCCCTGACCCTCGGTCTGAGCGCCTGGAGCTCCCAGGCCCAGACGATCGGCGGTGACGTCATCTTCAACCTGGTGATCACCGGTTCGCTGCTCACCATCGTGCCGCTGATCGCGGCGTTCCTGCTGCTGCAGAAGTACTGGCAGTCCGGTCTCGCCGCCGGAAGCGTCAAGGAATAACCCAACCCTCAAGTAGTCCCGACCACGAAGAAGTGGAAGCACCTCCATGCGCAGAACCACCGGCCGCCTGCTGCGCGGCCTCGCCCTCCTCTCCGTCCTCTCCCTGGGGGCGACGGCGTGCGGCAGTTCGGACGACGACAGCTCCAGCACCAAGGCGGTCTCGGCCTCGGACATCCAGGCGGCCCTGAAGAAAGGCGGCACGGTCAACGTCTGGGCCTGGGAGCCCACGCTGAAGACGGTCGCGGCCGACTTCGAGAAGAAGTACCCCAAGGTCAAGATCAACCTGGTCAGCGACAAGTCCGGTGACAAGTACTACACCGCGCTGTCGAACGCGATCGCGGCCGGGAAGGGCGTCCCGGACGTCTCCCAGGTCGAGTACTTCGCAGTCAGCCAGTACTCCCTGACCAAGGGTCTCACCGACCTCGCGCCGTACGGCGCCGACAAGCTGGCCTCCAAGTACACGGCCGGTCCGTGGAACGCGGTGAGCGACGGCAGCAAGGTCTACGGCCTGCCGATGGACTCGGGCCCGATGGCGATGTTCTACAACAAGAAGGTCTTCGACAAGTACAAGATCGCCGTCCCGACCACGTGGGACGAGTACGTCGACGCCGCCCGCAAGCTGCACAAGGCCGACCCCAAGGCGTACATCGCCAACGACGCCGGTGACGCGGGCTTCACCACCAGCATGCTGTGGCAGGCCGGTTCGCGCCCCTACAAGGTCGACGGCACCAAGGTGACGGTCAACTTCGAGGACGCGGGCGCCAAGAAGTACACGGACACCTGGCAGAAGCTCCTCGACGAGAAGCTCGTCTCGCCCATCAACGGCTGGACCGACGACTGGTACAAGGGCCTCGGTGACGGCACCATCGCCACCCTGACCACCGGTGCCTGGATGCCCGCCAACTTCGTCAGCGGTGTGGCCGGTGCCTCCGGCGACTGGCGCGCGGCCCCGATGCCGCAGTGGACCGCGGGTGCCAAGGCCAGCGCGGAGAACGGCGGTTCGTCCCTCGCCCTGCCCGCGCTCGGCAAGAACAAGGAACTCGCCTACGCGTTCGTCGAGTACGCCAACGCCGGTGCCGGTGTCCAGACCCGTGTCGACCAGGGCGCCTTCCCGGCGACCAAGGCCGAGCAGCAGTCCGCGGCGTTCCAGGACAAGGCGTTCCCGTACTTCGGCGGCCAGCAGGCCAACAAGATCTTCGCCGAGTCCGCGTCCGAGGTCGCTTCCGACTGGTCGTACCTGCCCTTCCAGCAGTACGCCAACTCGATCTTCAACGACACCGTCGGCAAGGCCTACATCTCGGGCACCACGCTGGCCCAGGGTCTGAAGAGCTGGCAGGACGCCTCCGTCAAGTACGGCAACGAGCAGGGCTTCACGGTCAACAAGTGATCCGCTCGAAGTAGCCGGTTCGCAGCGACCGGCACCTCATCGGGAGCCGCCGCCGGGCAGAACTCGCCCGGCGGCGGCCCGCCCGGAATCCACCCCGCATCTCGTTCCACCTGTGCAGCAGCCGGAAGGACCCCCATGATCTCCACCCTCCTGTCCAAGTTGCGGCACGGGCCGGACGGTGACGCCACCCCCCGTCTCGCCTACGGCGCCGACTACAACCCGGAGCAGTGGCCTCGCGAGGTGTGGGACGAGGACATCCGGCTGATGCGTGAGGCCGGCGTCAACATCGTCTCGTTGGGGATCTTCTCCTGGGCGCGCATCCAACCGACCCGGGACGACTGGGACTTCGGCTGGCTCGACGAGGTCATGGACCTGCTGCACGCGGGCGGCATCGGCGTCGACCTGGCCACCGCGACCGCGTCCCCGCCGCCGTGGCTCAGCACGGAGCACCCGGAGATCCTCCCGGTGACCGCCGCCGGCGAGACCCTGTGGCCGGGCGGCCGCCAGCACTGGCGCCCCACCTCGCCGGTCTTCCGCGAGCACGCGCTGCGCCTGGTACGGAAGTTGGCCGAGCGGTACGCCAACCACCCCGCGCTCGTGGCCTGGCACGTCTCGAACGAGCTGGGCTGCCACAACGTCTACGACTACTCCGACGACGCGGCCCGCGCCTTCCGCGACTGGCTGCGCGCCCGCTACTCGACGATCGACACGCTCAACCAGGCCTGGGGCACGGCCTTCTGGTCCCAGCGGTACAGCGACTGGGAGCAGATACTGCCGCCCCGGCTGGCCGCGTCCTTCCCGAACCCGACCCAGCAGCTCGACTTCAAGCGCTTCTCCTCCGACGCGCTCAAGGACCATCTGCGCGCGGAGCGCGACCTGTTGCGCGAGATCACCCCGGGCGTACCGGTCACCACCAACTTCATGGTGATGGGCAACACCAAGGGCATGAACTACGCCGACTGGGCCGCCGAGATCGACTTCGTCTCCAACGACCACTACGTCACGCCCGGTTCGCAGGACCGCGACGAGCTGTCCTTCTCCGCGAACCTCGTCAGCGGCATCTCATCGGGCCGCCCGTGGTTCCTGATGGAACACTCCACCAGCGCCGTCAACTGGCAGCCCGTGAACGTGGCCAAGCGCCCCGGCGACCTGGCCCGCGACTCGCTGCTGCACGTCGCGCACGGCGCCGACGCCGTCTGCTACTTCCAGTGGCGCCAGTCGGCCGCGGGCGCCGAGAAGTACCACTCCGCGATGGTCCCGCACGCCGGTGCCGACAGCGAGGTCTTCCGCGCGGCGGCCGAACTCGGCCGCACCCTGCGGACGTTGGCGCCGATCGCGGGCACGGACCGCGAGACGGCCCGGGTCGGCATCGTCTTCGACTGGGAGTCCTGGTGGGCGAGCGAGCAGGACTCGCACCCCACCGACCGGCTCGACTACCGCCAGGAGGCACTGGACTGGTACTCGGCCCTCCTCGACCTCGGCGTGCGGGCGGACATCGTCACCGCCCAGACCGCCCTGGACCGCTACGACGTGGTGATCACGCCGGTCCTGCACATGGTCCCGGCGGCCCTCTCCAAGGAACTCACGCGCTACGTCGAGCAGGGCGGCCACCTGATCTCCACGTACTTCTCCGGTGTCGTGGACGAGAACGACCACATCTGGCTCGGCGGCTACCCGGGCGCCCTGCGCGACCTGTTGGGCATCCGTATCGAGGAGTTCGGCCCGCTGCTCGACGGCGACACGGTCGAGCTGGACCTCGACGGCACGGCCACCGGCTCCCTGTGGACCGACCGGATCACGGTGACCGACCCGGAGGTGGAGGTGCTCGCCCACTACAGCAGCGGCGCGTACACCGGCCGCCCCGCCGTCACCCGCCGTACGGTGGGCGGAGGTTCGGCGGCATACGTCTCGACCCGACTGGGCCGCGCCGGTCTCACCGGTCTCCTCCCCCAGCTGCTCGCACCCGCCGGTGTCGACAGCGAACTCCCGGACGGAGCAAGGGGAGACGTCGAACTGACCGTGCGCCGGAACGCCGACAGCCGCTTCCTGTTCCTGGTCAACCGCACGGACAGGACAGTGCCGTTGACGGGTCTGTCCGGGGAACTCCTGGTCGGCACCGCGGGCGAGGACGGTTTCCCCGTCCTCTCGCCCAGGGGCGTCGCGGTGGTACGCCAGCCCGCGAACTGACGACGGGGCGTGTGACCGCGAGCAGCGGTCACGCGCCCGGCACGACCCGCGCCGCGTCGGCGACCTGACGTACCTGATCAACCGTCAGGCGCCGTACGTCCCACATCAGTTCGGCCGCGTCGACGGCCGCCGGGTTCGGGGGCGGCGGGTCGTCGGGGATGTCGACACCGGTGAGGACCGACAGGGTGTCCACGGGAACGCCCAGGACGGTCGCGAAGTCGGTCAGCAGGTCGGGCGTGAGTTCCTTGCGGCCGTTGCCCACTCCTCCGTACGTGGCCGCGGACCAGTACCGGCCCGTCAGGATCAGAAAGGTATGGGCGATCCCGGTCCAGGTCAGGTTGCGATTGCCGACCATGCGCATGAGCACGCCACCAGGACCGCGCTTGAACCGTTCGTACACCGGCGGAGTCCGAACCGGCTCCGTGCGGCTCTCCTGGGGCAACGAACGGGCAAGCTGGATCAACTGGCGTCTGTGCTCCGCAGGCAGGCCAACAGCGTCCTTCACGAGGCCCGCGACCAATCCTCTCGCCCGCGCGTCCAGTGGAGCGAGTTCGTCCGGTACCGGCACGTCCGCGATCACGAACAGGTCGGCGGCGTGCAGGTTCAACACCGGCGCGAGCCTGCGGAGAAGCGAAGGGCGCGGCGCCATGCCCTCGTACACCGCGCGGAGTTCGGGTTCCGGGATCTCCGCCGAGGTCGACAGGTCGGCGATGTCCCATTGCCGGTGACTCGCCAACCGGGCCAGCAGCACGCCGAAGTCCGGAAGCCCCGTCATTCCGCGGCCGTCGGGCGCAGCCCCGCGAGGGTGACCGAGACGAGTCGTCGAGCCGCCGCCTTGGACGGCAGGACGCCCGCCGCGGCGAGGGCGTGCAGGCAGTAGGTCGCCAGTTCGTCCGGGGAGACGTCGTCACGGATGTCGCCGGCCCGCACGCCCTCCGCGAGGAGTTCGCTCAGGAAGCGGTGGAGGTGCTGCTCGGCTCCTGCGACGTCGTCGCCCCGGTGCAACAGCGCGCCGAGTTCGGGGCCGTGACCGTGGCGCCGTTGCTGGATGAGCGCGAACGCTTCCAGTACCGCTCGCAGTCGCTCGCCCGCGCTGCCGGGGCCGTCCCGGAGTTGGGCGAGTTCGTGCAGATGCCCGGTGATCTGCTGCTCGTGCCACGCGGTCATGATCGACTCGACGTCCGGGAAGTACTTGTACAGCGTGGCGCGGCCGATCCCGCTCTCCTCGGCGATCCTCGACATCGTCACCGAGCGCAGCCCGCGCTCGGTCACCAGCACCGCCGTGGTCTCCAGCACCGTGTCGCGTACAGCGCGGCGGTGCTCCTCGATGGTCTCGTTCCAGAGCTTCGGCACCCCCTCAGCATACGTGTCGCCGCTGTCGAGACATGATGCATTGACAGCGACAGAGTGTATCGATAAAGCTGTGGAAACGGCGGCAGCCACGGATAGGCCATGCACCCTCGCCGCCCGCAACCGCACCTCAACTCCCGGGCCCGACCGAACCGAGGAACCCATGCTCACCGCCGAAGCACGCGTCGCCACCGAACGTCCCGGCCGATACCTCGTCCAGCTCTGCAAGCACTTCGACAACAAGGGCCGCCACCTGGGCCACCGCCCGCGCTCCCACGGCACCGACGACGACATGGAGTCCCCGAGGACGCACACGCTTCCCGAGCTGCGGCCCGATCAGATCCAGGTCGAGTGGACGGACACCGACGGGACGCTCACCCTGCCCTGGGGACGGTGCACCCTACGGGCCGCTCCGGGCCTGCTGACAGTGCGCGTCGAGGCGGACGACCCGGAGAGCCTGGGGCGACTGCGGGACCTCGTCACCACCCACCTGGGCAGGTTCAGCAGGCGGGACCCCCTGACGGTGGAGTGGCAGCCGACCGAAGCGCCCAAGACATCCGGCGAGGCGCCGCCGGCGCCCGAACGGCGGGACGGCCGGGCCCGGTTCATGGTCATCGGCGTGGCGGTGATCGCCGTAGCGCTCCATCTGGGGCTCGGCGGAGCCGTCCTCACCCGGACGTCGTGGACCGGCTGGGTGGTGGGCTTCCTGGTGACGGTCGTCGTGGTGAAGGCGGCCCTCATGGGCGGGTTCGCCCTGCACCGCCACAGGCGCCGTACCGAATAGGACCGCTCTTCGCTCCGGGCAGCATGCCCGATGCCACTCCCCTCACCCGGCCGCAATACATGCGCCGTATACCCCCTACGGGTATAGTCCTGGCCGACGGGCACCGGAGAGGGGCGGGTTCATGGGAGCGATCGGGCACGCGTTGTCCATTGCCGGTTCGATGACTTGGGAGGTCACCTGGGCGCTGATCCTGGGCTTCACGCTCTCCGCGGTCGTACAGGCGGTGGTGCGCCGGTCGACGGTCGTACGACTGCTCGGCGACGACCGACCGCGCACGCTCGCGCTGTCCGCCGGGCTCGGCGCGGCCTCGTCCTCCTGTTCCTACGCCGCTGTCGCACTCGCGCGTTCCCTGTTCCGCAAGGGCGCCGACTTCACCGCGGCCATGGCCTTCGAGATCGCCTCCACCAATCTGGTCGTCGAACTCGGCGTGATCCTGGCCCTGTTGATGGGCTGGCAGTTCACCGCCGCCGAGTTCGTCGGCGGACCGATCATGATCGTCGTACTCGCCGTACTGTTCCGGCTCTTCCTGCGTCAGCGTCTGCTGCACCAGGCACAGGAGCAGGCCGAACGCGGGATCGCGGGCTCCATGGAGGGGCACGCGGCGATGGACATGTCGATCGGCGGCGAGGGCAGCTTCGTCCGGCGACTGTTCTCGCGGGAGGGGTTCACGTCCGTAGCGCACATCTTCGTGATGGAGTGGGCCGCGATCCTGCGCGACCTGGTGGCCGGGCTGTTGATCGCGGGGGCGATCGCCGCGTGGGTGCCGGACAGCTTCTGGCACACGTTCTTCCTCGCGGACCATCCGCTCGCCGCGAAGCTGGTCGGACCGCTCGTCGGCCCCCTGGTGGCCATCGCGACCTTCGTCTGCTCGATCGGCAACGTGCCCCTCGCGGTGGTCCTCTGGAAGGGCGGCATCAGCTTCGGCGGGGTGATCGCCTTCATCTACGCCGACCTGCTGATCCTGCCGATCCTGAACATCTACCGGAAGTACTACGGCGCCAGGATGGCCGGCTTCCTGCTGGTCACGTTCTTCACCGCGATGGCCGTCGCCGGCTACATCGTCGAATTCGCCTTCGGCGGGCTGGGATTGATCCCCGACCAGGCCGACGCGAAGATCCCTGACGACGGGATCACCTGGAACTACACGACCTGGCTGAACATCGCCTTCCTGCTGCTGGCCGCGAGTCTGGTCGTACGGTTTCTGCGCAGCGGCGGCCCGGCCATGCTGCGGATGATGGGCGGTTCACCGGACCACGGCGAGCAGCACCAACAGCACGAGCACCACCACTGACCCGGGACGGCTCGCGCCGGATTCCCGGCCCGTACCGGTCAGTTCACTGTAAAGAACCTTGACAGACGATTGGTCTAGTCCAAATATGGTCGCTGTTCGCCCCGGTCCGGGGCGACTTCTCTCCTTTCAGCATGGGAGCGTCAATGAGACGACCTGGGCCTCTTCGCGCGTCGTTGTCCTGCGCGGCCGTAACCGCCTTGTCCACGGGGCTTGTTGCTCTCGGCGGGAGTGCCGCGAGCGCCGATCATCGCGCGCGGCCCATGCCGGACCATGTCGCGGCGCCGTACTTCGAGGCGTGGACCGGTGAGAGTCCTGCCGCGCTCGCCGCGGCCTCGGGCAACAAGTACCTCACGATGGCCTTCCTCCAGACCGAGGCGGCCGGTTCGTGCACGGCGTACTGGAACGGCCTGCCCGCCCAGCCGATCGCCAAGTCCACGTTCGGCAAGGACATCGCGACCATCCAGGCGCGTGGCGGCAACGTCATCCCGTCCTTCGGCGGCTACAGCGCGGACACCACCAACACCGAACTGGCCGACAGCTGCACCGATGTCGACGCCATCGCCAAGGTCTACGAGAGCCTGGTCACGACCTACGGCGTGAGCCGTATCGACCTCGACATCGAGGCCGACTCCATCAACAACACGGCCGGCATCGACCGTCGCAACAAGGCGATCGCCAAGGTGCAGCGCTGGGCCCAACGCACCGGCCGCAGCGTGGAGTTCTCCTACACGCTGCCGACGACCACCACCGGTCTCGCGCCCAACGGCGTGGCCCTGCTGCAGAACGCCGTCGACAACGGCGCGCGCGTCGACGTCGTCAACATCATGACGTTCGACTACTACGACGGCGCCACGCACGACATGGCCGAGGACACCAAGACCGCCGCTACCGGCCTGCACGCCCAGCTCGCCGCGCTGTACCCGAAGACGAACCCGGCGAGGCTGTGGAAGCGGATCGGCGTCACCGAGATGCCCGGCATCGACGACTTCGGTCCCGCCGAGACCTTCACCACGGACAACGCCGTCACGGTGAAGAAGTGGGCCGAGGCCCGGGGCATCAACACGCTCTCCTTCTGGGCGCTCCAGCGCGACAACGGCGGCTGCGTGGGCACTGGCGGCGCCAACAACTGCTCCGGGATCGCCCAGGACACCTGGTACTTCAGCCACACCTTCAAGTCGTTCACCCGGAAGTGACGGAGATCATCCGGAGGTGACGGGGAGGGTCAGCTCCCAGGTGTCGACCCCGTAGTCGAGGGTCATGCCGTGCCGTTCGTACAGGGCGAGCGCGTTGCTCGTGTTGTCGGTGTCCACGCCCAGGCCGACGCGGTCGCGGCCCAGCGCCGCGTAGTGGCCGAAGCCGTAGCGCAGGAGGTGGCTGCCCAGGCCCCGGCCGCGGGCCTGGCGCAGGACGGCGAGGTTGCCGATCCAGGCCATGGAGGCGCGGTCGTTGTGGGTGCGCAGCAGCCCTGCGTCCCCGAGGCCGTCGACGTGGGCGAGCCAGATCAGCGACCAGTCGACGCGCTCGGCGTCGATGTCGTCCAACCACTGCGTGTAGGTGCGGTACTGGAAGTCGAAGTGCTCGGTCATCGCCTCCTGGAGCAGCGCGTGGGCGCGGCGCCGGTCCGCCTCCTCCAGGCAGGGGCGCAGCGACACGCCGGGCGGGGAGGGGGGCAACGGATCGGCCGACGGCGACAGTTGACGGGCCATCACGTTGTAGCGGCGGACCGGTCGCCAGCCTCGGGCGCGTAGCGCGGGCAGGTCCATGGTGGGGTTCAGGGTGAGGTGCAGGTGCACCACGGCGCGGGGCGCTCCGTTGACGGCGGCGCGTTCCGCGGCCCTGGTCTCCATCAGGTCGAACAGGTGCAGGGCGCCCGGCAGTTGCCCCGGCACGATGTAGTGGTCGATGTCGATCCGCTCGCCGCCCGAGTCGTCCCACAGCAGGCCGTATCCGATCAGGCGGGTGCCGTCGAAGAGCAGCCAGGAGTCGCGCTCCA
This sequence comes from Streptomyces sp. MBT53, assembly GCF_016654115.1. Classification (GTDB taxonomy): domain Bacteria; phylum Actinomycetota; class Actinomycetes; order Streptomycetales; family Streptomycetaceae; genus Streptomyces. The sequence goes on from NZ_JAEQAZ010000048.1 coordinate 15,631, forward strand.
GGTCCACTTCGGGGTGCTTCAAGTCCCCCTGGACCTCGGCGAGTTCGGTGTCCGGGCGGCCGATCTCCAGGATGTCGATCTCGTTGAGCAGGGCGCAGATCGCCGCCGCGTCGTCGTCGGATGTCGCCGGGCGGACGCTCAGGCCGGGCGGCAAAGCGGTGGGGGCGGTCATGGGCCCACTGTCCGATGACCGCCCCCGGCTCGCAACGGAGTTTCCGCGCCCCGTCCGTTCAGTCCGCCATCAACTCCCGCACCAGGGGCGCCACCTTCGTGCCGTAGAGCTCGATGTTGGTCATGAGGGTGTCGTGGGGCATTCCGGTGATGCCGTACTTCAGGTTGAAGCGGGTGGCGTCGAGGGTCTTCAGGGTGTCGGCGATCTTGCGGGCCACGGTCTCGGGCGATCCGACGTGCAGGGCGCCGCCGGGGCCGACGTCGCGCATGAGGCTCTCGCGGGTCGGGGTGCGGAAGCCGCGTTCGCGCGCCACGCTGCGGATCAGTTCCTGGAAGGCCGGTACGAACTCCTCCACCGCCTGTTCGTCGGTGGCCGCGACATGGCCGGGCGCGTGCACGCCGATGGGCCGCGCGGAGTGGCCGAACTCCGCCAGCGCCCGCCGGTACAGCTCGGAGAACGGGGCGAAGCGGGCTATGTCCCCGCCGATGATCGCCAGCATCAGGGAGAACCCGTACTGGGCGGTGCGGATCACCGACTGGGGGCTGCCGCCGACGCCGATCCAGGTGGGGATCGAGCCGGTCTCGCTGTGCGGGTAGACGGAGACGCCGTCGAGGGCGGCACGCGTGGTGCCGGACCAGGTGACGGGCTTCTCCTTGAGCAGTTCGGCGAAGAGGGCGACCTTCTCCTCGAAGAGTTCCTCGTAGTCGCTGAGGTCGTAGCCGAAGAGCGGGAAGGACTCCGTGCTCGATCCTCTGCCGAGGATGACCTCGGCACGGCCGGCGGAGACGGCGTCGAGGGTGGCGTAGCGCTGGTAGACGCGGACAGGGTCGTCGGAGCTGATCACGGTGACGGCCGAGCTGAGGTGGATGTTCGAGGTGCGCGCGGCGACGGCCGCGAGGACGACGTCCGCCGCCGACAGGGGCATCGCCTCGGTGTGGTGCTCGCCGATGCCGAAGTGGTCGACGCCGACCTGGTCGGCGAGGACGCCCTCCTCGACGAGACGGCGGATGGCCTGGCCGTGGGTGAGCGGCTTGCCGTCCGGGCCGTTCGTGACGTCGCCGAAGGTGTCGAGACCGAGCGTGACGCCGTCGGTACTGGTCGGGTTGGTCATGTCGTACTCCTTGGGTCCGCTCGATGGGTCAGGTGGCGATACGGCGCATCACACCGAGCAGCCGGGTCAGGTCGTCGGCGTCGACGTGGTCGAGGACATGGCGCCGGACGCTGGCGAGATGGGCGGGCCATGCCTCCTGGAGGCGGGCGAGGCCCTGGTTGGTGAGGACGGCGTTCCAGCCGCGGGCGTCCTCCGCGCAGCGTTCCCGTCCGACCAAGCCCTGCGATTCAAGGCGGGCGACGATGCGGGTCATGCCGCTCAGCGAGAGGTTGCAGACGGACGCCAGCTCGCTCATCCGCATCCGGCGCTCAGCGGCCTCGGAGAGGTGCATGAGAGTCGTGTACTCGGACAACGGCAGGCGCTGCTCGCGCATCATGTCGGCGTCGACCGCGCGGGGCAGCACCAGCATCACCCGCGCGAGTTCGCGCACCAGCGCCTCTTCGTGCGGGTTCATGGGCTGCAGCGGCTGCTCGGGCGTGGTCATGCCACCAGTTTACTTGATTGACGCAGCAATGACTTTTCGGCAACAGCGGGGGCTCGGTGCGGCTCTCTGGCTCACCCGAGGGGCGCGGTCTCCCCCGTCGTCTCCGCGTGCCCGTGGTAGCGCAGCAGGAGCATCGCGGCGTCGTCGTGGAGCGGGCCGGCGGTGTGGCGGACCAGGTCCTCGCGCAGGGAGTCGAGCGCGCTCTGCGCGTCGGGTTCCTTCAGCAGGTGCGCCCGCTCGCCGAGCGGATAGAAGGTGCCGTCCTCGTCACGGGCCTCGGTGACACCGTCGGTGTAGAGCAGCAGCTGCTCGCCCGGCGCGAAGCGTACGGAGAACGGCTTCGGGGTCTCGCTGCCGTGGGCGCCGCCCAGGCCGAGCGGGGGCGCGTAGGCGGGCGGTGCCGGGAAGTCGGCGGCGCCGTTGCGTCGTACGACCATCGGGGGCGGGTGGCCGTAGTTGAGGAAGATGACCTCGTGGTCCGTGCCGATCTCGGCGAGGACGGCGGTCACGAACTTCTCGTCGGACAGGACGCGCGAGACGCTGCGCTCCAGGCGCTCGCCGAGTCCGACCAGGTCGGGTTCGTCGTGTGCGGCCTCCCGGAACGCGCCGAGCACCACGGCCGCCGTCTCGACCGCGGCCAGGCCCTTGCCCTGCACATCGCCGACGATCACCCGGACGCCGTGCGGGGACGCGACCACCTCGTAGAGGTCACCGCCGATCCGGGCCTCCGCGACGGCCGAGGTGTACGACACCGCCGCCTGGAGCGGGCCCGCGGTCAGCGGCACCGGCCGCAGCAGGACGCGTTGCGCGACCTCCGCGATGGACCGCACGCTGGCCAGTTCGGCCTCGCGGCGTCCGCGCATCACGGCGGCGGCGATGCCCGCGCCGGTCACACCCACCACCGACACCATCGCCAGGAAGCCCCTGCGTTCCTGGAACAGGCCGTCGTAGAGGCCGAGTCCGACGCACAGGGCGAGGGCCGCCGCGCCGAACCACGCGGTGCGTCTCCAGCCGCCGACCAGTCCGGCGAAGGCCGGTCCGAGGGAGGCCAGCGGCAGGAAGCCGAGTCCGGGGCCCGTGACGAGGTCCCCGACGGCGACCACCGCCATCACCGCGGCGGGCAGCCAGGTCAGCACCGAGAGACTGCGCTGCGGCTTCGTTGCGGCCATGGTCCACTCCAACGGCGTCACGGCATCCGGTGCCGCCCTCGCCTTCCGCGCAGGGGTCCCTCCCCCACCTTGGACATCGCAAGGCTGCCAGGCAACCCCTCGGAGGTGCCCGGCCCTTTACCCAATTGATTCCGAGAACTGACATTTCCTGATCGGCGACAACCATGTGGCGCGGGCCGGTTGGCGATCACGGACTCCGGGCAAGTGAAGTGTGAAGGACCCGCCGCGCAAGAGATGCAGCGGCCCCGGTGCGGTGCCACCGCGGGGATACCGGGTGTCCTAGGAGGGGAAGTGATTCGCCATGCGTACGCATCGGCGTACCCATAGGCGTTCCGTACGCGTGGAGTACCTGCTGCCGGACGAGGCCGCGGCGGCGGGTCAGGCACGGAGGCTGACATCGGAGTTCCTCGCCCGCTCCCGCAGCCGGATGGCGCGGGTGGACGAGGAGCAGATCGACGACGCGACCCTCATCGTGTCCGAACTGGTCGCCAACGCGACCGAACACGGACGCGGCGAGTGCCGGCTGCGTCTCCAACTCTCCGACGAGCGCGTCACGGTCGAGGTCTACGACGACAATCCGACCCCGCCCCATGTGCGGCCGCTGACGGCCGAGGGTGAGAGCGGACGCGGTCTCGCCATGGTCCGCTGCCTGGCCCACCGCCTCGATGTCACCCCGCTCACCGGGGGCGGCAAGCGGGTGCGGGCGATCCTGGCCATCTGACCCGACTCCTGATCCGGCTCCCGGGACTTAACGGCAAGGCAACGCGGGCGTACTGCCGAGCGAAACGTGGCCGCGCGATTTTTTGCTCTACAGATGTAGAGGAAAAATCCCCCGGAGGCCCGTTCGGCTGCCGCTCGACATCCCCTCGACCCGCTCACCCCTGACGAGATCACCGCCGCCCGCGAGTTGCTCGTGGCCGCCGGGCTGGTCACGGAGGCCACCCGCTTCGCCTATCTCGGACTCCTCGACCCGCCCAAGTCCGCCCCGGAGCAAGGGGATCGACGGCTACGGGTCCTGCTGCTCGACATCTCCGGCGGCCCCTCGTCCGACGCGACGGTCTCCCTGGCCGAGTCGCGGGTCGTGGCGCACCGGCTGATCGACGCCGCGACGGAAGGGCAACTCCCGGTCCTGGACGCGGAGTTCGCGATCGTCGAGGAGGTCCTCGCCAAGGACCCTCGCTGGCTGGACGCACTTGCCGCCCGTGGCCTGGACGTGGACTCGGTGCGCGTCGCCCCGCTCTCCGCGGGGGTGTACGACGCCGAGTACCCGCAGGAGCGGGGCCGCCGCATCCTGCGCGGGCTGGCCTTCGTGCAGGAACACGCGAGGGACCACGCATGGGCGCATCCCGTCGACGGACTCGTCGCCTATGTGGACGTCCTGAACCGGAGCGTGGACCAGGTCATCGACGTCGGCCCGGTACCGGTGCCCGCGGAGTCGGGAAACTTCGACGACCCGGCCGTCACAGGTCCACCGCGCACCACCCTCAAGCCCATCGAGATCACCCAGCCGCAGGGCTCCAGCTTCACCCTCGACGGCAACACCCTGAGGTGGGAGAACTGGTCCCTGCGCATCGGCTTCGACGCCCGCGAGGGGCTGATACTCCATCAACTCGCCTTCGCCGGGCGCCCGGTGATTCATCGCGCGTCGATCGCCGAGATGGTCGTGCCGTACGCCGACCCCTCCCCCGTGCGGTCCTGGCAGAACTACTTCGACACCGGCGAGTACCTCATCGGACGCTACGCCAACGCGCTCCAGCTCGGCTGCGACTGCCTCGGCGACATCACGTATCTCGACGCGGTGATCGCCGACGAGACCGGCACACCGCAGACCCTCACCAACGCCGTCTGTCTGCACGAGGAGGACTACGGCATCCTCTGGAAGCACACCGACCTCTGGGCGGGCTCCGTCGAGACCCGTCGCCAACGGCGCATGGTGCTCTCCTTCTTCACCACGGTCGGGAACTACGACTACGGCTTCTACTGGTACCTGTATCTCGACGGCACGATCGAGTTCGAGGCCAAGGCCACCGGCGTGGTCTTCACCTCCGCCCACCCCGGCGGCGACTACCCCTACGCCACCGAACTCGCCCCCGGCCTCGGCGCCCCCTACCACCAACACCTGTTCAGCGCACGGCTGGACATGGCCGTGGACGGCCCGGTCAACCGCGTCGAGGAGATCGAGACGGTCCGGGTGCCGATGGGGCCCGACAACCTGCGCGGCAACGCCTTCGCCCTCAAGCGCACCGCGCTGACCCGGGAGAGCGAGGCCCAGCGCATGGCCGACGCGGGCGTGGACCGCGTGTGGCACATCTCCAACCCCGGGTCGCTGAACCGGCTGGGACGACCGGTCGCGTACGCCCTGCACCCGGAGGGCAAGCCGGCTCTGCTCGCCGATCCGGAGTCCTCGATCGCGGCCCGCGCCGCCTTCGCCACGAAGCACCTCTGGGTCACCGCCTACGACCCGGCCGAGCGCTACCCGGCGGGCGACTTCGTGAACCAGCATCCCGGCGGGGCGGGACTGCCCGCGTACGCCGCCGCCGACCGGGACCTCGACGGACAGGATCTCGTCGTCTGGCACACCTTCGGACTGACCCACGCCCCGCGTCCCGAGGACTGGCCGATCATGCCGGTCGACACCACGGGCTTCACGCTCAAGCCGGTCGGCTTCTTCGACCGCAACCCCACCCTCGACGTGCCGCCGAGCACCTCCGGCCACTGCGGGACGACAGGCACCGGAGGCTGTCATGTCTGAACAGACCATCAACGGCGGCACAGTTGACGCACCGTCAAAACTCCGTGGTTCCATCGGAGTCGGCGGGATCGTCTTCATGGTCGTCGCGGCCGCCGCCCCGCTCACCGCCATCGGCGGCGCCCTGCCGGTGATGCTGGCCATCGGCAACGGCCCCGGTGTACCGGCCGCCTACCTCCTGGTCGCCGTCGTCCTGCTGCTGTTCAGCGTCGGCTACGCGGCGATGAGCCGCCATGTCGTCGACACCGGCGCCTTCTACTCCTACGTCACCGCCGGGCTCGGCCGGATCGCCGGCACCGGGGCGGCAGGGCTGGCGCTGCTCACGTACAGCACGATCCAGGCCGGGATCTACGGCCTGTCCGGAGTCACCCTCCAGGGGCTGGTCGTCAAGTACGGCGGCCCCGACCTGCCTTGGTGGCTGTGGGCCGGTGTGCTGTGGGGACTGGTCGCGGTGCTGGGCTTCCGCAACATCGAGGTCGGCACGAAGGTGCTGTCGGTGCTGCTGGTCCTGGAGGTCGGCATCGTCACGGTGATGACTGTGGCGATCCTCGCCCAAGGAGGCGCCCACGGCATCGACTTCGACTCCTTCACGCCGGGTGCCTTCAGCACGGGCTCAGCGGGCATCGGGGTGATGTTCGCGGTCGCGTCCTTCGTCGGCTTCGAGGCGACCGCCATCTACAGCGAGGAGGCACGGGACCCCAAGCGCAGTGTGCCCAGGGCGACTTACCTCGCGGTCATCGCCATCGGCGGCTTCTACGCGCTGTCCAGCTGGGCGGTCGTCCTGGCGGTCGGCACGCACGACGTACAGGGTGCGGCGGCCAAGAACACGAGCGGGCTGGTCTTCGCCGTGGCCGGGCAGTACGTCGGCTCGGCCGCTTCCGACACCATGGAAATCCTGCTGCTGACAAGCCTGTTCGCGGCGCTGCTCGCCTTCCACAACGCGATCTCCCGCTATCTGTTCTCCCTCGGCCGCCAGGGCGAAGCGCCCGCGATCCTGGGCCGCAGTCACGCCAAAAACGGTTCGCCGCACGCCGGTTCGCTGGTGCAGAGCGTGTCGGCGGCCGTGGTCGTGGGGGCGTTCGTCCTCGCCGGATCCGATCCGGTGCTGGAGTTGTTCACCTGGATGAGCGGGCTGGCCACGCTCGGAGTGCTGGTGCTGATGATCCTCGTCGGGGTCGCGATCATCACCTTCTTCGCCCGCACCGGGGCGGACACCCGCCTGTGGCACACCCGGCTCGCACCGGCGCTCGGCGCCCTCGGGCTGTGCTGGATCACGTTCATGGTGCTGGCCAACTTCACCACCCTGATAGGCGGTTCGGCGTCGCTCGCGCGGCTCTTCGAGGGAATCGTCGTGCTCTTCTTCGCGGCCGGGGCGGTCTCCGCCGCCGTCCGGCGCCGCCGCGATGCATGACGTTCTCCCGGCCGCTGTCGCGCTGACGGGCTCCGGTCTGTGCCTCGCGGGGCATGTGCCGGGGCCCGTACGGCACTGGGGTCCGCATGCCGTGGTGCTCGCCGTGACGCTGCTGATGGTGGTGGGAAGTCCGGGGCCGTACGCGCTGCTCGTGGGCGCGGGCGCGACGGCGGGCATGTGCCTGTTCACCCGCGGGCCGGTCGCCGCCGACCTCGCGGTGATGGCCGTCGTCACGGCGGCCACGGCCCGGCTTCCTAGCGGGCAGCACCACCACCATGCCGACGGCCATGGGCTGTTCGCGCTCGCGGTGGTGCTGTGGCTGCTGGCCCGGGCGGGGGCCGTCATGCACGGGGTGCTGCGTCCCGGTGTGCCGTGCGCGGGTCCGCTCAGCGGTGTGGGCAGCGCGATGATGGCCCTCGGTATGGCCGCCATGCTGGGCTGACCGGGTCGGACCTGCGTCGGAGCGGCTGGATTAAGGTCGGGGCATGCCCAAAATCGTCGATCATGACGCGCGGCGCCGCGAGATCATCGAAGCCGTATGGGCCCTGATCGCAAGACGCGGGCTCGACGCCGTCACCATGCGGGACCTCGCCGCCGAGGCCGGATACGCCAACGGTGCGCTGACCGGCTACTTCCGCAACAAGGACGAGATCCTGCTCGCCGCGTTCCAGCACGCCTTCGAGAGCACCAACGTCCGCGCCCGCGAGTCCATCGCCGACGCGACCGGCCTCCCGGCGCTGCGCCTGCTCTGCCTGGAGATCATGCCGCTCGATGACGTGCGCCTGATGGAGGCCCGGGTCGTCATCGCCTTCTGGGACCGTGCCGTCCACGACGAGCGCATGGCCGGAGTCCACGAGAACGCCATGACGGCCTGGCGCGAGCAGATGTGCGGCTATCTGCGACAGGCCCGCCGGCAGGGAGACATCGGCACGCAGTCGCCCGACGACGAGGTCGTCGACACTCTCCTCGCGGCCCTCATGGGCTTCCAGATCAACGCGGTCCTGCTGCCCCACGCCACCACGCGCCGGCGTCAAGAGGCGGTTCTCGACGGCCTGTTGGGCTCGTTGCGGCCGTAGAGCAGCGGGGGTACCACGGGTACCTCCGGGGCGGTCTCGATGTCGGCCGGTGTCGCCTCTCGCACGTCCGCCCCGACCCGGTGTCGACCGCCCCGGCCGACGACACGTTCCGCCGCTACACCGCCGCGCTGGAACGCGACTTCCGCACCAGCCACCACGTCTCCGACTACGCCGCCGCCCTCGGCTACAGCCCGCGCACCCTCACTCGCGCGACCCTCGCGGCCACCGGCACGACCGCCGAGCAGTACCTCGACGCCCGTGTCCTCCTGGAGGCCAAACGCCTCCTCGTCCACACCGACGCGACGGCCGCGGACATCTCCCGGGCCCTCGGCTTCGCCGAACCGACCGACTTCGCGAAGTTCTTCCGCAAGCGGGAGCGCCGTACGCCACTGGAGTTCCGTGCGGCGGCACGCGGGCAGACATGAGTCGTGCAGGAGTTCCAGCCGGACGAGACCGCCGTACGACGTGATGTGTTCCGTCGGAAGGTGTGGAGTGCCCATGCGCTCCGGGTCGTCGAGGACACCCCGGAAGCACTTGTCCTCGGCTGCGGGCCGGGCGCGGAGCTGGCGGTCACGACGAGCTGGATCGAGTGGCTGCGCACGGGCGACGCGTCCGCCCGCCGACGCGCCCTGCCGAGCCTGGCCGACGGCAACTGGCAGCTCGGCCAATGGACTTGGCGCGACACGGCCCATCTCCAATGGGTGCCGCCCGACACCTGGTTCAGCGTCAACGCCTTCTACGACGTCACGGGCGACCATCACCTGACGCACTGGTACGTCAACTTCCAGCGCCCGACGCGCCGCACGCCCATCGGCTTCGACACCTTCGACCTCCTGCTGGACCTGGTGGTCGCGCCCGATCTGTCCCGGTGGGAGTGGAAGGACGAGGACGACCACGGCCGGCGGTTGGGGGTGGTGAGCGAGGGCGAGCACCGGGCGGTGGCGGCGGCACGCGAGGAGGCGTTGGCGCTGATCCGGGCGGGCGGCGGCCCGTTCGCGGTCGACCGGGGCCTGCCGAACTGGCGGTCCGATCCCCACTGGCCGGCTCCCGCGCTACCGGCCGGAGTATTGACCGTGGGCTAGCCGGCACTGGTCGGCGCTCCGGTGCCGCACCCCACGTCCGTCAGCTCGGGAGTCGATCACCGAGCAGCAAACTGCCCGGCACCGAAGGCCGATTCCTCGGTCCACGACGCCGGGCAGCACATTCACGCTCTCAGGTCAGGACTCGACCCCGGCCCCTTCACGCGCCGCGACCGTCTCGGGCTCCTTCTCGTCCTCCTGCGCGGTCTGCCGTACGGCCGGGATCGCCGCCGCGACCAGGGCCGCGAGGAGGGCGACGCCGCCGCCGATGAGCAGGCCGGTGCGGAAGCCGCTCTCGGAGGTGAAGGTGTAGCCGCCCGCCGTGGTGGTCATCTGGGCGAGGACGACGCCGATCACCGCGGCGCCGATCGAGGTTCCGAGCGAGCGCATGAGGGTGTTGAAGCCGTTGGCGGCGGCGGTCTCGGAGAGCGGGACCGAGCTCATGATGAGCGCGGGCATCGCGCCGTAGGCGAGGCCGACGCCGCTGTTGATGACGATGCAGACGACCATCAGGCCCCAGGCGGAGCCCATCAGGCCCATCGACAGGGCGTAGCCGGCGGTGATGACGAGGACGCCGCTGATGAGGGTGAACTTCGGGCCGCGGGCGTTGGTGAGCTTTCCGCCGAGCGGGGAGACGATCATCATCATGATGCCGCCGGGCGCCATCCAGAGGCCGGACGCGAGCATCGACTGGCCCAGGCCGTAGCCGGTGGCCGCGGGGAACTGCAGCAGCTGCGGCACGACCAGCATGCTGGAGTACATGCCGACGCCCACGAACACCGAGGCGATGTTGGTGATCAGGACCCGGGGGCGGGCCGTCGTACGCAGGTCGATCAGCGGGTCACCGGTGCGCAGCTCCCAGACACCCCAGGCCAGGAAGGCCACGATCGCGACGGTGAACAGGCCCAGCACGGTGGCCGAACCCCAGCCCCAGTCGGCGCCCTTGGAGATGCCGAGGAGGAGGCAGACCAGGCCGACGGCCAGGCCGAGGGCACCGGGGGCGTCGAAGCGCTGACCCTTGGCGGCGGCCGGTACGTCCGGGATCAGGAACCAGATCAGCGCGGCGACCACTGCGGCGAGGGCGGCCGAACCCCAGAACAGGGCACGCCAGTTGGCGTACTGGGCGACGCCCGCGGCGATCGGCAGGCCGAGGCCGCCACCGATGCCCATGGAGGCGCTGACGAGCGCGATGGAGGGGCTGAGCCGCTCCTGCGGTACGACGTCCCGCAGCAGGGCGATGCCCAGCGGGACCATGCCCATGCCCATGCCCTGAAGGCCGCGTCCGACGATCATCGGGACGACGGAGGAGGAGAGCGCGCAGACCACCGAGCCCACAATCAGCGGGACGGAGCAGGCGAGCAGCATGCGGCGCTTGCCCAGCAGGTCGCCGAGGCGGCCGACGACCGGCACACAGACCGCGGCCACCAGCAGGGTGGCGGTGATCACCCACGCGGCGTTCGAGGACGAGGTGTGCAGCATCTCCGGAAGGTCGGCGATGAGCGGGGTGACCAGCGTCTGCATGATCGCGGCCGTGGTGCCGGCGAAGGCCAGCGTGGCGATCACGCCGCCTGCGCGGGCTGTGGGCTGGGGGGCGTCCATGACGGGACTCCTCGGCATATCTGTTCGGTCGGGACGTGAAGGAATGTGCATCGTACACATCGTATGTATCAACCATGTGATGGGGATGATGCATACCGTCGTGCGAGGATGGGTCCGGCCGCCCCGAACCGCATGAATCGGCGGCGGCATCGGCAGGAAGCAGGAGGCAGCGGACCGATGGACAGGCGTACGCGTGAGATCGAGTACGAGCAGATGCTCCTCAGCCGGCACGGGCTTCTCTCGCACAAGGGCGGGCGTCGCAAGGACGGCGTGCTGGACCGCAGCGCCTACATCCTGTTGAGCCGGATCCGCGTCCAAGGGCCCATGTCCATCGGCGAGTTGAGCGACGCCTTCGGCCTCGACACGTCCACCCTCAACCGGCAGACTGCGGCCGCCATGCGCTCCGGCCTGGTGGAGCGCATCCCCGACCCGCAGGGCGGGATGGCCCGCAAGTTCCGCATCACGGAGCTGGGCGCGCAGATGCTCGACGAGGAACGCGAGGGCCTCGTCCAGTCCCTGGACCAGATCATGGACGACTGGTCGCAGGCGGACATCGCCGCCTTCGCGGCCTTTCTACGACGCTTCAACACCGACATCGAGCGGCTCGGCGGGCGTCCCTGGCCGCGTCCATGAGAGAGCCCCGCCCCGTGGCAACTCACGGGGCGGGGCGGTCGGTTCACACCGGGTGCAGCTGGATCAGGACGAGCGGCGGGAGCGGCTGGCCGCGTAGACCACGCCGCCACCCAGGGCGATCACGAGGGCCGCGCCACCCGCGAGGAGGCCGACCGGCGCGTTGGAACCGGTCTCCGCGAGCGGCTGCTTGCCGCCGTTGGGCGTCGGCTTCGGCGTGGGCGTGGGCGTCGACTTCAGCGGCGGGACGTGCGCCGAGGTGGGCGGCGTCGTCGACGGCTTGGGGCTGGGCGGCGGGGTCGTCTCGTCGGCGGGCGGCGTGCTGCCGGCCGGGGTCGACGGCGTCGCGGGCGGGGCCGAGGCCGGCTGGGTCGGCGTCGGGGTGGGCGAGTTCGGGGTGCTGGGAGTGCACTCCTTGTCGCCGCCGTTCCAGGCCGCGATGAGGTGGTACGGGGTCATGATGTTGTCGGGCTCGTAGGGCAGCGGGCCATGCCCCTCGCCCGTACCGCCGTCGTAGGTGACGTCGTCGCCGTACAGGTCGATCTGGCCGTAGCAGTCGGGCGACTTGACGTTGAGCCTCTGCCAGGTCTGCCCCGAGCCGTCCGCGCCGGCGACGTCCTTGGACGTGAGGTAGACCGTGGCCTTGTCGACCATGGTCTGGTGGCCGGAGGTGTACCAGGAGGAGCCTTCGGCGGTGTACTCGGCGAGCGAGACGGGGTACTTGCAGCCCTCGCCGACGCTCTGGCCGGGAGCGAGCCGGACCTCGACGGTGCCGGGGACGGCGTCCCACTGGTGGAAACCGCCCTGCGAGGTCCAGTCGGCGCCGACAACGTTTCCATCGGCGCCGACGATGCGGTACTGCACGGTGGCGGACTGGCACGCGTCGTTCTCGGTGGCACTCGCCGTACCGGCCGCGAGCACGGGCGCGGCGGCGGCTATGAACGCGGTGGCTGCGAGGGCGGACAGGGATGGGAGGTGGTGCGAACGTGACAAGGTGAGCCTCGACGATGATAAAAGGTGTGGGAGGTGGCAGAGCGCGGGCAGCGGGCGCACGAAGGGAAACGATCGAGGGCGTGCGCGACCGGACCGCCCGCAAATGCTTCGCTCAGCGAAGCCACAGCGAAGCAAGCTGAATTCTTGTCACCTTTCACAACTCCCGTCAATCCTTCACCAGTTGGCCACAGGTCAAGATCCGGGCATCACCGCGAGTAGATGCCGGTGCAGGCCCGCCAACTCGACGTACAGGCCGAGGTCCACGAGCTCGTCGCCGTCCCGGTCGTAGGTCAAATCGGAAAGCAGTTCGGTGAGTTGGCGGGGGCCGCCGCGCAGGTCGCTCCACGGGATGCGGACCCGGCCCTGGGCCGGCTGCTCGGACAGGTTGACGACGACGAGATGGCGGCTGGAATCGGTCGTCCAGGACCACGCGACCAGGTTCTCGTGGGACGGGTTGTCGGGCCAGCCGGCGCAGTCGAGCAACTGCCACTCCCCTCCCGTGCGCATACCGGAGGAACCCACGGCGGAGAGCAACTGGTGGTAGAAGGCGAGGAGTTCCTTGTCGACGGGCTCTTCCGGCCGGCGGGAGAGGAAGACCGGCGGGCGTATCCGGCGGCCCTCGAACTGGCCCTCGTGCCAGAGGGTCGCGCCGGGCAGCGTGGCGATCGTGACCGCCGCCGCCCGCTCCCGCTCCGGGGACAGGGTGGCGGCGGCCCGGGGTTCGTCGTGGTTCTCCAGGAAGCGGACCAGGCCGCGCTGGTAGCCGAGGTCGGCCCGCAGATGGCCGCGCACCGAGTCCGCGCCCTCGTGCAGCAGCCGGTCGTAGAGCCGCTTGTCGTAGCAGTGGTCGAACCCCTGCTGCTGGAGGGCCCATTCGAGGTCCCAGTACGCCTCGGCGACGAAGAGGAGGTCGGGGTGGCGCTCGCGGACCTTCGGGACGACGTACGGCCAGAAGTCCTCAGCCGGTGCCGCGCCCGCGCGCTCGCCCCAGGTCTTCGCGAAGACGTCGGTCATCAGCAGCATGGCCATGTCGCAGCGCACGCCGTCCGCCTGGTCGCCGATCGAGGCCAGGGTGTCGACGGCCGCCGTGCGCAACTCGTCGCTGAACGCGTTGAGTTGGACGACGTCGGGCCAGGGCGCGAAGTAGGGGTCGCGGCCCCGCGCGAACACCTTGCCGCCGGTCTCCAGGAAGGCGCCGGGGTCGCGGGCCAGGTCGTCCGGGGTGCCCTGGACCAGGCAGCCGGGGCGTTCGGTCAGCCAGGGGTGGTCGGGGGCGACGTGGTTGGGGACGTAGTCGAGGATCAACCGGACGCCACGCGCGGCCAGTTGGGCGCGGGCCTCCGCCAGTCCCTCCGGGCCGCCGAGGGATGCGTCCACGACGTAGTTCCGGACGCAGTACGGCGATCCGGCCACGTCCGACGGGCGGAGGTCGGACAGTGCCGCCTTGAACGACGCCTGCAACGACTCGTCGCGCAGGGCGATCTCCAGTCCGGCGGGGCTGCGCTCCCAGACGCCCATGAGCCAGACGGCGTCGACGCCGGGGAGGGCGACCTCGTCCCAGGCGGGCGCGGGCACCTCGCCGAGGGTGACGGGGCGGCCGTAGCGGGCGCTCAACTCCCCCAGCCAGATGAGGGTGTTGATCTCGTAGATCACCGGGTGCTCGGGCCAGGCAGTCATGACAGCGGCTCCTCTCGGTCGCCGGTCGGGCGCAGGCTCTCGCGGCCCCGGGCCGACCACTCGCCGTCGCCCAAGGTGTGGAAGAGGGTGGCGGTGATGGCCGACAGGCCGGTCCAGCCGGTCTGGTGGGAGGCGCCGAGGCCGGCGCCGTTGTCGCCGTGGAAGTACTCGTAGAAGAGGATCAGGTCCTTCCAGTGCGGGTCCTTGGCGAACTTGGCCTGGGCGCCGTGCACCGGCCGGTGTCCGTCCTCGTCGCTGAGGAAGGTGGCGGTGAGCCGGTCGGCGATCTCGCGGGCGACCTCGTAGAGGGTGAGGTGGCGGCCCGAGCCGGTCGGGCACTCCACGGTGAAGTCGGCGCCGTGGAAGGCGTGCAGGTTCAACAGCGCACGGATCAAGAGCAGGTTGACCGGGAACCACACCGGGCCACGCCAGTTGGAGTTGCCGCCGAACATCCCGGAGTCGGACTCGGCCGGCAGATAGCCCACGCCGTAGGTCTCCCCGTGCACGTCGAAGGTGTAGGGGTGCTCGGCGTGATAGCGGGAGAGGGAGCGGATGCCGTGCGGGCCGAGGAACTCGTCCTCGTCGAGCATCCGGGACAGGACGCGCCGCAGGCGGTCCTCGCCGAACAGGGCGAAGAGGTAACGGCCGTCGGCGTTCGGGCCCATCGCCTCGTGCGAGGAGATGGTGGCTTCGACGGCCGGGTGGCGTTCGATGAACTCCAGTGCTCCGGCGACGAGTTCGGGGAAGCGCTGGTCCGCCCAGCCGCCGACGAGGCTCGTGGCCGCGAGGGGGATCAGGCCGACGAGCGAGCGCACCTTGAGCCGGGTCGCCGTGCCGTCGGGCAGCCGCAGCACGTCGTAGAAGAAGCCGTCCTCCTCGTCCCAGAGGCTCGCGTTGTCGGCGCCGATGCGGTTCATGGCGACGGCGATCCACGCGAAGTGCTCGAACAGCGACTGCGCCTGCTCGACGTAGACGGGGTTGTCGACCGCCAACTCTATGGCGATCTCGAGGAGGTTCTGGCAGTAGAGCGCCATCCACGCGGTGCCGTCCGCCTGGTCGAGGTGGCCGCCGGTGGGGAGCGGGGCGCTGCGGTCGAAGACACCGATGTTGTCGAGGCCGAGGAAGCCGCCCTGGAAGACGTTGTTGCCGTCCGTGTCCTTGCGGTTGAGCCACCAGCTGAAGTTCTTCATCAGCTTCTGGAAGGCGTTCTCCAGGAAGGCGCGGTCGCCCTTGCCGGTGCGGTGCTTCTCCAGCTCGTAGAGGAACAGGGTGGCCCAGGCGTGCACGGGCGGGTTGACGTCCCCGAAGTTCCATTCGTAGGCCGGGATCTGGCCGTTGGGGTGGAGGTAGAGGCGGCGCAGCAGCAGGTCCAACTGGCCCTTGGCGAAGGTGAGATCGACCATGGACAGGGCGACGGTGTGGAAGGCGAGGTCCCAGGCCGCGAACCACGGGTACTCCCAGGTGTCCGGCATCGACATGATCTCGTCGTTGACCATGTGGTACCAGTTACTGTTCCGCACCCGGGGGTCGGAGGCGAGCGGGTCGACGCCGTGCTCGGTCAGCCAGCGCTCGACGTCGAGGTAGTAGTACTGCTTGCTCCAGAGCATCCCGGCCAACGCCTGCCGGACCAGCCGCCGTTCGTCGGCGCCCGCGTCGGCCGGGGTGCAGGCGTCGTAGAACTCGTCGGCCTCTGCCCGGCGTTGGGTCATGACGGTGTCGAAGTCGCCGGTCCAGTCAGGGAGTTCGGCGGCGGTGAGACGGAGGCGGACGGTCGCGCTCTGTCCGGCCGGGATGGTGAGCACGTGATGGACGGCGGCCTTGGTACCGGTCCGGTCGGGGTTGACGGCTTCGCTCTCGCCCTGGACCACGTAGCGGTCGATGCCGTCCTTTACGTAAGGGGAGGCGTTCGGACTGCCGAAGATCTTCTCGTTGTTGGTGTCGTTCTCGGTGAACAGGGCCTGCGCGTCCGCGTCGCAGTACAGTCGGCGCGGGCCCAAGTCCTCGTGTTCGGCGCGGAGTTCGCCGCCGGGTTCCTGGTGGATGGACGGGACGGCGGTGCCACCCGCCCAGGACCAGGTGTGCCGGAACCACAGGGTCGGGAGCAGGTGCAACGGGGCTTCGTCGGGGCCCCTGTTGTGGGCGGTGATCTCGATCAGCAGGTCTTCGGGCCCGGCTTTGGCGTACTCGACGAACACGTCGAAGTAGCGGTCCTCGTCGAAGATGCCGGTGTCGAGGAGTTCGTACTCGAAGTCGCCGCGCCCGCGCGCCCTGTTGGTGGCCTTGAGGTCCTCGTAGGGGTACTCCGCCTGCGGGTATTTGTAGAGGTACTTCATGTACGAGTGCGTGGGCGTGCTGTCGAGATAGAAGTAGTACTCCTTGACGTCCTCGCCGTGGTTTCCCTCGGAGTTGGTGAGGCCGAACATCCGCTCCTTGAGGATAGGGTCGCGGCCGTTCCACAGCGCGAGCGCGAAACACAGCCGCTGCTTGTCGTCGCTGATGCCCGCGATGCCGTCTTCGCCCCAGCGGTAGGCGCGGGAGCGTGCCTGGTCGTGGGTGAAGTACGACCAGGCGTCGCCGCCCTGGCTGTAGTCCTCCCGAACGGTGCCCCACTGGCGCTCGCTCAGATAGGGGCCCCAACGGCGCCAGGGCACCCCGGAGTCGTCGGCCTCGGCCAGCCGCCGCCGTTCGGCATCCGGTGTGTCAGCGCTCGTCGCCATCGTGTGTCCTCCCCTTGGCCCGGCCCATTCCCCCAGACTCGGGTGTCCCGGACCCGACGGCAACACGAACACCCGGGCGGAGCATGTCGGTATCCGCCAGAAACACCGCAACGGCTAGCAGCAGAGCCGCCATTGCCGCGGCCGGCGCCAGCAGGAAGGCTCCGGCGGGCCCGTGGCGGTCGGCCAGGTAGCCGGCCAGGGCCTGTCCGGTCGCGGTGCCGAGCGGGCCGCCCGCGCACAGGATCGTCAGGGCCGCGGTCGCACGGTCGGCGGGCGCGAGGCGTTCGGTGAGCGTGTAGAGGCTGATCATGTAGGGGGCCACGGTCACCCCGGCGACGGCCATCGCGGCGGGAACGGCGTGCAGGCCGTCCCCGGCGACAAGGGTGAGGGTGCCCAGGAGAAGGGTCGCCGCGAAGGTCACGTACCGGTGGAGCAGCGTGAAGCGGGCGGGGAGCCAGGCGCAGGCGGCACCGGCCAGGGCACTGCCGACGCCGAAGAGGGCGTAGAGGAGTCCCGCGCTGCCGGGGCGTCCGCTGTCGTCCGCGTAGGCAGTGACGCCGGTCTGTACCGCGCCGAAGACGGTGCCCATCGCGGCCATGGCGAGGAACATGACCGCAAGTGGCAGGCGGGGCAAGGGAGTTCGTGAGGTGCCCGGTGCCTCTTGCCGTGCGGCTCCGCCGGGGGCGAGGGACAGGGTGAAGGGCAGGGTGGCCAGGAGGAGCAGGGCGATGGCGGCCACGGTCGGTGCGGTCGGGCCGAGGGCGGTGAGCAGTCCGACGATCGCCGGTCCCGCGACGAAGCTGATCTCGTCGGCGGTCGCCTCGTACGAGAGGGCGGTGCGGACGAGGTCGGGCCGCTCGCGCGCGTGCAGCAGGCGTGACCAGTGGACGCGGACCAGAGAGCCGACCGGCGGCTGGGTGAGTCCGGCCAGGGCAGCTGCGGCGATCATGCCCGGGCGGCCGGTGTGGCCGGCCACGACGAGGCCGGTGAGGGCACCGGCGTTGGCGAGCGCGGCCACCGCCCCGACGAGACGGTGCCCGTGCCGGTCGGCCAGCGCTCCGGCGACCGGGGCGCCGAGCGCGTTGGCGATGCCCTGGGCAGCGGCGGCGAGACCGGCGAAGGCGTAGCTGCCGGAGGCGGCCCGGACGAGGATGAGCGTCGCGAGCGACGAGGTCGCGTAGGGAAGGCGGGCGAGGAATCCGAGCGGGAAGAATCCCGCGCTGGGAACGCGGAGAAGGGATCGGTACGCCATCGGCGTCTCCCGTGAGCACGTCGGAGGGACGCGCTACCCAGCCACCGACGCGTTGACGATCCCGCTTCTGCCGCGCAGCCTAGCGAGCCGCCCCGCCTGCCACCAGACCGCTCAGGCCTGGGATCCGAACGGTCCGCCGACGCCGAAGGCCAGCCCGGCGAAGCGCTCGGCGATACGGCGGTGCGTCTCGGCGTCCGGGTGGAGTCGGTCGGGCAGGGGCAGTTCGGCGAAGTCCCGCTCGCCGTAGAGCTCACGGCCGTCGAGGTGGTGGAGGTGGGGGTCGTCGGCCGAGCGCTGCGCGACGATCCGGGCCAGTTCGTCGCGGATGACGTTGAGGGTCAGCTTCCCGGCGGCGCGTTCGGCGGGATCGCCCAGCGCGCTGAACTCCAGCCTCCCCTCCCTGAGTCCGGCGAAGTCCAGCAGGCAGGGGCCCGGGGTGTCCTCGTGCATCGGGCACAGGAGGGGCGAGACGACCAGCAGTGGAGTGGTCGGATGTCCCTCGCGGACGGTGTCGAGGAATCCGTGCACCGCCGGGCCGAAGGCGCGCAGTCGCATCACGTCGGCGTTGACCAGGTTGATGCCGATCTTGACGCTGAGCAGATCCGCGGGAGTGTCCCGCAGGGTGCGGGCGGTGAACTGGTCCAGCAGCGCGTTGCCACCGAAGCCGAGGTTGATCAGCTCCACCCCGCCCAGCGCGGCGGCCAGCGCCGGCCAGGTCGTGCTGGGGCTCGCGGCGAACGAGCCGTGGCTGATCGAACTGCCGTGATGCAGCCAGACGTTGCGCCCCCGGTCCGGCACCGGTTCGACGGGGGCGTCGGTGCGCAGGGCGACGAGCCGGGTGATCTCGTTGTACGGCAACCAGATCTCGACGTCCTTCTCGCGGTCGGGCAGGCCGGTGAAACGGACGGTGCCGACCGGGCCGGGCCGCTCCTTCACCGTCCCCGCGGCCATGTCCACCATCCTGACGTTGCCCCCGCTCACGCTCGCCTGCCCTGCGAGCCGCCCGTCGACGAGCAGGTCGTACAGGCCGTCGGGGGCGGGCGGGACGCCCTCGTAGGTGGTCGTGGTGCGCAGGGTGTCCAGCTCGACGGCGGTGGCCCGGGTGCGGAACACCAGCCGTACGCCCGAGGGTTGGGCCTCCACCGTCGCCAACTGCTCGTCGGCGCACTGGGCGCGGGCCCGGGCGGGCAGCCGGTGCGGCAGCAGTCCGTGTGCGGTGTGCTCCAGGTCGAGCGCACCGCGCACGAGGTCGGGCGTGAAGGGGGTGAGGGTCCATTCCGTGGGCGAGTCCATGTCTCCAGCCTGTCCAGGGGACACCCGATCCGCACGTCTCTCCCGCCTTGAGGTACGGATATGGCGTTCTCAAATAGCGAGAGGTAGCCTCTCATGCGTTCGTCACGTCTCGCCGGGGAGGCCGTCATGACAGGCACGATGCAGGGCAAGGTCGCTGTGATCAGCGGAGGTTCGACCGGCGTGGGGCGGGCCGTCGGGGCGCAGCTCGCCGAGGACGGGGCGCAGGTGGTGCTGCTCGCCCGGCGTGCCGACCGGCTGGAGACGGCCGCGCGGGAGATGGCGGGCTCGGTGCTGACGATCCCGACCGATGTCAGCAGCGGCGACAGCGTGCGGGCCGCCTTCGCTCAGGTCGAGGAGCGCTTCGGGCGGGTGGACATCCTGGTGAACAGTGCCGGCGTCGCCCGCATCCGGGCCATCGAGGAGACCGCGGACGAGGACATCCACGCCTGCGTCGGCACCAACCTGCTGGGCCCGATCCACACGATCCGCTCGGCCGTGCCCCTGCTGCGGGCGGCCGGGGGCGGCGACATCCTCAACATCTCCTCCGAGATCACCCTGGACCACATGCCGCTGATGGCGATGTACGCGGCGAGCAAGCACGGCCTGAACGGCTTCACCGCCGCGATGCACAAGGAGCTGCGCGGCGACGGCATCCGGGTCGCGCTGGTGATCCTGGGCTCCATCTCGGACAGCGCCTTCATCGAGAACTTCCCCGGCGAGGACCGGCAGCGCGCCGCACCGGTGTGGGAGGCGGACGGCTATCTGACCAGGGTGGGCGCCATGAAGCCGCTCCCCTCGGCCACCGTCGCCCGCGTGATGGTCCAGCTGCTGGCCACCCCGCCCGAGGTCGTGCAGGACGTGGTGCACATCCGCCCGGCCGGCTGAGGACCGCGGGCCGCGCCATGCGGCAACCTTGGACACCCCATAAGTCGGCCTTATGAGGTCATAGATCGGACCCGCGTACTGGGTTAGGCATGCCTTAGCTTAGGCTTCCCGTCGAGTCGCTTGTCATCGTTCGAAGGGAACCTGATCATGCCGCGCCCCCTGCGGGTAGCCATCGTCGGAGCCGGTCCCGCCGGGATCTACGCCGCCGACGCCCTGCTCAAGTCCGAGGTGGCCGCCGAACCCGGTGTGTCCATCGACCTCTTCGAGCGGATGCCCGCGCCCTTCGGCCTGATCCGGTACGGCGTCGCCCCCGACCACCCGCGCATCAAGGGCATCATCACCGCCCTGCACCAGGTGCTGGACAAGCCGCAGATCCGTCTCTTCGGCAACGTCGACTACCCGACCGACATCAGCCTCGACGACCTGCGCTCCTTCTACGACGCGGTGGTCTTCTCCACCGGCGCCACCGCCGACCGCGAGATGTCCATACCGGGCATCGAGCTCGACGGCTCCTACGGCGCCGCCGACTTCGTCTCCTGGTACGACGGCCACCCGGACGTCCCGCGCACCTGGCCGCTGGAGGCCGAGAAGGTCGCCGTCCTGGGTGTCGGCAACGTGGCTCTCGACGTGGCCCGCGTGCTCGCCAAGACCGGCGACGAACTGCTGCCGACCGAGATCCCGCCGAACGTCCACGAGGGCCTCAAGGCCAACAAGGCGCTTGAAGTCCACGTCTTCGGCCGCCGGGGCCCGGCGCAGGCGAAGTTCTCCCCGATGGAGCTGCGCGAGCTGGACCACTCCCCCAACATCGAGGTCATCGTCGACCCCGAGGACATCGACTACGACGAGGGCTCGATCACCACGCGTCGTGGCAACAAGCAGGCCGACATGGTCGCCAAGACCCTGGAGAACTGGGCGATCCGCGATGTCGGCGACCGCCCGCACAAGCTGTTCCTGCACTTCTTCGAGTCGCCCTCCGAGATCCTCGGCGAGGACGGCAAGGTCGTCGGCCTGCGCACCGAGCGCACCGCCCTCGACGGCACCGGCAACGTCAAGGGCACCGGCGAGTTCAAGGACTGGGACGTCACCGCGGTCTACCGCGCGGTCGGCTACCTCTCCGACAAGCTCCCCAAGCTGCCCTGGGACATCGACTCGGGCACGGTCCCGGACGAGGGCGGCCGGGTCATCCAGGAGACCGGCGAGCACCTCCAGTCGACGTATGTGACGGGCTGGATCCGGCGCGGCCCGGTCGGTCTGATCGGTCACACCAAGGGCGATGCCAACGAGACGGTCGCGAACCTGCTCGACGACCATGCCAACGGCCGTTTGCACACACCTGTTTCGCCCGACCCGGAGGCCGTGGAGGCGTTCCTCGCCGAGCGGAACGTCCGCTTCACCACCTGGGACGGCTGGTACAAGCTGGACGCGGCCGAGAAGGCGCTGGGCGAGCCGCAGGGCCGTGAGCGCGTGAAGATCGTCGAGCGCGAGGACATGCTCCGGGCGAGCGGCGCGTAGGCCCAACTCCCCTACAGATGAAGCCGTAGGGCCCGGCGGGCGTACCGCCGGGCCCTTCGCACATCAGCGCACGGCCCTCCCGTACCGGGCGAACACGGTGTGCCCCGGCTTCTCCACCTCCAGGCACTCCAGGTGCGCGGGCGGACCGCCCGCGGCGAAGAGCCGCTCGCCGGTGCCGACGACGGTGGGGAAGGTGATGAGCCGGTACTCGTCGACCAGATCCTCCGCCATCAGCGTGTGGACGACGCTCAGGCTGCCCATGACGATCACCTCGCGCTCCTCGCGTTTCACGGCGTCGGCGAGATCGCCGTCGAGGACGGTCGAGTTCGCCCAGGCCGAGGCGTCGGTCAGGGTGCGGGAGGCGACCAGTTTCGACGCGGCGTTCATGCGGGCGGCGAACGGGTCGTCGCGGCCCGGCCACAGCCGCGCGAACGCCTCCCACGTGCCACGGCCGAGCAGCAGCACCCCGTCGCCCAGGGTGTCGGCCAGCCGGAACCTGTCGCCCTCGATCTCCTCGCGGCCGTAGCGGAAGAGCCAGCCGCCGTACGGGGTGCCGTCGGACCCGTCGGGGTCGGAGACGACCCCGTCCAGGGTGGTGAACTGAATGACGGTGACGCTCATGATCCATTGTCCTTTCGGTCGATGCTCACCGGTACGTACCGGCGGCAGCGGCCGAACTCATCGCGGCGGGAGCGGTCGATCCGGGGAAATCCGCCGCGGCAGGTCGAAGGACGCCAGGACCTGCGGCTCGGTGAACACGACGTTGCCGGTGACACGGCCGCCTGCGACCGTGAACACCTGGATGCTGTGCAGCCACCGGCTTCCGTCGGGGTCCGCCGCGTACGCGGCGAGCGCGGGCTGCGAGTTGGCCGTGACCGGCCTCACCATCCAGTCCGTGCCCCGGAGTTCGAAGACGCGGCGCATGAACGCGCCGTAGTGCTCGGTGCCCCGGAACCAGAGCGGGACCGGCGGCATCTCGAGGACGACCGCATCGGCCAACAGCCGTACGAGGGCGGGGACATCGGCCGCCTCGAAGGCCCGCAGGTAGCGGTCGACCACCTCGCGCGCCTCGTGGTCGTCCGGTTCGGCAATCGTGTGGTCGTCGCCGATGTCGGTGAGGGCGGCGCGGGCGCGCTGGAGTGTGCTGTTGACGGCCGGGACGGAGGTGTCGAGCTGGTCGGCGACTTCGGCGGCGCTGAACTGGAGCACCTCGCGCAGCACGAGCACGGCCCGCTGTCGCGCCGGGAGCCGTTGCAGGGCCACGACCAGGGCGAGCCGCATGTCGGTCCGCGCCTCCATGTCGTAGCGCGCGTCGGGGAAGGGCTGGAGCCAGGAGATGTCGGTGGCCGGGGTGAGTGGTGTCATGGGGTCCTCGCCCGGCGCGCCGAGGCCGGACGGGAGGGGGCGGCGGGCGCGGCCTTCGAGGGCGGTGAGGCAGACGTTGGTGGCGATGCGGTACAGCCAGGTGCGGACGGACGCGCGGCTCGGGTCGTAGCGCTCGCGGGCCTTCCAGGCGCGCAGCATCGTGTCCTGCACCAGATCCTCGGCCTCGTGGAACGAGCCCAGCATGCGATAGCAGTACGCCACCAACTCGCCCCGGTACGGCTCGAAGTCCACGCGTCCATCATGGCGTACGGGGCTGTTAACGTCCTCCGGTGTTCTCCCTCCTCGAACCCCCGTTCTTCTCCCGGCTGCGCGACGCGCGCCGGATCCTCGTCGCCGGGGCCGGCGGCGGTTTCGACGTCTACGCGGGGCTGCCCCTCGCGCTCGCGCTGCGCTCGGCCGGCAAGGAGGTGCACCTCGCCAACCTGTCGTTCGCCGATCTCTACGGCCTCGACCAGGACGTGTGGGTGGAGCCGGACGTCGCGGCGGTGGGCCCCGACACGGCGGCGCGGGGGGACTACTTCCCGGAGCGTTCGCTCGCCCGGTGGCTCCGGCTGAACGACATGCCGTCCACGGTGTACGCGTTCCCGCTGACCGGCGTGCAGCCGCTGCGGGCCGCGTACCGCGCGCTGATCGACCACCTGGGCGGTGTCGACGCCGTCGTGCTCGTCGACGGCGGGACCGACATCCTCATGCGCGGCGACGAACACGGCCTCGGCACACCGGAGGAGGACATGGTCAGCCTCGCCGCGGTGGACGGGCTCGACGACGTGCCGGTGCGGCTGGTGGCGTGCCTGGGCTTCGGCATCGACGCGTACCACGGGGTCAACCACGCGCTGGTGCTGGAGAATCTGGCAGCCCTGGAGCGCGAGGGCGCCTACCTCGGCGCGTTCTCGCTCCCGCGCGAGAGCCGCGAGGGGCAGCTGTACCTCGACGCGGTGGCCCACGCACAGGAGTGCACGCCGGACCACCCGAGCATCGTCAACGGTTCCGTCGCAGCCGCCGTACGCGGGGATTTCGGCGACGTCCGCTTCACCGAACGCACGCGTGGCAGCGAGCTGTTCATCAATCCGCTGATGTCGCTGTACTTCTGCGTGGACGCTCCGGGGCTCGCGCGCCGCAACCTCTACCTCGACCGGCTGGCGCCAACCGCGTTGATCCGGCAGGTCAGTTCCCGCATCGAGGAGTTCCGCGACGAACTGCCCCGGCAGCGCCCACCGCGCGCCTACCCCCACTGACCGCCGGACCCGACGTGCTCAACTCGCCGGTGTCAGCGCCTGTTCGGCCCAGATGGTCTTGCCGGTCGCGGTGTGCCGGGTGCCCCAGTCGGCGGTGAGCTGGGCGACCAGGAGCAGGCCCCGGCCGCCCTCGTCGTAGATCCGGGCCCGGCGAAGGTGGGGCGAGGTGGAGTTGCCGTCGGAGACCTCGCAGATGAGCGTACGGTCGAGGATCAGGCGGAGTTGGATCGGTTCGGCGCCGTAGCGGATCGCGTTGGTGACGAGTTCGCTGACGACCAGTTCGGTGACGAAGGCCTCCTCCGTCAGTCCCCAGGCGTCGAGTTGGGCGGTGGCGAGCCTGCGGGCCTCGGAGACGCCCTCGAAGTCGGCTGCCAGGTCCCAGACTTGGACGTGGTCGGCGTCAAGTGCCTTGGTGCGCGCGAGCACCAGGGCCACGTCGTCGCCGGGGTGCTTCGGCAGCAGCGCGGAGAGCACCTGGTCGCAGCGGTCCTCCAGGGTGGAGCGCGATCCGGCCAGGGCCTGGCGCAGCCGGGAGATGCCGAGGTCCGGGTCCCGGTCGGCGGACTCCACCAGGCCGTCCGTGTACAGGGCGACGAGGGTGCCCTCCGGCAGTTCGAGTTCGGTGGTCTCGAAGGGCAGGCCGCCCACGCCCAGGACCGGGCCGACGCCGATGTCGACCACCTGCGTGGTGCCGTCCGGCAGGACGAGGACGGGCGGGGGGTGACCGGCACTGGCGGCGCTCAGCATCCGCGACACCGGGTCGTAGACGGCGTACAGACAGGTCGCCCCGGTGCCGCCGACGCCGGCCCGCCCGCCGTTCTCGTCGTCGCCGCCGAGCCGCAGGACCAGGTCGTCGAGGTGGGCCAGCAGTTCGTCGGGCGGAAGGTCGACGTCGGCGAGCGTCTGGACCGCGGTGCGCAGCCGCCCCATGGTCGCGGAGGCCTGGATGCCGTGGCCGACCACGTCACCGACGACCAGGCCCACCCGCGCGCCGGAGAGCGGGATGATGTCGAACCAGTCGCCGCCGACACCTGCCCGCGAGTCGGTGGGCAGATAGCGGCAGGCGACGTCGACCGCCGACTGCGGGGACGTGCCGCGCGGCAGCAGGCTCTCCTGGAGGGTGAGCGCGGTGGAGCGCTCCCTCGTGTAGCGGCGGGCGTTGTCGACGCAGAGGGCGGCCCGGCCGGCGATCTCCCGCGCCAGCGCGAAATCGTCCTGCGTGAAGGCGTCGGGCCGGGTGCGCAGCAGCACGGCGACGCCCAGTGTGGTGCCGCGCGCGATCAGCGGCACCGCCAGCAGTGAGGTGACGACGAAGCCCCGCATCTTCGCGGCCCGCGCCGGGACGCCCGCGATCCACCGGTCGAAGTCCGGGTCGCCGCTCCCGCTGAGCACCGGACGGCCGGTGTGCAGGGCGCGGGCGGGCGGTGAGAACGGCGGGTAGGCGTCGCTGGCGCCCAGGCCGATCACGGCCTCCGGGGTCCCCGGCTCGGTGGACAGATGCGCGGTCCGGCGCAGCACGACGTCCGCGTCGAGGCCGCCGTCCTCGGGCTCCTCGCCGTGCATCACCGCCTCCAGCAGGTCCACGCTCGCGAAGTCGGCGAAGCGCGGGACGACCAGTTCGGCGAGTTCGCGCGCGGTGCGATCGAGGTCGAGGGTGGTACCGACGGAGACGGCGGCCTCGTCGAGCACCGCGAGCCGCTGCCGGGCCCAGTGCTGCTCGCTGCTGTCGAACCCGGCCATGCCTACGGCGCAGACCTCGCCCCGGTCGTCCCGGACCGGCCACAGCTCCAGGTTCCAGGCGTGCTCGCGGATTCCGGACGGGGCGCGGGTGTAGCTCTCGTAGTGCGCGGGTTTGCCCGTGGCCGCCACATCGCGCAGTGCCTGGAGGGTGCCCAGCTGGTCGACGTCCTCGGGCAGCCCGTACGGGAAGGCGTGGCCGCGCAGGGCCTCCTCGCCGAGCCCCATCACCTCGCAGGCCACGGCGTTGAGCCGCAGATACCGCTGGGAGGCGTCGAACACCGACATCGAGAACGACGCCTGCCGGAACGCGCGCTCCGTCAGTGCGCGCTCGTCGTCGTCCCCGCGGGCGGGATCCATGGGTTCAGTGTGCTCCCGCACCCGGACGCCAACAACCGGGCGCCTGACCGGGGCGAACGGGCCCGACGGGATCGAACGAATACTTGGGGTCCGTAAATGCTGTGAAGTGCCCCACGACGGGTAGTTCTTAACTCAGCGCCTCTTCCGCGTGAACACCTCCACTCAAAGGAACTGTGGTCTTGGCTCTCGCGTACCCTGACGCCCCGTCAGCCCGTCGACCCGGGCGTACCTGGACTATTCGCATCACAGGTCACCGCGACCGCACCGCCTCGGTCAGCTGCTCCTCCGGGTGCGGCATGCCCGTCCGGTCGCGTGACATCCCGGCCCTGCGCCGCTTCGCCGAAGCCCATGCGGCGGCCCACGTCAGAGCGGCGACCGTACGCCCCGACGCGGCCTGCGGCTGCCGTCGGCAGCGGTGTGCGGCGCACGAGGGGACCCGGGTCGACTGCTCGGGCTCGGTGCTGCTCGTGCTGCGGCACGATCCGGCGGTCGGCCAGGTGTGGACCCTGTCCGAGGTCTGCGCGGCCTGCGCCTCGCTGATGACCCACACCCGGGTCGTCGGCAAGCCCGCGCCGCGCACCCGGCCGCCGCGCGAGGAGGCGGTCGTGCCGCTGCAGGCATCGCCCCCGGCGAGCGCGCGCTCGGTACCGGCCGGATTCAGCGCGCCACCGGCCGAGGCGGGTGTGCCGTCCAGGCCGGACCGTCGGCGGCGGTGACGTGTGCGGTGCGGGACACACGGAAGGGACCCACCCCGAGCGGATGGTGGGCGGGTCCCGTCCGCGCCACCATTCTGCGGACCGGGCCATGTCAAAGGCACGTGTGAAACCCCGCCGCCCGGAGCGGACCGATCACACCCCGCGCGTATGCTCACGCGGGATCGCAGGAATTCCGGGCATACGAGACTCCACGACCCCCGCTTGACCCGCCAAGATCTCCAACGCCCATACTGGTGGGTCAGCCCCGCCCCCGCCCGCAGATTGGCCTATGTCGAACTCCTCCACAGCTCCGCCCACGATCCCCCACACGGTGTGGCTGGCTCGCGGCCGCCACGTCGGGTCCCAGGACGCGGCGGGTGTCGTACGGCGACAGTTGCAGCGACTCAAGGACCGCGAGGTCATCGACGACCACATGGAACCGGACGAGGATCAGGGCCATGATCCCCGGGAGCTGGTCTTCGAGGCCCGTTGGCGGGTCGAGGGGACGGTGACCGTGCGGGCGCGGCTCACACTTCCGGCGCTGCCGGAGCCCGGCTCGCCCGCCGCTCCGGCTTCGACCGACGGACGGGAATGGATCCTGGTCGCGGAGGCCGAGCAGGTCTGGGATCCCCGGTGGCCCTCCCCCGCGACCGTGTTCTGGCCCGAGGACGCCGACACGGGCTGGGACCACGCGCCGGTCCCGGGGCTGCGCTTCGGGGAGGTCAATCCGCTGCCGTCGGACGAGAAGGATCTACGGCGGCTGTTCCGGAGTTGCGCGCTCGCCGGCTGGAGCATCCACGTCGTCGTGCACGAGGCGATGACCCCGGACGCACAGGGTCGGCTCCCCCTCGCCCGGCTGCTGCCGGCGAGTCTGCGGCACTGCGTGGTCGAGCACCGGGCCACACCCGATCAACTACGCTCCGTCAATTGGGCGTTGCTGCGCGAGTTCGACTTCCAGGTGCCGCGCGGCGGGGCCGTGGTGCTGCCCACCAACCCTGCCGCCCCCGGCTACGACGTCCGTGACTTCTCCGTGCGCAGCGTCTTCCTCGACGGCTCCGAGCCCACCGAACTCGTGGACGTGCTGTGCCGCTACGCGGCCTCCGCGCGTCCCCTGCCGGAGGGCGGCGCCGAGGCCGTCACCGCGCTGCGCGAGCAGTGGAGCCTGATGACCCTGGAGGAGGAACTGGCCCGGGAGCGCAGGCTCGTGGCCATGTACGCCGAGGCGCTCGAAGCGATGACGAAGTCCCGGGACCTGTACCGGGAGTCCGCCGACCGCGCCAACGAGGCACTGGCCGCGTTGCGCGAGTCCGGCGGCGCAATCGTACCGGGCGAGTCTCCCTCGTCGGCCGGGTCCCCGTTCCAGCGGACCTTCGGCCGCTTGCGGGACGTGACGAAGGCGCTGCGCCCCGCGACACCGCCGGCCGACGTGGACCGTGTCGATCCGCCACATGACGGCGACCGGTCGGCCGACGAGCGGTAGAGGGCGTCTCCGGCTTCCAGAACCCTCGGTCACGCGAG
This sequence comes from Streptomyces sp. MBT53, assembly GCF_016654115.1. Lineage (GTDB taxonomy): Bacteria > Actinomycetota > Actinomycetes > Streptomycetales > Streptomycetaceae > Streptomyces. The sequence goes on from NZ_JAEQAZ010000048.1 coordinate 44,371, forward strand.
AGGCCGACACGGCGAGGTGGGGGTGGTGAAAATGGACCACCGATGGTGATCACCGCCCACGCGCCGCGCCGCCTTGCGGCCTAGCTTGGCGGTATGCCGATGCAATCCTGGTTCCGCGATGCCAAGTTGGGCATCTTCGTCCACTACGGGATCTACGCCGTCGACGGTGTGCCGGAGTCCTGGTCGTTCTACACGGGCCAGGTTCCGCACGACCAATACATGCGCCAGCTGGACGGGTTCACCGCCGCGCGCTACGAACCGCGGGACTGGGCAAGGCTGTTCGCACGTGCCGGTGCCCGGTACGCGGTGCTGACCGCCCGGCACCACGACGGTGTGGCCCTGTGGGACTCGGCCCACGGCGACCTGGACGTCGTCCGCCGCACCCCGGCCGGCCGCGATCTGATCGGGCCCTATGCCGAGGCACTGCGCGAGGAGGGCCTCAAGGTCGGGCTCTACTACTCCCACTCCGACTGGAACCACCCCGACTACGCCAGCACCGTCCATCCGCAGCCGCCGGAGGAGGAGATACGCGCCAACCCGTACGCCTCCGCCCGGCCCGGCGAGGAGGATCCGGCCGCCTGGGCGCGTTACCTCGCCTACCGCGACGGCCAGGTCGGCGAGTTGGTGGCCCGCTTCCGGCCCGACCTGCTGTGGTTCGACGGCGAGTGGGAGCGGGCCGAAGAGCAGTGGGGCCTGCGGGAGTTGGCGGAGCTGATCCTCGCCGGGAACCCCGACACCGTCCTCAACGCCCGCATGCTGAGCCACGGCGACTACGCGACGCCCGAACAGGGGGTGCCGCTGCAAGCGCCGGACGGGCCTTGGGAGTTGTGCCTGACGGTCAACGACTCGTGGGGGTTCCAGCACCAGGACGAGCATCACAAGTCGGTGCGGCAGCTGGTGCGTTACTTCACGGAGACCATCGGCATGGGCGGCAATCTGCTGCTCGACGTGGGCCCGAAGGAGGACGGGACGATCCCGCCCGCGCAGGTGGAACGCCTCGAGGGGCTCGGCGCGTGGATCGCCCGGCACTCCGAGGCGGTGTACGGCACGGTGGCCGGTCTGCCCGCCGGGCACCACTACGGGCCGAGCACCCTGTCCGCCGACCGCCGCACGCTGTACCTGGTGTGCTTCGACCCGCCGCGCGAGTCGGTGTCGGTGCGCGGCCTGCGTACGCCCGTCAAACGGGTCACGGTGCTCGGTACCGGCGCGGAGCTCGGCCACGACGTGATCGGCGGGCTCGGCGAGGTTCCGGGTGTGACGTGGATCGACGCCCCGCGGGCCGCAGATGTGGACGAGCGGGCGACGGTCCTGGCGGTGGAGCTGGACGGGGAGTTGGACCTGTACCGGGGTACGGGCCGGAACTGATCCGCAGGGTACGAGCGGGATTCACCCGGTGCCGGCGCGAACCGCCCTCGGCGAGGCGCCCAGTTCGCGTCGGCACGCCTTGTTGAAGGCCTGGAGGTCGCCGATGCCGACGGCCGCCGCGATCGCCGGGACGGACAGGGTGGACTCCCGCAGCAGGTGCCGTGCGTGTTCCAGGCGGCGGTGCCGGATGTAGGCGACGACCGTGGTGCCCAGTTCGGCGCGGAACAGCCGGATGAGGTGGTTGTGCGAGACGCCGGCCGCGCGCGCCACCTCGGGCACCGTCAGCGGCGCCGCCAGACGCGCCTCGATGTGTGCGACCGCGAGGGCGAGCGCGGGGTGGGGTCCGGCGGCGTCACCGGCGGCCGGGGTCGCGAGGTCGGCGACCCGCCACAGCACGGTCCACAACTCGGCAGCGGCACGGGCGGAGTTGCCCGGCGCCGCCGCGACGGCCCGCAGCATCAGGTCGGTGAGCACGGGCGTCTGCGTACCGGCGTCCTGCATCACGGGAACGGTCAACCGCTCACCGGCGAAGGTGAGTTCCAGGTGGGCGAAGAGATGCTCGGAGCGGCCGCGGTAGTGGAAGCGCACCAGCGCGCCGGGCGGCACCAGGCTCACATGGCCGGGCCTGATCGCGTGCGGCACCCCGTCGACGGTCAACTCCGCCTCGTACCGGTAGAGATGGAGCTGCCAGAGGTCAGGCAGCCGGAACACGTCACGTGGACTCACCGTGCCGTGCACACCGACGCCGAGGCCGGCGACGCGCGGTGGGGCGTCGAGGCCGATCCGTACGTGGGTTCCCGTTCCCGTCCCGCTGGTCGCGCTCACGGTGAAAACGTACCAGTGCCCGACATGGGGTCGGTGACTGTCAAGACTCTTCCGGGCGTTCGGGTGTGATGTTCCCCTCTTCGGCAATACCGGGGCCTCAACCGGGCATCCGGATAGGGCACATGTCGTGCGGCCGGACCGGAAAAGGGGGAGCCCGTGGACTCGACCACAACCGTGATCGTCGTCGCCGTGGTGCTCGCGGTGGCGCTGCTCGCCGTGGCCGTCGGAGTGCTGGTGCGGCTCGTCCGTATGCGGCGCGGACTGCGGCGCGCAGGGCTTCCGACCGGCCCCAAATGGGTTTTCTGGGGTGCCGTCCTCTACTTCGTGCTGCCGACCGACCTGATGCCGGATCCCGTGCACCTGGACGACATCGCCGTACTTCTTCTCGCCCTGCGCTCGATGCGCAAGTCCCTCGGCGAGCAGGAGGAGGGGCGGCCGGGCGACCTCGGCTGAACCCGTCACGGCTCTTACCTTCCTTACCGTGGTTACGCAGAGTAAGGAAACCATTCACTCGTTCGATTCGTATAAGTCTCTGGAAGCAGACGGAAGTCAGCGGGCCAAGCGACCTCGCGGGGTGGCCACCGCTTGCACGAGGCAGTACCGACGAGGGAGAGACGATGCAACCGTTCGCGCTCAACTACGCTCGCCCGGCAGCACAGTTGGAGCTCACCACTCCGTACAGCTACGACTCCGGACTGCAGTTGAACGTGCTCGCCGACGGACGGGTCGCCGCCCATGATCTCGCTCTGCTGAGAGAACTGGGGACCACGACGTCCACCGCGGGATCGAAGACTCACTTCGACGACTGAACGCGGAACGACGAAAATGACCGTATTGGTCCTTACCTGCGAAGAGGACGTCACCGCGGACCTGGTGATGGTGCATCTGCACGCGGCCGGCGTCCCCGTGGTCCGGATCGATCCCGCCGACCTCACCGGCGGGGTCGCGCTCTCCGGCGAGTACGTCCACGGAGCCTTCCGCGGCCATCTCGCGGTCGGCGGGCGGCTGGTGAGCGTGAGCGGACTGCGTTCCATCTGGGTGCGCAGACCGGGCGCCCCGGCGACCCGCGCACCGCAGCCCTCCGCGTGGCTCACCGAGGAGGCGTCACAGGCGCTCTACGGCATGCTGCGCGGCTCCGGCGCCCGCTGGATGAACCACCCCGACGCGGCGCGCCGCGCCCGGCACAAGCCCTGGCAGCTGCGGCTGGCCCAGCGCAGCGGGCTGCCGGTGCCCGCCACGCTGATCACCACGTTCCCGCAGGCCGCCCGCGAGTTCTCGCGGCGCTTCCCGGACCTGGTGGTCAAGCCTGTCTCCGGTGCCCACCCGCAGGATCCGCCCCGGGCGGTGCCGACCAGCCGAGTCGCGCCGGACACCGACTTCGCCGCCGTGGCCTTCGGTCCCACGCTGCTGCAACGGCGGGTCGCCAAGCGCGCCGACATCCGGCTCACCGTGGTGGGCGACCGGATGCTGGCCGCCCGGATGGCGACCGCCCCGGACGCGGACCCCGCCGAGGTCGACGTCCGCTTCGCCACCCCCGCGCAGCCCTGGCACCCCACCGAGGTCCCGCCGCGCATCGCCGAGGCCGTCCTCACATATCTGCGCGAGGCCGAACTGGCCTACGGCGCCTTCGACTTCGCCGAGGACGGGGACGGGACCTGGTGGTTCCTGGAGTGCAACCAGTCGGGCCAGTTCGGCTTCGTCGAGGCGGACACCGGCCAGCCGATCGCCCGCACCATCGCGGAGTGGCTGGCCCTGCCCGCCGACCCGGAGCGGGAGGGTCTGGTCAACGGGTCGGACAGCACGGTCGCTTGAGGTAGCGGAAACGGTTCGCCGCAGTCACAGCTCGCAGTCGTCCTGCCAGTTGCACGCGCCACAGATGACCAGCCGCAGCGCCCGGTCGTGGTGATGGTCGACCGTGACGTACGGGCGCAGCCGTTCGCTGCTCTCGCCGCACCGCGGGCAGCTCGCGAACAGCCCCAGAGGGCCGAAGTCGCTGATCGCCAGGGTGCTTTCGGCGGGTGTGCCCCGAACGGGGAGCGGAGGCACGAGGGCCGGGAAGCCGAGGCGCACGATCATCGCCGCCGCCTCGTCCGACACCCGGCCCCAGCCCTGGGCGAGCCGTACGTGGCGCAGCCCGGCGAGGGCGGACGGCAGCGGTGTGTCGTCGAGTCGGACGGGCACGTGCGCGGCGAGCGGCGCGGGTTCCGTCTGCGTTCGGTCCCACGCCGCCGACCACAGCAGGACGACGACGGTCTCCGGGTCGGGGGCACCGTCGGAGGCGGTCGGCCACACGGCGGGCACGACGTCGGCCCCGGCACGTCCCAGCGCGTCCGCGAGCGCGAACGCCGCCCGCTCGTCCTGCCGTTGATAAGTGAGTCGCGTGTGCACGCACTCATGGTGCGGCATGCCGGAGGCGTCCGGCACGCCTGTGGTGTTACGACCCGTATGTCCCCAGGAGGGCGCACACCGCGTCCTCCTCGACCGCGCGCACTTTGCTCAGCAGAGCGGCGTTCCCGGCCTGGTTCACCTGAGTTGTCAATGAGAAAGTGAGCGCGCGCCGACCGTCGGGGGTCGCCGCCATCAACTGTGTGTAACCAAGGGTGTTCCCGGTATGTCCCAGTACGACCCCGCAGCGGGTCTCGTAGCGGAAGATGGCCAGGCCCGCGCTGTTGCGACCCGGTCCCGCCGGTTCGGAGGCACCGGGGACCCAGTGCCGCTGTTCCCGCAGCGCCGCCCGCGAGGTGAGGGCTCCGGAGGCGTAGCCGCCGATGAACGTCGCCAGGTCGCGGGGCGACGAGGTGATGCCGCCGGACGCCCACACGCCCGACATGCCGATCGTCTCGCTGACGTCCTCGGGTCCCGACGGTCCGCCGACCGCGTAGCCGTGCATGTACGGCTCCGGCATCCGGAATCCCTGCGGCAGGCTCGTGTCCCGCAGGCCGAGCGGCCGGTACACGTCGTGGCGCAGCAGATCCTCGTAGCGCGCGCCGGTCGCGGCCTCCGCCATCAGCGCCACGGCGATGTTGTCGGAGTTGGAGTACTGGTACTGCGAGCCGGGCGTGAACCGCAGCGGTTCTCCCGCCACGAAGTCGAGCAGGTGCCGCGAGTCGAAGTGGTGGTGCGGGTCGGCCTGGATGAGGCTCCGGAACTCCGGGCTCTGGCTGAAGTCCGGGAGCCCACTGGTGTGCTGGAGCAGCTGACGCAGCGTCACGGCCCGCCAGTCCTTGGGGAGTTGGGGCAGTCGCCTGCCGATCGTGTCGTCGAGGGAGAGCCGGTGCTGTCGTACGAGACTCAGGGCCACCGCCCCGCTGAACGCCTTGCTGGTGCTCGCCGTCCGGGTGTGGTCGCGCGGTTCGAGCGGGCGGCCGGTGGTGAGGTCGGCGGTGCCGGCCCGCAGGACGCGCTGCCGGTCGCCGTCGCGCAGCACGACGATCACGCCGGGCGGGCCGTCGGGAGCGGCGACCAGTTCGTCGAGGCCGCGTTGCAGGGAACGGTCGTCGGCCGCGGCGGGCGACACGGGCACGAGGGCGCCGACGCACCCGGCGACCAGGAGGGAGACGAGACGGAGCGGAAAGGGCATCGGGTGTCCTGTGGGGAGTGGGGGCAGGGCACCATCAGAATCCGGGGGCTCGACGGCGCTCGCACGGGTACGTGCTCCATACGGCCCCGTCCGCTCCCCCTCCGCACGGTGTTGCCGGGCGGGCCGGGCTGTGCCGTAATCGGATGACCCGCGGTTCGGATCCTGACGGTGCCGTGAACCCGTCGGAAGGAGCGGCCGGGATGGACGCTTACGGTGCCGGGGACGGCGTATCGGCCGCCTCGGGAGGACTGCTCGACCTGTTGCAGGTCGCGGCGGTGGTCCTGGACGCCGGCGGGTACATCGCGCTGTGGAGTCCCGAGGCGGAGCAGCTGCTCGGCTACTCCGCAGAAGAGGCGCTGACGCAGCGCGCCGACCGGCTGCTGGTGGCACCCGACGACCGGGTCCGGGCCCGTGAACTGTTCGCCCAGGTGGGCTCCGGTGCCCGCTGGGCGGGAGTCTTCCCGCTGCTGCACCGGGACGGCACCGAGCGGCCCGTGGAGTTCCGCACGATGCGGCTGCGCGACAGCCACGGCCAGGCGCATCTGCTGGGTCTCGCGGCGGACGCGACGACGGTTCGGGGCGTGGAACGGGACCTGGCGCTCTCCCACAGCCTCGTGCGGCAGACACCGGTGGGCATCGCCGTGTTCGACACCGATCTGCGGTGGGTCACGGTGAACCCGGCCCTGGAGCGCATCAACGGCGTACCGGAGGCGGAGGTCGTCGGGCGCCGGGTCGGCGAGGTGCTGCCGGGTCTCGACGTGGCGGCCATCGAGTCACGGATGCGGCATGTGCTGATCACCGGCAAGCCGCTGCTCGACCAGCAGACCGTGGGCCGTACGCCGGCCGACACCGTGGAGCGCGCGTACTCGGAGTCGTACCACCGCATCGAGGACGCGCAGGGCCGGGTGCTCGGGCTCGCGATGGCCGTCCTGGACGTCACCGAACGGGAGCAGGCGGCGGCCGAGGTCGCGCAGGCTCGCCAGCACCTGTCCGTCGTGGCGGAGGCCGGGGTGCGGATCGGGACGACGCTGGACCTCCAGCAGACCGCGCGGGAGCTGGCCGACGTGGCGGTGCCGCACGTGGCCGACCTGGCCGCCGTCGACGTACTGGAGTCGGTCGTGGCGCACGGCGGAATCACTCCGGTGGCCGGTGACGCACAGGTCGAGTTCCGGGCGCTGGCCGTCGCGGCCGGATACCTCACCGACGCGATCCACGCGGCGGACCCGGTCGGCGAACTGGCCACCTACGGCCCCCACCGCATCATCACCCAGTGCGTCCGCGAGGCCGGGCCGATCCTGGTGGAGCGCGTGGACCGGCCGATGATGCGGCGCATCGCCAGGGACGGACGCGCCGCCCAGACCCTGCACGCGGCGGGCGTCCACTCCTACCTCGCCGTCCCGCTGATCGCCCGCGGCGAGGTGCTCGGCACGCTGAGCCTCTACCGCACCGTCAATGAGCGCCCCTTCGACGAGCAGGACCGTGTCCTCGCCTCGGAACTCGCCGCGCGCGCCGCGATCTGCATCGACAACGCCCGCCTCTACGGCCGTGAGCGCACCACCGCGCTGACTCTGCAACGCAGCCTGCTGCCACCGGCCCCGGCCCGGCAGGAGGGGCTCGACATCGCCGCCCGCTATCTGCCGGCGCTCAGCGAGGTCGGGGGCGACTGGTACGACGTGCTGCCGCTGGGGCCCGGCCGGACCGGGCTCGTCGTGGGCGACGTGATGGGCAAGGGGGTCCAAGCCGCCGCCATCATGGGGCAGTTGAGCAGCGCGACCCGTGCGCTGGCCCGACTCGACCTGCCGCCCGCCGAGTTGCTGCACCACCTCGACGACCTCACCGGCTCCCTCGACACGATCGCGACGTGCGCGTACGGCGTGGTCGACCTCGGTCGGGGCACCTGCGCCCTGTCCAGCGCCGGGCATCTGCCGCCCGTCCTGATCCGCCCCGACGGCTCCGCGGAACTCCTCGACATCCCCGGCGGAGTCCCGCTCGGTGTCGGCGGGGTGGACTTCGGGACCGCCGAAGTGCCGTTCACCACGGGCGCGTTGCTCGCCCTGTACTCCGACGGGCTGGTGGAGAACCGGGGTGAGTCGATCGACGTCGGACTGCACACGCTGACGCGGCTGTTGCAGAGTTCCCGGCGCCCCCTGGAGCAGACCAGCGACATGCTCCTCAACGCGCTGCGCCCGGAGCCCGACGACGATGTGGCGCTCCTCCTGGTCCGCGCCACGGGCTGACCGGTCAGGCGCCGGTGGTCGAGCCGGGGCGGATGATCATGAGGACGGTGACGGTGGCCCACAGCAGGTTGAAGATGCCGGTGAACATGGCGAGTTGAACGGTCCCCGCGCGCTCCACGGGCCGCCCCGCGCCGAGTTCCTGCAGGAGTTCGTCCTGACGGGGCAGGACGAAGGCGATCAGGAGGCCGGCCGCCACCGCGGTGAGGGTGATGGAGGCGATGAGCCAGCCGCTGCCCAGGACGCCCATCGCGGCGGCGGTGGCGAAGCCGAAGAGGGGCACGGCGAGGCCGACCGCGCCGTAGAGGCGGCAGATGCGGTGCAGCAGTCGTACGGTCGTCACCCCCGCGTCGGGACCGTCCGTACCGGTGAGAGCGCGGCGAGCCGCCGGTGGGAACATGCTGGCGGCGACGGTCACGGGGCCGACCGCGACGATGGCGGCCAGCACGTGCAGTGCGAGAAGGATCTTGGTCACCGGCCCAGGCTAGGGATGTCCGGGCCGACCGTACAGGGGCTGGAACGACAGCTTCCAACGGATTCCCGCCAACCCCTGTGGTCAGGCATCAAGGGCATAGGGCGGTGTCACAGAGGTGGCGGGAATCTGCCTATCGTGGTGTTCATGCATACCGTCGCGATCCTCGTTCTCGATCATGTGGTGCCGTTCGACATGGCGACGCCGATGGAGGTGTTCGGCCGTACCCGGCTGCCCGACGGCCGGAACGCGTACCGGATCCGGGTGTGCGGCGAGACGCCGGAGGTGCGGACGGACGGGTTCGCGCTGCGGGTCGACCACGGCCTTGAGGCGCTGGCGGACGCCGACACGATCATCGTCCCCGGCCGCTCGGAGCAGGCCGGGCCGCCCTCCGCGCGGGTGCTGGAGGCGCTGCGGGAGGCAGCGGCGGCGGGCACCCGGATCGTGTCGATCTGCGTCGGTGCCTTCGTGCTCGCCGCGGCCGGACTGCTGGACGGGCTGCGCGCCACCACGCACTGGATCGCCGCGGACCTGCTGGCCCGCGAGTATCCGCTGGTCGAGGTGGAACCGGACGTACTGTACGTCGACAACGGGCAGATCCTCACCTCGGCCGGGGCCGCCGCCGGGCTCGACCTGTGTCTGCACCTCATCCGCCGGGACTTCGGCTCGGCCGTCGCCGCCGACGCGGCCCGCCTCTCGGTCATGCCGCTCGAACGCGAGGGCGGGCAGGCCCAGTTCATCGTGCACCGGCACCCACCGGTCCCACAGGGTTCGACCCTCGAACCGCTCCTCCAGTGGATCGAGGACAACCTCGCCCACGAGGTCACCCTGGCGACGCTGGCGACGCGATCGGGCATGAGCGAGCGGACGTTCAGCCGCCGCTTCCGCGAACAGACGGGCAGCACACCGCTCCAGTGGCTGCTGCGCGCCCGGGTCCGACGCGCCCAGTACCTGCTGGAGAACAGCGACCATCCCATCGAACGCGTCGCCCAGCAGGCCGGGTTCGGCTCCCCCACCGCGTTCCGCGAACGCTTCCGCAAGGTGGTCGGCACCAGCCCGCAGGCGTACCGCTCGGCGTTCCACGGCCGGACGGCGCGCGAAGTGGCGGTCTCCTGAAGGCGCTACGCGAGGGCGCGGTCGTCGGCGGCCGCGCCACGCGCCGCCGCCAGCAGGGCGTCCGCCTCGACGATGGCTTCCCGGATGTCCGTGGTGCCCGTCATCACGCACAGGGTGTAGCTGACGTCGTTCAACTCGGCGGCCGTCTGCGGGCGTTGCCGCTCCGACTGGGCGATGCGGAGCACCGCGTACCGGGTGAGCAGTTTCCTGACGGCCTTCGGGTCCGGCACGAGCACGGAGCGCCCCTCTCTCGTTGTGCACTCCGTGTGCCCCGCCGAAGCCGGATCAAGCACCCGGCCACGAGATCCGGTCAGGCGACCTGCCCGCCGTGCAGCGCCGTGTACGCCCCGCCACGGCGCAGGAGTTCGTCGTGCGTGCCGACTTCGAGGATCTCCCCGTCGCCCATCACCACGATCCGGTCGGCGCCCCGGACGGTGGACAGTCGGTGCGCGACGACGAAGGTCGTACGGCCGTGCAGCAGTCGGGCGAGGGCCTGTTGGACGAGGGCCTCCGAGCGGGTGTCCAGGGCCGAGGTCGCCTCGTCCAGGACGAGCACCTTTGGGTCGCGGATCAACGCCCGTGCGATGGCGAGGCGTTGACGCTGTCCGCCGGACAGCCGGGCCCCGCGTTCGCCCACCAGGGTGTCCAGTCCCTGCGGCAACTTGTCCACGAACTCGAGGGCGTTGGCATCGCGCAGTGCCACGCGCACCGACTCCTCGTCCGCGTCGTCCATGCCGTAGGCCACGTTGTCGCGGATGGTGCCGTCGAAGAGGATCGACTCCTGGGGGACGACCGAGACGAAGCGGCGGTAGGTGCGCAGGTCGAGGGTGTTCATGTCGGTGCCGTCGAGGAGGAGTTGGCCGGCGGTGGGGCGGATGAAGCCGATGACGAGGTTGAGGACCGTGGACTTGCCGGCGCCGGACGCGCCGACGAGGGCGACGGTCTCGCCGGGTGCGACGGTGAGGGTGAAGTCGTTGACGGCGGGGCGGAGTTGGCCGCCGTCGTAGGTGTGGCCGACGCTCCGGAAGGTGACGGCTCCGCGTACCGCGGTGACCATCTCCTTGCCCTCGTTGTCCTCCAGCTCGGGCGCCTGGAGCACCTCGCCGACCGACCGGACCGATTCCAGACCCTTGGTGATGACCGGAGCCAGGCCCATCAGGGTCGTGGTGGAGTTGGTGAGGGTCGTCAGGAAGGCGCTGAGCATGACGACATCGCCCGCGGTGACGCCCCAGACGCCGTAGTACGACACCAGGGCCCCGCCGGCGAGGACCAGGACGCCGACCACGTTCAGGACGACCCAGGCCAGCGAGCCGAAGCGGCCGTTGAGCAGGTCGAGGCGGTTTCCGGTGGTGAGGAGGCGGCGCAGGGTGCCGTCCATGCGGCGCAGGGCCTTGCCCTCCAGGCCGTGGGCGCGGGTGACCGGGATGAGGCGGGTCATCTCCGTGACGCGTGAGGACAGGGTCTCGACCTCGTGACGGAAGTGCTCGTTGTGGGTACGGAGGCGGGCTCGCAGCCGGGACACCAACAGAGCTGCGACCGGCACGACGACCACGAAGACGGGCACGAACTCCGGTGTCCGGATGCCGATGATGACCAGGCCGCCCGTGAGCACGGTGATCGCGCCGAGCCCGGTCTCGGCGGTCTGCTGGACCATCTGCTCGACGGTCTCCACGTCCCGTACGACCTTGGCCTGGAGCACCCCCGCGCTGACCCGGGAGTGGTAGCCGATGGAGAGCTGCTGCATCCGCGTGCACAGCGCCGAGCGCAGGTCGGTGCCCATGCGGCGGACGCTGCCGTAGAGGAGGCGGACGTAGAGGACGTGCAGAGGGTAGTTGATCAGCAGGATGAACAGGATGACGCCGGTGCTGATCCAGAGTCTGCTGACGGGCTGGTGCTGGACGACCGTGTCGATGATGGACGCGGTGATCAGCGGGAGCAGCCAGATGGGGCTGTGCTTGATCGTGAACACGACCACGGCCAGGGCGAGGCGTCTGCGGTCCTCGCGGAACAGGTAGGCCAGCGTGCGGATCGGGTGTTCGTCGCGGTAGCGGTGGTCGAGCGGTTTGTCCGTGGACGACGCCATCGGTGGTGGTCCTCCCCCTGTGACCGGTTGGCGGGCAAGCGCTTTCTCCCCTTGCCCGCCCTTACTACACCACCTAGGGCGTCACCGCCTCCTCAGGCGGCGTCCAGTTCCGCGAACTCTTCGGCGGAGAGCGTCAGTTCGGGTGCGGCGGCCGAGTCGCGGATCGTCTCGGGGCGGCTGGAGCCCGGGATCGGTACGACGACCGGCGACTTGGCGAGCATCCAGGCCAGGCACACCCGCTGCGGGCTGACGCCGTGCCGCTCGGCGATCTTGGCGAACGGCGCGTAGGCCGAGCCGAGTTCACCGGCGCGGCTGATCCCCCCGAGGGGGCTCCAGGGCAGGAACGCGATGCCGAGTTCGTCGCACAGCTCCAGCTCCGGGTCGCTGGAGCGGAAGGCCGGGGAGAACTGGTTCTGCACGGAGACCAGCCGCCCGTCGAGGATCTCGTTGGCGAGCCGGATCTGCTCCGGGTTCGCGTTGGAGATCCCGGCGAGGCGGATCTTGCCCGCGTCGAGCAGATCCCGGATCGCGCCGACGGAGTCCGCGTACGGGACCCTCGGGTCGGGGCGGTGGAACTGGTAGAGCCCGATGGCCTCCACGCCCAGTCGGCGCAGCGATGCCTCGCAGGCCTCCTTGAGGTACTCGGGGCTACCGTTCAGGGTCCAACTGCCGTCCCCGGGACGGAGATGCCCGCCCTTCGTCGCGACCAGGACGTCCGCACCGCGGTCGTGGGAGGCGAGGGCCTTGGCGATCAGGGTCTCGTTGTGTCCGACCTCGTCGGCGTGCAGATGGTAGGCGTCCGCGGTGTCGATCAGCGTCACGCCCGCGTCGAGGGCGGCGTGGATGGTGGCGAGGGAGCGTGCCTCGTCCGGCCGTCCCTCGATCGACATGGGCATACCGCCCAGGCCGATCGCACTGACCTCGACGTCACCGATACGGCGGGTGTCCATTGCTCGTGCTCCTCTTCCGGTCTTCCGGCTGTCGCGCAGAACCGTGCCGTCCCGCGCCGCCGGACGACCGATCGGGTCGCGGCGGGCAGGGCGCGTCCTCCAGCCTCTCCGGCCCGGGTCCGCAGGTCCAATAGAAGAAATCGAACGCATCCAGCAGCGGGACTGCTCAATCACCGGGCGGCCGCGGCGAGCGACCCGATTGTTAGGACTTCTTAAGACGCCCATGGGCGTCTCCATAGGCAGGGCGCCCAGGCTCGGAGCAGATGCCCAGCGAAGGGACCCCCACCATGGACAACCACGACCTGCTGTCCCGGAGAGGCGCTTGGATCATGGCCGCCGGGCTGGCGTGCGCGGTGGCAGGAGCCGGGTTCGGCAGTACGTCCGCCGTCGCGGACACGTCCTCTCCCGCACCCGCGGCGACGGCCTCGCCGGCTCCGACGCCGACCGGTCCGGAGGGCGGCGGCGCCCAGGCCGACCCCTCCGACGGCGGTGCGACCGGCATCGTCGACACCACGTCCGCATCGGGCTTCACCATGACGACCGCCACGGGCGTGAAGGTGACCGTGACCGAATCCTCCGCCACGAAGACCACCGGAGCCCCGGCCAAGGCCGTGAAGAACGGTGCGAGCGTCCTCGTCCTCGGAACGGTCGACAGCGCGACCGTCGCCGCGACGCGGGTCGTCGTCCAGCGCGGCGGCGACGGCGGAGCGGCAGCCGCAGCGGCGGCGGGAGTGATCGCCTTCCAGCAGGGCACACCCTCGCCGGACAAGTCGGTCGGCCGGATCCCGGACTACACCGAGGGCGAAGGCACGATCATCAACGGCACGACCGCCTACAAGGCGATCAAGGCGGCCCAGGCCGTCGTCCCCGGTGGCGTCAACGACCGTGTCGTCGAGCTGAGCGACGGCGAGTACGAGGTCCACAACATCAGCGTCAACTGGCCGCACCACGTCTTCGTCGACAAGAATTTCAAGGTCGTCGGCTGGGAGTAGGCACTGCCGGGGCTTGCGCACCTGCCCCGTTCGTATGGCACGCTCACCGGCGACCGGCCGCTCGGAGCGACTCCGGTGGTCATCAGGTTCGCCGCGCGGATGCACACCGTGGATCCGCCCCTTGGAGAGGCACCGCCATGCGCATCGGACTGCTCGGCACCGGCCCTTGGGCACAGATGGCACACGCTCCCGCCCTCGCCGGGCACACGGAGTGGGACTTCGCGGGCGTGTGGGGCCGCCGTCCGGACGCCGCCAAGGAACTGGCCGACGAGTACGGCGTCCCGGCCTACGACGATGTCGACGCCCTTCTCGCAGACGTGGACGCCGTCGCCGTGGCCCTTCCGCCGTCCGTGCAGGCCGAGTTGGCGGTACGGGCCGCGCGGGCGGGCCGTCATCTGCTGCTGGACAAGCCTCTCGCCCCGACGGTGGAACAGGGGCAGGCCGTGGTCGACGCGGTGCGGGAGGCCGGGGTCGCCTCGGTCGTGTTCTTCACCACTCGCTTCCTGCCGGAGACCGAGGCGTGGATCGCCGAACAGGCCGCTGCCGAGGGCTGGTTCACGGCTCGGGCCGAGTGGCTGGGCTCGGTGTTCACCAGCGACAGTCCGTTCGCCGCCTCGCCCTGGCGGCAGGAGAAGGGCGCGCTGTGGGACGTCGGCCCGCACGCGCTGTCCGTGCTGCTGCCGGTGCTCGGTGACGTCCGCCGGGTGGCGGCGGCCGTACGGGGTCCCGGGGACACGGCCGTGCTGGTCCTCGACCATGTGGACGGCGCGTCCAGCACGCTCACCCTGAGCCTCACCGCGCCGACCGCGGCGGCGGGGGTCGCGGTCGAACTCCGGGGCGCGACCGGGGTGACCAACCTTCCGGACAGCGCGGGCAGCGCGGTGTCCGCCCTGGTCCGGGCCGCCGACGCGCTGGCCGAGGCCGTCCGTACGGGCCGACCGCACTCGTGCGACGCGGCTTTCGGGCAGCGGGTCACGGAGATCCTGGCGCGGGCCGAGGAGATGGTGGCCGACACGGCCGGCTGATCACTCGCCACCGGACGGCTCCTCGTCCCCGTCCTCGTCGTCGTCAAACGGCTCGTCGCTCCACCGGAACCAGGCCCGCTCCCCCTCGATGTGCAGCAGGAACTCGGGCACGGGCCCGTCCGGCGAGGTGAGCGTGACGTGTCTCCGGACCTCGTCGTAGGCCTCCTCCCACCGCGTCCAGTCGTCGTCCGCCTGGGCCAGGGCGAGTTCCCGCGCGAACAGGTCCCGTACGGCGTCGAAAGCCGGACCCGCGGTGAACTTGCCCGACAGCCAAGGGAAATCGGCGTCGTCGATCAGGATCTCGCCGACCAGTTCCCCGGCCGTGTCCTCACTCCCGCGCACCTGCCAGACCTCGCCGACGAACCCCATGCCCGCCTCCATCCCGCCGTAGAGCCATGTGCCGTAGATCGACCTGCCGCCAGCATGGCACCCGGCACTGACAGTCGGCCCGGAACCGATCACGGGCCGGGCCGACTGTCCTACGGGCCGACGCGTCTACTCGACGAACTGGAAGTTGGCGCGCTCGCGAATGACCGGATAGCCGACCGCTGCGAAGTGCGCGGCCATCGGGAAGTTGCCCTGGTCCGTGGCGGCGGCGATGAACTCGGCGCCGCGTTCGGCGAGGTAGTGCGTGCACTCGGCCAGCAGGTCGCGTGCGTAGCCGTGGCCGCGCTGTTCCGGTACGACTCCGATGAAGCCGACGCAGGGGCCCGACGGGTTGTGGGCCGGGATGTGGATGCCCACGAGGTCGCCCTCGGGGGTGCGGGCCACCTGCCACCACTCGCGCGGGGACGGGCACCAGCGGAAGAAGTCGATCTCCTCCTGTGCGGCTTTTTCGACTCCCCCTTGGCGGATGGCCCGTTGGGCGTGGGCGTCCAGGGTGACGGAATGGATGCGGCGCAGTGCGTCGAAGAACACGGCGTCGTCGGGTTCGGGGGCGAAGTCGAGGCGTCCGGGGCGTTCGGGCAGGCCGCACTCCGGGGTCCATCGGTAGATGAACCGCTCGACGAGGAGCTCGTAGCCGGCCGCGCGCAGGGCGGTGAAGCGGGCTTCGGCGGCGGCGCGGGTCTCGGGGCTGTCGCGCCAGCCGGGAGGGAGGTTCAGCTCCGCGTCGACTCGCCAGGGCACACTGCGCAGGAGTTCGGCGCCCGCCTCCTCTTCGCCCTCGATCAGGTCGAGGCAGTCGATGGTCAGGGGTTCGGTGTCGTCCGGGCCGCCCCACCAGGCGGCGCGCGCGACGACCGTGCCGTCGCGCAGGGCCACCCGCTGCCAGTCGGGTCGCCAAGTCGTGAGCCGGTGCGCGGCTCGGGCGCCGAGCGGGTCGGGAAGTGCGTCGAAAAGGTGCGCGTCGTTCTCGTCGAGCGCGCGAATGACCAGGTCGGTCATGGACTGATTCCTCCGGGATGCGTACTGCGTGAAGCGCTCCCGGTCAGGTCAGTCGAGGCACACCGGGTCAACAGGGAGGGAGCGCTGGGGTGTTGTGAGCCTCATGGCACTCGCCTCCTCTCGTCGGTCTCATGGCGTGCAGTTGCACGCTAGGGGATCGATCTCCCGGCCGTCCAACCATTTTTGACCGGCCCGGCGGAGCGGGACTCCGCCGGGCCGGTGCACATCACTTCGGGAGTTGTCCCGGGTCGGTCGCCCAGCTCGTGTCGGGCTCGGTGGCCAGCCTGAAGTCCAGCCTGCCGCCCTTGAGGGTCAGGGCGGCGCCGGTCCACGAGCGAGTGAGGTCGCGGCCGTTGAGCCGTACGGCGTCGACGTACGGGTGGGTGTCGTCGGCGTCGGGTGCGGTGATGACGATGTCCGTGCGGCCGGGCCGGTCCAGGACCGCCTTCGGGAAGAGCGGTGCGCCGAGCAGCAGGTCGGCGCTGCCCGGGGTGCGCGGATAGATGCCGAGGGCGGAGAACACGTACCAGGCGGACATGGTGCCCAGGTCGTCGTTGCCGGGCAGGCCCTTGGGGCCGGTGCCGTACGCGGTGTCGAGGATCTGGCGGACCGTCGCCTGGGTCTTCCAGGGCCGGCCGAGGGAGTTGTACAGCCACGGGGCATGGATGTCGGGCTCGTTGGTGGGGTCGTAGCGCATTGCGTCGCCGCCCCGGACCGACCATGCCCCGTCCGCCGTGTGGAAGAACCCGTCGAGCCGGGTGGCGGCCGTCTCGCGTCCGCCCATCGCCTCGGCGAGGCCCTGTACGTCCTGCGGGACCATCCACACATAGGCGGCGGCCGAGCCCTGGGCGAAGCCGAGGTCGCTCGCCGGGTTGAACGGGGTCACCCAGGAGCCGTCGAGGTTGCGGGCCTGGATGTAGCCGGTGGCGGGGTTGAAGACGTTGCGCCAGTAGGCGCCTCGCGCCTCGAAGTCCTTCGCCTCCTGGTCCCGCCCGAGCAGTTTCGCCCACTGGGCGAGAGCGGAGTCGGCGACCGCGTCCTCCAGGGTCTCGGCGGCGCCGCCCCAGCAGTGGCAGGCGTTCTGGGCGGCGTAGTGGGAGGTCATGTACTGGGCGAGGTTGGGGCGTTGGCCCACGCACTGGCCTGGGCAGCCGGCGTCCGAGAGTTCGTCCGGGTTGGGCACGGTGGCCTGGTGGACGAGCGAGTCGAAGGCTCCCCTGTAGTCGAAGTTGCGTACACCCATGGCGTAGAAGGTGGCCAGGGTCGCGGCGGACGGGTCGCCGGTCATGACGTGGGTGGCGCCGCTGATGTGCACCCAGCGGTCCCAGACTCCGCCGTTCTGCTGGGCGAAGTCGTAGAGCGATTGAGCGAAGTCGCCCGCGACGGTGGGCTCCAGGAGCGCGAGCAACTGGATCTGGGCGCGGTACTGGTCCCAGCCGGAGAAGTTGCTGTACTGCGCCCGCTGGCCGCGTGCCAGCCGGTGGACGGCCTGGTCCATGCCCCAGTAGCGGCCGTCGGTGTCACTGATCAGGTTCGGTTGCATGAGGGCGTGATAGAGCGCCGTGTAGAAGGTCTGGCGGCGGGCGGGGCTGCCGCCGTCGACGCGTACGGTGCTCAACTCGCGGTCCCACGCGCGGGCGCCCGCTTTCGCGACGTCGGCCACGCGCGCGTGCGGGGCGATTTCCTGGCGGAGGTTGGTCTCGGCTCCGGAGAGGCTGACGTAGGAGATGCCGATCCGCATGTGGACATCGTTGTCAGCCGCCGTGTCGAAACCGACCCAGCCACCGGAACCGCGTCCCGCGCGGTCGGCGCCGGTGGCGTATCCCTCACCTCCGGAGGCGGTCGTCGAACCGGGTGACACCGTGCTGTCGTGCCAGGTGCCGACCGAGGAGAAGGCACGGTCGAAGGAGGCGCTGAAATAGAGCCGGTAGTAGCTCTTGCGGTTGTTGACGCCGCCGTTGGCGCGGCGCCCGCAGAAGGCGCCGGTGAGGACCCAGCCGGTGACCTTGCGGTGGGCGGTGTCGATGTCGACGTGCGCGTCCGCGCTGCCGTTTAGGGAGTTGGAGACGCGGAAGAGGAGGCTCGCCGGGCGGTCGGCGGGGAAGGTGAAGTCGGCGACTCCGGCGCGCTTGCTCACGGCCAGGTCGGCGGTGGCGCCCGAGGCGAGGCCGAGGGTGTAGCGGCCGGGGGTGGCCTTCTCGTCGGCGTGCGAGAAGTTGGACGCGTAGACGGCGTCCTTGGTGTCCGCCGACGGTGACGAGGTGACGTCGCCGACGAACGGCATGATCGGTACGTCGCCGGCCGCGCCGGGGTTGCAGCCCGCGCCGTTGACATGGGTGAGGCTCAGACCGCGGACGCGGGTGGCGCCGTACTCGTAGCCGTTGGCGGCTCCGGTGCTGGTCTGGTCGCCGGTCGTGCTGGTCGGGGACCAGGCGATCATGCCGCCCGGGAGGGTGGCGCCGGGGTAGGTGTTGCCGCCGTTGGACGATCCGATCAGCGGGTCGACGAGGGAGGACAGCTCGCCGGAGGTGCCGGTCGCCGCCGCGATCGCGGGGAAGGGCGCGGCTGCGGCGAGCGCGGTCGTGACCGCCACGGCCGCGACACCGACGCCGAACCGCCTTGCCGTGCCCAGTAGTTGATGACGCATGCGTCAAGTCGCCTTTCGGGGAAGGGACATGGGGCCGAAGACACAGGCCGAAGAGACATGGGGCGTCGCGAGGCTAGGAGGCCGCGCGGTGAGAGGGAAGAGGCAGCCGGGTACGGGCGGTGAAGCGCGGGTGAATGCTTCGCCGGGCGCTTAAGTGATCCTTAAGCACGGATTAAGCCACCCACCTTTCCTCCTTTCCGCAGGTCAGCGCGGTGACGACTTCTCCCGGACCCATTGGCCGAGGCAGTGGTCGTGCGTAATATCGGGCCCCGGCGGCGGTGTCGACGCACGCTGTGAGAGCGCTCTCAAAGCGTCGGCACCGTCCGCTCCGAACGGCCCGACCCGCACGGAGGCCCCCCACATGACTCCCCCGACTCCCCGCCATCGGCGCACACTCGGCCGCCGTCAACTGCTCTTCGCCCTCGGCGGGGCGGCGGTCGCCGCTCCCGCGGTCGCGGCCCTCGCACCGCACGCCCTCGCGGACACCAAGTCCATGGAGACGAACGCCGATCGGGCTCAGATCGGCGGGCTGCCGTTGACCCTCGTCAACAACAGCGGTTCGTTCGACAACGCGAGCGTGCACGTCTACATCGTCGGCAACGTGGACGGCAAGCAGGTGCGGGTCGCCCCCGACGGGACACTCGCGCCGATAGCGCTCTCGGACAACGGCGCCGACGGCTTCACGGACTACGCGATCAGTCTCGACTCCGGTGCGGGGACGACGATTTCACTCCCGTACCTGTCGGGCCGCATCTACGTCTCCCTCGGCGCGAAGCTCAAGTTCAAGGCCGTGGCGGACGGCAACGGCAATCCGGCGCTCCAGTACCCGGCCGGCTGGGTCACCTCCGACCCCAACTACCAAGTCCTGCACGACTGCGCCGAGTTCACGCACAACGCGTCGGGCATGTTCTGCAACACGACGATGGTCGACATGTTCAGCGTGCCGTTGAGCATCCGGCTGACCGGCGCGCAGGACCAGACGACGGGCACGCTGCGCGACGGCGGCCGGGCCTCGGTGTTCGACGCCGTACGGCAGGTCGAGGCGTTCGCCCCGCTGGTCGTGGGCGACACCCGGGTCATCGCGCCGGGGCACGGGCTGGACGCGGGCCTGTTCGCGGCGGACTACTTCGCGCCGTACATCGACGAGGTGTGGAGCACCTACACCGGCAAGGACCTCACGGTCACCACCAACGCGGGTGCCTTCACCGGGCGGGTGCGCGCCGACCGGTTCGCGTTCACCGGCCCCGCCTCGGTCACCTTCGCGAAGCCGTCGACCCGGGACGTGCTGTTCTGCGACGGCAACCTGGCCGCCCCGAACGACGGCACCACGGGTCCGGTCGCGGCCGTCCTCGGCGCGGGCTTCAACCGCTCCACGCTCCTGTCGAACCCCGCCCAACCGACCACCGACGCCTCGGAGTTCTACCGCACCGACCTCACGAACCACTACGCGAGGGCGGTGCACGCGGCCACCGTCGACGGCAGGGCGTACGGTTTCGCCTTCGACGACGTGGCGGACTTCGCGTCGTACGTCCAGGACACGGCACCGACGGGGATACGGCTGACGCTCACGCCGTTCTGAAGCCGGAGAGGGCGGGAGCGCGGCCCCCGCCCTCTCCCGTTCCGAGCGGCTCAGCTCGACCGGCTCATACGTCGACGCCACCACGCCAGACCCGCGCCGATCAGCAGGATGCCCGCGGCGCCCGAGGCCGCCGACGCGGCGATCAGGCCGGTGCTGGGCGTGCCGTCGGCCGAGCCGGTCGGCTGCAGGGCGTTGCCCACCTGATCACGCACGCTGTTGCCACCGGCCGTGCCCTTCGCGAGCGGGCCTCGCGAACCGGCGACAGGCTGGGCCAGGTACGGGAAGGAGGCGCCGAACTTCCGGTCGTTGGCGTCCACCGCGTCCCCCAAGTCGTTCTTGGCGCCGAGCAGTTCGCCCTCGACAACCTGGAGCGAGATGTCCACGACGTCGTCGGTGAGCCGGCGCCCGTTCGGGAAGCCCGCGTTGTCGCCGTCCAGGACACCGAGCCGTTTCGGCGCGGCGGTCGGCCTGATCGAGGTGTTCAGGCGCAGCATCTCGGCCGGTCGTACGCCCGGCGGCTGGTTGAGGCCTTTGACGCCCTTGAGGAAGACGTCGACGAGATCGTTGCGCGGTTCGGCGGGTGCCTTGATCTTGTAGACGGCCTCCATGAGCTTCGGCAGTTCCGGGTTGGTCACGTTCTTCAGGAACTGGGCGTCGTTCCAGGGCGACGACGCGTTGAACTTGTCCTTGTCCTTCAGCGGGTTGACGACTTCGTTGACCAGCGGGTTGCCCAGCCGCGAGACCTGCTCGAACTCACCCTGGGCGTTCTTGCGTTGGGTGGTCGACCAGATGCCGACGACGGGCTGCCGCTTCGACTCGGTGATCATGTCGGTGGGCAGTTGCAGCGCGATCGAGTTGACGTTGTAGCCCTTGAGGGTGTCGTTGCCGACCTCGGACAGGTTCCCGCCGTACAGCAGGTCGAAGACGCGCAGGTCCAGGAAGAACGGGTCGTCCGCCTGACCGGCGAACGTCCGCCCTCCGTGAGCGAGTTGACGGACCGCCTGCCGGCGCAGCGTGCCGTAGTCCGGCATCGACGCCTTGCCGACGTTCGACGGGGCCACCGGTATGTCGTCGGCGAGCTTCGTCTTCGAGACGAGACTCTGGTTGTGCAGCTTGAGCAGGTCGACGTCGTAGGTCTGGGTGACGTTCAGGTCCGGGTCGTCCAGGCTGGTGACCGGGCCCGTGTCGTACAGGAACGTCTTCTTGTTCTTCGTGTGCGTCTTGAAGGTGTAGCGCAGCAGCAACTCACCTTGCGCGTCACCGTTGTTGTCGATGTGGATGTCGTACTGGGCGTCGTCCGCGAACGTGTAGAAGTTCGGGCCGCCCGCCGGGTCCTCGAACGGGATCCAGTTCGCGATGATCGTCGTCGTCTCCGGATCGTCCGGACTGACGAAGGCGTACACGTCCGTGTTGTCGTACTTGGGGTGCCCCGAGATCAGCGGGGCCTCCCGGTGACTGGAGGCGGAAGCCGCCCCCGGTTCCAGCGTGGTCATGCCGGCGGCTGCGAGTCCCCCGGCGGCCAGCGCACCTGCTACGAGGGTCGCGAGGCTCCTGCGCCGCGCACCGCTCCTGGCGATTGGTGTCATACCGTCCGTCCTCCATGCCAACTTCCCTGACGTTCGAGGATTCGGAACGGCCACCCCATGCGGATTGGTGCATATTGACCGATCTGACGGATCTTTCAGTTGATCTATCGATTTGGCGCTCGGCGTGCGGGGCCGGTCCCGCCGTAGGAGCGTGGTGGTGTGGGAAAGGTGCGGGGTCTCGTGTCGCGCCGGAACCGGGAGCCGACCCGGCGCGGCTGGCTGCGGGGCGCGCCCGCTCCCATGTGGGTGCGGGTGCTGCCGGCCGTGCTGGTCGTCGGGGTGGGCGTGGCGACGCTGGTGAGTCCGAACCGGCTGGACATCGGCTTCGTGCTGGGTGCGATTCCGCCGCTGGCAGGTCTGTCGTACGGCCCGGTGGCGACCGTGCTGTTCGGCGGCCTCAGCGTCGCGCTGCTGACCGTTCCGGCCTTCCACCTCAACGATCCGGGCAGTACGGACCTGCTGACCATCTGCTTCGTCGCGTTGCTGAGCGTGTTCATCTCGTTCGTACGGAGTCGGCGCGACGCCCAGCTCGATCTGGAGCGTACGGTCGCCGAGGCCGCGCAGCGGGCCGTCGTGCCGCCGTTGCCGGAGCGGGTGGGCCGGGTGCGGTGCGCGGGGCTGTACCGGGCGGCACAGCGCGGGACGCTGGTCGGGGGTGACTTCTTCGATGTGCGGGACGGGCCGTTCGGGGTGCGGGCGGTGATGGGGGATGTCCAGGGGCACGGGCTGTCGGCCGTGGCGACGGTGGCTTCGCTGCTCGGCGCGTTCCGGGAGGCGGTGCTCGACCGGCCGGAGCTGGAGTCGGTGGCGGCGCGGCTCGACCGCAGGCTCGTGGTGGACTCGGCCAGGTCGCCGCACGCGGAGTTGTTCGCCACGGCCGTACTGCTGGAGTTCTCGGCGGACGCGCGGGCGGTGCGGATCGTGGCCTGCGGGCATCCGGCTCCGGTGCTGCTGCGCGAGGGGCGGGTCACGGAGATCGACATCGCGCCGTGGACGCCGCTCGGTCTGGGTCTGGCCGACTCGGGTCCGCTCGGTGCCGTCACCGTGCCGTTGCTCCCCGGGGACCGGCTGTTCCTGGCGTCCGACGGGGTGTGGGAGGCACGGGACGCCTCCGGTGCCTTCTATCCGTTCACCGAGCGGCTGGCCGCGCTCTCGAACGGCGACTGCGCCGATCTGGCGGAGCGGGTGTGGGCCGATGTACTGCGGCACTCGGAGGAGATCCGGGACGACGTCACCATGCTCGTCCTGACGCCAGAGGACTGAGGACCGAGGACCGAGGACCGATGCTCACGCCCCCTCGTGCTCACCCTCCGCGTCGATGTGCGGCAGGATCCGGTCCAGGAACCGGGGTGTCCACCAGGCGTGCCGACCCAGCAGGGTCATGACGGCGGGGACCATCAGCAGCCGTACGACCGTGGCGTCGATGAGGACGCTGACGGCCAGGCCGAGGCCGAGCATCTTGACCACGATGTTGTCGCTGAGGATGAAGGCCGCGAAGACGCTCACCATGATCAGCGCGGCGCAGGTGATGACCCGTGCGGTGATCTCCAGGGCGTGGGCGACGGACGCCTCGGCGTCGCCGGTGCGCAGCCAGGCCTCGTGGACTCGGGAGAGCAGGAAAATCTCGTAGTCCATGCTCAGGCCGAAGATGATCGCGAACATCATCATCGGGACGTAGCTCTCGATGGGGACCTTGCCGGCGACGCCCAACGACGGGCCGCCCCAGCCCCATTGGAAGACGGCGACGACGACGCCGTAGGAGGCCGCGATCGAGAGGACGTTGAGGACGGCGGCCTTGAGGGCGACGAGGAGGCCGCGGAACACGGCGAGGATGATCAGGAAGGCCAGGGCGACGACCACGCCGATGATCAGGGGCAGCCGGCTCGACACGATGTCGCGGAAGTCGACCTGGGCGGCCGTCGTGCCGGTGACGTACCCCTTCGCGGAGGTGCCGTGGACCGCGTCCGGGAGGGTGTCGTGGACGAGCCGGTTGGTGAGGTCGGTGGTGCTCGCGCTCTGCGGGGACTGCTTGGAGTAGACGGTGCCGACCAGGACGTCCCCGTCCTTGGTGGTCGTGAGCGGGGTGACCTTGGCGGCGCCCTGCACTCCGTCGAGGGTCTTCTGCGCCTGGGTGGTGAGGTTCTGGCGCTGGGAGGACGGGACGCCCGTCTGGTCGATGACGACGGTGAGCGGACCGTTGGAGCCGGGGCCGAAGGCGTCGGTCATCAGGTCGTAGGCGCGGCGGTCGGTGAACGAGGTGGGGTCGGCGCCGTCGCCGATGTGGCCGAGCTGGATCGAGAAGACCGGTATGGCGAGGACGACCACGGTCGCGATGCCCGCCGCGAGGAAGGCCCACGGACGGTGTTCCACGCGCTGGGCGTAGCGGTGCCAGGTGCCCGTGGGTTCGGTGCCCGGCTCTGCGTCGGTCTCGGCGACCGGGCGGCGCACCCGGTAGCGGTCGATGCGTTTGCCGATGAGACCGAGCAGGGCGGGCACGAGGGTGAGCGCGCCGATGACCGCCGACACGACCGTCACGGCCGCGGCGAGGCCGAGTTTGCCGATGAAGGGCACGCCGGAGACGAAGAGTCCGGCGAGCGCGATGATCACGGTGCAGCCGGAGACGAGCACGGCCCGGCCGCTGGTGGCGGTGGCCTGTCCGGCGGCGCGCACGGGATCGCTGCCGTTCATGAGGTTCTGCCGGTGACGCGTGATCAGGAACAGGGCGTAGTCGATGCCGACGCCGATGCCGATCATCGTCGCGAGGGTCGGGGAGACCGTCGCGAAGGTGAACGCCGCCGCCAGCAGTCCGAGGCAGGCGAGCCCGCCGATCACACTGATCAGCGCCGTCACCAAAGGCATCGCGGCGGCGATCACACTGCCGAAGCCGATCAGCAGGACGACGATCGCCACGGCGAACCCGATGAGTTCGCTGACCTTGTCGTCGGCCGCGGGCCGGGCGAGTTCGCCGAGCGGTCCGCCGTACTCGACCTGGGCGCCGGCGGCGCGCAGCGGCTTGACGGAGTTGTCGACGCCGTGGAGGTAGCCGTCACCGAGGGTGGACGGCTGGACGTCGAAGCGGATGGTGATGTAGCCGGTCTTCGCGTCGGACGACAGGGGTCCCACGTTCGGACCGGTGGACGTCGGTGGCTGCGTTCCGGGCTGTGGCAGCGGGTTCTGCACCGACAGGACGTGCGGGAGTTTCTGCAGGTCGCCGACCGTCTGGGACATCTGCGAACTCAGCGAGGTGAGCTGTTTGTCCTTGTCGTGGAGGACGATCTGGCTGCCGTAGCCCCCGGCCGCCGGATCGTGTTCCTTCAGGACCTGCTGACCGTGGTGGGACTGTACGCCGTTGAGCGAGAAGTCGTCCGAATAGTCGCCCCCGAAGGACCTGTTGAGGACCTGGAGCGCGGCCAGCGCGACGAGCCAGGCGACGATGACGATCACGAAGTGCCGGGCACACCACTCCCCCAGCCGCCGCAGCACCCCCTTGGCTGTAGTCCCGCTGCCCCCTGCACTGGATTCCGTGGGCGCCATGACCTCGGCCTTTTCCGCCAGGGGACATTTCCGACATCCCCATTAAACGCCCACGGGATCACTCCGGCATCTCGGGCCCGCGCTCACACCCCGGTCATCCCACGTCCCACAGGAACCGATGGGTGTGAATGCCGAAGTACGGGAACGGCTGCACGCTCCTGACCCCTTCGATCGGCCGCACCACGTCGTTGACGAAGTCCAGCAGGTCGCGCGGTCCCGGGGTGACCACTTCCGCGAACAGGTCGAAGCCGCCGGAGGTGAGCACGGAGTACACCACCTCGTCGCGCAGGGCGAGTTCGTCCGCGACCGTACGCGGGTCGCCGTCCACCTCGATGCCGAGCATGGCCATGGCCTGGCCGCCCATGGCCATCGGGTCGGTCACCCCGACGACCTGAACGGCCTTGGAATCCAGGAGGCGTTGGAGCCGCTGCCGGGCCGCCGACGCCGACAGACCGACCTTCGGTCCGAGGTCGGCGTAGGCGATACGTCCGTCGGTCTGCAGCTCGCGCAGGATGGCCCGGTCGATGTCGTCCACGTGCTTGTTCTCCAACTCCCTGTGTCAGACGGCAAGTTCGGCGAGCGCCTCGGCGAAGACCCGGGTGTGGGTGTCGACGTCCTGCTCGGTGGTGTCGGGGCACATCAGCGCCATGCTGTGGAACGGGGTGAGCAGGATGCCCCGGTTGGCGAGGTAGAGGTGCAGGAAGTCCTCCAGCTCCGGGTCGCCCGCCGCCTCGGACTCGGTGCCGGTGCGCGGGGCCGGGGAGGCGAAGCGGTACTCGCTGCGGGCGCCCAGACGGCTCACCGTCCAGGGCAGCGCGTGCGCGTCGATGCCCTCCTGCACACCTGCCGCGAAACGTTCGGACAGCTTCGCCATGTGGGCGAACGCCTCGTCGGTCAGGACGTGTTGGAGAGTGGCACGCATCGCGGCGACGGAGAGCGCGTTGCCCGCGAGGGTGCCGCCGACCCCGCCCATGTCGACCAGGTCGAGGTCGGCGCGGCCCAGCAACCGGTCGGCGAGTTCGACGGAGAGGCCGTAGGCACCGGCAGGGATGCCGCCGCCGATCGCCTTGCCGATGGTGAGCAGATCGGGTTCGAGGTCCCAGGCGGCGGTGCAGCCGCCCGGTCCCGCGGAGAAGGTGTGGGTCTCGTCGATGATGAGCAACGTGCCGTGTTTCCTGGTCAGTTCGCGTACGGCGGCCAGGTAGCCGGGCTCGGGCAGCACGATGCCGATGTTGGTGAGCGCGGGTTCCATGAGGACGGCGGCGACGTCGCCGTGCGCCAACTCCCGTTCCAGCTGGGCGGGATCGTTGAACTCGGCGACGCGGCTGGTGAGCGTGACATCGCAGGGGGCGCCGACGTTGCCGGGACGGGCGGTCCCGTGGCCGTCCGGTCCGACGACGATGAGCGACTCGTCGACGCTGCCGTGGTAGCTGTAGCTGTTCACCAGGATCTTGGGGCGGTCGGTGACGGCCCGGGCGAGCCGGATCGCCCAGCGGTTGGCGTCGGTCGCGGTGAGCGAGAAGCTCCAGCGGGCGAGCCCGAAGCGGCGGGTCAGTTCCGCGCCGACCCACTCGGCGTCCTCCGTGGGCAGCATCGCCGTGGCGCCGCCCTGTTCGGCGAACCGCCGCTGCACCGCCTCCGCGACCACGGCGGGCGAGTGGCCGGCCATGGCTCCGGTGTCTCCGAGGCTGAAGTCGATGTACTCGTGGCCGTCGATGTCGGTGACGCGGGCGCCCCGGGCGGTGTCGAGGTAGCGGGGGAAGGCTCCGGCGGTCTTGTTCATCCAGGTCATCGGTACCCGCCCGAAGAGATGCTCGGCACGCGCGTAGGCGGCCTTCGAGCGCGGATTGCGCCGCTCGGCCTCGGCGCTCTCCCGGGCGAGCAGGTTCTGGAGGCGGGTGCGGTCCATGGGGTACCCCGGTGGTCTCGGCGACGGAATGTCCGGACGATACGACCGAAAGTACTGCACCAGCAAGGTCTGGCTACGGAATCAGCTGTTGGGACGATCGATTCGTGCGCGCGTCTCGTCGTGCGGTCCATCGTGCGGTCCGGTCGGTTCAGCGAGCCCGCGACACCCTCCACACCGTTCCGTCTTCGCGCCCTGTGCGTCGTCCCCGGCAACTCAACTCCCTTTCCTCACAAGCCATTTCAGACACTTGGCCCAGAAGTGAACAGAGGCCTGTCAGTTTCCAAGGGAACTCCCGCTACACCGTGCGAGAGCGGTCGATGACGGTGTGTACTGTGCTCCGGGCACCCCGCCTCAGGGGCTCGAACTCAGCCCTGCCCGACTTCTCTTGGACTCGATTCGATGACCGAATTACCGGACCTGGTGACCGGTGCGCTCGCCGCCGGCACGCTGTCCGCGCTGGCGCTCGGCGCCGGACTGCTGCGGTCGCGGCGTCAACGTGCCCTGCAGCGCGCGGAGATCGCGGAGCTGCGGGACCGACTGGTCGGCGTTCAGGCGGCGTTGGAGGCCGAGATCGAGCATCTCGCCGTCCAGCGGATTCCGGCCGTCGCCCGCCAGTTGACGCATCCTCGGGTGACCGTGCCGGGTCCGGCGCAGCCGCAGTTCATCGGTTCGCCCCTCGGTATCGCCCTCGAGAACGTGCTCGGCACGGTGCGTTCGGAACTCACCGCGCAGCGCACCCGGATCGACGCCGCCGCGCAGGCCGGGATGCGCGGGGCCACCCGGGAGATCCAGGCCGCGCTGTACCGCCTGCAGGACGCCCTGCGCGCGCTCCAACAGCGGTACGACGAACCGGAGCTGGCGCAGACCCTGTTCATGCTGGACCACGAGAACGAGCAGTCGCTGCGCCGGGCACAGGTCATGGCCGTCGTGTGCGGGGCCTGGGTGGGGCTCGCCCGTGAGGACTCCCACCTCGTGGAGGCGGTGACCGGCGGGCAGGCCCGGCTCGCGGGGTACCACCGGGTGCGGGTGCACAACCACCTCGAAGCCGGTACCGCGCTGGTCTCGCACGCCGTCGAACCGGTCGCGATCATCGTCGCGGAGCTCCTCGACAACGCGCTGCGTCACTCCGCGCCGGACACCGAGGTCGTGGTGAACCTGGAGCACGTCCATCACGGTGTCTGCGTCACCGTCGACGACGCGGGCGTGGGCATGACCCCGGACGAGCGCGAGCACGCCCGGCGGACGGTGGCCGGTACCGACCCGGTCCTGCTCACCGACCTGGGCGATCCGCCGCGCATGGGGTTCGCCGCGATCGGCCGTCTCACCCGGCAGTTTGACCTCGGCGTCGACATCTCCTCCCCCTCCCCGTACGGCGGTGTCCGCGCGGTCCTGCGCGTCGACAGCCACCTCCTGAGCCGGATCGACCCCGAGCGGCAGCCGCCCGCGGCGGGCGCCGCGCGCTCCACCCGCCCGGCCCCCGCTC
>NZ_JAEQAZ010000491.1 GCF_016654115.1 Streptomyces sp. MBT53
CTCCACCCCGCCCCTCCCCGCCCCTCCCCGGTCAGGACCGTTCAGGCCCGGCGGCGCTTCTTCGAAGGGTTGCCGGTGCGGCGAGTTGTGCGCTTCTGGTGCTGGGTCAGCGCCGACTCGTACTCCTCGCGGTTGAGTTGCTCGCCGGGGGCCTCCGTGAGGGAGCGGAAGAAGTAGGCGACGAGGGAGCCGACGAAGCCGATGCCCAGGAGGCCGCGGAGAGAGGCCTGGCGGTCGGGGTCGGGGCGCTTCTTGAAGCTCTCCCAGGTGTGGCCGAAGGCGAGGGCGCTGCAGACCGCGAACATCACGATGACGAGGAGGGTGACGAAGCTGCCGACGTCCGCGATCTGGAGGCCCTGGTAGGCGAAGCGGAGGATCAGGCAGGAGGCGACGGCGGCGGCGAGGGAGCCGGCTGCCGCGGCGAGGCGGCGCGGGGCGTAGCCGTTGTCGTGGTTCACCCAGGTGGTGCCGAAGAAGCGGAGGGGCTCGGGGCGGGGGCCCGTGCCGGTGTCTGTGCCCGGGGAGCCCGCG
>NZ_JAEQAZ010000492.1 GCF_016654115.1 Streptomyces sp. MBT53
CTGCGGCCGGACGCCGTCCGACCGCAGCCGCGGCCAGCCGGCCCAGCGCCTCGTCCTTGTCGCAGGCGTACGCGCCGAGCGTCGTCTGCCGGGCCACGATCGACCGCTCAAGACGCATCAGCCGCCAGCCGCGCCGCAGCAGGAACGGCACGGACTTACGGCCCTCCCGCAGATCCCGCAGGAAGCGGCGGCGGAACGTCCGCACAGGTCCGCGGCTCAGGCACAGCGCGTCCGCGAGAACACCCAGTTCCCGGCAGCGGGTGATGACCTCGGCGGCGAAGATGCCCTCCGCTATGAACAACGGCGTCCGGCCCACATCGACCGCCTCCGTACCCGTACGGGCGCTCAGCGAGATGTCGTAGACCGGCACATCCGTACGACCCGTGCGGCACAGCTCGACGATCGCGGTGACCGCGACCTCCGCGTCCCAGGAGTCGGGATGGTCCCAGTCGATGTCCGAACTCCCCGCCACGAGTGGCAGCGTCGGGTCGTCGCCCTCCTTGTAGAAGTCGTCGAGCCGCAGCAC
>NZ_JAEQAZ010000493.1 GCF_016654115.1 Streptomyces sp. MBT53
GTGACCTCGTCCTGGAACGCGCCGCCGTAGAGAGTGGCCGGCAGGTCACACCCTGCGCCCTGGGTGCCCTCGGTGCCGGCCACTCTCTACGGCGGCGCGTTCCAGGACGAGGTCACGGACGGCGGCGGCGAAGCGCGGGTCGGCGCCCACGGTGGCCGACCGGTGTACGGGCAGTCCCAGTTCCGCGGCCTTGGCCGTGGCCTCCGTGTCGAGGTCGTAGAGGACCTCCATGTGGTCGGAGACGAAGCCGATGGGTGCCATGACGACCGCGGGGGCGCCGGCCTTGTGGCGCTCCTCCAGGTGGTCGCAGATGTCGGGCTCCAGCCAGGGGATGTGCGGGGCCCCGGAGCGGGACTGGTAGACGAGCTGCCAGGGGTGGTCGATTCCGGTGCGTTCGCGGACGGTGTCGGCGATCAGCCGGGCCACGTCCAGGTGCTCCTCGACGTACGCCCCGCCGTCTCCGTGGGCCTCGGCCGGGCCGGAGGTGTCGGCGGCGGCGGTCGGGATGGAGTGGGTCGAGAACGCGAGGTGGGCGCCGTCCCGGACGTCCTCGGGGAGGTCGGCGAGGGATTCGAGCACCCCGTCGATCATCGGCTCCAGGAAGCCGGGGTGGTTGAAGTAGTGGCGCAGTTTGTCGATCCTCGGCAGCTCCAGTCCCTCGGCCTCCAGGGTCGCCAGGGACTCGGCGAGGTTCTCCCGGTACTGGCGGCAGCCCGAGTACGAGGCGTAGGCGCTGGTGGCCAGGACGAGGATGCGGCGGCGTCCGTCGGCGACCATCTCGCGCAGGGTGTCCGTCAGGTACGGGGCCCAGTTGCGGTTGCCCCAGTAGACCGGCAGGTCCAGGCCGTGGTCCGCGAAGTCCTTGCGGAGGGCGTCCAGGAAGGCGCGGTTCTGGTCGTTGATGGGGCTGATCCCGCCGAACAGGAAGTAGTGCTGTCCCACTTCCTTGAGGCGTTCCTTGGGGATGCCTCGCCCGCGCGTCACGTTCTCCAGGAACGGAACCACCTCGTCCGGGCCCTCGGGGCCGCCGAACGAGAGCAGGAGCAGGGCGTCGTAGGGAGTGGCATCGAGCACGTCTGGCATGTCTCCGATCCTGCCACCCGCCACTGACAGCCGGGAAACGGAGGGGGGCCGGGCCGCGAACCCGGGGCTTCCGGGGAGGTGCGC
>NZ_JAEQAZ010000494.1 GCF_016654115.1 Streptomyces sp. MBT53
CGCGTTCCTCGGCGACTGGTCGCGCTACATCCCGGCAAACACCCCGCGTCGCAAAGTAGTTGGGGCCGCGTTCCTGTCCCAGATGGCGACGCTGCTGCCGTTCGTCTTCGGCCTGGCGACCGCCAGCATCATCGCCACGAAGGCCCCCAAGTACGTCGACCCGTCCGCCCCCGACTTCGTGGGCGGCCTCCTCGCCATCTCGCCGAGCTGGTTCTTCCTGCCGGTCTGTCTGCTGGCCCTGATCGGCGGCATGTCCACGGGCACGACCTCGCTCTACGGCACCGGGCTCGACTTCTCGTCGGTGTTCCCCCGGCTGTCACGGGTCCAGGCGACGCTGCTGGTCGGCGTGCTGTCCATCGCCTTCATCTTCATCGGGCGCTTCGGGCTCGACCTCGTGCAGTCGATCTCCACCTTCGCCACGATGATCATCACGTGCACCACACCGTGGATGGTCGTGATGATGCTCGGCTTCTACACCCGTCGCGGCTGGTACGACCCGGACGCGCTCCAGGTCTTCA
>NZ_JAEQAZ010000495.1 GCF_016654115.1 Streptomyces sp. MBT53
TGGTGACCTTGGCGTCGAGGTCGAACACGCCGATCCGGTTCAGGCGGTTCTGGACGACGTACAGCGTCCGGCCGATCCGGAACAGACCGTCGCCGTTGACCACGTCGGTCGCGCCGCTCAGGGCGATCTCGGTGGCGTGGCCGGTCTTGAGGGAGACGCGGTAGAGCTTGCCGGGGCTGCTGCTGACGACGATGAGGCCGTGCCCGTCGGGGGTGCCGACGATCCCGTTGGCGTTGTTCACCCCGGGCGTCTGCACCCAGTCGCCGGTGAGCGGCAGGGCGGTGACCTCGCCCGTACGGCCGCGGGGGACGCCGTAGAGCACGGCGTCGAGGGAGTCGGTGAACCAGGCGCGGTCGCCGAGCAGGGTGATGTCGTTGATGAAGTGACCGGTGGCGGGCGTGAGTTGATAGGTCGTCAGGATCTCGCCGGTGCGGGAGTCGACGACTCGTGCGGCTCCGGTGCTGCCGGCGACGTACAACAGGCCGTCGTGGTCGAGCTTCAGGCCGACGGAGACCAGGCCGGTGGCGCCCTCGGAGAGGATCTTGCCCTCGCCGGTGCGCAGGTCGGTGCGGTAGATCGCGCCGTTGGCACGGGAGCCCAGGTAGGCGTACGGCCTGCTGCCGATGGCGATGCCTTCGGGGAGCCAGCCATTGGGCAGCGGGAACTCCGTCGGCCAACTGGCCGCTCTGGTGGACGAGTTGGCGCGTGCCGTGCCGGTGCCGGCCGTGACAGCGAGGGCGGTCAGGGCGGCGCCGCCGAGTAAGGCGGCGCGTCGGCTGGGCTCGGGGTGGTTCCGGGTCATCGTTCGGGCCTCCGGGGACGAGTGGGGTGGGGG
>NZ_JAEQAZ010000496.1 GCF_016654115.1 Streptomyces sp. MBT53
GGTGGGTGCGGCGGTTTCGGGGATCGGGGCGGGGGTTGGTGGTTGCGCGTCGGCGGGGCCTCCGCGCTCGGGTGCTGCGCACCCGAACCCCTTGGAAGGGGAACCCCTTCTGACCGAGCTGCCGGAGGCAGGATCACCCCTGACCCCGTCTCAACTCCTCACGTCTCCACGGGGATCGGGCGCCGGAGGCGCCCTATTCCCTTTCCTCGTATTCCGTGGAATACTTCCCACCACGGAATACGAATTCTCCTTTCCTCTCGATAAAGGAATCGGAGATTCCCCGCCACTCCACCAGCAAAACCCACAAGACTAACCCTCACATAAAACACCATCAGCCCACCACCAAAACAACCCCTATTCCGTTCCGGAGGAACGCAAAACCTCCATTCGCTTTTCGTTCCGGAGGAACGCACGTTATGGAATGCCCGGAGGGCAATTCCATAACGTCCCGCCGGAGGCGGGAATTTCGCGCGGGGACGCGCGAAACGAGCGGAGCGAGTATTCGGCTGCCGGAGGC
>NZ_JAEQAZ010000497.1 GCF_016654115.1 Streptomyces sp. MBT53
GCCCGGTTGAGCGAGGGCGTCCTCATCGAGATCGAGGACAGCGGCTTCGGCATGAAGGACGACGCGCTGGCCGACGCCAACCGCAAGATCCAGTCCGAGAAGGTCGACCTCCTCGACGCCAAGCAGATAGGCCTCTTCGTGGTCAACCGGCTGCGCGAACGCCAGGGCCTCCGCGTCGAGATACGGCACTCCCGCAGCGGCGGCGTCACGGCCGCCGTCCTCATCCCCGAGGGCCTGATGCGCGACGACATGCCGGTGGGGGACCAGCAACAGGCCGCGGGCGGGCGGGGGTTGGCACCGGCCTCGGCCCTGGTCCCGCAGCAGCGGTTGCGCGGGGCGGGAGCCTGAGGCGCCGCCGCCGACACAGTCCCTGCCCGCCCAGCCCTCCCCACCATCTCCACACAGATGTACCGCAATAGCAGTACAGGTGGGGCGGATAGGGCGGATAGGTTCGTTTGATACTTCAAGTGCACTGCTGGAAGGGCCGGTTCCGTGTCCGACACCCCCACAGC
>NZ_JAEQAZ010000498.1 GCF_016654115.1 Streptomyces sp. MBT53
GGCGGTCATCCTCGCTGGTGACCGGGCGGTCTTCCTCGGGCCTGGTCACTTCCACCGCGAGGTGCGCGGCCAGCGCCATGGAGATGACCGGCACCGCGCTGACGCCGATGACCATCTTCGGGCCCACGGTCAGGTGACCGGTGCCGACGAGGTGACCGAGCGCGTTGAGGATGACCGAGGTGACCACCGACCCGCCGGTCATCCACTGACCGAGCTTGCGCACGCCGGGGGTGAACCAGGCGACCAGGGCGACCAGGGCGAGCACGTCGACCGCGACCGGCAGTGACCAGGAGAGGCGACCCTCCCAGCCGACCGCCCGACCGAGGGAGGCCAGCGTGTCGGCGGACGCGGCGAACGCGGTCACCGCCACGGTCACGGCGCCCGTGATGACCACGTGGCGGCGGGAGAACTGGCGCTTCACGGTGGTCACCGCCCCACCTGCGAGCGGGAGAGCATCCCGCGCGCGGTCGACGTGATCTCGGTCCGCTGCACCACCGAGCCCACGAGACCG
>NZ_JAEQAZ010000499.1 GCF_016654115.1 Streptomyces sp. MBT53
GGTGCGGTGTGCGGGGGCCCGGCAGCGAAGTCCGCTCACCATGCCTAGGGTTGACCGGGTGAACGCAGCCGCCGACGGTGCCGGGCCCCCGCACACCGCACCCGTCCTGTTCCCCGGACACCGCCGGCTGCGGTACATCACGTACGTCCTCGTCTCCCTCGCCGCTCTCGGCCTCTCCCTGGCCGGCACGGACGAGATGATGAGCGAGTACGAACTGGGTGTGTTCCAGGGCATGTTGGCCGGTTTCGCGCAGGGTGTCGCCCTGGTCCTCGCCCTGCGCAGGCCCGTCCCCGCCTGGGCCCTGTCCCTCACCGCGACGGCCTTCACCGCGCTGACCGTGCGTGCCGCCATGGATCCCCTCCCCACCAGGAATCCCCTCCCGGGGCTGACCCCCGGCCCCAACTGGCCCTGGAGCACCACCGAGGTCATCGTCCAGGCCGCCGTCCTGCTGCTCGTGGCCCTGCGCGTGCCCACCCGCAAGGCTCTCGCGGC
>NZ_JAEQAZ010000500.1 GCF_016654115.1 Streptomyces sp. MBT53
CCCTCGTGCTCACCTCGCTCGGCACGGTGGCCGCCGCCACCCCCGCGTCCCCCGCCCCCTGCGGCTTCTACAAGACCAGTACCGACGCCTACTACCGTCACTGCACCAGGGACGGCTCGCATGTCGTCATCAAGGTCAAGGTCGCCCGGGCCCGCGACCACGAGGCCTGCGTCAGGCCCGGCACGACCTGGCTGGGCTCCGCCCGCAAGATCCAGGGCGCCTACTACGTCGGGCGGACCTGCTGACGCGTCCCATCGCCCAGTAGCCGGTAGCCCCCAACCGCCTTACAGCCGCGCCCCCTTCAACGCCATGTGCAGCAACAACCGGTCCTCCCCGTCGTCCAGGTCAAGACCCGTCAGCTGTTCCACCCGTGACAGGCGGTAGTAGAGGGTCTGGCGGTGGATGCCCAACTCGGCTGCCGTGCGCCCCGCTTGGCCCGCGTGGTCGAGGTACACCTCGGCGGTGCGGGCGAGTTCGTGGTGGGCGGGGGAG
>NZ_JAEQAZ010000049.1 GCF_016654115.1 Streptomyces sp. MBT53
GGCGGCGGGGGCGTGGACGCCCGGGCCGAAGGCCGTGTGGGCCAGGGTCAGGAGGCCGGGCGGGAGGACCGAGGGGTCCACTGTGCCGCGCGGGATGACGACCGCCTCGGGGCGGACGACGTAGGAGACGCTCGCGGCGATGTTGTCCTTCACCGTCGACTCGCTGGTGCTGTCGTGCGGGACGCCCCCGAAGGGGTGGTTGCCGGCCGTGAGGAGCTGGTAAATGAGCACCGCCAGCGCGAAGTTGTCGCTCTCCGGGGTGGCCGCCGCGCCCGACTGGCGTTCCGGCGACGAGTAGTCGGTGGTGTGCATCAGGCACGGGAAGTGCTCGCCGGTGACCGGGTCGGTGAAGGCGATGGAGTCGCAGTCGAGGAACGTGACGAAGCCGTTGGCGTCGACGACGACGTTGCTCGACGAGAAGTCGCCGATGACGAGGTTGTCGTAGTGCATGCGGGCCGTCATGAAGGCGAGGTTCCAGGCGACGCCGAGCAGGAAGCGCCAGTCCGCGCGGTCGCCGAACAGGCGCAGACGCTGGGCGCGGGTGAACAGGCCGACCAGCTGGACGTGTCGGGGTTCGCCGAAGCGGCGCATGGCGTAGCCGAGGAAGGTGTCGTCGGGGCCGCGGGCGATGGCGGTGGGCCAGGCGAGTTCGGGGGGCTGGTTGGCGTCGGTGGGGCGCGCGGCCAGCGGGGACATGGTCAGCATGCGGGCCAGGCGGCGCTCCAGGTCGGGTCCTGGGCGGTCGCGGTAGAGCTTGACGACGATCGTGTCGTCGCCCTCGACGGGGAAGACGGCCGCCTGGCCGCCGCCCTTGAGCGGGAGTTCGGCGAGGGTGACCTGCTTGCCGTCCAGGTGGACGGTGCGGCCGGTCACGGTGCCACCGCGCGCACGGCCCGCAGCAGGGTCTTGTCGTCGCCGTTGAGGCTGGTCAGCCGGTCGGAGCGCAGCAGCGCGGCGATGTTCTCGCTCGCGCTGTCGGTCACCGGCCCCGGGGTGTCCAGGGAGCGCAACACGGCTTCCACGAAAGAGGTGTTGGGTTGCGGCGGGCCGCCGCCGGGGGTGGAGAGCGCGGCCTGGGCGAGGCCGTCGGTGGACAGCAGCACGCCGTCGACGCGCGGGTCCGCCACGCAGTCGGTGCGCAGTCGGCGGGGCGCGTCGGGTGAGGTGAGGAAGACGGTCTCGTTGCTGTACTCGCTGACGGCGGGCGGCTGCGGGAGCAGGTGGAACTGCCGTTGGCCGTCCTCGGTTCCGGCGCGTACGACGACGAAGCCGTCGCCGACGCTGAGATGGCCGAGCCAGCCGGGGGTGAGGACGACGACGGTGAGGGTGGTGGCGTAGTCGGGGGCGGTGGCGCCGTAGGTGTCGAGGAAGATCTTGGCCACGTCGTGGAAGGCGTCGGCGAGCAGGTCGTGGACCTCGGTGCCGGGCGGGCAGCCGGACGCGGCGGCGGCCCGGCGGCGGAAGTGTTCGGCCGCCAACTCGACGGCGTGCAGGGCCCCTTGGTCGGAGTGCGGGCGGCTGCCCGCGCCGTCCGCGACGGCGAGCACGGTCACCGGCGCGGACGCCACATAGGTGCAGGCGTCCTGGCAGGGGGTGCCGGTGCGGCGGTGGCGGTAGCCCTCGACGCTCAGGCCGTGGATGCGCCAGGGCGACGCGGCCACCGCTCAGCTCTCCCAGGCCGGGCGCTGGGTCTTGAACTGGCTGAAGATCTTCTCGAAGACCTCGTCGCCCGCGCCCTTCTGCTCGGCGTTGGCGCTGGCCGACATCATCTGGAGCAGCTCGCGGAACGGGAAACCCTGGATGCGGGCGTTGAACTTCGGCGCGAACGCCTGCAACACCTGCTCCCCTCGATCCGTGATGCCGCCGACGCCGATCGCGTAGAGCCGGAAGCGGCGGGCCTGTTGCTCCTCGGCGAGGACAGGCAGCAGGCGGTGCCAGGAGTCGGTCATATGCCCGGTGCCGTCGGTGGGAAGACCGTCGGTGACCAGGCAGATCTGCGGGCGGTAGTACTGGAGTCCGGAGGCGCGCAGCTCCGCCTTGCGGGCCGCGACGACATGCATCGCCAGCTCCAGCGCCTCCGTCATCAGCGTCACGCCGGACGCGGTGAACCGGGGTGCCTGGAAGGCGTGCGCGGGCACGAAGGGGCTCACCGGGGTTCGCGGGTCGAGGAGTTGGGGTCCGCGCCAGGCGCCGACGCCCCGGCCGCCGAAGGTGATGACGGCGACCTCGACGCTGTAGCTGAGGGAGACGTCGTCGTGGAGTTCGCGGGTCCACTCGGCGAGCGCGTCGTTGAGGGACTGGATCGGCGCGCCCGCCATGGAACTCGACGTGTCCAGGCACAGCACCAGCGGCAGCCGTTGGGCGTTGTTCTCGAACTCGATGTCGGCGTACTCCGCCGGCAGCGTGGGCGGGTATTCGCTGTGCATGGGATCTCCTGGTCGACCGGGCGGTGGTACGAGGTTCACGAGCCGCCGCGGGCGTGGTGCCGGGCCGCGGGTGGGAAGGCGTACAGGACGTCGGAGTCGGGTTCGCGGGCGTCGGTGACCTCGACCTGCGCGCCGGGCTCGGGCGGGGTGCGGTCGGGTTCGGCCCACACCGCGCGGTAGAGGACGTGGTCGAGTTCGACGTAGCCCTGCGGGTGAAGTGCCGTACGGACGACGGCTGTTCGGGACGGGCCGGTGCGGGGGCCGACCCGGCGGCCGGGGGACGGCGGCGGTGCCGGCGCGGGCGGGACGGGGCGGAGTCTGGCGGTGGTCTCGGCGGTGGTCTCCTCGGAGTGGACCGCCGGTGCGCCCGCGACGGCCGGGGTGCGGGAGCGGCGGACGGCGAGGAAGAGTCCGAGGAGCAGGAGGAGGAGCACGGCGGTCAGGGCGTAGAGCAGGAGTCGCGTCCGGTCCGTGGACTTGTGCCCGCCGAGTTCGGTGACGCCCAGCTTCTTGTCGATCAGTTGGCCGCCGGTGAGTGAGGACTGCTTGAGTGCCACGCACAAGTCGCTTGTGCAGGGGCCGAGTTCGGCCAGCGTCCTCGTGTCCAGCCGGTCGATCCGGGCGTCCCGGTCGACGAGTGCGTGGCCGGCCAGGAGGAGCAGCGCGGTGCCGCCCTGGCCGGTGTGGACGTCGGCCGGTACCTGTACCCGCAGGTTCTTGAAGTCCCGGCGGAGGCCGGTCTGGTCGACCTTGCCGCCGGCGTCGACGGCCAGGGGCTTGGTCAGCGTGACCGTGACCTCGGCGCCGTCGTCGAGCGCGTCCTGCCAACAGCCCAGGCGCGTCGGAAAGTTCTTGCCGCAGTCCGCGCCGGCGGCGGCCGCCGGTCCTGCGGGAATCCATGCGATCAACAGGCCGAAGAGCAAGGCAGTGAACAACGTACGTCTCATGACGACCCCCCGTTGGCGCCCATAGTGGAGGCAACAGGGCCGTGGCCGAAAGGGGTTGACTGAGAATGCTCAATTCATTTCTACAGCTGGAAAACCTGATGGCAACGGGTGAACATCTGTCGCGCCCGTTCCACCCAATCACTGGCCAGAACATCGAAGTCGTCCTGCGAGATCCGGCAGGTCAGCGGGAGGTCGCAGACTCCGGCGAGGCAGGGTCCGGGTCCGCGCACGTCCCACACCGACAGCATGGGATTCAGCTGTTCGGTGTTCCACGCGTTCGACGCGGCGGCGGCGATCGCCAATTGATCCTTGCGCAGAGAATGACCGTCGGTGACAAAAGCGACGAGAAGTCTTTTCGTGGTCATGAAACGCACGGTGAGCGTGCGCCCCGACTCCTCTAGATCGAATTGCAGGGAGAGGGAATCGACATCGCTCTCGACGTGGTAATTCCGGCGGGCGCCCCAGGTGTGCGTCAACTGCCGCCAGGAGGAGGCGATGTCGTAGTCCCGGCCGGGTGGGAGGGAGGAGTCAGGCGTCGCCACGCGCCACCGCCCGCGTGACCATGTCGTCGGTGAGGCCGGCGTCCAGCAGGGCCTGCGCGTGCAGCAGCAGACAGGACGGCACCGGCAGGCTCGTACCGCCGCCGCGCCGGGCCGCCAGCTCGCCGCGGCGGACCTCGATGGTGCGGGCCACGGCGGGCGGCGGCCAGACCGCGGTGCGCGGCGGTGCCAGCAACTCGCCCAGCAGGACCCCCAGTCGGGGCCGGTCCGCGGGCCGCTTGGCGAGACACCGCGCGAGCAGCGGCCGTAGCCCCGCCGGTACGTCGTCCAGGTCGGGTGCGTGGTGCACCACGCGCAGGCTCACCGCCTCGCCCGTGCCGAACGGCGGGCGGCCGGTCAGCGCGTAGACGAGGACGCCGCCGAGGGAGAACACGTCGGTGGGCGGGCCGAGCGGTGCGGCCGTCATCTGCTCCGGCGACATGAACGGCGGGGTGCCGACGACGATTCCGGCCTGTGTGAGGCTCGGGGCGCCCTCGACGCGGGAGATGCCGAAGTCGATGACGCGGGGGCCGTCGGAGGCGAGCAGTACGTTGGCCGGTTTGAGGTCGCGGTGGACCAGGTTGGCCGCGTGGATCGCCTGCAGGGCCTCGACGAGGAACGCGCCGAGCCTGCGGACCTGCGGTTCGGGCAGCGGTCCGTCGGTGCGGACGGCCTCGGCGAGGGAGGGTCCTGGCACGTACATCGTCGCCAGCCAAGGGAGTTCGGCCTCGGTGTCCGCGTCGACGACGGCCGCCGTGTAGGCGCCGCTGACCAGGCGGGCGGCGGCGACCTCGCGGGCGAAGCGCTCGCGGAACTCCTGCTCGGCGGCGAGTTCGGGCCGTACGACCTTCACCGCCACCTCGCGGCCGGCCGGTGAACGGCCGAGATACACCCAGCCCATACCGCCGGAGCCGAGCCGCCCGGCGATCCGGTACGGCCCCACGCTCAGCGGATCGCTGACCGGAGTACGCACCCCGCTCACCTCACTTCGGGGTTCGGGTTCGTTGCGAGTTGTCCCGAGTGTCCCCCGAAATGCCGGTCCGGGCAGAGGTGATGGCAGAAATGAAGGCCAACGGGTAAGGGCCCGCACGCCGTTGTGCGGGCCCTCACGATTGCGCTACCGGTTTCAGCCGAGGCGCTGCACCAGCGCCCGGTACTCGTCCCACAGTTCCTTCGGGGTGTGGTCGCCGAAGGTGTTGAGGTGGTCGGGGACCAGGGCCGCCTCCTCGCGCCACACGTCCTTGTCGACGGTGAGCAGGAAGTCGAGGTCGGCCTCGGACAGGTCGAGGCCCTTGGTGTCGAGGGCGCCCTTGGCCGGCAGCACGCCGATCGGGGTCTCGACGCCCTCGGCGCGGCCGTCGAGGCGGTCGACGATCCATTTCAGGACACGGCTGTTCTCGCCGAAGCCCGGCCACACGAACTTGCCCGCCTCGTTCTTGCGGAACCAGTTCACGTAGTAGATCTTCGGCAGCTTCGCCTGGTCCTTGCCCTTGGCCACGTCGATCCAGTGACCCATGTAGTCGCCCATGTTGTAGCCGCAGAACGGCAGCATGGCGAAGGGGTCGCGGCGCAGCTCGCCGACCTTGCCCTCGGCGGCGGCGGTCTTCTCGGAGGCCACGTTGGCGCCGAGGAAGACACCGTGGTTCCAGTCGAAGGACTCCGTCACCAGCGGTACGGCCGAGGCGCGCCGGCCGCCGAAGAGGATCGCCGAGATCGGCACGCCCTTGGGGTCCTCCCACTCGGGCGCGATGATCGGGCACTGCGAAGCGGGCACGGTGAAGCGGGCGTTGGGGTGGGCGGCGGGCGAACCGGACTCCGGTGTCCAGGAGTTGCCCTTCCAGTCCGTGAGGTGGGCCGGAGTCTCCTCCGTCATGCCCTCCCACCAGATGTCGTTGTCGTCGGTCAGCGCCACGTTGGTGAAGACGGAGTTGCCCCACAGCGTCTTCATCGCGTTGGCGTTGGTGTGCTCGCCGGTGCCGGGCGCGACGCCGAAGAAACCGGCCTCGGGGTTGATCGCGTAGAGCCGGCCGTCCTCGCCGAACCGCATCCAGGCGATGTCGTCACCGATGGTCTCCACGGTCCAGCCGGAGACGGTGGGCTCCAGCATGGCGAGGTTGGTCTTGCCGCAGGCGCTCGGGAAGGCGGCGGCCACGTACTTCGACTCGCCCTGCGGGGGCGTCAGTTTGAGGATCAGCATGTGCTCGGCGAGCCAGCCCTCGTCCCGCGCCATCACGGAGGCGATGCGCAGGGCGTAGCACTTCTTGCCCAGCAGCGCGTTGCCGCCGTAGCCGGAGCCGTAGGACCAGATCTCGCGGCTCTCGGGGAAGTGCGAGATGTACTTGGTGGAGTTGCACGGCCACGGCACGTCCGCCTCGCCCTCGGCCAGCGGTGCTCCGAGCGTGTGCACAGCACGCACGAAGAATCCGTCGGTACCGAGTTCGTCGAGGACGGGCTGTCCCATGCGCGTCATCGTGCGCATGGAGACGGCGACGTAGGCGGAGTCGGTGATCTCGACGCCGATCGCGGAGAGGTCCGAACCGAGGGGGCCCATGCAGAACGGGACGACGTACATCGTCCGGCCCTTCATGGAGCCGCGGAAGATGCCCTTTTCTCCCGCGAAGATCTCCCGCATCTCGGCGGGAGCCTTCCAGTGGTTGGTGGGACCCGCGTCCTGCTCCTGCTCGGAGCAGATGAACGTCCTGTCCTCGACCCGGGCGACATCGGTCGGGTCGGAGGCGGCGTAGTAGGAGTTGGGGCGCTTGATCGGGTCGAGCTTCTGGAAGGTGCCCTTTCGGACGAGCTCCTCGCTCAGCCGCTCGTACTCGGCTTCTGATCCGTCACACCAGACCACGCTGTCCGGCTGGGTCAGTTCTGCGATCTCGTTCACCCACGAGACCAGTTCCTTGTGTTCGGTTGGGATGACGGGGGGAGCCGCGATGTCGCGCGCCACGATTGCTCCTATGGTGAGGGATTTTGTCCTTGTTGCCCCGTGGGGGCCGCGACCCGGATGCTTCAGATGGTCGATCTTGGCGCTCATCCGGTGCCGACCGCACTCATTTGATCATCCGACTCGCCCGCCCATATGTCCAGAGGGCCTCACAGACGAGCGACGTGAGGATCGCCACGTATCGAGATGTTTTCCGTGCGTCACCGTCGCTTCACCCCGGGTACCCGCACGTCGAGTAGCCATGAGAGAGTGGCCACTTCTGGACCCCCATCTCGCCGCACTGACACGTAACTTACGGTTCCGTAGGTACGCTTGCGCGTATGACTGCGTCCGTCCCCGACGCGCCCACGGACACGCCGATCGCCGGCCATGGTCCCTCCGCGCTCTCCCTCCCCGACCATGTGAAGCCGAAGCTGCGCGGCTGGCTGCACCTCGGCATGTTCCCGGCCGTTCTCGTCTCCGGCCTGGTGCTCACCGCTCTCGCCGACTCGGCCCGGGGCCGTATCGCCTGCGGGATCTTCGCCCTGACGGCCTGCCTGCTCTTCGGGGTCAGCGCGCTGTACCACCGGGGCAACTGGAGCCCGCGCATGGACGGCATCCTGCGTAGACTCGACCACGCCAACATCTTCCTGATCATCGCGGGCACGTACACGCCCCTGACGATGCTGCTGCTCCCGGGCGCCAAGGGTCAGTGGCTGCTGTGGGGCATCTGGGGCGCGGCACTGGCCGGCATCGCCTTCCGGGTCTTCTGGGTCGGCGCCCCGCGCTGGCTCTACACCCCCTGCTACATCGCGATGGGCTGGGCGGCCGTCTTCTTCCTGCCGGACTTCATGCGCACGGGCGGCATCGCCGTCCTGGTCCTGGTGATCGTCGGCGGACTGCTCTACAGCGCGGGCGGCGTGATCTACGGCATAAAGCGGCCGAACCCGTCACCGCGCTGGTTCGGTTTCCACGAGGTCTTCCACTCCCTGACGGTGGCGGCCTTCCTCGTGCACTACGTGGGGATCTCCCTGGTGGCCTACCAGCACGGGTAGCACCTGAGACACCTCCTGTTCATGGCCACGGCTCTCGAGCCGTGGCCATTTTTCATGCGCTGAAAGTCGATCCCCATTGACATCGACCACCTTTTGACAGCTACTCTCATTTCATGGCTACTGTCACTCAATCCCAAGAGGTGCGACGCGATCCGCGCCGCTGGTGGGCCCTCGGGGCCCTGGTCGCGAGCATGCTCACGCTCGGCTTCGACACGACGATCCTCAACGTCGCCCTGCCCACGATGGCCGGCGACCTCGGCGCCACCACCGGCCAGCAGCAGTGGATGGCGGACTCCTACGTCATCGTCTTCGCGGCCCTGATGCTCCCGGCCGGACTCCTCGGCGACCGCTTCGGACGCCGCCGCATGCTGGTCGTCGGCCTCGGCATCTTCCTCGCCGGCTCCGTGGCCGGCGTCATGGCCGACGACGTGAACTGGGTCATCGCCGCCCGCACGGTGATGGGCGTGGGCGCGGCCCTGATCACCCCGCTCGCCCTCTCCGTGCTGCCCTCGCTCTTCGGCCCCGACGAGCGCACCAAGGCCGTCGGCATCATCTCCGCGGCCTCCTCGCTCGGCCTGCCGCTCGGCCCGATCATCGGCGGCTGGCTGCTCAACCACTTCTGGTGGGGCTCGGTCTTCCTGGTCAACATCCCGATGGCCGCGATCGGCATCGCCGCCTGCGTCTTCCTGCTCCCCGAGACCAGCGACCCCGCCTCCCCCAAGGTCGACGCCCTCTCCACCGCGTTCACCGCGGCCGGCCTCGGCGCCCTCATCTACGCCATCATCGAGGCGCCCAGCCGCGGTTGGGGCGACCCGCTGATCGTGGGCATGCTCATCGGCTCCGCGATCTTGATCGCCGCCCTGGTGCTGCGCGAGCGCCGCATGGAACGCCCGATGCTGGATATGGAACTGCTCGCCCACCGCGGCTTCCTCTTCAACACCATGGCCGCGACCCTCGTGATGTTCGTCCTGTCCGGCCTGCTGTTCGTGCTCCCGCAGTACCTCCAGGCGGTCCTCGGCAACGACGCGCTGGGCACCGGCGTCCGCCTGCTGCCCATGATGGGCGGCCTGATCGTCGCGGCCCGCGCCGCGCAACCGCTCGTCGCCAAGTTCGGCTCCCGTGCCGTCGTCACCGCGGGCCTGGTGGTCCTCGCCTTCGCCGCCGTCCTCGGCAGCCGTACGACGGTCGACTCCGGCTACGGCTTCACCGCGCTGTGGCTGTCCGTCACCGGCTTCGGTTTCGGCTTCTCGATCGTCCCCGCGATGGACGGCGCCCTCGGCGCGCTTCCCCGCGACCGGGCCGGCAGCGGCGCCGGGCTCCTGATGACCATGCGCCAGGTCGGCGCCGCGATCGGCATCGCCCTGCTGGGCAGCCTGCTCGCCAGCACCTTCCGGGACCGCCTGGACGTGACCGGCCTGCCCGCGAAGGCGGCCGACACGGCGGGCGAGTCCGTCGTAGCGGCACACATCGTCGGCCAGAAGACCGGCTCGGCCGACCTCATCGCCTCCGCGAACAGCGCGTACGTCCACGGCATGGGCCTGGTCCTGCTGGTGTGCGGCGCCGCGGCCCTCGTCACCGCGCTGCTGGCGGCGGCGTTCCTGCCGAACACTCCGGCCGCGCCCGCGGTGCAGGAGCAGGAGGAGGAAGACCCCGCCACAGCCGTGGCCGTCGCCCTGGCGGATGCCGGACAATGAACACCATGACGGCCGCACCCTCCCCCTTCAGCCCCGCCGACCGCCCTCAACTGGGCCTCCGCGAGCGCAAGAAGATCAAGACCCGCGAGGCGATCCGCACCGCGACGTACGCACTGGTCAAGGAGCAGGGCTACGACGCGACCACGATCGAGCAGATCGCCG
The DNA here is from genome assembly GCF_016654115.1 of Streptomyces sp. MBT53. Taxonomy (GTDB): domain Bacteria; phylum Actinomycetota; class Actinomycetes; order Streptomycetales; family Streptomycetaceae; genus Streptomyces. The sequence goes on from NZ_JAEQAZ010000049.1 coordinate 9,750, forward strand.
AGCGCGCCGAGGTGTCGCCGTCGACCGTCTTCCGCTACTTCCCGACCAAGGAAGACATCGTCATCACGGACGAGTTCGACCCGATCATCATGGACGAACTCCGGGCCCGCCCGGCCGACGAACCGTGGATGGTCACCCTCCGGTACGTGATCCAGCGGGCCATCAAGTACGGCCTGAAGGAGGACGAGGAGACCTCCCGCCTCCGCACCCACCTCATGGTCCAGGTCCCGGCGGTGCGCTCCCGCATGATGGAGAGCATGTCGGTCACCGGCAGCATGCTCTGCGAGGCCATCGCCACCCGCACCGGCCGCGACCCCGAGAGCCTGGAGGTCCGCGTCTACGCCATGTCCCTCGTCGGCGGCCTGATGGAAACGTCCCTGTACTGGGCGGAGAACGGCCACCAGGACGACTTCGCGGGACTGGTGGACCGCACGATGGACGTACTGGAGCACGGGCTTTCCGAGTGAACCCCGGTGAGTGTCCAGCACCTTCGTGACCTGAGCGAGCCGCCGATCGAGAAGGAGGTCGTCGACATCGACGAGTACGGGCGCCTGCGTGAACTTGAAGAGCAGGCAGAGGATGCCTGGCTGAACGGCCTGGCGGACAAGGCGGAAGCCGAGGGGCGCGACGGCTCCGTCTCGCTTGAGGAGATGGCCGCCGCGCTCCGTTCCCACAGCACCTGATTCCGACGGGGTACGTCGCCCGGTGCGCACCGCACGTCGGGCGGAACCCGCTCAAGATTCCCCGGCCCGACGCCCTGCGCATCCTCCAGGGGCACAACGCCCGCTGGCGCCTGCGCGTCGGGGACTTCCGCGTCGTGTACACCGTCGAGGACGGCCAACTGGTCGTGTGGGTACTGGCTGCCGGCAATCGCCGCGACGTCTACCGCAATCTGTGAGTTCGGTGAGGGCACGCTCCCAACAGGGGTGCTCCCTCACCGAGTTCACGCGTCAGCGCCTTTTCACATCCCCCTTCCCGCAAGCCACCCCGTCCCTGTTCGGGTCGAGGTGGAGCGGGTCGTCCTTGCCGTTGACCTTCAGGCGGCCGTAGTCGTTCTGCCGGAGCCATGAACAGCGGGCCGCGGTCGTCGACTTGATCTCGGTCGGGAAGACCGTGGGGACGCAGACGTTGATCGTGCCGTAGTGGCGGTCGCAGCCGGAGATGGTCGCGGAGACCTTCTGCGAGGTCCGCTTCCTGCCGGGCTCGGTGACCTTGCCGGTCAGGGAGTCGGCGAAGGAGTGGACGTGGGCCGAGGCCGTGTCCGTCGTCATGGCCGAAGGGCCTTGCAGGTGGACCCACTTGGCGACCGAGGGGACTCCGTTGGCGTCGACCGCGAAGAGCATGTACCAGCCGGGCGGCGCCAGGTTGGGGTTGCTCGTCACGTTCAGGTCGACCGTGTTGCCGTTCACCGAGAGCGGCAGGTCCACGAAACGCTGGTTCGGGTCCGAGGAGTGCGTGACCGCCGCCGGGCGGATCAACTCCGCCTTGGCGATGGGCCGGTCGACGGTGATCGTCTGGGTGTCGCCGTACTCCCACTCGTTGTCGATCACCGAAGTGATCGTCGGGCGTGTGCCCTTGAGGAGATACGGCGGGGTGTAGATCGACACGTTGTGGTTCCAGGTGCCGTTGCCCGGGTTGTCACCGGTCGACATCACCCGGCCGTCCGGCAGCAGGAACGAGGACGAGTGGTAGCCGCGCGCCTCCGGGTCCGCGGCCACCGGGTCGAACGTCGTCGTCGCCGGGTCGAAGATCGACGCCTCGTACACCGGGTTCGCCCGGTTGTGCAGCGCGCCGCCCGTCTCCAGCACCGTGCCGTCCGGGAGGATGACCGCCGACACGTACATCTTGCCCTGCGCGCCGGTCTCGGCCACCGGACCGTTCCCCAAGTCGACCGTCCCCTGCGGGATTTGGGGGCCGACCGTGTACGTCGGGTTGGCCGCCTTGAGGTCGATGATGTCCGTCAGCCGGTTGGCGTCCGGGTTGGAGTCGATGTTGCCGCCGCCGATGGTGAGCACCTTCTGGTCCTGCGCCGGAGGCAGCAACACGCTTGCGGACTGGTCGCGTTGGTCCTTGTTCTGGAGCCCGGAGACCGACGTGATCGTGTTCGCGGAGTAGTCGTAGATCGCCGAGCCCGTGCCCGGGATGTTGTTCCCGAAGACATGGCTGCCCGTGTAGAAGAGCCGGCCGTCCTGCATCAGGACCATCGACGGGTACAGCCCCCAGTACGACCAGGTCTGGTTGACCTGCGACAACGGCAGCCACTTCTGCTGCGCGTCCGACCAGTACTCGGCCGTCACCGACCCCGTCGAGTCCTCCCGCAGCCCGCCGAAGGAGACGACGTCACCGTTGCCCAGCTCGGTCGCCGACGGGTACCAGTGGCCGTCGTTGAGGTCGTTCGTCTTGCTGTACGTCTCGGTCACCGGGTCGAAGATGTACGAGTCCTTGTACCCCTCGTACCCGTGCGAACCGTCCGCCGCCGGGAACGCCTTGTTGCCGCTCAGCACCAGCACCCGGCCGTCCTGCAACTGGATGTGCCCCGAGCAGAACATGTCCTTCGGCGTCGGGATCACCTTGTACGTCCCGGCGACCGGGTCGTACACCGCACTCGTGAACGTCCCCGCGTCGAACTGCTCCTGGCTGTTCCCGGAGCCCGCGATCAGCAGCACCTTGCCGTTGTTGAGGACGACGGAGTGCATCGAGCGGACGGGGTTCTGCGTCGGGAGCACGTCCCAACGCCCGTTCGCACACTGCTCGGCCGTGGCCGTGCAGGTCGCGGGCGGGAGCGTGTCCGGGACCTGGTCCATCGTGTAGTCGTCGGTGGTCGCGGACCCGGTGCCGTAGACCGAGACGCCCCAGGTGATCCGGTCGGTACCGGCCGGGACCTCGGGCGTACGGACGCTCGCCTGGGTCCAACTGCCCTGCATGTCCAGGGTCTTGAGGTCGGTCCAGTACTGCCAGCCGGCGGTGGTGTCGTGCCGGAACAGCGTGATGTTCGCGTCCGGCGTGGTCGTCTTGTACCAGAGCCCGAGGTCGTACTGCTTGCCCGCCGTCACCACCGGCGCGCAGCTCGTGGACTCGGTGATCAGCGCCTTGCGGTCACCGTCGACGCGCCGCGTGACGGTGACCTTCATGGCCTTGGAACCCGAGTGCGCGTCCGAAGTCGTCGTGAAGTCGAAGTCGTTGTCGCCCCAGCCGGACTTCTCCCAGCAGTACGGCATCCCGTCGCCGCCGTCCGTCTCGAAGCCCGGGTTGAGGACGAGGTTCGCGGCCTCGGCGGACTGCGGCGAGGTCAGCAGCAGTCCGGCGGTCAGCGTCCCCACCCCGACGAACGCGGTTCTTCTGCGGTACTTGTTCACGCGGCTCTCCTCGGTTCCGTACAACTCCCTTTGCGGCGCGGGAGATAGACCAGTGCTTCGGTGCCGACGAAGCGCAGGACGAACGTCGTGACCAGTGCGAGCGCGGTCGCCGACACGGCGCCCATGCCGAACCGGTGCACGAACAGAGCGATCAGCGGGATCCGCAGCACCAGGTCGGCGTTGGCGAGCAGCGCGAACCGGCCCGCCCGGTCCCACCAGTTGCGGTGCATCCGGCGGTCGCGGAACAGGAGGTGCTCGATGAGATAGAAGTTCCAGGCCACGCCGAGCTGGTTGGCGAGGATCTCGGCGGGGACGTAGTGCATGCCCGCCCGGGTGAGCGCCCACAGACCGACCAGGTTCGGCAGGAATCCGGTGGCACCGATCAGGCCGAAGATCACCATGCGCGCGACCGGCGAGACGGTGCGCAGCCCGAGCAGATGGCGCAGGAAGCGAAACCCTTCCCGCGCCGTCGACTTGGACTCGCCGGCGAAGCGGTCCTGGAAGACGAACGGCACCTCGGTGACCGTGTGCGGACGGCTGCGGACGGCGAGTTCGAGCAGGATCTTGTAGCCGAGCGGCTTGAGCGCCTCCGCCGTCACCGCGCTGCGCCGGATCGCGAAGAAGCCGCTCATCGGGTCGCTGATGCCCCGCAGCCGGCGCGGGAAGAGACCTTTGGTCAGCCAGGTCGCCCCACGGGAAACGGCGATGCGGTAGCCGCCGGCCAAGCCCTCGCGGCTGCCGCCCTTGATGTACCGGGAGGCGACGACGAGTCCGGCGTGCGCCCGCTCCCCCGTGCCCACCAACTCCGGTACCAGGGACGGTGGATGCTGCAGATCGCCGTCCATGACGACGATCCAGTCCGACGTCGCCGCCCTGATCCCCTCGACGACCGCGCCGCCGAGCCCGCCGACCGGTTCCGCCCGGTGCAGCACGGTCACCGGGAACGGGCAGTCCCGCGCGGCCTCGGAGATCACCTCGGGCGTGTCGTCGGTGGAGTCGTCGACGAAGACGACCTCGCAGGGCAGCCGGGTCGGCACGGACTCGGTGATCCGGTGCAGCAACTCCCGTACGTTTTCGGACTCGTTGAAGGTCGGTACGACGATGGTGACGGCACCGGGCTCGGCCAACTCCGCGCCCTGTAGGGCCGGTTCACCCAACTCCCCGGGAACTGTGGACTCTTGGCTCATCGCTGGGCTCCCACGGTCTCGGACCGGACCTGCCGGATCTCGATGCGGTCGTCGCCGGTGCCGAAGGTGGCGACGGGTGTGGAGTGCTCGATCGCCGCCTTGACATTGGGCAGGTCGACCGCGTCGCGCCGTACCGTCGGGGAGGCCACCACGTAGTCGATGTCCCGCCAGCCGTGGGGCAGTGTCTTGGTGACGGCGGGGTCGAGGTCGGCCTTGTAGAACCAGATGACCCCGAGCCCGGGCCGGTACCCGGCGTGCACCAGGTCGAGCCAGAGCGCGTCGTCGACGAGGACCCGGGTGTCCTTCGGGTCCCGCACCTCGGTGGACAGCCACTTGGAGGCTGCCCGGTAGGGGGCGTTGGCATCCGCGGTCACGGCGGTGCGGTCGCCGTCGTACCACTGCGGTACGACATAGGCGCCGGCGGCGAGGGCGAGGACCGCCGCGAGCGCGTACCGGCCCCCCGTGACGTACCGTTTCTCCCCCTCGCGCCGCCGTCTGCGCAGTACCGCGTGAGCCACGGACGCGGTGCCTCCGGCGAGCACGAGCGCGAGGAAGGGCAACGCGCCGATGACGTACATCGCGGGCAGATAGCCGCCCGGACGGAGGGCTACGGCGGCGAGGATCGCCACGGTGAGCGCCGGTCCGGCGAGCGAGCGGGCGGTGACCGACCAGCGCCAGGTGACCAGGAGCAGGAGCGCCCCGGCGAGGCCGCCCAGGGGCAGGACACGGTCGTAGTAGAGCCAGGAGTGGAGGACGCCGTAGGAGCCCGACCCCTTGTCGAGGATGAAGCCCGAACCCGGCCTGGTCATCTGGTACTTGAGGCCGTCCCAGAGGGAGACATGGCCGCTGCCGGGTAGCAACTCGCCCTTGAGCAGGGCGAAGAGGGGGTAGGCACAGCCGATCAGGACGCAGGCCGTGATGGCTCCGGTGAGCGCGAACTTCCTGGTGTCACGGTGTCCGTGCCGCCACATGGTGACCACCAGCGCGGGCAGGACGACGACCATCGTCTCCTTGGTGAGGACCGAGGCGGCGGCCGCGAGTCCGGCTCCGAAGTGGTGCCAGAGGTGGCGACTTGGGGACGCCGCCAGGCAGAACGCGAGCAGCATCCACATCACGGCGATGTTGTCGAGGAAGATCTCCCGCTGAAGGATCACCGACAGCGGGGACAGCCCGAAGAGCACCATCGCGAGTCCCGCCGCCCAGCGCGGCAGGGAGAGCCGACGCGCGAGGACGTAGACGAGGACCGCGCTGATCGCGCTGATCACCAGCATCGCGAGGCGCATGGTGCCGACGGTCATCGAGTCGGGGCTGAAGTGCGCGGGGATCCAGGTGAGCAGCGCGATCTGGATCCAGCCGAGCGGCGGATGGTCGTACCAGTAGGTGTAGTGGGCGAGGCCGGTGCCCTGCTGGACGGCCCAGGCCTGGGCGAGGTAGGTGCCCTCGTCGTCGCTGAGGGTCGGGTAGTCGGCGATGTTCCAGCCCTGCACGACGAGGATCGCGGTGAGGAGCAGACCGCAGAGGAGGAGGTCGGGGCGGGAGGAACGCAGCCTCGACGGTGGCGTTGTCCGACCGGCCGAACCGGTTTCAGGCGCAGGCTGCCGCTGCGCGGGGACCGTGGTGGTCGCCGCGGGAAGGGTGGAGGTCACGCAGGAACGTCCTCTCGGATCACTGCGGGTTCGGTGAGGTGCGCGCCGACATGGGAGGTCAACTCCCAGTCGTTTCGGCCACGTTGCTCACGCCACACTGCGCGGATCGCGGCTCCGGCCAGGAGGACCTGGTAGAAGGGGCCGCCCACGACGAGCTTCAGATAGTGGACGGCGCGGACGCGGAGTCCGTACTGCTTGCCGAAGTCGTGCAGTCCGACGACCTCGAAGACGAAGGTGACGGCGGCGGTGACCAGCGGCAGGAAGGTGAGGAAGGCGATGCCGACCGGCACGTCCAGGAAGAGCGCGACCGCCGCGTTGAGCGGGATGATGACCCCGGAGAAGGCCTGGAGGAAGGGTGTCATCAGCGTGTAGCGGGCGAGCAACCGCTGCCCGAATCCCGGGAGTTGCTTCCAGTCCTTCTTCCGGTAGACCTGAAGGAAGCCCTGGTTCCAGCGAGTTCGCTGCTTGAGCAGCGACATCAGGGATCCCGGGGTCTCCTCCCGGGTCACCATGTCGGAGTCGTAGGCGACGACGACCTTTTTGCCGACACTGGACAGCCGGACGCCCAAGTCGCAGTCCTCGGCGAGGCAGTTGGGGTCCCAGCCGTCGGCCTCCCGCAGGGTGTCGGTCCGTACGAAGACGGTGTTGCCGCCCAGCGGGATGAACCCCTTCTGCGCGTGCAGATGCAGCCGGGAGCGGAACCAGAAGAAGTACTCCAGGCAGTTGCGCAGGCTGTACCAGCTGGAGTGGAAGTTGATGAGCTGGACGCCCCCTTGGACGACGTCCGCTCCCGTCGTCCGGAACGCGTGGTCGACATGGGCGAGCAGCTCCGGATGGACCTGGTCCTCGGCGTCGAAGACCCCGACGACATCGCCGCGGCAGTGCGGCAGCGCCGTGTTCATAGCCTTCGGTTTGTTCTTCTTCTCGTGCGTGTCGACGACGACGCGGACGCGCGGGTCGCGCTCGGCGGCACTGTGGGCCACCGCCGCGGTCTCGGGGTCGTCGTGCCCCACGATCACGATGATCTCGAAGTCGGTGTGCGTGGACTCCAGCAGGCGCTGGATGGTGTGGTCCAGCACGGCCTGTTCGTGCCGGGCCGGCAGCAGCAACGAGAACGAGACGTGCTCGTCCCCGTCCGGACTGCTGAACCGGGTGGAGGCCAGCACCTCGGGCGTACGCCACGCGTGCATCTGCCACCACAGGGTGAAGGCGGCCATCCAGAACAGGGCAAGCGAAACAGCAGCGACGAATACGGACGTCAGCACAGCAGATCCCCCCAGATCCCAATCCCCCCGGCGCGACGGTGAGTTACCTCCGTCGCGTCACGGGGCCGAGACTATGGGCGGTCTGTGAAGCGGACAGGTGATTTCAGTGAAGAGCGTGTTTCCTCACAATGCGACCCGCGAATGAGCATTTCGCTCACTGGTCGCGTTTGGGATGGTTACGACTCTGTCGTTTCACCTGCTCAGCGCGGTGCGCAACTGTTCGAGGTCGGTCGTCGGCGCGTCACAGGTGAAGTTACGGCAGACATACGCGGCCGGTTCACCACCCACCAGTGGCCGGTTCGCGAGCAACGGCAGCTCCTCACTCTCCGCGACCCCGAAGGCGACCACCGCACCGGGCGCGGTCCCCAGAAGCGCCGTACGGTGCAGGGCCTTTGCCCCTTCGTCGTCGAACGAGGTCGCTACGACGGCGACCTCGCGCGGCCCGTCGAGATACGCCTCGGCGACCGCGAGCCCCCACCCGATGAAGCGGGGAACGCGCGGCCCGAGCGCCTTCACGACCCCCAACGCCCGCTCGGCGGCGCCGCGATGCGGCTCGGCGCCGGTCTGGGCCGCATAGCTCAGCAGCGCACCGGCGGCTGCGGTCCAGCCGGACGGGGTGGCGTTGTCGGTCGGATCCTGCGGCCGGCGGATGAGCCGCTCGGCGTCGGCGGCGGTGTCGTAGAGCGCCCCCGACTCGTCCACGAACCCGGCGAGCACATGGTCGAGCAGGAACCCGGCGAACTCCAGCCACACCCCCTCCCCCGTGACCGACGCCAGCGCGAGGAAGCCCTCCGCGACATCGGCGTAGTCCTCCAACACCCCCGCGTTCGCGCCGACTTGCCCGTCCTTGCTGGTGCGGGCCAGCTTGGCGTGCTCGTCGAGATGCAGCCGTACGAGGAGATCGGCGGCGGAGACGGCCGCCTCGACCAGGTCGGGCCGGTCGAAGTAGGCCCCGGTCTCGGCGAGCGCGGCGACGGCGAGACCGTTCCAGGCGGCGACGACCTTGTCGTCACGGCCGGGGGCGGGACGCCGCGAACGGGCCGCGAGGAGACGGCTCTTGACCGACTCGATCCTCTCGGCGTCGAAGACCCCTTCGCTCTGGGGCAGTTGGAGAACGGACTGCCCCTCCTCGAACGTCCCCTCGTCCGTCACACCGAAGTACTGCGCGGCGAGCTCCGCGTCCGCCTCGCCGAGCACGTCGACGAGCTGCTCGGGCGTCCAGACGTAGTAGGCGCCCTCGACGTGCTTGCCGCTCCCGGTCCCGTCGTCACTGTCGGCGTCGAGCGCGGAGGCGAACCCGCCCTCGTCGGTGCGGAGTTCACGCACCATGAAGTCGGCGGTCTCCACGGCGACCCGGCGGGCCAGCTCGGACCCGGTGCTGCGCCACAGGTGCGCGTACACGCGACAGAGCAGGGCGTTGTCGTAGAGCATCTTCTCGAAGTGCGGCACCACCCACTCCCGGTCCACGGAATACCGCGCGAACCCGCCCCCGAGCTGGTCGTAGATGCCGCCGCGAGCCATCCGCTCACAGGTGTCCTGCGCCATCTCCAGGGCGCCCTCGGATCCGGTGCGGGCGTGATGCCGCAGCAGGAACTCAATGACCATGGACGGCGGGAACTTGGGCGCACCGCCGAATCCGCCGCGCTGCGGGTCGTACTCACGGGTGAGCCCCAGCAGCGCCTGGGACAGCTCCTCCTTGCCGGGGGCCTCGGTGCCGCCGTAGTCGATCTGCCGCTGGGACAGATCCCGCGTGATCTTCCCGGCGACCTCGGCGACCTCGTCCCGCCGGTCGGTCCAGGCGCTGCGCACCCCTTCGAGCACCTGCCGGAAGGAGGGCATGCCGTGGCGGGGCGCGGGCGGGAAGTAGGTGCCGAAGTAGAAGGGTTCGGCGTCCGGGGTGAGAAACACGGTCATGGGCCAGCCGCCCTGACCGGTGGCCGCCTGCACGGCTTCCATGTAGACGGCGTCGACGTCGGGGCGCTCTTCGCGGTCGACCTTGATGCTGACGAAGTGCGCGTTGAGGTAGTCGGCGGTGGGGTGGTCCTCGAAGGACTCGTGGGCCATGACGTGGCACCAGTGGCAACTGCTGTAACCGACACTCAGCAGAACCGGTTTGTTCGCCCTCCTGGCCTCGTCGAACGCCTCTTCCGACCAGGGCCACCAGTCGACGGGGTTGTCGGCGTGCTGAAGCAGATAGGGGGAGGTCTCATGGGCCAGTCGGTTCGGCATGGACCCATCGTGCCCGACCGGCGGCACAGGTCGTAGGACGGCCCGCAGCTTCCGCGCAGCGAACGGGTGATCGTCGCCCTCTCGCGCTCTCGCCTCCCCCGAAGGACACTCATAGGCCAGGGAGTTGCCGTCGGAGGGGGACGCGACATGCGGGACAGCCATCGGAGCGATGCCGAGAGGCTGTTGGCTCGGGCCGTGGAGGAGGAGGTGCGGCGTTCCGGCGGGCGCGTCGAGGGGCCGGTGCTGCTGGCGCGGTCCCGGGCCGCGCTGGACGCCATGGCGGAGACGGCGGCCGAGGAGTACGCGGCCTATACGGGCGCGCTCGACGAGGCGGCGGCCGGGCAGCTCACCTTCGGGCAGCGGTACGCCAGGGAGGGTGGCGGAACTCCCTTGCTGGTGGCGGGCGTTGCCGCCGTCGCGGCTGTCGTGGTCGACCTGACCCTCGGTACCGGCGCCGGTACCGCGCTCGGCGCCGGTGTGACCGTCGGTGTCGTCGGCGCGACGGCGACCGTCGTGAAGGTGACCGCCTCGCATCTGCCGGCCGCGCATCACCGGGCCGGTGCCGCCAACCAGCCCGGCGGGCCCGAGCAGTTGCGGTTGCAGTGGCTGACCGCGCTGGAGGTGCGGGGCATCCGGCCGTTCCTGGACCAGCAGCGGGTGCTGGCCGCCTCCACCGGGCCGACGAAGAAGCCGGGGCCGCAACTGCGCGGTACGGACAAGAGCGCGGCGGCCCGCAGACGGAGTGTGCTGGAGCAGTCGTTCGGTCAACTCCCGGAACCGGTGGGGGCGTTCGCCGGGCGCCGGGCGGAACTGGCCCGGATCCGGCAGCTGGTGCAGGCGGCCCGCGCGAGCACGGAGACCCGGCCGACGGTGGTCGTCCTGCACGGCGCGCCCGGCTCGGGCCGCACCACCCTCGCGGTGCGCGCCGCGCACGATCTGCGCGACCAGTTCCGCGGTGCGTGCGTGGTGGATCTGCGCGGCGACAGCCCGGGCGAGTCCCCACTGCCCACCCGTGACGCCCTGCTGCATCTGCTGAACCGGCTCGGCGCGCCCCGCGAGCAACTCCTCTTCCGTGAACGCTCCTCCCCCGACCAACAGGTCAAGCGACTGGGCGAGTTGTACCACCAGCACCTGACCGGGCTCCCGGTGACGATCGTCCTGGACGACGCCTCCGATCCCGGGCAGGTGGCCACGCTGGTCCCCGAGCGGTCCGACAGCCTGGTCGTGGTGACCGCCCGCAAGCCGCTCGATCTACCCGCCGAACTGGCCGCCTGGGTGCACCAGTTGCCGGTGGACGCGCTCGACGCGGCGGGCGCGGAGGAACTGCTCGGCGCCGTGGCGCAGGACGGTTCGGGGCCCTACGACGCCGAATCGGACGAGCGGATCAGGGAGTTGTGCGGCGGGCTGCCGCTGGCGCTGCGGATCGCGGGCTCGTCGCTCGGCCCGCGCTCGCCCCGCCAACTGGCCACGGACCTCGGCGCGTACGGCCCGGTCGAGCCGGTCGAACGGTCTCTGTGGCTGCGCTACACGGACCAGTCCGACCCGGCCCGCACCCTGCTGCGCCGGCTGGCCCTCGCCGGCCGGGCCTCGCTCGGCGCCGCCGCGGCCGCCGCCCTGCTGGCCACGGACGAGACGGAGGCCACCCGCCATCTGGTGGCCCTGTCCCGCGCGGGCCTCATCGACCATGTCCGCGGCACCCGTTACCGACTGCACGACCTGGTCCGTGCCTTCGCCCAGGCCCGCCTCCTCGACGAGGAGGAGTCCTCGGAACGAACGGCGGCGCAGGAACGGCTGATCGTGAACTACGCCGAACTCGCCGACTCCGTACTGCGGTTGGTCGACGGCAACATGTCGACGCGCTCGGACCGCTTCGGCCCGCACGGCTTCACCTCGCTCGACGAGGCACTGCGCTGGCTGGACGACGAGTCCAGCTTCATCACCTCGACGCTGCGGCACGCGGAGGGCGTCGACCAGGGCGCCGTACTCAATCTGCTCGGCGCGCTGTGCGACTACTGCCTGCTGCGCGGCGACCTCTACCGGCTGGGCGAGATCAGCGAGTTGGCGCAGGCCGTCGACCAGGGGCTGCTCGTCCGCTCCGTGCAGTGGCGCACCGGCATCGCGGCCCGGCAGCTCGGCGAACTCGACAAGGCGCGCACCACCCTCACCTCCGTCGTCGACCTCTACATGGAGGCCCACCACGACGCGGGCGCCGCGCGCGCCCTCTGCTCCCTCGGCATCACCCTCCACCACCAGGGCAACCTCACCGAGGCGGCGACGCGACTGCGCGAGGCCCTCGACCTCCAGGCCGCCCCACAACTGGCCACCGACCGCGCCTGGACCATGCACGCCCTGGCCGCCGTCGAGCGCGACCGCGCCCGACTCCCCGAAGCCATGAGGCTGTTGACCGATTCCCTGGTCCTGCACCGCGCAGGCGAGTCCGTGCACGGCGAGGCCTGGGCCCACTTCCAGCTCGGCCAACTCGGCCTGCGCATGGGCGACATCCCCCGCGCCGAGCACGAACTGACCACCGCCCTCGGCCTCTACGGCCGTACCCGCGACGCCCGCGGCGAGGCCTGGGCGCTGACCCAGCTGGCCCGCGCCCGGCTGGTGGCCGGCGATCCCTCCCCGGCGGTGGACGGCCTGCGCACGGCGGCCTCCCGGCACCGCGACAACGAGGACGCCCGCGGCGAGGCCTGGACGGTCTACTACCTCGGCCAGGCCCTGGAGGAGACCGGCAACCTGAACCTGGCGGTACGCGAGCTGGAACGCTCCCGCACCATGTTCTCCCGTATGCGGGACGTCTACGGCCTGGCCTGCGCCCGGCACCACTCGGCCCGCGTCACCCGCGACCAGCGCGCCGCCCAGACGGGTTCGCTGCGCAACTCCGGCTTCGCCCGCCAGCTCCTCGTCGACGCCCGCGCCGACTTCCAGCGCATCGGCGTCGCCCACGGCGAGGCGTGGACCTGCCTGGAACTCGCGGTGGTCGACGCGGGCAACGCCCGTACCGCCCAGGCACTGACCCTGTGCGACGAGGCGCTCGGCCTGTTCACCTCGTACGGCGACCACCGCGGCGAGGACTGGGCCCGCTTCCTGCGCTCCACGCTCCTGCCGTACGCGGCCCCCGGCGGCGTCGAGGTCGGCACGGCGGTCGCCCAGGAGGAACTGGCGCAGCTCGCCCGCACCCGCCACCCCTACCGCGACGAGAAACTCGACGACTACGTGGAGGCGTACCAGCTGCTGCTGGAGCGGGGCGTGAACCTGGAGGCGGGCTGGCAGGCGTGGCGGCTGGGCATGGTGCCGAGCCGACACGCCCGTGAGGTGATGGGGGTGGCGGTGCCGGAACGGCCCTGAGCACCCCCGCGCGGGCCCGCCCGGTCAGCCCTGCTTGGCCTTGGGCTCGGCCGGGACGGCCTCGGACTCCGCCTTCGGGTCCGGGGCCTCCTTGAAGTCGACCTTGTTCATCTGCTTGCTCATGGACTTCATCAGTCCCCATACGGCCAGGGCCATCACCGCGAAGACGATGAAACCGAGGACGCCGGGGGTGACCTTGTTCTCGTCGACCTCGGCGAGGGGGACCAGGTGCGTCATTGCCAGGGCTGCGCTTGAGCTCATATCAGGCATTGTCGCGGATGCCCGCAAAGAGGTCGTCCTCGGGGAGGGAGGTATCGACCAGAGACTTCGCGAGCTCGTACTCCTCGGTCGGCCAGACCTCCTTCTGGATCTCCATCGGGACCCGGAACCAGCCGCCGTCGGGGTCGATCTGCGTGGCGTGCGCGAGCAGCGCCTTGTCGCGGATCTCGAAGAACTCGGCGCACGGGATGTGCGTGGTGAGCGTGCGGTCCCGCATCTGGCCGGACTCGTCCCAGCGCTTGAGCCAGTCCCCGTACGGCGACTCCAGGCCCCGGTCGAGCAGCGCCTTGTGCAGTGCCTCGGTGCGCTGCCGGTTGAAGCCCTGGTTGTAGTACAGCTTCCGCGGCTGGTACGCCGGGCCGTACTCCGACTCCGGGTACTTCTCGGTGTCCGCCGCGCCCTCGAACGCCACCATCGAGATCTTGTGGGTCATGATGTGGTCGGGGTGCGGGTAGCCGCCGTTCTCGTCGTAGGTGGTGATCACCTGCGGACGGAAGGTGCGGATCTGCTTCACCAGCTCGCCGGCCGCCTTGTCGACGTCCTCCAGCGCGAAGCAGCCCTCGGGCAGCGGGGGCAGCGGGTCGCCCTCGGGCAGCCCCGAGTCGACGAAGCCGAGCCACTCCTGCTTGATGCCGAGGATGTCGCGGGCCTCGTCCATCTCCTTCTTGCGTACCTCGTGGATGTGCTCCTCGATGTACTTGTCGCCCTGGAGCTTCGGATTGAGGATGGAGCCGCGCTCCCCGCCCGTGCAGGTCACGACCAGCACGTCCACCCCCTCGGACACGTACTTCGCCATGGTGGCCGCGCCCTTGCTCGACTCGTCGTCGGGGTGCGCGTGGACGGCCATCAGTCGCAGCTGGTCAGTCAAGACTCAATCCTCAGTAAGTCGGCGCCCCGGTGTCCTGGGGTGCAATCGGCGCTTCTATAGTGACCGAATCCGGGGGCGAATAATTCCGGGGGCTGGTTTCGGGGCCCTTGAACCATCGAGCCCTTGAGCCCCTTGCCGGGAGGACGATCATGAGTACGGCGAGTACGCGACTGCCCGAGGGCCGCTACGGCAACTCGTCGGACGAGCGTGCCGACCACAAGCTCAAGATCGCCGGTGCCGTCCTCGCGGCGGCCCTGCTCGTCCTCGTCGGGTACTTCGCCTACCACTATGTCGTCGAGGCCAAGATCAGCGCCGAAGTGATCACCTTCCAGGCCTCGGGCAACGAGGTCAAGGTGCATCTGGAGGTCCACAAGGACTCGGGCACCAGCGGCTACTGCACCCTGCGCTCGCAGGCCGCCGACCAGTCCGAGGTGGGCCGGGCCGACTTCCACTTCGGCGGCTCCGCGACCCGCATCGACAAGGTCGTCACCCTGCGCACGACGGCCCGGGGCACCACGGCCGAGCTGCTGGGCTGCCACTCCGACTGACGTCACCCTCGTTGTGTAGGCGTTGACCTGCGTTGACGTATTTCTGACGGCTTATGTCCTCCCCTTGGCGCCGTTGAATTGTTAGGCTCGTGGTTTCGCCCTTCCATGAAGGAACATTCTTCTGGGTAGGGCGATGCTTTGTATTCCCAGTACCTACGAGGAGCACCTGTGACCCAGACCAGCGAAGACGTCACCTGGCTTACGCAGGAGGCGTACACCAAGCTCAAGGAAGAGCTGGCGTACCTGTCTGGTCCCGCGCGCGAGGAAGTCACCGCGAAGATCGCGGCTGCTCGCGAGGAGGGCGACCTGCGCGAGAACGGCGGGTACCACGCGGCCAAGGAGGAGCAGGGCAAGCAGGAGCTCCGCATCCGCCAGCTGGTCCAGCTCCTGGAGAAGGCCAAGGTCGGCGAGGCCCCGGCGTCGGCGGACGGCGCGGTCGCGCCCGGCATGGTCGTCACGATCGCGTTCGACGGCGACGAGGACGACACGATGACCTTCCTGCTCGCTTCGCGCGAGTACGCGAGCGCCGACATCGAGACCTACTCGCCGCAGTCCCCGCTGGGCTCCGGCGTGCTCGGCCACAAGGTCGGCCAGGAAGCGCGGTACGAGCTGCCCAACGGCAAGAAGGCCTCGGTGACGATCCTCAAGGCCGAGCCGTACAACGGCTGACCGACCTGCGGGACTCCGAGGTTTCGCCTTCGACGAGCCCCCGGCTGCCTTGCGGCGCCGGGGGTTTCGTCGTCCCGGTCTCTCCTCAGGCCGTCGCCGAACGGTACTTCCGCACCGCCAGCGTCCGGAATATGAGGATGATCAGGAGCGAGTAGATCAGTGAGGCCCACACCGGGTGCACCATGGGCCAGGCGTCCGAGGGCGACTGTCCCGGGTTGGCGAAGAGCACCCGGCACGCCTGCACGGTGGCGCTGAACGGATTCCACTCGGCGATGTGGCGCAGCCACGGGGTCATGTTGCCGGTGTCCACGAACGCGTTCGAGATGAACGTCACCGGGAAGAGCCAGATCAGTCCGCCGGAGGTGGCCGCCTCGGGCGTGCGGACGGTGAGCCCGATCAGAGCGCCGATCCAGGTGAACGCGTACCCCAGCAGGAGCAGCAGGCCGAACGCGCCGAGGACCTTGCCGGCGTTGGTGCCCCCGTCCGAGCCGACCCGCCAGCCGACCAGCAGGGCGACTATCGCGAGGACCAGGAGGGTCAGGGCGGTCTGTACGAGGTCGGCGAGCGTCCGCCCGGTCAGCACCGCGCCGCGCGCCATGGGCAGCGAGCGGAAGCGGTCGATGAGGCCCTTGTGCATGTCGTCGGCGATGCCCGCGCCGGAGCTGGCGGTGGCGAACGTGACGGTCTGCGCGAAGATGCCCGCCATCAGGAAGTTCTTGTAGTCGGTGGCGCTGGTGCTGCCGCCGATCTGCATGGAACCGCCGAAGACGTAGGTGAACAGCACCACGAACATGATGGGCTGGATCAGCCCGAAGATCACCATCTCGGGAATCCGGCTCATGCGGATCAGATTCCGTTTGGCGACGACCAGGGAGTCGTGGACGGACTGGCCCAGCGCGCTGCTCGGTGCCGCGACCGGCACGGCGTCGGTGACGGCACTCACTTCGCGGCCTCCTTCTTGTGCTTGCGGTCCTTGGTGTCCGGGGTGGTGTCCGCGCCGTTGTCCTCGGTCTTCTCCTCGGCCAGGTGGCCGGTCAGAGAGAGGAACACGTCGTCGAGGGTGGGGCGGCGCAGGCCGATGTCGTCGATCTCGATACCGCGGATGTCGAGTTCGCGGATGACCTCGGCGAGGAGCTTCGCGCCGCCGGTGACGGGCACGGTGAGCTTGCGGGTGTGCTCCTCGACGGTGGTGTCGCCCTTGCCGAAGCCGCGCAACACCTCGGAGGCGACCTCGATGTGGTCGCGCTCGTGCACGACGACCTCGACGCGCTCGCCGCCGGTGCGGGCCTTGAGCTGGTCGGAGGTGCCGCGGGCGATGACCTTGCCGTGGTCGACGACCGCGATGTCGTGCGCGAGGTGGTCGGCCTCTTCCAGGTACTGCGTGGTCAGCAGCAGTGTCGTACCGCCGGAGACGAGCCGTTTGATGACCTCCCACAGCATCTGGCGGTTGCGCGGGTCGAGGCCGGTGGTCGGCTCGTCCATGAACATCACGGGCGGGGAGACGACCAGGGCCGCCGCGAGGTCGAGCCTGCGGCGCATGCCTCCGGAGTAGGTCTTGGCCGTACGGTCGGCGGCATCGGCGAGGTTGAACTGGTCGAGCAGTTCGTCGGCCCGGGCCTTCGCGGCCTTGGCCTTCATCTGGTAGAGCTGGCCGACCATCTGCAGGTTCTCCCTGCCGGTCAGGTACTCGTCGACCGCGGCGAACTGGCCGGAGAGGCCGATGGAGCGCCGCACCTCGTTGGGCTGCTTGAGCACGTCGAGGCCGGCCACGGTCAACTTGCCGCTGTCGGGGCGCAGCAGGGTGGTCAGACAGCGGACGGCGGTCGTCTTGCCCGCGCCGTTGGGCCCGAGCAGACCCAGCACGGTGCCCTCGGGGACATCGAGGTCGACGCCGTCCAGAGCTTTCACATCGCCGAAGGTTTTCACCAGGCCTTCGGCATAGATGGCGCCTGGCATATCAGTCTCCACGTCGTCGGGGATTCTTCGAAAAGCCTAGGTTTGTGCGGGATGCTCCGCCTCCGGTTTTTCACAGGAACGGCGAAGTGAGACACACCATAACGCGATGTATCGCGTCTCTCAACAGATTTTCTCGAACGAGTGACGGAACAGGTGACGAACGGGCCCTGACCTCGGTCGATGGACCTCAGTCGATGACCGTGTACCCCGCGTCGCGCAGGGCCTGGCCGACCTCGGCGCAGTGCACCGGCCCCTTCGTCTCCAGGTGCAGCTCGACCTCCACCTCGGTGAGCCCGAGCCGTGGGTCGGTCCGGACATGGCTCACGTCGAGCACGTTAGCGTCGACCACTGACAACACCCCGAGAAGCGTCGCGAGCGCCCCCGGCCGGTCCGTCAGCCGCAGCGTCACGGCCAGGTAGCGGCCCTGCGCGGACATGCCGTGGCGCAGGATGCGCTGGAGCAGCAGCGGGTCGACGTTCCCGCCGGACAGGAGCGCGACGACCGGTCCCTCGAAGCTCCGCGGATCGCTCAGCAGCGCCGCGACCGGGCTGGCACCGGCCGGCTCGACCACCAGCTTGGCCCGCTCAAGGCACAGCAGCAGCGCGGTGGACAGTTCGTTCTCGGTGACCGTGCGGACCTCGTCCACCAGATCGGCGACGATCCCGAACGGCACGTCGCCGGGCCTGCCGACCTTGATGCCGTCGGCCATCGTCGCCGGGTGCTGGATCGACACCGGGCGTCCGGCCGCCAGCGAGGGCGGAAACGCGGCGGCGCCCGCCGCCTGCACGCCCACGATCCGCACGTCGGGCCGCAGCGCCTTCACGGCGACCGCGACACCGGCCGCGAGTCCGCCGCCGCCGATCCCTACGACGATCGTGCGCACCTCGGGGCACTGGTCGAGGATCTCCAGGCCCACCGTGCCCTGGCCCGCGATGATGTCCGGGTGGTCGAAGGGGTGGATGAACACCGCGCCCGTCTCGTGGGCGTACTCCTGCGCGGCGGCCAGCGTCTCGTCGACCACGTGGCCGTGCAGGCGCACCTCGGCGCCGTACTCCTTGGTGGCGCTGATCTTCGGCAGGGGCGCGCCCTTGGGCATGAACACCGTGGAGCGCACGCCGAGGAGTGCGGAGGCGAGGGCGACGCCCTGGGCGTGGTTGCCGGCGCTCGCGGCGACGACCCCGGCGGCGCGCTCCTCCGGGAGCAGTCCGGCGATACGGACGTAAGCGCCGCGCAGTTTGAAGGAGCCCGTGCGCTGGAGGTTCTCGCACTTGAAGTGCACCGGTGAGCCGACGAGCTGGGTGAGGTGCCTGCTGCCTTCCATCGCGGTCACCCGCGCCACGCCCGCGAGCATCTTCTGGGCGCCGCGCACATCGTCGAGAGTGACGGGTCGCAAGGAGTCAGCCGTGCTGTAGCTCATGACTCAAGCATCGCAGTTCACAGGCGCCCGCCACGGTTGTGACCAAGCTCCGAGACTGGTTTGCGCAGCGCCGGTACGGGCCGCGTTCCATCCGCGTACCCTGTCCCCCAACCCAGCACCCCCTTCATGAAGCGAGCCCCCGGCCATGCCCACAACACCTGAAATGTCGATGGACATGACGACCGTCGGTGAACCCGGTCTCCTCGACACGCTGCAGCACGAGGTGGCGGTCTTCGCGCGCCGTGCCGAACAGACCCGGCTCGGCGGAGTCGGACAGGTGCGCAACTCCATGGACCGCGCCGCGTATCTGCTGCTCAACCGCCTGGACAAGGAAGGTCCGATGGGCGTCAAGGCGCTCGCCGCGAGCATGGGGATCGACTCCTCGACGGTCACCCGGCAGGTGGCCCCGCTCGTCGACACCGGGCTCGTCAAGCGCACCTCGCACCCCGAGGACGGCCGCGCGGTGGTGCTGCAGCTGTCCCCGCGCGGGCAGTCGCGGCTGGAGGAAGTCCGGTCGTCCAGGCGTCAGTTGATGGACGAGTTGACACACGACTGGGCGCCGGAGGAGCGCGAGGCGTTCTGCACGCTCCTCACACGCTTCAACAGCGCCCTCTCCGCGCGGATGGCGATGCCGGGCAACGAGCCGTCGTCCGCTTCCTGATCCCCCTGCGCGTCGGGCACGCGCGCGTGGTGCCCGACTCCCGCCCCTTCGTACCGAACTCTTGACCTCACGACGGCCCTGGCCTCAGATGAGATCGAGTCCATCAGGGGGGAGGGCGTGGTGCGCGAACGGCAGGTGTCCCAAGGCGCCCGCCGTGCCCGTGAGTTCGAGGCGTTCGTCGCGGGCGCGGCAGGGCGGCTTCTGCACGCCGCCACCCTGCTCACCGCGGAGGCCGCGGACGACAACCCTCGCGCGCAACGCCTGCTGGCGCTGTCGCTGGCCCACACGTACGCGTGCTGGGACCGGCTGCGCGGCGAGGACCCGTACGACCGTGCCCGGCAGTATCTGGCCAGCCGCTTCGCCCGCGCGGCCTGGCACCAGTACGGCGGCCTCGGCCGGGGCCGCGCGCACCCCGACAGCCCGTTGGGCGCTCTGGCGCCCCAGGAGCGGCTGATCGTGGTCCTCAGGTTGTACGAGGGGGTCGCCGAGGAACAGGCCGCCGCACTGCTCGGGCTGCCCACGGAACGGGTCCGGACGATCTGCGAGCGGGCGACGGCGCGGCTGCTGCATCCGCCGCGCTCCCCGGTGCCGAAGGTGGCGAAGGCCGAGGTGGCGCCGTCATGAGGTCGCGGAACGGAGGCACGCGCGCGTGAACAGGCCCGAGCGGGAGGCGGCCGTACGGCGGATCATGGATCGGACTCCGCCGCAGGTGCCGCCGGAGCTGTACGCGGACGTGGTGCGCCGCGGCGGCCGGATGCTGCGCCGCCGGACGGCCGCCCGGCGGATGATGTGGCTGCTGCTGTGCGCGGCGGTCGTGGCGTTCACCGTGTGGGCGCTGATGGTCCATCCCTGGGTGGAGCCGCCGTCGGAGACGACTCCACCGCTGACGGGCTGGTGAGAGCGGGTTCTAGCCGAGCGCCTGCTGCAGGTCCTCCAGGAGGTCCTGCACGTTCTCGATGCCCACGGAGAGGCGTACGAGGTCGCCGGGGACCTCCAGGGCCGAACCGGCGACGGACGCGTGCGTCATGCGGCCCGGGTGCTCGATCAGGGACTCGACGCCGCCCAGGGACTCGCCGAGCGTGAACACCTTGGCGCGGTTGCAGACCTCGACGGCCGCCTCCTCGCCGCCCTCCACCTGGAAGGAGACCATGCCGCCGAAGGACCGCATCTGCTTGGCGGCGACCTCGTGGCCGGGGTGCTCCGGGAGGCCCGGGTAGAGAACACGCGTCACGCGCGCGTGCCGGGTGAGCATGTCGGCGACCTTGGTGGCGTTCTCGCTGTGCCGGTCCATGCGGACCGACAGCGTCTTGGCGCCGCGCAGCACCAGCCAGGAGTCGAAGGGCCCGGCGACCGCGCCCATCGCGTTCTGGTGGTACGCCAGTTCCTCGCCGAGCGCCTCGTCGGCCGCGATCAGCGCACCGCCGACCACGTCCGAGTGGCCGCCCATGTACTTGGTCAGGGAGTGCACGACGACGTCCGCGCCGAGGGCCAGCGGCTGCTGGAGGTAGGGCGTGGCGAAGGTGTTGTCGACGACGAGGCGCGCGCCCGCGTCCCGGGCGATCTGCGCGACGACCGCGATGTCGGTGATGCCGAGCAGCGGGTTGGAGGGGGTCTCCACCCAGACGACCTTGGTCTTCGGGGTGATGGCGGCCCGTACCGACGCCGGGTCGCTGGTGTCGGCGACCGACCACTCGACGCCCCACCGGGAGACGACCTTCGCGAACAGCCGGAACGTGCCGCCGTACGCGTCGTTCGGGATGACGACGTGGTCGCCGGGGCTGAGCAGCGTACGCAACAGGCAGTCCTCGGCCGCCAGTCCGGACGCGAACGCGAGACCTCGGCGACCGCCCTCCAGGGCGGCGAGGTTCTCTTCCAGGGCGGTCCTGGTGGGGTTGGCGCTACGGCTGTACTCGTAGCCGCCGCGCAGACCGCCGACGCCGTCCTGCTTGTAGGTCGAGACCTGGTAGATCGGCGGGACGACCGCGCCGGTGAGGGGATCGGCGGTGTTGCCCGCGTGGATCGCGAGGGTCTCGAAGTGCTGACTGATGTGCCTGTCGCTCATGGGGCCGAGCGTAATGCGCTCGCGGGGTGTACGACGATCCGGAGGTTTTCCACAGGGCGACGGGGCGGAGCGGTGGTGGTTTTCCACAGGGCGGTCAGCAGGGTTGGCGGTCGTTTTCCACAGGGCGGCGGACCGGGTTGGCCAATTGTCGGACGCGTCTGGTTCGCTTGAGGCATGGAGATTCTCTGGGTCCTGATGGCGCTGCTCATGATGGGCTTCGTGCTGATCCCGTTCCTGCGGCGCAGGCGCGGGATGATCGAGCAGGTCTCGCCGGGCCATCCGGACGCCGCGGACCCGGCGACCTACGGCTTCGTGCGCGAGGAGGAGCTGGACATCCGTATGCCCGGCCCCGACCAGGACCTGCTGGACGTCCTCGACCTGGTGCAGCGCACGCAGGACTACCGCGCGGCGATGCAGTTGCTGGCCGGCACCGAGATCACGGGCGAGCTGCGCTGGCAGCGGGTGCAGGCCTTCGCGGGCGCCGCCTCGCTGGAGCTGCAGCAGCGGCCCGGCGGGGTCAGTGAGACGCCCGGCGGGCAGTGGCTGCGGGTGTGGCGGGCCGAGCATCCGAAGGACGCGGGCGGCGCGGCCGTACACGCGGAGTTCCTGGTGCAGCAGGCATGGCGTACGTCGACGCGGGGGACGGACGAGTTCCGGATCATCATGGAGGAGGCGCGGGACGCCTGCGGGCAGGCGGCGCTGCTCTCCCCCGGTGACCCGGTCCCGTACATCGTCGAGTTGTCGGTGGCTCGTGGACTGGCGTATCCGCAGCCGGAGTTCGAGCAGCTGTGGCTGAAGATCCTGGACCGTGCGCCGGCCCACATGGGGGCGCATCTGGCGGCCCTGCACTACTGGTGCGAGAAGTGGCACGGCTCCCGCGAGCTGGCGAACTCGTTCGCGGAGTCGGCCGCCGCGCGGGCCCCGCAGGGTTCCCTCCTCGCCGCGATGCCGCTCTTCGCGGTCTTCGAGCACCTCCCCGAGGTGAACCTGGTCAGCAGCTTCTACCAGAGCGAGGTCGTGGAGAAGGCGATCCACGGCGCGCTGTTCGCCGTGCACGCGGCCCGCCCCGACGACCCGATGCTGGCGCACGTCCGCCATCTGCTGGTCTTCTTCCTGGTCCGCGCGGAGCGCTGGTCCGAGGCGATGAACCAGCTCATACACATCGACGGCCATGTCGGGGCCCTCCCCTGGACGCTGTCGCCCGATCCGGCGGCGGAGTTCGCGGTGTACCGGGCGCTGGCGGTGGCGGGTTACGAGGCGAACGGCGGGAGTCCGGCGAGCCTGCCGCACTGACTGAGCCGGAATTCTCGAAGGCCCTCGCTCGTTGACGCTCCGGACTCGGAATCACACCGAGGCCCGTTGGGAGAGCGCATGTTCCTGCACAGCCGTACGCCCCAACTACCAACCCCCGAGCAGGCTCTGCAGGGCCGGCCGGAGCCGATGTTCGCGGTCCCCGACCGCCACACCGTCCTCGGCACCCCACTGCTCGGCCCCTACCCCGAGCACCTGGAGATCGCCGACTTCGGGCTGGGCTGCTTCTGGGGTGCCGAGCGCAAGTTCTGGCAGCTCCCGGTGGGTGTGTGGACGACGTTGGTCGGCTATCAGGGCGGCTACACGGAGAACCCGCACTACGAGGAGGTCTGCTCGGGCCTGACCGGCCACACGGAGGCGGTCCGGGTGGTCTACGACCCGGCGCTGATCTCCTACGAGAAGCTGCTGAAGACGTTCTGGGAGTCCCACAACCCGACGCAGGGTTTCCGCCAGGGCAACGACGTGGGCACCCAGTACCGCTCCGCGATCCACCCCCACACCCCCGCACAGTCGGCCGCGGCGGAAGCCTCCCGCACGGCCTACCAACAGGTCCTCACGCGCTCGGGCTTCGGGACGATCACCACGGAGATACTGCCGGCGGAGGGGCGGGTGTTCTATCCGGCCGAGGGATATCACCAGCAGTACTTGGCGAAGAATCCGGCGGGGTACTGCGGGCTCGGCGGGACCGGGGTCTCCTGCCCGGTCGGTGTGGCGCCGGTCGATGGCTGAGCGCTCGGCGGCCACGGCGCAGGAGGCGTTCACCACGTTGATGCGCGCACGGATCGCTCCCGGTCTGCGCGCGCTGGGCTTCAAGGGGTCGGGGCAGACGTACGAGCTGCCCCATCTCGAATCCTGGGCTCTCATCGGCTTCCAGAAGTCCGCGCACAACACCGCGGGGCGGGTCGAGTTCACGCTCAACGTGACCGTCGCCGACAAGCTCGGCTGGGCCCGGGCGCGCAGGGATCAGCCGCACCTGCCCGCCCGCCCCAGCCCGAACACGGTGTACGGCCCCGCTGCCTGGCACCGCCGCATAGGCCAACTCCTCCCCGCGAAGAGCGACACTTGGTGGACCATCTCGGCCACGACCGACCCAGGGCCGGTTGCCCGTGGCGTCATCACCGCGGTGACGGAGTACGCGCTCCCAGCCATCCGGGAGCAACGGCGTTCATGACTGCCGAGACGTGGACGGCCTTTCCGCAAGCTCGTGGCGCTCGTGCGGCGGCGGGGTGGAGGCGTACTGGCGGACCGACCTGACGATGCGGCAGCTGGGGCTTCTGTTCGGGATCTCGAGGTCTGCAGCGGTCCGGGGCATCGGTCACATCGCTCGACTTCTTGCGACCGCCACGACCGCGACGACCGCGACGACCGCCCGTGCCTACCGGGAATCGGGCGTGGACCGTGTCGTGAAGTACGCGCCTGTCCTCGACGAGGACGGCTATCGCGGTACACCCGTCCTCCTCCAGCGGAGATCAGCCCGATCCGCGTGAGGAACAGCTCATCGCGGGGGCGAAGGTGCGTCGCAGGCCAGGCCTGAGAGGCAGGCATTGCGGTAGGAGGACTCGTAGATGCGTTCACCGGCGGCCTTCGCGCAGGTCAGGGCCGCGCAAATGGCGAGGGCCGCGACAAGTTGGGTGACGGCAACCACAGGTACCCGGCGGACTCCGGCTGCAACGGATGCGATCAGGGCGGCTGCCGCCACGAACATGGCCTTGTGCAGGTAGGGACCCGGCGGTGCGCCGTAGTCCTGCGCGTCGAAGGCCGACCAGTAGGACGAAATCCAGGACAACCAGATCAGGCCCAGTGCCAACAGCTCGACAACCGCCAGGCCCACGGATACGGCCACGGCCCGACCAGTACGTTCAGGATCTGTACTCACCCGGCGAGAGTCCATCCGGCGGGCACGCGGTGTCATGAGTATCCGTACCCAGGGCGCCCAAGAAGTCCTTTCCTTTGGTTCGATTGAGGCATGGCGCCTGATTGCTGATCCATCCATCTGGGGTGAACGGAGCGGGGGGAGGTCGTGGACGAGATGCTTGATGCGACTGGGGCGGCATTGTGCTGCGCGGCGGCGATCCGGCTGGGCGGGGCCATGCGCGTGTTGGCTGCGCGGGCCGAGGTGCCCGACCGCTACGACCTGGTCGTGGCGGGAGTGGACAACATCGTGGCCTCTCTCGAGGGCAAGGATCTCGATGAAAGCGTGCTGGGCAAGGCGTTCGGTGAGAACTGGGACCTGGACGTCAGGTACCCGGCCGAGCTGTCGGGCGGGGCCTTCTTCCGGAGGTGGACACAACTGGTGTTTGTGACCATCGTGTTGACCCGGCCGAAGCAGCAACAACTCGTCGCCGTGCAGGGGTTGGACTCGGCCTTGGAGGCGGCAACCGCTTGGCCGTCCGATGTCTCCGTCGACTCCTTCATACGGCTCGCCGACTATGAGCCGGCCTGCCAGCGGGACGCAGAGAAGCGGCTCCGTAAGGGGGGCCTGCCCGCTTTGTGGAAGCTGGCCGAGGAACAGTCCGGGCAGTACCGACGGGCGGCGGAGCTGCTCGTCGGATAGGACCGTGTCCTGCGGGGTGAGTCGGCGGCAGCGGATGAGGGCTGCAGTTGGGCTGCCGAGTGTTGATGCCGTCCTCATCATGACAGCTCGGAGGCCGTTTTCGTAGGACCGATCGCACAGCTCAGCAGCCTTGTCCGGCCTCTGCCCCGGCTCTCAGAATCGCCGTCATGGATCACGCGGACAAGGTCGATCAGGACGCACTACTGCGGGCGCGGACGATGTTGCTCGGATCGGGACGACTGAGCCTCGGCCAACAGGTCGAGGCGTACCGAGTGCTTTCGGTGGTCAGTCCCCTGACCTATCTGCCGAAGCTGGCACAGGCACTGCTCTCGTACGGATACGAGCCGGAGGTCCGGGACCTACCAGAGGTCCGGTTGGCTCGCCATGCCGAGGCGGCTGCCACGGCACGGCGCGTCGACGCCGACGACCCGAAGAGGACCGAACTGCTGGTACGTGCCCTGTCCGCGTACCGGTACGAGCTGTACGCCGTCGGACGACGGGCAGAAGGCTTCGCTGTGTGCGAGGAGATGGCCGAGGCCGGGCGGTGGGGTTTCGCCCTTGGGCAGGTGAACAGTTCCGTGTACGGGCACGGGCCGCTGGCCGCCGTACTGGCCGAGGACGGGCGTCATCAGGAGGCCGCGGAGTTGGGCGGGAAGTTGGTCCGAGCCGCTCGCTCGGAGGGCCCGGCGAAGGTCTCTTTCTGGGTCGCGGTCGCATGGGCGGCCGAACTGGATGCCGTCGGACGTCACGACGCGGCCCTGGAGGCGTTCGCGGAGATCGTTGACGCCGGCCGTACCGAAGCCGATGACGAGGGAAGCTCCCCGCTGGCCATTCCGGTATGGCAGTTGGTCCACCAGGCCGGGATGCTGGACGCCGCCGGGCGCCACGTCGAGGCCCGTGGGGCCCGACAGGACGCCCTGGCCTTCCTCTCCGAGCTGGACAGGACCGGGGAACGCGGAAGCTGGGGCAACATCCTGTCGTGGTGGACCACTCTGTATGCCCTGTCGGGTCGGTCGGCGGAGCCCGTGGGCCGTCCGAGTGCCCCGGCGCCTCCGTTCGGCCGGCCGTTCCTCGACTGGTCACCCGACATCAAGCAGACGTACTTCGACGGCCTGCCCGTCCTCGAAGAACAGGTCGCCGATCTGAGAAAGGCGGCCAGGAGCGACCCCCGCGAACACCTTCCGGCACTGGTGGCCCAGCACCGAAGACTTGCCATCCGTTCGGCCCTGTACTGGAAGAAGCGCAGCGACCGCATCCTGAAGCCGCTCCGCCCGATCTTCAACGAAGGGGTGGCGCTCGCACGCCGGTTGGCCGACGTGGTGGGCGCGGATCAGAGCCGGGAGGCACTGGGACGGGCCCTGACCGACCGTTCCATGTTCCTTGTCGCCGCCAAACAGTACGGCGAGGCATACGACGACTACCTTGAGGTCCTCGACTTGCCGGGCTGACGAGTCAGGTGACCAGAGGTCTGTGAACGCGACTTGGCATGGATCAAGCCGTCGTTCCTCTGGATGATGTACCGCTGCGGCTGGGGTGCGAAGGAAGGGCAGGAGACCGTCCTGGCCGTCGAGATCGGCCGGGACGGCTTCGAGTGGGCGCCGCGTAACGCGTGTCTGTCGAGTTACGTCCGCGGGGTGCACCCCGACCGAGCCGCCTGACAACGGCAGTTGAAGCGTGCGCCCACCCGCGTTCAGTGGGACCCGAGCATTACGCGGACGAGTGGACGGTCGCCAGCCGTGACGTGACCCCGCTCGTCCACGAGGTCCACGCGCTCGTCAGCCGTGGGGAGTTGGACTCCGCCGCGCGGCTGTTGCCCCAGGAACTCCCCTATCCGGCAGTCGGCGTCTCACAGGCTGACGCCGTAGGCCCCAGCGGCGTAGGTCACCGCGGCGGCGGTGCCGTCGGCGAGGACTCCGGTGATCCGGAAGTACGTCGTGTCGCCGCGGACCAACGGCACGTAGGCCTTGTAAAGGGGGCCTGCGGAGCTCGCGACCGTCTTGACTCGTTCGTAGGTGTGGGTGGACGGGTTCCACTTGTCCAGGTGGTATTCGGTGATGCCGCCGCAGAGGGTCTCGTCGTCGCAGGTCCACTGGACGTATCCGAGGTCGCCCACCTTGGCGGGGTTGACGACGGTCAGCGGGCCGGTGTTCGCGCCGCGGGCGTCGTCGGGCCTGTTGTCGGGTTCGGTGACGGTGACCGTCGGGGCGTCGGCCCAGGCGATGTGGTTGTCCCATCGGTCGAGCGCCGCGACGAAGTAGGTCACCGTTTCGCCGTCCGGGGGACCTTCGCACAGCAGCGCGTTCGGTACGTCCCGGTCCGGAAACGTCGTTCCGGCGTCGACGCACCCGGTGGAGTCGTAGTGGATGGTGCCGTCGGACCGCCGGACGACGCGGGCGGCGACGTAGCGCAGGCCGCTCTCGGCGGGGGCGTCCCAGCTCAGCACGGTGCCGTCCGCGCGTGGAGTCGCGGTGAGGCCGGTGAGCGCGGGCGGGGGAACGCTGTCGGGGCTCACCGTGACCGGCTCCGACATCGGGGACACGTTGCCGGCGGCGTCGGTGACCACGGCGGCGTAGGTGTAGGTGGTGCCGTCGAACGCGGGCAGTGCGTCCGTGTAGCTGTCGAGCGACGGCGAGGCCGCCGTCACCGTGGCGAGGAGTCCGGGGTCGTCGCCGAGGGTGTCGCCGGTGGAGCGGTAGAGCTTGAGGGTGCCGCCGGTGCGCAGTTCGTTCGGGGTGCGGTCGTTGGGCAGGTACCAGCTGATGTCGAGGGAGCTCGCCGTCCCCGTCTTGTGGGACACGACGAGGGCGGGTGCCGCCGGAATGACGGTGTCGGGCGGGGTGACCGTCAGGACGGGGGACCGCTCGGACACGTTGCCCAGACGGTCGGTGGCCTCGACGGCGTACTGACGGGGCCTGCCGTCGGTTGTCACGTCGGGGTCGGTCCAGGTGGTCCTGTCGGTCGGCCCCATGGAGATCCAGCCGCCGTCGGCGATCTGCCGGTAGACCCGGTAGGGATAGGCGGCGAGGTCCATCTCCTTGTTGGGCGCCCAGGTGACGGTGGCGGTTCCGGCGGCCTGGTCGTACGCCACCTTCGCCCCGGTCGGCGCGAGCGGGGCGACGTTGTCCGGGCCGGGTGCGCCGGGTGTGTAGGCGAACTTGACGGCGGCGGAGCCGGTCCAGTTGACGTAGTCGACGCGGAGGGTGTGCGTGCCCTTGGGGACGGTCAGGGCGACCGTCTTGGAGACGGTGGCGGTGCCGTTCTTCCAGAGGTCGATCTTGCGGGTGCCGTCGAGATAGACGCGGATGCCGTCCTGGCCGGAGGCGGTGAACGTGAAGGGGCCGCCGGAGCCGAAGTCGCGGGTGATCTGCCAGCGGACGCCGAAGTTGTCCTTGGCGACGCCCGCGACCCCCGGCGAGTTCGTGCCCCAGTTCTCGCTGATCGCGGAGTCGGTGTCGGTGCGCTTGGGGGTGCCGGTGAAAGCGGTGCCGGCGAAGTACTGGCGCAGGAAGGTCGGGTTGCCGGTGACCGAGACGTCGGCCGTTCCCTCCGAGGTGTTGCCCGATGTGTCGATCGCGCGGACCTCGTAGAGGTCGGTGGTCGTGCCGGCGGTGGTGTCGGTGAAGGTCGTGCCGGTGACCGTGGCGACAGGGCTGCCGAAGGTGGCCCGGTCGGGGGTTCGGCGGTAGACGCGGTAACCGGCCACGTCCATCTCCTTGTTCGCCGACCAGCGCAGGAAGTTCCGTCCGGTGCCGGCGTCGCGCGCGATCGACGGCCCGGTCGGCGCGAGAGGGGCGACACGGTCCACGCCGGCTCCGGTGCGCGGGGTGTAGCCGAACTTGACGGCGGCGGCACCGTTCCAGTTGACGTAGTCGACGCGGAGGGTGTGGGTGCCCTTGGGGACGGTCAGGTTGACGGTCTTGGAGACCGTGCCGGTGCCGTTCTTCCACAGGTCGATCTCGCGGGTGCCGTCGAGATAGACGCGGATGCCGTCCTGCCCGGACGCGGTGAACGCGAAAGGCCCGCCGGAACCGAAGTCCCGGGTCACGGTCCAGCGAACGCCGAAGTTGTCCTTGGCGACGCCCGCGACCCCCGGCGAGTTCGCGCCCCAGTTCTCGCTCACCGCCGTGTCGCAGTCCGTGCGCTTCGGCGCACCCGAGAAACCGGTGTTCGCGAAGAACTGCCGGGTGTACGTGTTCGTCGTGCAGTCCGCCGCCGACGCCGGCGAGATGACCACCGCGGCAAGACCGCCCGTCAGCACGGTCACCACCGCGGTCGCGGCGGCGAGACGGGATCTTCCGACACTGCTCACTGAGTCCCCTTTTGGACGCATGGCTGCCCCGAAGGCAGTCCTACCGGATAGGGGATTCATGAGAACGGCCAGTGGTTGTACGGCCGAACGGTTTCAACCGTCATTCAAGAGAACGTAATTTGACCGATTAGGATGAAAAGACGCCAAAGCCCACCACCGAGATGCCGATCACCTTACGGTCCCGATATCTCGGCATGTTTCTGCCGATAAACGACGGAGGAGGCACGGTGGCTCACTCAGCGGTTCAAGTCCGGGTGAACGAGGGCGTTTTATGGGTGGCGGGTGAGGCCTACCCCTTGCGCAACATCTCCCACGTGGGACAACGCAAGCTGGCAGTCGACAAGAAGGCGGCCTGGAAGCAGTTCATCGTGCGGACGGTCATCTGCCTGTTCTTCGGCAGTTTCCTGGCGGCCGGCGCAGGAACCGTCGGTGTGCTGATCCTGTTCGCCGTGGAGGCCCTGCTGATCTGGCGGCTCGTCACCACACTCGGCAAACCGGACCTGTTCGGCCTGGTCCTCAACACCTCGGGCACCCAGCGCGACGCCGTGTGGTCCACGGACAGCGGCGAGATCCACTATCTCGTGGGCGAGATCACCAAGGCGATCGGCCACCCGGACATCGCCCAGGTGATCTACAACGTGCAGCACGCCGTGCAGGGGGACCTCATCAACCAGTACGGGGCCGGGAGCATCGGCAAGGCCACCCACAGCGGCTCCGGCAACATCACGGCCTCATGAGCGGCGACAGCTTCCACCAGTACGGAGCCGGGAGCATCGGCAAAGCCACCCACAGCGGCTCCGGTGACATCGTGACCGGCGGCAAGCACGGGCCGGGACAGGAGGCGGACCCCTCGGCAATCTCCGGTCTGCTCAAGGAGATCGAGGAGTTGCGGCGGCACCTGGATGCGAGCGACCGGGCGGAGGTCGACGCGACGGTCGAGGAGATCCGTTCGAATCCTTCCGAGGAACGATTCGGCAGGCTGCTGCGCAGGATCGCCGGCATCGCCGCCGTCATCGGGGAGGCGGGGGTCCCGGTGATCGCCACCGTCAAGGCGCTGCTCGGCTCGTCGTAGCGCGAAGGGGCGGTCCCCCGGTGGGCGAGGAGGACGGCGGCCGTGGCACCGGCAACTCACGCGGTGCTACGGCCAGTTCGCCGCTACCGCCGGCCAGCCCGTGAAGCGGACGTCACACTCGGCACCGTCCCGGCCCTCTTGTCGGCAGAACCGACTTGAAGAGGGGAGACCCCGTGAACATCGTCATCTTCGGGGCGAACGGAACGACAGGGCGGCTGGCCGCCGAACAGGCCGGAGCCGCAGGCCACACCGTCACCGCTGTCACGCGCCGTCCCGAGGACTTTCCGGTACGCGGTCCACGACTGCGGGTGCTGAAGGCGGACGTGCTCGACCCCGCCGCGGTCGAACGCGCCGTGGCCGGGCAGGACGCCGTGATCTCGACGCTCGGCGTCCCCTACGGCCGAAGGCCGGTGACCGTGTATTCCGTCGGCATCCGTCACATCACGCGGGCCATGGCCGAGCACGGCGTCCGACGCGTCGTCGGCGTGACCTCGACCGTGCTCTTCGGGACGGCGGCGCCCGGCGAGGGACTTCTGTTCCGCAAGGTGCTGGAGCCGTCCGTCGTACGTTTCATGGGGCGCACCGTGTACGACGACATGCGGCGCATGGAGGAGATCCTCCGCGAGACCGATCTCGACTGGACGGTCATCCGCCCCGGCGGCCTGTTCGACAACGACTCGGTGAGCGACTACCAGGTGGGCAGGGAGCGCCTGCCCGGCCGGTACACCGCGCGGGCCGACCTCGCGCACGAGTTGCTGCGGCAGGCCGTCGAGGACCGACATGCGCGCGACTTCATCGACGTACGGACCACGCAGAACACCCCGAGCTTCCTCGACCTCATCCGCAACGAGGCGTTCGGCGGCAAGGGCGGGCGGAGCGGGGACACCAAGGAGCGCGTCCATGGCTGACGAACGGTTCGTCCTGCTGGCGCCGGGTGCCGCCCGGCCGGGTCGGATCCCGCTGCCGCCCGCGTTCCGCGTCAAGGCGACGACCGCGGACACCGATGGACGGTTCTCGCTGCTGGAGGTGGTCCTGGAAAGGGACATCCCGCGCCACACCCACCACCGTGCGGACGAGGGCGTCTACGTCCTCGACGGGGTCCTGGAGATCGAGTTCGACGACGCGGTCCACCTGGCACCGAGGGGCTCGTTCGTGCTGCTCCCCCACGGCGTCCCGCACGCGCTCCGCCGCGCCTCCGACCCACCGCCGCGGGTCCTGCAGATCTCCGCACCCGGTGGCTGGGAGCTCTACCTGGAGGACCTGTTCGAGGCGGGGCCCACCGTGCTCACCGACGGGCGGCTGGATCCCGCGAAGATCAATCCGATCGCGGCGCCTTACGCCATCGTCTACGAGGAGACACCACAGGACGAACAGACACCAGAGGACGAGCCAGCAGACACCACGGGTGACGCGAGCGCGGCCCGGCCGCGGAGCCTCGGCCGGTCGGCCTTGGCTCCCGCCGGGCCGGCTCGGGGTCAGCCCTCCGTGCGGGCCGGCAGGCGCCAGCCCGGGCGGGGGAAGTGGCAGGTGTAGCCGTCCGGGTAACGCTGCAGGTAGTCCTGGTGCTCGGGCTCGGCCTCCCAGAAGGGGCCGACCGGCTCCACCTCGGTGACGACCTTGCCGGGCCACAGGCCGGAGGCGTCCACGTCCGCGATCGTGTCCTCGGCGATCCGCTTCTGCTCGTCGTCGACGTAGTAGATCGCCGAGCGGTAGCTGAGGCCGATGTCGTTGCCCTGGCGGTTCTTGGTGCTCGGGTCGTGGATCTGGAAGAAGAACTCCAGAAGCGCGCGGTAGTCGGTCTTCTCGGGGTCGTAGAGGATCTCTAGGGCCTCCGCGTGCGTGCCGTGGTTGCGGTAGGTCGCGTTCTCCACGTCACCGCCGGTGTATCCGACGCGGGTCGCCGTCACGCCCGGGAGGCGGCGGACCAGCTCCTCCATACCCCAGAAACATCCGCCCGCCAGTACGGCCCTCTGCGTCTGCGCAGCCATCGCGATCCCTCCACTTTCTGTCGGCTCGGTCACCCACAGTCCACAACGTTCGGGGACGCCCTACGATTCCGTACCCGGCCGCAGGAAGTACCTCTCGATCTGCTCGGCGACCGAGAAGTCCTCCGCACAGTCCGGGCAGGTCGTGCGGCCGAAGAGGCGGGTCAGATGGTCGGCGGCCACGGGCTGGCCCGCGGCGACGGCCATGCCGTGGAGGCGGGACGCGAGCGGGGGCAGTTCGGCCGGTGCCACCGGAGCGACCCCGGTCAGGGTCGGGCCCCTGTGGTTGAGCCGAATGATCCGTCGCTGCGGGTCGCGACGGCGCGTGCCCGAAACGTCGCCGTGCACGTCGATCTCCAGGCTCTGCGAGCAGGACGGACATTCCACGTCGTGAGAGGCGGGCAGCAGACGGTTGCTCCACGTCCGCTCCCCCTCGAAGGCGAGCAGGCACTCCAGTGGATAGAGGCAGGTGTGGTCGTCGGCCTCGAAGGCGTCGGCCGTCAAGCGGTGGAGGGTCGACGCGCGCAGCTCGTCCAACTGGGCGGCGTAGTGCGCCCGGACGTACCCCCGCTCGTGCAGTTGCTCCTCCTGGGCGACGATGGCGCCGGCCAGCGCGATCGCGTGCCGGTGACGGCCCGGCCTGCGCCCCGCGGCGATGTCCGTCAGAGCGGGCAGGGCGGCGAAGCTGGCCGGGTACACCGTGCCCTGGTGGTAGAGGCTGGACCACAGCTCCTCCCATGCCCAGTCGGCCGACTCCGGATCGCCCACCGACTCGAAGAACTCCGGAAGGTCGGCCGCGGAACCATAGGCGTGGGTCAGACGTGACCAGTCCATGTCCATGCGCGCCATGATTCCAGCCGCGCCGGACCGGTCCGCCGCTACGTCACCTCCCCACCCGCTCCGCCAGGAACTCCTCCCACGTCACCTTCCCGGTCTCCGCGCCCTCCAGCGTCAGATTCGCCCCCTCCCGGTAGGCCCGCCCCACCCTGCCGGGGATCCGGACCGGCAGCTTCGGGCGTGGGCGCCTGCCGCGCAGTTTCAGGTACGGGGCGGCGAGCGCGGCGATGTCGTGGACGTCGGGGCCTGCCAGGTCCGGCACCGGGCCCGCCGGGGTGCCCAGGGTCAACTCGGCCAGCCGGGCGGCCACTTCACGCACGTCCACGGGTTGGAGACGGAGGCCGCCGGGGACCGGGAGCCTCGTCATCTTCTCGACCATCGTCAGCGCGAGGTCGTGGAACTGGGCCGCACGCAGGGTCGTCCACGGGATGCCCGAATCGGCGACCGCCCGCTCGGCGTCTAGCTTGGTGCGCAGCCACGCGAGCGGGACGCGGTCCGCGCCGATGACCGAGATGTAGACGAGGTGGCGGAC
The DNA here is from genome assembly GCF_016654115.1 of Streptomyces sp. MBT53. Classification (GTDB taxonomy): domain Bacteria; phylum Actinomycetota; class Actinomycetes; order Streptomycetales; family Streptomycetaceae; genus Streptomyces. The sequence goes on from NZ_JAEQAZ010000049.1 coordinate 43,844, forward strand.
TCCGGCATCCGACGCGGCCCGCAACAGGTTGCGGGTCGCCACGTCGTCGCCCTTCTGACCGCCCGCCAGGTGCAGCACGGTCTCCGTGCCGGCGACCGCCGCCACCACGCCCTCGTCCTTCAGCAGGTCGCCGGTGACGTACTCGACGCCGTCCGCGGCGGGGCGCCCGTGCCGGCTCAGGACGCGTACGTCGTGGCCGGCCGCGCGCAGCAGCGGTACGACCTGACTGCCCAGGGTGCCCGTGCCACCGGTGACCAGGATCGGTGTCCCCATCATGTCTCTCCTCAGTCCGGGCCGGCCTCGTGCGGCGGCCTCACCGGTATGACTCCGGGCGGCGAAAGAGTGTGACGAGCTCGTACGGTCCGATGGAGCCGGCGAGCCGTTCTTCACCCGCTGAACCCACTGAACCGGCTGAACCCGCTGAACCCGTCGAACCCCCTGGCCGACCCGCCACGACGGCAAGATAAGGTAAGCCTTACCTGGCCAGTTTTCAGCGGAGAGTCGGAGTGACAGTGACAGTGCGTGCGTTCAAGAGGAAGGCTGTCACGGCGGTGGCCGCCGTGACCGTCGTCGGAGGGTTGCTGGCCGGGTGCTCGTCCTCCTCCGCCGACAACGATGCCGAGAAGACGACCGAGGGCTCGCAGAACAAGGTGATCGGCGCCTCGGAGGGCCCGTCCGCCGCACCGAGCACCCTCGCGACCGGCATGGGCGCGGACACCGACACCGACGGGACCTTCCCCCGGACCGTCACCCACTTCGAGGGCAAGACGACGATCAAGTCGAAGCCCACGAAGATCGCCGTACTGAGCACCGGGCAGCTCGACGACCTACTCTCCCTGGGCACCGTCCCGGCGGTCACGACCCGCGCCGAGAACGCCGGGCTCGTCCCCGACTACCTCGCGAAGGCCTTCCCCTCGGACAAGTCGAAGCTCGCGGCGATGACGGACGCGGGCACCCGCACCGCGCCCAACCTGGAGACGCTGGCCGCCGCGAAGCCCGACCTGATCCTCGCCAACGACTCGCTCGGCGACCTCTACCCCAAGCTGTCGAAGATCGCGCCGACCGTCATCACGGCCGGCAACGGCATCAACTGGAAGCGCGACCTGCTGCTCGTCGGCGACGCGATCGGCAAGGGGCAGCAGGCGCAGGAGCTGCTCGACGGGATCGTCGAGGACGCGCACGAGAAGGGCGAGGCGCTGTCGAAGACCTCCGTGTCGATGCTGCGGTTCACGCCCGGCAGGACCCGGATGTTCGGTGTCTCGTCCTTCACCGGTTCGATCGCCGTGGACATGGGCCTGGACCGGCCCAAGTCGCAGCAGTTCAAAGCGATTTCGCAGGACATCGGCGCGGAGAGCATCGACTCGGCCGACGGTGACTGGATCTTCTACTCGGTGCAGGGCGACGCGGGCAAGACCGACGCGGCGAGCGTCCTCGCCGGACCGCTGTGGAAGTCGATGAAGGCGGTCGAGGCCGGGCACGCGGTGAAGGTCGACGACGACCCCTGGTACCTCAACGCGGGCCCCACCGCCGCGCGCCTCGTCGTCCTCCAACTCGCCGAGGACATCAGCAAGTAGTGAGTTCCACAAGGTCATGAAGGTCATGAGCCTCAAACGCCTCGCCTGGCCGGCGGCCACCCTCGCGGTGGCCGCCGCCGTGCTGCTCAGCCTCGCCGTCGGCACCCGCCAGATCCCCCCGTCCGCCGTGCTCAACGCCCTTCTCCATGGCGGGAGTTCACCGGACGCGCTCGTCGTACGGTCGCTGCGGCTGCCCCGCACCGAGATCGGACTGACGGCGGGCGCGGCGCTCGGCGTGGCGGGCGCGGCGCTCCAGGCCGTCACCCGCAACCCGCTCGCCGACCCGGGCATCCTCGGCCTCAGCCAGGGCGCGGCGGCCGGTGTCGTCCTCGCCATCGCGACCGGCCTCGCGAGCGGCTTCGAGGGCTACGTCTGGTACGCCTTCGCCGGTGCCGTCCTCGCCGCCTGCCTGGTCTACGGCATCGCCGCGCGCGGCCGGGGCGGCGCGTCCCCGGTCAAACTCGCCCTGGCCGGTACGGCGTTGTCCGCGATGACCGCCGGTGGTACGACCGTCGTCCTGACCTCCAGTTCGGCCACGCTCGACCAGTTCCGGTTCTGGCAGGTCGGCTCGCTGAGCGGGCGGGACGCCGACACCGTCGTACGGATGCTGCCGTTCCTGGCGGCGGGCGCGGTGCTGGTGCTGGCCTGTGCGCGTGGGTTGGACGCGCTGGCGCTCGGGGACGAGACGGCGCGGGCGCTGGGGCATCGGGTGGGGGTCGTACGGGTGTGTGCGGCGCTCGGGGCGACTCTGCTGGTGGCGTCGGCGGTGGCGGCGGCCGGTCCGATCGCGTTCGTCGGCCTGGCCGTCCCGCACCTGGCCCGGCGCCTCACCTCCGGCGGACACCGCGCCCTGCTGCCCCTGTCGGCGCTGCTCGGTGCGGCGCTGCTGGTCGCGGCGGACGCGGCGGGCCGGGTGGTGCGGGCGCCGGCGGAGGTACCGGCCGGGGTGATGACGGCGCTGGTGGGGGTACCGGTGCTGGTGGTGCTGGTACGGCGCCGGGGAACCGCCCTATGAACACCACCGGCGTCACGGTCCTCCGCCCCCGCCCCTCCATCTCCCTTGTCCTGCACCGCCGTTCGGCCGCCGTGGCCGTAACCCTCGTACTGCTGCTGGCCGTTGCGATGAGCGCCGCCGCCTGCCTCGGCCAGACCTACATCCCGCCCGCCGAGGTGTGGCACACGCTGCGTACCGGTTCGGGGCCCTACGACCTTGTCGTCAACGAGTTGCGGGTGCCGCGGATCGTGCTGGGGGCGCTGGTCGGGGTGGCGCTGGGGCTCGCGGGGGCGCTGGTGCAGACCGTCACGCGGAATCCGCTGGCCAGCCCGGACGTGATCGGGGTCGGGCACGGTGCCGCCGCCGCGACCGTGCTCGCGCTGTCCACCGGTCTTGTCGCCTCGCCCGGTGCGATGCCCGTCGTCTCCGTGGTGGGGGGACTCGCCGCCGCCGCGCTCGTGTACGTGCTGGCGTGGCGCCACGGGATGCAGCCAAGTCGGTTCGTCCTGACCGGTGTTGGCATCGGGGTCGCGCTGTCGGCCGTCGTGCAGCTGTATCTCGCCGACAGTGAGCTGGAGGCCGCCGAGCAGGTGAAGCTGTGGCTGACCGGCTCGCTCAACGGGCGCGGCTGGGAGCAGGCGGGGCCGCTGGCCGTCGTACTGCTGGTGTGTCTGCCCGCGCTGGTGTGGGCGAGCCGGGCCGTACGGCCGCTCGGGCTCGACGCCGACACCGCTGCCTCGCTCGGGGTGCGGGTGGACCGGACGCGGCTCGCCCTGACGGTCCTCGGGGTGGTGCTGGCCGCGACGGCGACGGGGGCGGCCGGGCCGATCGGGTTCGTCGCGCTGACCGCGCCGCAGCTGGCCCGCCGGCTCACGCGTACGCCTCAACTGCCTTTGCTGTGCTCGGCGTTGACGGGTGCGGTGATTCTGGTGACGGCGGATCTCGCTGCGCGGACGATCCTGCCTCCACTGGAGGTGCCGGTCGGCGCGCTGACCTCGCTGGTCGGGGGGCCGTATCTGCTGTGGCTGCTGGGGCGGAACAGGGTGAGAGGCTGAGCTGCGTCGGCGGGCTGCGGGCCGGTGGGGGCTGGCCGCGCAGTTCCCCGCGCCCCTTCAGGTGGGACCAGCACAGCTGCCTTTAGGGGCGCGGTGCGCTGTCGAGTGCGTCGAAAAACACCGGTCGCCCTGCGTCCTTGTCTTTTAGGGGCGCGGGGAACTGCGCGGCCAGCCCCCACGCACCCGCACCCGACAACACACCACGCCCCGCACCCCTAAAAGCGCCTGTGCTGATCCGACCTTCAGGGGCGCGGGGAACTGCGCGACCAGCCCCCACGCACCCGCACTCGACAACGCCCCGCACCCCGCGCCCCACCTAAAAGCGACGCAGTCAGATCGTCGCCGTGTCGATCACGAAGCGGTAGCGGACGTCACTGGCCAGCACCCGCTCGTACGCCTCGTTGATCTGGTCCGCCGAGATCAGTTCGATCTCGGCGCCGAAGCCGTGCTCGGCGCAGAAGTCCAGCATCTCCTGGGTCTCCCGGATGCCGCCGATGCCGGAACCGGCGAGGGTCTTGCGGCCGCCGATCACGGAGAACAGGTTGAGGGAGACGGGCTCCTCGGGGGCGCCCACGTTGACCAGCGCGCCGTCCGTCCTCAGCAGTGAGAGGTACGCGCCGAGGTTCAGCGGAGCGGACACCGTGGAGATGATCAGGTCGAGGGTGCCGCGCAGTTCCTCGAAGGTCTTCGGGTCGCTGGTCGCGTAGTAGTGGTCGGCGCCGAGCTTGAGGCCGTCCTCCTTCTTGCTCAGGGTCTGCGAGAGGACCGTGACCTCCGCGCCGAGCGCGTGCGCGATCTTGACGCCCATGTGGCCGAGGCCGCCCATGCCGATGATGGCGACCTTCTTGCCGGGGCCGGCGTTCCAGTGCTTCAGCGGCGAGTAGGTGGTGATGCCGGCGCAGAGCAGCGGGGCGGCCACGTCGAGGGAGATGCCTTCGGGGATGCCGAGGACGTAGTTCTCGTCGACGACGATCTTCTCGGCGTAGCCGCCGTAGGTGGGCTCGCCGTTCTTGTCGAGCGCGTTGTACGTGCCGACGTTGCCGCCGGTGCAGTACTGCTCCAGGCCGGCCTTGCAGTTGTCGCACTCGCGGCAGGAGTCGACCATGCAGCCGACGCCCACCCGGTCCCCGACCCGGAACTTGGTGACACCGGGGCCGACCTCGGAGACGATGCCGGCGATCTCGTGGCCGGGCACCATCGGGAAGATGGCCTCGCCCCAGCCCTCGCGGGCCTGGTGGATGTCCGAGTGGCAGATGCCGGCGAACTTGATGTCGATCAGGACGTCGAACTCGCGGACCGCCCGGCGCTCGATCGTGGTGCGCTCCAGGGGAGCCTTGGCGGCGGGGGCTGCGTATGCGGCGACTGTGGTGGTCATGCCGGAACACTCTCCTAGGGGGATGTGCGCCCGGCTGCCTTCCGGCCGGGCACGCTGAACAGCCTGCCCGAAAGGCCGAGGGCTACCCAGGCCACGGTTCTGCGTACGTCCGCTGTGCCTACCACCAGCGAGGTCAGGCTCATGGACGTACGACCGGGAATACTGGAGCACATGGACGAACAGCCCGAATCCGCCACCGAGCCCCTGGACCCCGGCAGGCCGCTGGACCGGCGCGCCGAACTCAGCGAGTTCCTGCGCACCCGGCGGGCCCGGCTGAAGCCGGAGGACGTCGGGCTGCCGGACTTCGGGCGGCACCGCAGGGTGCCCGGGCTGCGGCGCGAGGAGCTGGCGCAGCTGGCCGGCGTGTCGGTGGCGTACTACACGCGCCTGGAACAGGGCAACGGGCGGAACGTGTCGGCGGAGGTCCTCGACGCGATCGCCCGCGCGCTGCGCCTGACGGACGCCGAGTCCTCGCACCTCACCCACCTGGCGAAGCCGAAGCAGCACAAGAAGAAGTCGTCGGCCCCGGCCCAGCACGTGCGCGGGCCGCTACGGCAGCTGCTCGACTCGATCGACACGGTCCCGGCGTACATCACGGGCCGCCGCACGGACATCCTGGTGTGGAACCGGATGGCCGCGGCTGTCTTCGGCGACTGGTCGGAGCTGCCGCCGCAGGAGCGGAACTGGGCGCGGCTGGTGTTCCTGCGGCCCGAGTACCGGGACCTGTTCGTGGAGTGGGAGCAGAAGGCGGCGGACATCGTCAGCATGCTGCGGATGGACGCGGGCTACTGCCCGGACGACCCGCGGCTGTCCGCGCTGGTGGGCGAACTCTCCGTGAAGAGCGAGGAGTTCAGGCGGCTGTGGGCGACCCACGACGTCAAGGAGAAGACCTACGGCGTCAAGCGCCTGCACCATCCGCTGGTCGGTGACCTCACTCTGCACTTCGAGGGTTTCCGGCTGTCGGACGGCACCGACCAGGCCCTGATCACCTATCACGCGGAGCCCGGCTCCCCGTCCGCCGACGCCCTTCGCCTGCTGGCGAGTTGGGGCACGGACGCGACCCGCGCGGGAGCGTCGGCCGACCGCCCCGGGCTCACTCCGTGACACCGAGGTCGGCCCGCATCAGCTGCCGCATCGCCGACAGCCGGGGCACGACCTCCGTCAGGTCGAGCATGGCCTGCTCGGCGCTCTCGCCGTCCCGGGCCAGCCCTCGATCGAGCCGTTTGACGACGGCGTCGATGTCCGCGAGGACCGCGTTCACCGCACGCGACGCGTCCAGGACGCGCTCGGGCACGACCATCTGCGCCTCGGCGTAGCGGTCCCGGTATTCGCGGCGCGCCTCCTCCAGCTGGTCGCGCTCCAACTCGGTGTAGACGCCGTCACGGACGCGATGCAGGGCGTCCTTGAGCAGCTCGTGGAACTGCCGCGAGGAACGGTTCATGGCCGTGTACGCGTCCCGGCGCTCCTCGAACAGCCGCCTGCGTTCGGTGACTTGGGCGTCCTCGGCACGCTGCCGGGCGGTGAGGCGCTGACTGAGGACGGGCGCGAAGAGCGTACCGAGCACACCGACGACAGCGGTGATCATGGCGGTGACGGCGGCGGTCATGATCCCAGGGAAACACGGACGGCCCGCCGGAAGGTGTGCTTCCGGCGGGCCGTCCGCTTCAACTCTGCCGGCTTCCTTGCCTACTTGGCGTAGTAGGCGTTGTAGATCGAGACCGTCGACTTGTTGCCCTGCTTGTCGGCGATCTTGGCGTGGAAGGAGATGGCCTTGCCCTTGGCCGGGTTGGTGACGGTGATCTTGCCGTTGACCACGGTCAGCTTCTTCCAGGTCTGGCCGTAGTCGTACGACACCCACACGCCGAGCGACTTGAGGTTGCGGCCGGCCGCCGCGCCCTCGACGGTGACCGGGAAGGTCACCTTCTTTCCGGCCTCGACGCGGCTGTCCGGGCCGGTGACCGCGTGGAAACGGGCGGTGGAGACGGGGAGTTGGGCGAAGCCGGAACCGGACGGCTTCTTCGAGGAGAAGGTCCAGCTCGCGTCTATCCGGGTGGAGGCGGCGGCGACCTTGACGCTGCGGATGACCGAAGTGGTCAGCCTGTAGGCGGCGTTGGCGGCCGGGACCTTGAACGTGGCATCGCCGAACAGCGGGTCCTTGTTGGAGCCGACCTTGGTGCCGTTGCGGTACAGGGTCGTGTTGACCGAGGTGAACGTCGACGAGCCCGGGTTGCCCTGGGAGTCGGCGAACAGGGGCAGCAGCCCGGCGATCTCGTTGCCGTTGCGGAACACGCCGTAGTCGGCGGTGAGACGGGGGCCGAAGACCGCGGTGTTGAAGGTCCGCGAATAGGTCCGACCGGCCTTGAAGGTCTGGAGGTCGTTCAGTGAGTAGAAGGCCTCCGGGATCGGGTCGCCGTTCGCGTCGGGCGCGCCGTCCTGCTCGAGGCCCAGCTCCCACTGCACCCCGTTGATGGTGGAGACGTGCAGGGTGCGGGTGCCGGGCAGCTTCTGCGAGACGGCGGAGGAGCCGATGACGACGACGCCGTCGGGCAGGACGCCGAAGGCGGACACCACGCCGGTCTTGCCGCTCGCCGGGGCACCCAAGTGGGTCTTCACCGTGGCGAGTTCACTCGCCTTGTAGTGCTTGGTGTAGCCGGTGGCGAGCTGCTTGACCTTGGCGACGGTGGTGGTGTCGTACTGCTCGTCGGTGCCCTTGGCGAAGTGCGCGTCCCACTGCTCGGACAGCGAACCGTCGGTGATCCGCGGACCGAGGTGTGCGGTGCGGAAGTTGTCGTACGTCGGCAGGAAGCTGGTGAAGCCGGCACCGGCCCCGTCCGGCGTCGTGACCGCGTAGGCCGGTGCCGCGAAGACCGTTGTGGCGCCGGCGTCCGGGACCGTGATGTCGACAGGCTTGGCCGTGCGGGCGTCGACGGTCACCGAGGTGTTCTTGGAGATGTCCAGCTTGGGCTGGGCGATCCAGTCGACGCCCTTGGTGAGGTCGTCCGGGTCCACGTAGGTCGAGGTGTCGAGGATGTAACCGCCCTTGGGCACACGGACCTTGACGGTGCCCGAGGCGTCGTAGGGAGTGAAGTAGCCGCCGTTGCCCAGGCCGGAGATGCCCACCACCGTGGCGTCGTAGTAGGGGGCCGGGGCGCCGTCACGGCCGATGAACTTCAGCGTGAGGTCGTACGACTGCACCTCGCGCACCACGGCCGCGGCCGTACGGACGCTCTGGCCGTCGCCCGTCGCCGTCACATAGGCGGAGTAGGCGCCGTCGAGCGTGCCGCCCAGCTTGGTGTTGACGGTGAGGCCGACCGAGGCCCTGCCGCCGGCCGGGACGGTCACCTTGGTGGCGCCGAGCTTGTAGAAGCCCGAGGGAGCCGTGCGGCCCTTGGGGTCGGTGGCCGCTACCGTGAGGTTGAGGGTCACGTCCTTGGTGCCGAGGTTGCGGTAGGTGAGCTGCTGGGTGACCGGGGTGTCGTCGGTGTGCGGCCACTGCTGGATGCCGAAGCTCGCCGAGACCGGGTCGGCGATCACGGTCTGCTTGATGGCCCTGTCGACGGCGATACGGCCCGAACCCTGCTGGAACGGCGTGTAGTTGCCGCCCTTCGCGGACCCGGTCAGCGCGCCCTTCAGCTCGGCGTAGCCCCACGTGGGGTGCTCCTGCTTGAGGAGGGCGGCGGCGCCCGCGACATGCGGGGTCGCCATCGACGTGCCCGAGAGGGTCAGGTAGCCGGGCGGGTTCTCGCCGACCTCCTGGTCGATGAGGCTGCCGGGGGCGGCGGCCGCCGTGATGTCGACGCCGGGCGCGGTGACGTCCGGTTTGACGGCGCCGTCGCCGAGGCGCGGGCCGGTGGAGGAGAACTCGGCGAGCTTGTCGTTGCGGTCGACCGCGCCGACCGTGATGGCCGCGTCCGCGCTGCCGGGCGAACCGATCGACTCCGAGCCGTCGTTGCCCGCCGCGACGGCGAACAGGATGCCCTTCTCGGCGGAGAGCTTGTCGACCTCCGCCTCCAACGGGTCGATTCCCGGGGTGTCTTGACCGCCGAGGCTCAAGTTGACGATGTCGGCGCCCTGTTGGGCCGCCCACTCCATCCCGGCGAGGATGCCGGAGTCGTCACCCAGGCCGTTGTCGTCGAGGACCTTGCCGCTGAGGATCTTCGCGCCGGGTGCGACGCCCTTGTACTTGCCGTGCGACAGCGCGCCGGTGCCCGCCGCGATGGACGCGACATGCGTGCCGTGCCCGACGCGGTCCTTCGTGTCGGCGGCGGTGGAGAAGTTCTTGGCCTCGACGACCTGGTTCTTGAGGTCCGGGTGGTCGGCGTCGACTCCGGTGTCCAGTACGGCGATCTTGACGCCCTTGCCGGTGTAGCCGGCCGCCCATGCCTTGGGGGCGCCGATCTGCGGCACCGATGTGTCGAGGGCGGTCCTGCGGACGCTGTCGAGCCAGATGTGCGCGATGCCGGAGGCCGTCCTGTCGCCGTTGGTGACGGCGTCCCACAGCTCGTGGGCGTCCCGCTGCGGGGTCTGGACGGCATCGGCGTTCAGGGTCGTCAGGGACCGGCGCAGGGTGCCCGCGTCGCGGACGTCGGCCTTGGTGGCGGTGGCGGCGCCCCGGTAGCCGACGATGACCTTCAACCCGGCCTTCTGGGAGGCGCGTTCGGCGGACTTGTCGAGTTCGGTGATGTCGAAGAGCCGCTGGTCGAGCCTGCCGGTCGCGACCAGACGGCCCACGTCGGCGGGGACGACCAGCGTGTGCCCGGCGATCCTCCGCACCTGAACCGGTATGTGCTGACGGCCCTTCGCCGGCTGGAGGCCCACGACCCGGCCCTTGGCGTCGACGGTGACGCGGTCGCCGGTGATCAGGGTGAGGTGGTGTTCGCCGGCCAGCCGGGCCCGCGCGGCACCGGCCGTACGCAGCGCGGAGCCGGTCGCGCTCCGCTCGCCCTGTTCGGGCTTCGCCGATGCCGGGCTGGTCAGGCCGGCGGTGAGGGCGACGGCGGCGGCCGTGGCGACACCGGCCGCGCACGCTCTCTTCACTTGTCTGCGCACAACTCCCCCAGGAGTCCAGGTAGCGGGCGGATTTCCCCATCCGCCCGGCCGGGGGAAAGCTCGCACACCTGTGCGTACACCCCCCGGAACACGCAGTATGCCGAGGGGTGATCAACCGCTCAAGAGATGAGAGGAGGGTGAGAAAGCACGGCCGCGGAATGTTACCCGCCCGCGTGGACTCCGTTACCCAGTCGCCGGGTGCACTCCGCGGAAACTCCGCTACGAGACCATCGCGCCCGCCGAACTCCCTTGCACAGCACCGGAGTTGCTTGGACCGTTGCTTTGACGGTTACTTGGACGCCGCGTTCTCCTTCACCGTGATCTTGCCCTTGCGGATGGTGGCGAGACGCGGCGCCTTCTTCGCGATGGCGGAGTCGTGGGTGACCATGATGAAGGTCAGCCCGTGCTCCTTCCACATGCGCTCCAGTACGTCCATGATCTCGTCGCGCATCGACTCGTCGAGGTTGCCGGTCGGCTCGTCCGCGAGCAGCACCTTGGGCTGCTTGACGAGCGCGCGGGCGATGGCGACACGCTGCTGCTGTCCTCCGGACATCTCGCCGGGGAGGTGGCCGAGGCGCTCGGCGAGCCCGACCGACGCCAGCGCGTCGGCGGCGCGCTGGCGCCGCTCCTTCGTCTTCACGCCCAGCGGTACGAGGGCGGTCTCGACGTTCTCCTGCGCGGTGAGCGTCGGGATCAGGTTGAAGGACTGGAACACGAAGCCGATGTTCTCGCTGCGGACCTTGGTGAGCTTGGCCTCCGACAGCTTCGCCAAGTCGATGCCGTCCAGCACGATTTCACCTGCGGTGGGCCTGTCGAGGGCGCCGATCATCTGGAGGAGCGTCGACTTGCCGCCGCCGGTGGGGCCCTGGATGACGAGGCGGTCGCCGTCGCCGATGGTGAGGTCGATGCCGTCCAGGGCGTGGACGGTCTCCTTGCCTCGTGAGTAGAGCTTGGTGACGCCTCTTAGTTCGTACATCGTGCAACTCCTGGGGAAGTAAAGGGGGTTGGGGCCCGTCGTGGGACGGGCCCCATTGCGCCGTCGTTCGTCTGCGGCTGCGTCGTGGCTGGTCGCGCAGTTCCCCGCGCCCCTTTGGGGCGCGGCAGTTACCGCTACTCGACTCTGCGGAGGGCGTCCGCGGGGCGGAGTCGCGACGCGCGCCAGCCGCCGAAGGCGCCGGCGATCAGGCCGCCGGCTACGGCGAGGCCGACCGCGAGCACGATGGTGGTGGCGTTGACGGGCGCGGTGAGCGCGACGTCGAGCGTCTTGGCCGCGGCCTGCCGGCCGCCGCCGAAGCCGCCGCCACCGCCGGGGCCGCCACCGCCCGGACGGGCGGCGCCGCCGGCCGAGTTGCCGAGGGAGGCGGACAGGGTGGGACTGATCGCGGTCACGACGTACGCGCCCGCCAGGCCGAGCGCGATACCGAGGGCGCCGCCGACCAGTCCGTTGACGATGGCCTCGCCGACCACCTGCCGGGTCACCCGGCCCGACTTCCAGCCGAGCGCCTTCAGCGTGCCGAACTCACGCACCCGGCGGGACACCGCCGAGGAGGTGAGCAGACCGGCGACCAGGAACGCGGCGATCAGGACCGCGATCGACAGCCACTTGCCGACGCTGGTGGCGAGGGAGGAGGCGGTGGACAGCGAACCGGAGACCGTGTCGGCCAGGTCGGCGGAGGTGGTGACCGTCGTACCCGAGACATTGCTCGTGATGGTCTTCTTGACGGCCGAGATCTGCTTGGAATCGGTCGCCTTGACGTAGATCGTGGTGACCTTGTTCTTGTCACCGCTCAGGGTCTGCGCCTGCGTCAGCGGGATGTACAGGTTGGCCGCCGCGTCACCGCTGGTGGCGGTGGCGATCCCGATGACCTTGTACTTGACGCTCTTGATCGTGACCGTGGACCCGACCTTGAGCTTCTTCTCCTTGGCGTACGCCGAGTCGGCGACGACGACCTTGGAGTTGGCCTCGGCGGTGGTGAAGGTACGGCCGCTGGTGATCTTCGAGGAGGTCAGCGGGCCGAGCGCGGGCTTGGTGACGTCCGTGCCGTAGACGGTGTACGCGTTGATGTTGAAGTTGGCGCCACCACCGGTGACTTCGCCCTGCGGCGCGCCGGTGCCGCCGCCCTGCCGGTTGCCGCCTCCGGTGCCGCTGCCCTGGTCCTGCTGGAACTGGCCGCGGGTGAACTGGCCGTCGACCTTGACGACGTTGAGGCTGAGCCCGCCGACGGCGTCGGAAACACCCTTCTGGCCCGCGACCTTGGTGACGGTGGTGGAGGCCAGCGTCGTGAAGCCCTGGACCATGACGCGGTCACTGCTCTGCGTCTTGCTGTCGTCGTTGTTGTTGGCGTCGAACTGGAACCGCGGCTGCTGCGAGCTGCTCGCGCTGGCCGTGGCGGCCTTGGTGACGGTCATGTCCGTGCCGAGTCCGTACAGCGACTGGAGGACCTTGTCCTGCGCCTTCCCCATGCCGGAGGACACGGAGTTGACCACGATGACCAGCGCAATGCCCAGTGCGAGGCCGGAGGCGACGACGAGGGCCGCTTTTCTGCGGCGGCGCAACTCGCGCCTCAGGTAGGTGAAGAACATGGCCCGCAAGCTAGGTACAGCGCGTGATGATGCCATAAGGCCGACATAAGAGAACGATGAGAAGGCTGTCCGTGGGCAAAGAATGAACCTCTGCGGGGCTGTCAACAGGGGCCCTGGATGTTCCGTTCCGCGATATTTTCGGAGGCGCGGGACACGGCGCACCGATAGATTCCCGGAATGACACGAAGTCCCAGCTCAAGAGGCCCGGAACTCGACCTCGACGGGATCGAGGAGCTGTGCTCGGCCGCCACGCCGGGTCCGTGGTTCGTCAGGAGTCTCGACGACGACTACGCCATGAGCCTGGTCGCCGTCAGTACGGCCGAGGACACCGGACTGGGCGAGCGGTGGCCCGAGTTCGACCACGGCGAGCTGATCGCGGCGACGCTGGTTCAGCAGCCGCGGTACGTGGACTGCGCCGACGGGCGCTGGGACGAGAACGCGGCGTTCATCGCCATGACCAGGCAGGCCGTCCCTCAACTGGTCGCAGAGATCAGGCGTCTTCGGGCTCTCCTCGACTCCTCCGTCAACCGCCCCTCGCCCAGGACCACTTGAGACGGGCAGCGAAAAGGCGGCCACCCCCAGCAAGGGGCAACCGCCTTCAAGCGAACCGGAGTTGGCAGGTCGGGTCGGGTCGGGTCAGACCGCCGAACCCGCCTTCCACTGGGCCCAGTCCATGTTCCAGCCGTTGAGGCCGTTGTCCGGAGCCACCGTCTTGTCACCCGTGTTGGAGATGACCACGACATCTCCGACGATCGAGTTGTTGTAGAACCACGCCGCCGGCATGTTCTTGTCGCCCGCGCCCTTCACGTCCTGGAGACCCACGCAGCCGTGGCTGGTGTTGACGCTGCCGAAGACCGACGGCGAGCCCCAGTAGTTGCCGTGGATGAACGTGCCGGAGCTGGTGAGGCGGATGGCGTGCGGGACGTCCTTGATGTCGTACTCGCCCTTGCCGTCATCGTCGGTGAAACCGACCGTCGCACCGTTCATCCGGGTCTGCACGAACTTCTCGGACATCACCATCTGGCCGTTGTACGTGGTGTGTTCGGGCGAACCGGCCGAGATCGGGATGGTCTTGACGACCTTGCCGTCCTGCTCGACCTTCATCGTCTTCGACTTCGCGTCCACGTACGAGACCTGGTTGCGGCCGATGTGGAAGGTGACCGTCTTCTGCTGCACGCCGTAGACCCCGGAGGCGCCCTCGACGCCGTCGAGCGCGAGCTTCAGCGTGACGGTGGAGTTCTCCTTCCAGTAGTCCTCGGGACGGCAGTCCATCCGCTGGGTGTTGAACCAGTGGCAGACGACCTCCTGGCCGCTGCTGGACGTGACGGTGACGCCCTTCTGGACGGCGGCCTTGTTGGTGATCGCCTTGTTGAAGTTGATCGAGACCGGCATGCCGACGCCGACCGTGGAACCGTCCTCGGGAGTGAAGTTCCCTATGAAGCTGTTGGCCGGGGAGACCGTGGTGAAGGAGGCGTTCTCGTGGGCGGCGAGACCGGCGGAGTCCTTTGCCGTCGCCGCGACCTTGTACGTCGTGGAGCGCTCCAGCTGGGCGCTGGGCTTCCAGCTGAGCTTGTCGGCGGAGATGGCGCCCGCGACGGCCGTACCGTCCGCGGTCGTCATCGTCACGGCCGTGAGCGTGCCCTTGCTGACCGTGACGGCGGCCGAGTTGTTGATGGAGGCGTTGTCCGAACCGTCCGCCGGTGTGATCTTGATCTGGGCCTCGGACGACTTCTTCGCCGCCGCCTCGTCGGCCTTCGACTGTGAACTCTGGCTCGAATCGCTGCCGGACGACTTGTCGTCGCTGCCGGAACACGCCGTGAGCACGAGCACACCGCCGAGCAGTGCGGACGCGGCCACAAGACCCCTGCGCCGCTTACTGTCCGTCATCACACGCTTCTCCATCGTTGCCAATCGCCGAAAACCCGAGCGCCCCGTTAAACAGTTCTTAAGAATCCAACGCTACGACTGGTGCATCCCGTTCCGCTTACCCACTATCTGTGGGGCACACCACGTCCACTGTGACGCCCGGAACCGTTGAGACGACGAAACCCCGGACAGCGGTTGCCGCCCGGGGTCACTCGGTCCCGTGCACGGCTCAGCCGACCACTGCCGTCCCGTCTGCTTCCTCATCGCCGTCGACATCATCCTCGTCGAGGTCCCAATCCGGCGAATCCGGGTCGTAGTCGATCTCCTCACTGCTCCATGAGGCCTGGGCCAGTTCGACCCCGGGCATCTCGCCGACCAGGTCGAACGGGTCCACGAGATAGGCGAGAGCCTCGGCGGTGTCTTCCGTCACAGCGCTCTCGGCGTGCACCCGTTCGTCACCGGGCAGTTCCGGATCGTCGGCGATCTTGGCCAGCGCGGCCTTGGTCACGGCGTCCTCGTTCTCGACTTCAAGAACGAGTTCGACACGAAGGCGTACAAAACGTGATGTCTCTGGAGTGCTCATGCCGGGAGCGTACGGCCCACAGCCACCGTGACTTTCCCGCGACCCGCACTGTTCATTAGCATCGCTCCACACGGCCAATTCGCCAGCGCCACAAGGGGATCGATATTCCGTGTCAACCGCTCGCCGAACGATGCTGACCGCCACCGCCGCGGGCACCCTGCTGGGCGCCCTGTGGTTCGTCCCCTCCGCCAACGCGACGGTGACCGACCAGGTGAGAGTGGAGACTTCGGCGACGCCAACCTCCCAGGTCACCCAGCAGGCAAGGGTGACCTCGACAGCCGTCACCACCTTCTCGGACGACACCCACCTCGCCGACACCGGAAGCCCGGACACCACGCCGTACATCGTCGGCGGCACGGTGTTCCTCGGTCTCGGCGCCGGTTTCGTGGCGTATTCGGTGCGACGGGAGCGACTCGGGTTTTAACTTGCTTGACGATTACTTGACTCAAGCTTCATAGTCCGCTCATGAAGAGATCATCGGGCATACGGCTGTGCGTCACCGTCGCGGTGGGCGCACTGTCGCTGGCCCTCATCACCGGCTGCTCCGACGGCGGTTCGGACGACGCGAAGAGCGCCGACGCCAAGAGCACCACCGAAGGCACCACCAAGAACTCCTCGAAGGCGCTCACCGCCGCCGAGTTGCAGAAGCTGGCCCTCGCGAAGGGCGATGTCACCGGCTACGAGGTCGGATCGGTCGGCAAGACCTTCCCCGCGACCAAGAGCGCCGTCACCGTCGACAAGGCGCAGTGCCGCCCGCTGGCCTGGGCGATGGCCGGGCAGGCGCCGGGTGACGCGGCCGCGGCCACGAACAAGATGGTCACCGAGGCGAAGAAGACCTCCGCCACCCCGTCCAAGTCCGTGGAGGACATGAGCGAGGAGGAGTTCGAGGACGCGTTCGGTTCCGCACTGGACCGCACGACCACGGTCGTCGGTCTGTCCTCGTACGACGGCGACGGCGCCGAGAAGACGTTCAAGACCATCTCCGACGCGGTCAAGACCTGCGCCGGCGGCTTCACCCTCGTCCCCGGCTCCGACGGCACGAAGTACACCGGGGTCACGGCCGAGAAGGCCTCGGACACCGGCGACGAGTCGGTGGCGTTCGGCGCGACCGCCGTGATGGAGGACTCCGGCGGCGAGACGGGCACCGTGCACACCGAGGTGGTGCGGCACGGCAACACCCTGGTCACGTACTACACGGTCAACCTCGGCGCCCTGATGTCGCAGAAGGCCTACACCATCCCGGCCGCGGTGATCACCGCCCAGTCCGCCAAGCTGAAGTGACGTACGGGGCCCGGCAGTTGCCACAGCCGGGCCCCAACTCCCCTACAGCAGCGGCCCGGTGACCTTCTCCACGGCCTCCACCACGAACCCGTCACGCACGAACGCCTCTGCCGCCGCCAGGTCGGGAGACAGGAACCGATCGGGCCCCGGCCCCTCGACTCCCGCCGCCCGTACGGCATCGATAACAGCGCGAGACGCAGGCGCCGGAGCCAGCCCCTCACGCAACTCCACCGCACGCGTGGCCGCATACAGCTCCACCGCAAGGATCCGAGTGAGGTTGCCGACAGCAGTGCGCAACTTACGCGCGGCCGACCACCCCATGGAGACATGGTCCTCCTGCATGGCGGAGGACGGAATCGAGTCGACGGAGGCAGGCACGGCCAGCCGCTTCATCTCACTCACCAGCGCGGCCTGCGTGTACTGGGCGATCATCAGCCCTGAGTCGACACCGGCGTCGTCCGCGAGGAACGGCGGCAGCCCGTGCGACCGGTTCTTGTCCAGCAGCCGGTCGGTACGCCGCTCGGCGATAGAACCGAGATCGGCAGCGGCGATGGCAAGAAAGTCAAGAACGTAAGCCACGGGCGCACCATGGAAGTTGCCGTTGGACTCCACCCGACCATCAGGCAGCACAACGGGATTGTCGACGGCCGACGCCAACTCCCTTTCCGCAACCACCCGGGCATACGCGATCGTGTCCCGCCCCGCACCGGCGACCTGCGGAGCACACCGCACCGAGTACGCGTCCTGAACCCGCGGCGCGCCGTCCTGGTGATGCCCCGTGAGCTCCGAACCGGCAAGCACGGCAAGCATGTTGGCGGCACTGGCACCCTGCCCCGGATGCGGCCGAATGGCGTGCAGCTCGGGCGCGAGCACCTTGTCGGTACCGAGCAGCGCCTCCAAACTCAACGCTGCCGTAACGTCGGCGGACTTGTAGAGCATGTCCAGATCGGCGAGCGCCATGACCAGCATGCCAAGCATCCCGTCGGTGCCGTTGAGAAGGGCAAGCCCCTCCTTCTCCCGCAGCTCGACAGGCACGATCCCGGCTTCGGCCAACAACTCACCGGCGGGCCGCACGACACCATCCGGACCCTCCGCATCGCCCTCGCCCATGAGCGTGAGGGCGCAGTGGGAGAGCGGGGCGAGGTCGCCGGAGCACCCAAGCGAACCGTACTCATGGACGACGGGCGTGATCCCGGCGTTGAGCACATCGGCCATGGTCTGCGCGACCTCGGGCCGCACACCGGTGTGCCCCGAGCACACGGTCTTGAGCCGCAGGAACATCAAGGCCCGCACGACCTCCCGCTCCACCCGAGGCCCCATCCCGGCGGCATGCGAGCGAACGATGTTGCGCTGCAACTGAGCCCTCAACTCCGGGCTGATGTGCCGCGACGCCAACGCCCCGAACCCGGTGCTGACGCCGTACACGGGCTCCGGCTTGGCGGCCAGCGCGTCCACGATCTCCCGCGCAGCGGCGAGCGCCGAGACGGCCTCACCCGAAAGCTCGATCCGGGCGCCCCCACGCGCCACGGCAAGAACGTCGGACGCGGTGACTCCGGACGTCCCCACCACCACAGTGTGCATATCCATATTCAGGAGCGTACGCATTGAATGCGACAGTGTCACTACCGGGTACCCACTTAGACCCTTACAGATAGGTCACTGGCCCGGCACGGCCGCCACCCGCGTACGGCGCGAAGGTGACGTGTCGGGGGGTGTCCGCCCGCAGCGGTTGGCGCGTCAACACGGCTGCGATCTTGAGAGACCGATTCCGCGCCGTTCCGAGGACGGATACCCCCCGACGCGGCACCGACCCACCACGAACCGGGGGCGAACCACCCCTCACGCCCGCCGCCCCCGGAACCGCCGCCGCTCCGCCGGCATCTCCGGGGTAGGCGAGTCCGCAAGCCGCACCACCGGATCATCCGGACCATCCCGCCCTGCCACGACAGGCCGATCCGCACGCAGCGCCTTCGCACGGTACTGAGCCGCGTCAGCCAGCCTGAACAGCCGACGGCCGGACCGCACCGCCCCGATCGGATCCTCGGTCGAGGCAACCCCACACGCGACACCCTCGCCCAGCTCCAACTCGGCGGCCCTGCGGCACAGTTCGGTCGCCGCGTCGACCACTTCATCGGCGGGCGGCCCGACCGCGAGCAGACAGAACTCGTCCCCACCGAGCCGCGCGGCAAGCGCGCCCGGCAGCATCGCCCCGCACAACGACAGCACCGACCCGAACCGTTCGAGCAGCCGATCCCCGACCGCATGCCCCCGGGTGTCGTTGACCCGCTTGAGCCCATTGAGGTCGCACACCACCAGGCTGACCACGACCCCGTCCCGCCGATGCCGCTCGACCGCCTCGTCGAGCCGCACATCCACGGCCCGCCGGTTGGCGAGCCCGGTCAGCGCGTCCGTGAAGGCCAGCCGCCGCGCCTCCTCCAGCCGCTCGGTCTGCGCGAGCCCGGCCGCGACCACGGAAGCCAGCACGGTCGCGAAATCCGCGTCGGCCCGCCCGAACACCGGCGCCCCGACCGCCCGCGCCACATACAACTCACCCCACGCCCGCCCGTGCAGCACGATCGGCGCGACCACACAACACCCGCGCCTACGACGCCGTAGCGCCGCCACCCGCTGATGGCAGTACCCGGGACGGCCCGCGGCCAGCCCCTCCGCGGTCTCGACCCAGGCGTTGGGCTCGCCACCCCCGGCCCACCGCTCGTGCAGGAACTCGGTGATCTCGGGGAACTGGTGCACCGGATAGGTCTCACCGTCCGGGAACTCCTCCTCGCCCGCCGCCCGCTCCCCCACGTTGACGAGAACCCGCAGCCGCCCCAGCTCCCGCTCCCACACCGACAACGCGGCGAAACTCCCCGCCAGCGCCCGGCACGCCCCGGTCGCCGCCGCCCGCCAGGACTCGCGCGGGGTGTGCGCCGCCGCCATCCCCTGCGCCAGCTCCACCACGGCGGCCAGCCGCCTGTCCTCTCCCATCGTTCCAGGCTAGGGAGTTTTAGGACATACCGGGACATTGATGCGGCGAACAGGTGTCTACGCGCCGTAAGAGCCGCTACTCACCGGGCCACTGCGGCTTCCGCTTCTCGTTGAACGCCGCCACGCCCTCCGCCCGGTCCCCCGAGAACGCCACCGACCGCCACGCCGCGTCCTCGACCTCGAGTCCGGCCCGCAGATCCAACCCGTGCCCGAGCCGCAGCGCCCGCTTGGCCGCCCGCAGCCCGACCGGCGAGTTCGCGGCGATGCGCGCACCCAGAGCGAGCGCCTCCTCGCGATCCCGCCCCGCCTCCACCAGGACGTCCACGAGCCCCAGTTCCGCCGCCTCGGCCGCCTCCAACCGCCGCGCTGTGAAGATGAGTTCGGCCGCCCGAGCCGCCCCCACCCGCCGAGGCAGCAACTGCGTACCGCCGCCCCCCGGAATGACACCCACGGACACCTCCGGCAGCCCCACCACGGCAGTGCCGTCGGCCACGATCAGGTCGCACGACAAGGCCAGTTCGAAGCCACCGCCCAGCGCGAACCCGTGCACGGCGGCGATCGTCGGCATCGGGAGTTCCAGGACACCGGTGTACGCGCCCCGGGCGACCGGCCGCTGTCGTACCAGCTCCGCATCCGTGAGGGAATTGCGCTCCTTGAGGTCCGCGCCGACACAGAACGCCCGCTCGTGCGAGGAGGTCACCACGGTGACCCGGACGTCCCGGTCCGCCGCCAGCGCCGTACAGGCCGCGGCGATGGACCCGGCCATCGCGGTGGACACGGCGTTCATGGCCTTGGGCCGGTCCAGGACGAGCTCGGCGACGTACTCCCGCCGCCGCACCAGCACGAACTCCCCGAACCGTTCCTCGCCCATGACGCCCTCCTGGTTAACGTGGGTTAACAGAACTCGCCCCGATCATCGCACGGCCCTTCCCCGTTCGGGTGACATGGCGCCCAACTCCCGCCGCACCGCCCGGAGAAGCGCATAACGTGCGTCCGCCACACGACAGGGGAGGGTTCGTGACGACGACCACGAAGGCGGAGCCGGCCGAGGCCACCGCGGACATGGAGCCACCCCTTCCCCGGACCCCGCGCGGCCGGCACCGCCGACCCCGGCCCCGCAAGGTCCTGCTGGCCTTCGGCGGGCTCGCCGTGGCCGCCGGGGTGCTGAGCCTCGTACGGCTGACGCCCGAGTCGGGAGTCGGCGGAGTGGGCACGGCGGAGGCGGAACCGAGCCCGGACGTGGACGCGGAGCAGAGCGGCGCCGGGCACCCGGCCAACGCCGCCGCCACGATCAGCGCCGACCCCACATCGCTCCCCACGGCGCTCCCCACCGCGATCCCCTCCGCGACCTCGGTGATGGGCGGCGCGAGCCCGACCCCGACCACGGCCTCCGGCGTCGTACCGACTCCGTACGCGACGGCGGCCCCCACGACCGCTCCACAGCCGACGACGGCACCCGGCACCGCCCCACAGCCCCACGCCCCGGTCACCGCGCCGAGCGCCCAGGCACCCGCGACGAGCGCGGCGCCGAACCCGGAGCCGACACCCACGCCGCCGACACCCAGCCGGGCCGCCAACTCCCCTGCCCCGGCGGCGAGTCGGCCGAGTCTGTGCGTGCCGATCATCGGCCTCTGCGTGGACCCGCTGGTCCACCGAAACTGACCACAGGGCGCCCCGTTTGTGCCGGTTTATGGACAGCGCGAGACTGAAGACATGAGCACCTCAGAGACCACCCTCACCCAGAACAAGGACCTGGTGCACGCGTTCATCGACGCGCTGTTCACCAAAGGCGACCTCGGCGCGGTCGACGAGTACCTCGCCGAGGACTTCGTCGACCACGACCCCCCGTTCAACGGCCCCGGCGACCGCGAAGGCTTCCGCACCGCCGGCGCGCTGTTCCGGGAGGCCTGTCCCGACTGGCACAGCGAACCGGACCTGATGATCGCCGAGGACGACCTGGTCGTCGAGCACTTCACCGCGAGCGGGACGCAACGCGGTGAACTGCTCGGAGTACCGGCACCGGCCGGGGGCCGCCCCCTGACCCTGCACGGAACCAACATCTTCAGGGTCCGCGACGGCCACATCGTGGAGCGCTGGAACCGCCCCGACGAACTCGGCATCCTGCGCCAGCTCGGGCTCGCGCCCTAGGAGAACTAAGCCGGGGCCGAGTCCCGGCGGGTCAGCAGCCAGGGCTCCACCACGCCCAGGCCGCGCACCGGCCGTTGCCACATCGGCTGGAGCGCGAAGCGGTACGTCGGAGGCTCCTCGCCCTCCTTCTCGGCGGTCGCCGCGGCCTCGGCCGCCTCCGCCTCGGACGCGGGCGCCTCGCCGCTGCGGATGAGCTCCTCGGCGAAGGCGCTGTCGACGAGGACGGCGTCACGGGGGGCTATCGAGGTGAGCCGCGAGGCGAGGTTCACGGTCGTGCCGAAGACGTCGCCCATGCGGGTCGTGACCGTGCCAAAAGCGATGCCCACGCGGAGTTCGGGCATGGTCTCGTCGTGGGCCATGGTCTCGATCAGGCGCAGCGAGATCTCGGCGGCGACCCCGGCGTCGTCCGCGGAGAACAGCACCTCGTCGCCCAGGGTCTTGATGAGCCGGCCGCCGCGCGCGGCCACGAGGTCGGCGGCGGTGGTCTCGAACGCCTCGACCAGCTCGCCGAGTTCCTCTTCCTCCATACGACGGGTCAGCCGCGTGAAGCCCACCAGGTCGGCGAAGCCCACCGCGAGCCGCCGGTCGACCATCTCCTCGTCGTCACTGGCCTGGACGACCCGGCCGGCCGAGGCGGCGAGCTGGCGCCGCCACACGTAGACGAGGAACTCCTCCAGCTCGGGCAGCAGCAGCTCGATGATCGGGTACGTCACCTCGGTGCGGGACATGCCGGGCTCGGGCGGCTCGGTCAGGCCCTCCAGGAACGAGTCCATCTGCCAGCCGGCCAGCCGCGCGGTGGTCTGCCCGGTGGAACGGGCCACCTGCACGGCCATCGCCTCGCTCAGCAGCCCCGCCTCGACCAGACCGGCCAGGCGGCGCAGCGCGAGGACGTCCGCCTCCGTGAACGCCTTGGCCTGGCCCACGTCGGCGAAGCCCATGGCGCGCCAGAAACGGGTGGCCAGCTCCATGGAGACACCGGCGGTACGGGCCGCCTGGAACGGGGTGTAGCGGCGCTCCGCGCCGAGGATGAGCCCTTCGAGGCGCAGCGCGAGGGGGTCTTCGCCGGGATCGGCGGCATAGGGGTCGGCCCGGCCACCGGCGGCATCGGGGTCCACCCGGCCGTCCGCGTCCGCGCCGGAGCCCGTGTCGTCGACGGTCACGCCTGCTGCCCTTCCGATCTGCCACGGTCAGGTATCGACCGGGCCCAATGCTACGGCAGGTGTGGGCCAGCTCACTCCGTGAGTCACGGGGACAAAGCTGTCACAAGAGCGGTCGGGGTCACGCGGGGCGCAGATGCACGATGTCGCCCGCCCCCACGGGCTCCTGCACGCCGTCCTCCGTCGCGAGCACCAGCCGCCCGTCCCCGTCGATGGCCACGGCCTCCCCGGTGATCGACCGGTCCCCGGGCAGCTCGGCCCGTACGGTCCGGCCGAGCGTGGCGCAACCGGCCGCGTAGGTCTCCTGGAGGCCGCTCTCCACCGGGTCCCCGCCCGCCGCTCGCCACTTGTCGTACCAGTGCTCCAGGGACCGCAGGACCGCCCGCAGCAGGGGGTCGCGGTCCGTGGTGACGGCACCGGCCAGGGCCAGGGAGGCGGCCTGCGGCACGGGCAGCTCGTCCTCGCGGAGGGTGACGTTGATGCCGACGCCGATGACCACCGCGTCGTCCCCGGCGCGCTCGGCGAGGATGCCGCCGGCCTTGCGTTCCTCGCCACCGACAGTCACCAGCAGGTCGTTGGGCCACTTGAGTGCCGTGTCGACGCCGGCCGCCCGGGACAGGCCCGTGGCGACGGCGACACCGGTGAGCAGCGGGAGCCAGCCCCAGCGGGAGACGGGGACCTCGCCCGGCTTCAGGAGGACGGAGAAGAAGAGCCCGGAGCGGGCCGGTGCCGTCCACTGCCGGTCGAGGCGCCCGCGCCCGGCGGTCTGCTCCTCGGCGACGAGCACCGCACCCTCGTCGGCGTCCCCCGCGACCGCGCGGGCGACGAGGTCGGCGTTGGTGGACCCGGTGCGCTGCACGACCTCGATGTCGCAGTAGAGGCCCGCGTGGCCGCCGTCCCGCACCAGGCCCTTGCGCAGCGCGGCGCCGTTGAGCGGTGGACGGTCCAGATCGGACCAACGACTGCTGTTCTCGTCTGAGGCATCTCGCGGCGTCATGCAAGCCACCCTAGGTGTGTTGTACGCCGCACTGCCGATCGGTAGGCCCGCCACTACTCTACGAATGAGTAACCGTCCCCCCTTTTGAGCAGGCAGGGAGCCGTAATCCCGATGTCCGAGCCGGAAGCGCCTCAAGAGATCGACATCCACACCACCGCCGGGAAGATCGCGGATCTTCGGCGCCGCACCCAGGAGGCGACGCACGCGGGCTCGGAACGAGCGGTCGAAAAGCAGCACGCCAAGGGCAAGTTGACGGCCCGTGAGCGGATCGAGCTGCTCCTCGACGAGGACTCCTTCGTCGAGTTCGACGAGTTCACCCGGCACCGGTCCACGGACTTCGGCCTGGAGAAGAACCGCCCCTACGGCGACGGTGTCGTCTCCGGCTACGGCACGGTCGACGGCCGCCCCATCGCCGTGTTCTCCCAGGACTTCACGGTCTTCGGCGGCGCCCTGGGCGAGGTCTACGGCCAGAAGATCGTCAAGGTGATGGACTTCGCGCTGAAGACCGGCTGCCCGGTCATCGGCATCAACGACTCCGGCGGCGCCCGCATCCAGGAGGGCGTGGCCTCGCTCGGGGCGTACGGCGAGATCTTCCGCCGCAACACCCACGCGAGCGGCGTGATCCCGCAGATCAGCCTGGTCGTCGGCCCGTGCGCGGGCGGAGCGGTGTACTCCCCCGCGATCACCGACTTCACGGTGATGGTCGACCAGACCTCGCACATGTTCATCACAGGACCGGACGTCATCAAGACGGTCACCGGCGAGGACGTGGGCTTCGAGGAGCTGGGCGGCGCGCGCACCCACAACTCCGTGTCCGGCGTGGCCCATCACATGGCGGGCGACGAGAAGGACGCGATCGAGTACGTCAAGCAGCTGCTGTCGTACCTCCCGTCCAACAACCTCAGCGAACCCCCCGCGTTCCCGGAGGAGGCGGACCTCGCCGTCACGGACGAGGACCGCGAGCTGGACACCCTGGTCCCGGACAGCGCGAACCAGCCGTACGACATGCACACGGTGATCGAACACGTCCTGGACGACGCCGAGTTCTTCGAGACGCAGGCCCTGTTCGCACCGAACATCCTCACCGGTTTCGGCCGGGTCGAGGGCCGCCCGGTGGGCATCGTCGCCAACCAGCCCATGCAGTTCGCGGGTTGCCTGGACATCGACGCGTCCGAGAAGGCGGCGCGCTTCGTCCGCACCTGCGACGCGTTCAACGTCCCGGTCATCACCTTCGTGGACGTCCCCGGCTTCCTCCCGGGCGTCGACCAGGAGCACTACGGCATCATCCGCAGGGGCGCGAAGCTGATCTACGCGTACGCGGAGGCGACGGTCCCGCTCATCACGGTGATCACCCGCAAGGCCTTCGGCGGCGCCTACGACGTCATGGGCTCCAAGCACCTGGGCGCCGACCTCAACCTCGCCTGGCCGACCGCCCAGATCGCCGTCATGGGCGCCCAGGGCGCGGTCAACATCCTGCACCGCCGCACGCTCGCCGAGGCCGAGGCGGCCGGCGAGGACCTGGACGCGGTCCGCGCCCGCCTCATCCAGGAGTACGAGGACACCCTCCTCAACCCCTACATCGCGGCCGAGCGCGGCTACATCGACGCGGTCGTCCTCCCCTCCGACACCCGCCGCCACGTGGTCCGGGGCCTGCGCCAACTCCGCACCAAGCGCGAGTCGTTGCCCCCGAAGAAGCACGGCAACATCCCCCTGTAGAGGAGCGGCCTCCATGAACATCAAAGTCGTAAGAGGCAACCCGACCCCGGAGGAACTGGCCGCCGCCCTGGCGGTGGTCAGGGCCCGCGCCGCGGCGGCGACGACCACACCGCCGGGCGCGCCGAGGCAGCGCGACGCGTGGTCGGACCCGTCGAGGATCGCGACGGCGAGGCTCCCGATCCCGGGCCCGAGTGCATGGACCCGCACTTTCTGGCCCGGCTGAGCGGTCATTTTTCAGGGGCGCGGGGCTGTGTCGATTTGCGGCTCCGCCGCGTGGGCGCACAGAGGAACAATCCCGGGCAAGAATTTAAGTACCCGTACTCAGGCGCCGCGCCCCTGCCAACCCGCACGCTGGTGCCATGTTGTGGTCCGACCCCGATGACGAGCCTCCCGAGGAACTACGGGAGATGCAGGTCATGTTGCGGCGGCTCGGCATACTCATGGCACTGGCGATGGTCCTGGCGATGATCGTGCTCGGACTGGCGTAGGCGGCCGCGGCGCCGCCGATACCCTGGTCGTATGACAGATCAGCCGCGCCGCCGCCTCGTGCTCGCCTCCCAGTCCCCCGCCCGGCTGGGCCTCCTGCGCCAGGCGGGACTGGACCCCGAGGTGATCGTGAGCGGGGTGGACGAGGACGCGGTCTCAGCCTCCACCCCGGCCGACCTCGCCCTCGCACTCGCCGAGGCAAAAGCGTCCGTGGTGGCCGCCCGACCGGAGGTGCACGGCGCCCTGGTGATCGGCTGCGACTCGGTGCTGGACCTCGACGGCGAAGCCCTCGGCAAGCCCGCCGACGCCGAGGAGGCCACCGCCCGCTGGAAGTCGATGCGCGGCCGGGCCGGCACACTCCAGACCGGGCACTGCGTCTACGACACGACGAGCGGCCGGTACGTGTCGGCGACCGCGTCGACCGTCGTCCGCTTCGGCGAGCCGACCGACGCCGAGGTCGCCGCGTACGTCGCCTCGGGCGAACCCCTTTACGTGGCAGGGGCGTTCACGCTCGACGGCCGTTCGGCGCCGTTCATCGAGGGCATCGACGGCGACCACGGCAACGTGATCGGCATCAGCCTGCCGCTCGTTCGCCGCCTG
Source organism: Streptomyces sp. MBT53 (assembly GCF_016654115.1). Taxonomy (GTDB): domain Bacteria; phylum Actinomycetota; class Actinomycetes; order Streptomycetales; family Streptomycetaceae; genus Streptomyces. Next base: position 70,293 of record NZ_JAEQAZ010000049.1, read on the forward strand.
CTGGGTCAACTGGGCGTCGGCATCACGGAGTTGTGGACGCCCCGGGACAAGTAGCGATCAGGAGGGGCTGGGGGCAGGCGGCGGGACGATCGGCGCCGGGTCCTTGTCGGGCTGCTCGGGGTCCTTGGGGCCGTCCGAGCCGTGTGGGCCGTCCGATGCCGGTGCCGCGTCCGAGGGCCCCTCCAGACGGTCGTAGGTCATCAGGAGCAGGACGACGAGGCCGAGCACCACGACCAGGAACACGAACCCGGTCTTGCCCTCCACCATGGCCCACGCGAACGCGGCCAGCAGTCCGTGCACCACGGCCACGCTGATCAGCAGGATGCGGCCGAGGCCGGCCGGGGCCCGGTCGCGGACCGCGACCAGCAGGGCGACCACGGCGCACAGCAGGAAGTAGAGGCCGAAGACGACTCCGCCGATCTTCGAGCTGACGGACATCGCGTCCGGGTCGATGCCGGCCAGGGACATGTTCTGGCGGTCGGCGACGATCCCCAGGAACCAGTTCAGCGCGGCCACTCCGAAGGCCTCCACGAAGAGGACCACCGTCAAGATCCATGCCACCGGTCTGCGCACCACCGGCCCCCACCCACTTCCGTTCGAGACATCCCGAACGCTACTAACGGGTAAACCTCGGGACAAGGGTTGTGTCAGGGGCAAAGAATCATTGGGCCATTCGTAGGGACTCCACAAAGAAACGGCGTGGCGCGCGGCACGCTCTCACAGAGACCTTGACCACACCGGAGGGCTAGGGTTTCTCCGAGGAGTCCTGCGTACCGAGGTGCGACAAGGGATTTCGCGGGTCGAGCGGGCCTCGTATCACGCTCCGTGTGGGCAAGCTCACCACAGGGGACGGGTCGATGCGCCGTGTCGGCAGTCCCTAAACTCGGCTTGTTTCAAGGAGGGAGCCTCAATCGTGCGCAAGGTGCTCATCGCCAATCGTGGCGAAATCGCTGTCCGCGTTGCCCGGGCCTGCCGGGATGCCGGGATCGCGAGCGTGGCCGTATACGCCGACCCGGACCGGGACGCTCTGCATGTCCGCGCCGCGGATGAGGCGTTCGCCCTGGGCGGTGACACACCGGCGAGCAGCTACCTGGACATCGAGAAGGTCCTGAACGCGGCCCGTGAGTCCGGTGCCGACGCCGTCCACCCCGGCTACGGCTTCCTGTCCGAGAACGCCGAGTTCGCGCAGGCGGTGCTCGACGCCGACCTGATCTGGATCGGCCCGCCGCCGCAGGCGATCCGGGACCTCGGTGACAAGGTCGCCGCCCGGCACATCGCGCAGCGTGCCGGTGCCCCGCTGGTGGCCGGTACGCCGGACCCGGTGTCGGGCTCGGACGAGGTCGTCGCGTTCGCCGAGCAGCACGGGCTGCCCATCGCGATCAAGGCCGCCTTCGGTGGCGGCGGTCGCGGTCTGAAGGTGGCCCGCACGCTCGAAGAGGTTCCCGAGCTGTACGACTCCGCGGTCCGCGAGGCCGTCGCCGCCTTCGGGCGCGGCGAGTGCTTCGTCGAGCGCTACCTCGACAAGCCCCGGCACGTGGAGACCCAGTGCCTCGCCGACACCCACGGCAACGTGGTCGTCGTGTCGACGCGTGACTGCTCGCTCCAGCGCCGGCACCAGAAGCTGGTCGAGGAGGCGCCCGCGCCCTTCCTCTCCGAGGCGCAGGTCGCCGAGCTGTACTCGTCGTCCAAGGCGATCCTGAAGGAGGCCGGCTACGTCGGCGCCGGGACCGTCGAGTTCCTCGTCGGGCAGGACGGCACGATCTCCTTCCTCGAGGTCAACACCCGCCTTCAGGTGGAGCACCCGGTCACCGAGGAGGTCGCCGGCATCGACCTCGTCCGCGAGATGTTCCGTGTCGCGGACGGCGAGGAACTCGGTTACGGCGATCCCGAACTGCGCGGCCACTCCTTCGAGTTCCGCATCAACGGCGAGGACCCGGGCCGCGGCTTCCTGCCCGCGCCCGGCACCGTCACGACGTTCGACGCGCCGTCCGGGCCGGGTGTCCGGCTGGACGCGGGTGTCGAGTCGGGTTCGGTGATCGGTCCGGCGTGGGACTCGCTGCTCGCCAAGCTGATCGTCACCGGCGCGACCCGCGAGCAGGCTCTGCAGCGTGCCGCGCGGGCGCTGGAGGAGTTCCGGGTCGAGGGCATGGCCACGGCGATCCCCTTCCACCGCGCGGTGGTGAAGGACCCGGCGTTCGCCCCCGAACTCACCGGCTCCGCCGAGCCGTTCACGGTCCACACCCGGTGGATCGAGACCGAGTTCGTCAACGACATCAAGCCCTTCGCGGCTCCCACGGACGCCGAGGCGGACGAGGACGCCGACCGCGAGACGATCGTCGTCGAGGTCGGCGGCAAGCGCCTTGAGGTCTCCCTGCCGGTCTCGCTCGGCATGTCGCTGGCCCGCACCGGTCTCGCGGCGGGGGCCAAGCCGAAGCGCCGGGCGGCCAAGAAGTCCGGGCCCGTCGCCTCCGGTGACACCCTCGCCTCGCCGATGCAGGGCACGATCGTCAAGGTCGCGGTCGAGGAGGGCCAGGAGGTCAAGGAGGGCGACCTCATCGTCGTACTCGAAGCGATGAAGATGGAACAGCCGCTGAACGCGCACAAGTCCGGCACGATCAAGGGCCTTGGCGCGGAGGTCGGTGCGTCCATCACGTCCGGCGCCGCGATCTGCGAGATCAAGGACTGATCCGGCGGTACGTCCAGAGGTGCCCGGCCGACAGGAACAGCCTGTCCGCCGGGCACCTCTGTAATGTGACGGGACAGCGCCGTATCTCGCTGTATCGCGCCTTGTCGCGCCGAGGAGGGCAGGTGGGACCCGTGGCTGACACGGCCAGGCCGCCGGCGGGGCTGCGTGCCGACGCCCGCCGCAACTATGAGCGGCTGCTCGCCGAGGCCCGGGTGTCCTTCGCCGCGCACGGCACGGACGCGTCCCTGGAGGACGTGGCCCGGCGTGCGGGCGTCGGCATCGGCACGCTGTATCGGCACTTCCCGAACCGGCAGTCCCTGATGAGCGCGGTCTTCGAGGACGCGGTGGGTGAACTCCTCGCGCGTTCACGGGAGTTGCAGTCCGCTCCGCAGCCGTGTGTGGCTCTGGTGAGCTGGTTGCGGGAGATGGTGGCGCATGCGAGTGAGTACCGGGGGCTTTCACGGGCGTTGATGGCCGTGGCCGACGACGACACGTCGGCGCTGGGCCGGTGCAGCGCGCCTATCCGGGAGGCCGGGGGTGCGCTGCTCTCGCGGGCGCAGGACGGCGGTGACGTGCGTGGTGACGTCGAGATCGGTGATCTGCTTCAGCTGACGCATGCGATTGCGCTCGCCGCTGAGGGCAACCCGGGGGACCCTGAACTGGCGGACAGATTGCTGACGTTGACGTTGCGCGGGTTGAAGCCGTAGTGCTTCGTCTGCCGCGCCGTCGTGGCTGGTCGCGCAGTTCCCCGCGCCCCTAAATGCAGGCCGTTTTTAGGGGCTCGGGGAACTGCGCGGCCAGCCCTGACCGGCCCGCAGTCGACAACCGCGCCCGGTCAACGCCTGCGCAGATCCGCCACCCTCGCGGCGCGTTCCCGTTCCGGGGACTCCCCCGTCAGTACGCCCGCCGAGCGCAGCCCCGGTACTTGACCCCGTCGCGGTGCCGGAAGGGGTACGTCCCGGCGGCGTTGTTCCCGCGTCGGGGTCTGATCACCCCCCTGGCCTCCGGCCGCGCCGGCCACGGCGATCTGCACCCCCTGATCGGCAAGGGCCTGCAACTCCGTGGCGGCGCGGTCGTCGTGGCCCGGGGGCTCGTCGGTGACGAGGCGGGTGATCACGTCCGTGGGCACGGTCTGGAACATGGTGTCCGTACCGAGCTTGGTGTGGTCGGCGAGGACGACGACCTCGGCCGCCGCCTGCACGAGGGCCCGGTCGACGGACGCCGACAGCATGTTGGACGTGGACAGGCCGCGCTCGGCGGTGAGCCCGCTTCCGGAGAGGAAGGCCCGGGAGACACGCAGCCCCTGGAGGGACTGCTCGGCCCCGCTGCCCACCAGCGCGTAGTTGGAACCGCGCAGGGTGCCCCCGGTCATCACGACCTCCACGCGGTTGGCGTGGGCCAACGCCTGGGCGACAAGGAGGGAGTTGGTGACTACGGTCAGTCCGGGGACCCGGGCGAGCCGGCGGGCCAGCTCCTGTGTGGTGGTACCCGCCCCTACCACGATCGCTTCGCCTTCTTCGACGAAGCTCGCGGCGAGATCGGCGATGGCCGTCTTCTCGGCGGTCGCGAGATGCGATTTCTGCGGAAAGCCGGACTCCCGCGTGAACCCGCCCGGCAATACCGCACCGCCGTGCCGGCGGTCGAGGAGTCCTTCTGCCTCCAGTGCGCGCACGTCCCGCCGTACGGTCACTTCGGAGGTCTGGACGACGCGGGCGAGCTCACGGAGCGATACAGCCCCATTCGCTCGCACCATTTCGAGGATCAATTGGCGACGTTCTGCAGCGAACACGAAACTGACAGTAACCCCAACGACCGTCTGCTTTCAGCTGTTTGCGGTGAATAGCAGAAGTTGTTCGCACAGGAGGGCGAGAAGTGGTATAGGGGGTAGTCCCGGCGCCTATGCCGAGCGAATGGGCGGCAACTCCCCGTGACCAGCGGGGAGTCGGTCCGGCCTCAGACTTCGCCCGTCGCCTTGCGGGTGTGCAGCTGTCGGGCCACCTCGGCGATCGAGCCCGAAAGGGACGGGTAGACGGTGAAGGCGTTCGCGATCTGTTCGACCGTCAGATTGTTGTCGACGGCGATCGAGATGGGGTGGATCAGTTCCGAGGCGCGGGGGGCTACGACCACGCCGCCGACGATGATCCCGGTGCCCGGGCGGCAGAAGATCTTGACGAAGCCGTCGCGGATGCCCTGCATCTTCGCTCGCGGGTTGCGGAGGAGGGGGAGCTTGACTACGCGTGCGTCGATCTTGCCTGCGTCTACGTCTGCTTGGGAGTAGCCGACCGTGGCGATCTCCGGGTCGGTGAAGACGTTCGAAGACACCGTCTTCAGGTTGAGCGGGGCCACCGCGTCGCCGAGGAAGTGGTACATCGCGATACGGCCCTGCATCGCGGCCACCGAGGCGAGCGCGAAGATGCCGGTCACGTCACCGGCCGCGTAGACGCCCGGGGCGGTCGTCCGGGACACCTTGTCGGTCCAGATGTGGCCCGAGTCGCGCAGTCTGACGCCCGCCTCCTCCAGGCCCATGCCCGCGGAGTTCGGGATGGCGCCTACCGCCATCAGGCAGTGGGAGCCGGTGATCACGCGGCCGTCGGCGAGGACCACTTCGACCTTGTCGCCGACGCGCTTGGCGGACTGGGCGCGGGAGCGGGCCATCACGTTCATGCCGCGGCGGCGGAAGACGTCCTCGAGTACGGCGGCCGCGTCCGGGTCCTCGCCGGGGAGGACCCGGTCGCGGGAGGAGACGAGGGTGACCTTGGAGCCGAGGGCCTGGTAGGCGCCGGCGAACTCGGCACCGGTGACACCGGAGCCGACCACGATCAGCTCTTCGGGGAGTTCGGTGAGGTCGTAGACCTGGGTCCAGTTCAGGATGCGCTCGCCGTCGGGGCGGGCGTCGTCCAGTTCGCGGGGGTGGCCGCCGGTCGCGATAAGGACGGCGTCGGCCACGAGGGTCTCCTCTGTGCCGTCCGCCGCCTTGACGATCACCTTGCGGGAACCGTCGATCGCCTGCATGCCGTCGAGCCTGCCCCGGCCGCGCATGACACGGGCGCCGGCTCGGGTCACGGAGGCTGTGATGTCGTGCGACTGGGCGAGCGCGAGGCGCTTCACACGGCGGTTCACCTTGCCTAGATCCACGCCGACGACCCGGGCTGCTTGTTCCAGCGGTGGAGTGTCGTCGGCGACGATGATGCCCAGTTCCTCGTACGACGAGTCGAAGGTGGTCATCACCTCGGCCGTCGCGATAAGGGTCTTCGACGGCACGCAGTCGGTCAGCACCGACGCCCCGCCCAGACCGTCGCAGTCGACGACGGTCACCTCCGCGCCGAGCTGCGCTGCCACCAGCGCCGCTTCATAGCCGCCGGGTCCGCCACCGATGATCACGATCCGAGTCACGTACCCCATTGTCCCGCACGCTTCAAGATGCTTCCGCCCGGGGGCGGCGGGGGTGCGTGGTGCGCCTACGGTTTGGTGTGGGTCGCCTGCGGTTCGTTGTGGGTCGGTGCCGCGCCGGGGGGTGTCCGTCCTCGGAACGGCGCGGAATCGGTCTCGCAAGATTTTCGGGGTGTTGACGCGCCAACCGCTGCGGGCGGACACCCCCCGACACGTCACCTTCGCGCCGTACGCGGGTGGCCTGAGTACCCCCGGTTACGGGAGTGGCGGGTGGGTTCGCTGCCGTACTCTCGGAGCATGTCGCTCTACGCCGCGTACGCCGGCAATCTCGACGCGCGGCTGATGACCCGCCGCGCCCCGCACTCGCCGTTGCGCGCCACGGGCTGGCTGAACGGATGGCGGCTGACCTTCGGCGGTGAGCACATGGGCTGGGAGGGCGCGCTCGCGACCATCGTGGAGGCGCCGCGCTCCCAGGTCTTCGTCGCGCTGTACGAGATCGCGCCGCCCGACGAGGACTCCATGGACCGGTGGGAGGGCGTCGGGCTCGACGTCTACCGGCGGATGCGGGTGCGGGTGCACACCCTGGACGGCGAGGAACCCGCCTGGGTGTATGTGCTCAACGGGTATGAGGGGGGACTGCCGTCGGCTCGTTATCTTGGCGAGCTGGCCGATGCCGCCGAGTCTGCCGGGGCACCCCATGACTATGTGATGGAGCTGCGGAAGCGGCCCTGCTGAGCGCTTTCACGGGGTGGGCTGAGGGGTTCCCACACACTGCGTTGGTCGCGGGGCTCGTTGGAAACGACAAGACAACGATCGCAATCCCGTGAGCTCTGTCATCTACGCGCGTAGGCCCAGACCAGCTACCCTCAACCGCGTGAACGCATCTCTTCTTCCGGACGACATCCAGGGCGACCCCCACGCCGCCGCTGACGCCGCCGCCACGCGCCTGCGCGAACTGACGGGCGCCGAGACCCACGACGTCGCTCTTGTGATGGGCTCCGGCTGGGGGCCGGCCGTCGACGCGCTCGGTGTGCCCGAGGCCGACTTCCCCGTCACCGAGCTGCCCGGATTCCCGCCGCCGGCCGTCGAGGGGCATGGTGGGCGGGTCCGCTCGTACGCCATCGGCGACAAGCGCGCGCTGGTCTTTCTCGGCCGTACCCACTACTACGAGGGGCGCGGTGTCGCCGCCGTCGCGCACGGGGTCCGTACCGCCGTCGCCGCCGGCTGCAAGACCATCGTGCTGACCAACGGCTGCGGGGGGCTGCGGGAAGGCATGCGGCCTGGACAGCCTGTGCTGATCAGCGACCACATCAACCTCACGGCCGCCTCCCCGATCATCGGTGCGAACTTCGTCGACCTGACGGATCTGTATTCGCCGCGGCTGCGGGCGCTGTGCAAGGAGATCGACGCTGGTCTGGAGGAGGGTGTCTACGTCCAGTTCCCCGGGCCGCACTACGAGACTCCGGCGGAGATCCGGATGGCTCGGGTGATCGGGGCGGACCTGGTGGGGATGTCCACGGTGCTGGAGGCCATCGCCGCGAGGGAGGCCGGTGCGGAGGTGCTGGGTATTTCCCTGGTGACCAACCTTGCCGCGGGGATGACGGGGGAACCGTTGAACCACGAGGAGGTTCTTCAGGCGGGGCGGGACTCCGCTACGCAGATGGGCTCACTGTTGGCCCAGGTGCTGGGCCGACTGTAGGCACGGTTCAGAAATTTGCCCACCCGCCCGCCCGTCTCGGTCAGTCGAGAAGCCGACGTACACCAACACCACGAGAGGTTGACCTGACGTGCACGACGACGATCTCATCGCGCGGGCCAAGACCTGGCTCGCCGAGGACCCCGACGCGGACACCCGCGAGGAGCTGGGCAAGCTCATCGACGCCGGGGACGTCACGGAACTCGCGGAGCGCTTCCGCGGCACCCTCCAGTTCGGCACCGCCGGCCTCCGCGGCGAACTCGGTGCCGGACCCATGCGGATGAACCGCGCAGTCGTCATCCGTGCCGCCGCCGGCCTCGCCGCGTACCTCAAGCAGCAGGGTCACACCGACGGCGTCGTCGTCATCGGCTACGACGCCCGGCACAAGTCCGCGGACTTCGCCCGCGACACCGCCGCCGTGATGACCGGTGCGGGGCTCCGGGCCGCCGTGCTGCCCCGGCCGCTCCCCACCCCCGTACTCGCCTTCGCCATAAGGCACTTGGGCGCGATCGCGGGCGTGGAGGTCACCGCAAGCCACAACCCGCCCCGGGACAACGGCTACAAGGTCTACCTCGGCGACGGCTCCCAGATCGTGCCCCCTGCCGACGCGGAGATCGCCGCCCAGATCGAGGCGATCGGCTCCCTGCACGATGTGCCCCGCCGGGAGGACGGGTGGGAGATCCTCGACGACGCCGTCCTGGACGCCTATCTCGCCCGTACCGACGCCGTTCTCTCCCCCGGCTCCCCCCGCACCGCCCGTACCGTCTACACGGCGATGCACGGCGTCGGCAAGGACGTCCTGCTGGCCGCGTTCGCCCGCGCCGGGTTCCCGGCACCTGTGCTCGTCGCCGAACAGGCCGAGCCCGACCCGGACTTCCCGACCGTCGCCTTCCCCAACCCGGAGGAGCCGGGCGCGATGGACCTCGCCTTCGCGCGCGCCCGGGCCACGGACCCCGACCTGATCATCGCCAACGACCCCGACGCCGACCGCTGCGCCGTAGCGGTGAAGGCCGAGGGCGACTGGCGCATGCTCCGCGGTGACGAGGTCGGCTCGCTGCTCGCCGCGCACCTCGTACGGCGCGGCGCCCGGGGCACCTTCGCCGAGTCGATCGTCTCCTCGTCCCTGCTCGGCCGCATCGCCGAGAAGGCGGGCCTGCCCTACGAGGAGACCCTCACCGGCTTCAAGTGGATCGCCCGGGTGGAAGGGCTTCGCTACGGCTATGAGGAGGCCCTCGGCTACTGCGTCGACCCGGACGGTGTGCGCGACAAGGACGGCATCACCGCCGCCCTGCTGATCACCGAACTGGCCTCCGAGTTGAAGGAGGAGGGCCGCGATCTGCTGGACCTTCTCGACGATCTCGCCGTCGAACACGGTCTGCACGCCACCGATCAACTGTCGGTGCGCGTCGAGGACTTGACCGTCATCGCTGACGCCATGCGGCGACTGCGCGAGCAGCCGCCGACCGAGTTGGCCGGGCTCGCCGTCACCAAGGCCGAGGATCTGACCGAGGGCACTGAGCTGCTCCCGCCCACGGACGGGCTGCGCTACACGCTCGACGGTGCCCGTGTCATCGTCCGGCCCAGCGGTACCGAGCCCAAACTGAAGTGCTACCTGGAGGTCGTGGTCCCCGTGGCCGCGCACGCCGACCTCCCGGCGGCCCGTGCGCGGGCCGCCGAGACCCTCGCCACCATCAAGCGGGACCTGTCGGCGGCGGCCGGTATCTGAGCGGTCCGTCGCCAACTCCCTTGCCCCCGGTACGGGGTTCAGTTCCGTACCAGGTAGCTGAACCCCGTGTCCGGTCCCACGCAGGACTGGAGGGTGAGGTCGCCCCAGTAGAGGCCGGCGGCGGGGACGCCCCGGCCGGGGGTGACGCGTTCCGGCGGGCATCGACCGGTCAGTACAGCCACCGCGTGACGAGCACCGCGATCCAGGCGATACCGAGGACCGCGGCGAACGGCCACAGCGGGCGCCCGCGCTCCTCCTCCCCGCTCTCGCCGGTGGGCCGCAGGGCGGGGTCGGCGATCATCGCGGAGAGTTCGGCGGCGATGGCGTCGTAGGGGTGGATCACACCGCGTCTGCGCTGCAGCCGGGCCGAGTGCGGGGCGGCGACCACCCACGTGTCGCCGCCGCGCCAGCGGAGCTTCAGGTCGAACCCCTCGCGGCGGGCCGAGCGGAGGTCCTTCCAGGGGATGTGCCGCGGCCGGCGCAGACCGTTCAGCCAGATGCCGGTGCGGTCGGCGGTGATGCGCCAGGACAGCTTCACGGGGATCCGGGTGGCTCCCCCCACGCTCACGAAGATCAGCAGGACGTGATGCCAGAGGCTCTCGTCGATCGCGACCCAGTACAGCCAGACGCCGCACTGCGCCAGGAGGAAGGTCGCCAGCCAGTCCACCGGGCCCGCCCGCCAGCGCCGTACCGGCACGATGTCGATGCTCTGCGCCCGCACGGCCGCGACCAGTTCCGCGTGCCGCGCGTCGCTCCGGGCCGCCCGGACCGCCGCCCGCTTCGCCCGCACGAGCCGCCGCCGCACCTCGGGCTCCGACAACGGCCGCACGGGCCCGGTCGACCACTGCGATCGCGGCGCCCCGCCCGGCTTCGAGGGGGCGCTGACGAGGAGGATCTCGGCGCCGTCGTAGGGGGTGCCGTAGAGGACGGCTTCGCGGAGGGGGCCGGAACGCTCGACGGGGACACCGCCGCCGCCGAGGACGTCGTCGAGAACGTCGTCGACGACGTCGTCGAGGGCGGTGGGGAGGTCGTCGGCGTCCTCAGGGTTCTTCGGGTCTTCAGGGTCCTTCGGGTCCTCAGGGTTCTCCGCGTCCTTCTCGGCGGGGTCGACGGTGTGGACGCCAGCGGCCGTCCTGTCCGGATCCGAGACGGCGATCCGGAACAGGGGCCGCAGCGCGGCCGGGTCGTCGGCGGCGAGCACCTCCGTGTCGGCGTGCGCGGTGTCCCGGACGAGCACACGCAGGACGGGTGCCGGAGCCTGCCGCAGCGCGCGGGCCCGCCGTCGGCCCAGCACACCGGACAGCAGGACCGTGAAGCCGAGTCCCATCGCACAGCAGCCGGTCATCGCGGCGGTCCGTTGGTTCTCGGCACCGGGGAAGAGGGGTGCCAGGGCGGTCAGTACGGCGCCGGGTACGAGCAGGAACGTTCCGGCACCGATGAGGAAGCCGCCGCGCCGGACCGGCCTGCCCGCATCGGGGAGGAGCGCGGTGACGCCGCCGGACGCGGCCAGGGCCGCCTCCCGTTGCCGCCGACCCGCGCGGGTGCGGATCTCGGCGAGGGCGACCGAGCCCGCCAGCAGCGGAGCGGCGAGGGCGAACACCCACCAGGTCACCGGCGCGAACGACTCCTGCACGACCAGGGCGGTGAACAGGGCCGACGCCGTGTACCACATCGCCTCGGGCCGCCACAGCAGCCAGACCGCCTGGAGCGGCAGCACGGCCGCGAGATACGGGGAGAGGTGGGCGGAGTACATCAGCCCGTACCCGGCGAGCCAGGCGCACAGCACCACGAGCTTGAGGTACCGCAGCCGCAGCCGTACCGATGTCCGGCGCGGCGGCAGCGCCTCCGTCCACCGTCGCACCGGCTCGCCGCGCCAGCGGAGGGCGCCGTCGGGTATCGCGGAGGCGGGCAGCCGCAGCGGCTCCCGGACGTTCGTGTCCATGACTTCCCAGAGACTCGGACCACGGGCGTGGTCGGCGTGGCTCGGCTTCGCCTCCGGGTGGGGGGGACCGCCGTCGCGGCCGAGTTCGGGTCGAATGATGACCCGGAAAACTGTGAACGGGGAGGGACGGGTGCCGATGCGGTCAGGTCAACCGGTCACCGAGTCACCAAGTCACCCCGGGTCACCGGCAGGCGCGGCTCTCGGCTCCGGTCAGCCCGTCGCCAGCAGGATCGCCAGGACCACGGCGCCGGCGAGCGCCGGGGCGATCACCTCGTACGCCCAGCGCACCGTGACCTCGCCCTGCGCCGACTCCGCCTGCTCCCGGTTCTCCAGCAGTTCCCGCAGGTCGCTCATGATCTGGTCGGACTCCGCCCGCGTGGGCTCACCGGCCGCGGACCCGCCGCCCAGGCCCCCGCCGAG
>NZ_JAEQAZ010000004.1 GCF_016654115.1 Streptomyces sp. MBT53
GACATTGCCGTAGGACTTGCCCGCGTTGCGGAGCTGGACGAGGGGGTGGTCCCCGTCCGTGGGCGGCGTGTCGGTCAGGATCGCACCGTGGGTGCCGGTCGTGTTGTCGGTCATCGAGGTCACCTCCGGGTCGCGGTGCGCTGCACCCACAGATTGATCATGACGGCGCCCAGGAGCATCACGCCCAGGAACGCCTTGAACCAGTCGGGGTTCCAGCCGGCGTAGACGATGCCCTGCTGGACCATGCCGAACATGAACGCCCCGAACACCGGGCCGATCGCGGAGCCGGCACCACCGGTCAGCAGACAGCCGCCGATGACGGCCGCGGAGATGTAGATCAGCTCCTGCCCGACACCTTCGCCGGACTGCACGGTGTTGAAGGAGAACAGCTGGTGCATGCCGATGAACCAGGCGCCGAAGCCGACCAGCATGAACAGCGAGATCTTCGTGAACGCCACGGGCACACCGACGGCCCGTGCCGAGTCCTTGTTGCCGCCGACCGCGAAGATCCAGTTGCCGTACTTCGTGCGCAGCAGCACCCAGGTCGCGATCGCCGCGAACACCAGCCAGTAGATGATGGTGATCTTGACGTTGACGCCGCCGACGTCGAACGAGGACGCGAAGACCTTCTTGGCCTGGTCGAAGCCGTCCATGTTGCTGATGTCGTCGGTGGCGACGTTGCCGGTGACCAGCTTGGTGACGGCGAGGTTGACGCCCTGGAGGATCAGGAAGCTGCCCAGGGTGACCAGGAAGCTCGGCAGCCCGGTCTTGACGACCATCCAGCCGTTGAGGAAACCGATCCCCAGCGACACCAGCAGCGCGACGATCACACCGACCCACACGTTCATGGTGAGTTGGTAGCTGAGCATGCTCGCGGTCAGCGCGGAGGTGATGACCGCGACACCGGCGGAGAGGTCGAACTCCCCGCCGATCATCAGCAGTGCCACCGGCAGGGCCATGATCCCGATGGTCGACGAACTGTAGAGAATGTTCGCCATCGAGGCGCCGTCCCGCACGGGCGGAGCGGCGATCAGGAAGAACACGTACACCGCTGCCGCGCCGAGGAAGACACCCACCTCCGGGCGCGCCAACAGCCTTAGCGCCAGGGGCCGTTCGGAGGTCCGGCCGTCCGTCGTCCTGAGGCCGGAGGCCGGCGGTGAGGTCACCGCCGGCTCGGCGTGCTGGGTCATGCTCATCACCGAGTCCCGTTGGCGGCGAACTTGGCGACGGTGTCGACGTTGGTCTTGTCGATGAAGGCCGGCCCGGTGAGGACGGGCGCGGTGCCGCCGCCGCTGAAGTTGCCGTTGGTCTTGTAGAGCCACAGAGAGTCGACCGCCAAGTAGCCCTGAAGGTAAGGCTGCTGGTCGACCGCGAACTCGACCTTGCCGTCCTGGACGGCCTTGACCAGCTCCTGGTTGAGGTCGAAGGTGGCGAGCTTGGCCTTGCTGCCCGAGTCGGACAACGACTGGATCCCCGTCAGCGCGATCGGGGCGCCGAGGGTGACCACCTGGTCGATGGACTTGTCCTGGGTGAGCTTGGCGGTGACCGTCGACTTCACCGACGGCATGTCGGTGCCGTTGACATAGAGGATGTCCGTCTTGCCGCTGAAGCCCTTCTTCAGGCCGGCGCAGCGGGCCTCCAGCGCGACCTGCCCCTGTTCCTGGATGACACACAGGGCGTGCTTGGCGCCGAGTTGGTTCAGGCGCTGGCCGAAGGCCTGCCCGGCGATGTTCTCGTCCTGGCCGAAGTACTCCAGCATGCCTAGCTTCTTCCAGTCGCTGACACCGGAGTTGAAGCCGACGACCGGGATGCCGGCCGCTCTGGCCTTGGCCACCACGTCCTTCATGGCGTCGGGCTTGGCGGCGGTCAGGGCGATGCCGTCGACTTTCTGGTCGATGGCGTTCTGGACCAGGTTGGCCTGGTTGCCCGCGCTGGGGTCGGAGGAGTAGACGAGCTTGATGTTGTCCTTGGCGGCCGCGGCCTGGGCACCTTTGCGGACGAGGTCCCAGAAGGTGTCGCCGGGCGAAGCGTGGGTGACCATGGCCACCGTCATGCGGGGCGTACTGGCCTTGCCCGCGGAGGCCGCCGCGCCGTTGTCCTCGGACTTCTTGCCGCCGGAGCTGCTGGAGCAGCCGGCGGCGAAGAGGGCGCCGGCCATCAGGGTGGCGGTCAGAGCGGCGGCTCGGTGGTTTCTGTGCATGTCCCTTGCACCTCACTGTGCTGATCAGGGTGGGAATGGAGTTCCGGCCTCGCCGAAAGAGCTCTGTTCGGCCCGGGGAGGCGGGCGAGCGGTTCGGGGATGCCGTGTACGGCGGGGAGGTGGTGTCTGCGGCAGCCGTGGGTGTGTGCCGGTTCTCGCTTTCTAGAGCGCGTTACTAGCGCGCTCTAGTGAACGAACTATTGAACGCCCCAGGGGCGATGTCAATAGATTTGTCAGGACGTATCGACAAGATGTACAGCGCTCCCCCGAGGCGTCCATCGCACGCAGGACCGCCTCGTCCGCGACTCGTCGCCGACTGCGGGGACGTGGCCGGGCCGTGCGGGACCTCGGGCCGCAGATACCTCGCTGCCCGCGGTGAAGGTACTGGGCATGGGCGAGGTCCGGCACGGTCGATGTCCGTGCCGACAAGCGCTGTTGACCGGGGTATGACGGGGAGTCTGCGCCGCCCGGGTCACGGCGCCGCTGCGCTCTTGGGGTACGTACGTCTTCGCTACGCGGTGAGTTCCTTGGTGATGCGGTCGAGCATGAACGTCGAGGACTCGCGGGCGCGTTCCTCCCAGGCGAAGACGCAGGCGGTGGCCACGCCGTCGAAGTCGAGTTCGCGGAGGGTGCCGAAGAAGGCGTCCCAGTCGACCTCGCCCTGACCGATGTCGAGGTGCTGGTGGACGCGGGCGGTGGTGCCGGGCGGGTTGAGGATGTAGCGCAGGCCGGAGGAGCCCTTGTGGTTGAAGGAGTCGGCGATGTGGACGTGTTGGAGCTTGTCGCCGGCGTAGCGCATCATCGCCGCGATGTCGCCAGCGGGATCAGCCCCCGACAGGTGGAAGGAGTGCGGGGCGCAGTACAGGTAGTTCACCCAGGGCTTGTTGACGGCACGGACGAGATCGACGGCGGGGGTGTTCTCCTCGCAGAAGTCGTCGGGGTGCGCCTCCAGGTTGAGGGCGATGCCCTCCCGCTCGAAGAGGGGCAGCAGTTCCTCCAGCGAGCGCCAGAACGCCGCCTCGCTGTCGGCCGCTCGCTCGGGGCGGCCGTTGAACTCCGAGTTCATCAGCGGACATTCGAGGTCGGCGGTGATCTCGATCATCCGCTTCCAGTAACGGACAGCGGCCTGTCGCTCCGTCTCGTCCGGGGACGACCACTTGTAGAGCGGGAGCACGGAGGAGAGCTGGACGCCGTACGTGCGCAGGGAGTTCTTCAGTTCCGCCACACGCTCGTCGTCCGCCCGCGGGTGCAGGAAGAACGGCATGAAGTCGTCGCGCGGCGACAACTCGATGTATTCGTAGCCGAGTTCGGCGACCGTGCGCACCATGTCGTCGATGGGCAGGGCGCGGAACATGTAGGGGTCGAGGGCGATCTTCACGCGGCACCTCCGTAGAAGGCGGGTCGGGGCTTGAGGTCGGTGGCGACGACGGTGCCTGTCTCCAGGGCCTCGACGGTCGCGCTGGTGATGACGGTGGCCGCGTAGCCGTCCCACGCCGAGGGGCCGGTGGGTTCGGTGCCGGCGGCGATGCCCGCGATCCACTCGCGGAACTCCGTGTCGAAGGCGTCCGCGAAGCGGCCCACCCAGTCCGTGAGCACCTCCGTGCTGTGCGCTCCCGCGGTGCGCAGGCCGACGGCGGCCGGGTCGGGCAGGCGGACGAGTCCCTCCTCGCCCACCGCCTCGCAGTGGATGTCGTAGCCGTACTGGCAGTTGACGAAGACCTCCAGGTCGATGCGGACGCCCTTGGCGGTCTCGAAGAGCATGATCTGCGGGTCCTTGAGGTGGGCGAACCGCCTGCTCGTGGCGCGCGGGGTGACCACTTGGGTGGAGATGATCTCGTCGTCGAGCAGCCAGCGCAGTACGTCCACCTCGTGCACGGCCGTGTCCAGGGCGGCCATGGCGGAGGTGTACGACTCGGGGACGGTCGGGTTGCGGTGGGCGCAGTGCACGATCAGCGGTGCGCCGATGCGGCCCGAGTCGATGATCTGCTTCAACTGCCGGTATCCGGCGTCGTATCGGCGCATGAAGCCGACCTGGACCAGGCGGCGGCCGTGCGCCTGCTCGGCCTCGATGATCTTCAGGCAGTCCTCGGCCGTGGTGGCCAGCGGCTTCTCGCAGAACACCGGTTTCCCGGCGGCTATCGCGGTCAGCACGTGCTCGGCGTGAGTGGGACCCCAGGACGTCACGAGGACCGCGTCGACGTCGTCCGCCGCGATGAGGGTCGCGCCGTCGGACAGCACGCGGGCACCGACCGGTG
Organism: Streptomyces sp. MBT53; assembly: GCF_016654115.1. GTDB lineage: Bacteria > Actinomycetota > Actinomycetes > Streptomycetales > Streptomycetaceae > Streptomyces. The sequence goes on from NZ_JAEQAZ010000004.1 coordinate 4,456, forward strand.
CCGCTGCGTCCTCGGCGCGGGCGGGGTCAATGTCGGTGACCGCGGTGACACGGGCACCCGGGACGGTGTCGGTGAGGCGCCGGATGTGTTCTTTGCCGATCCAGCCGGCGCCGATGACTCCTACACGTACGGTCATGATCGTTCCTTCATGGGGATCAGAGGGAGGCCGAAGGGGGCCAAGGGAAACGCGCCCGGCGTGGCATCAGGCAGGAGCGCGTCGGTGACCGGGGCCAGGCCGAGGTCGTCGCTCCTCTGGGGCAGGGCGCCGTTGATGACTCGGTTGTCGTAGCTGAAGCGGAGTCCGCCGAAGGTGGCGATGACGGTGATGGGCCGCCGTCTACCGGCTGGTGTTCGGGCGTCGCACTCCGGTCAGACCGCAACCGGCCAGGTGCTCACGCGTACTCACCGCGATGGGCAGTGGTACGTCGGGCGCGCACGGGTAGAGGTCTTGCTCGACGATCACGAACAACTCGGCGTCCAGCCGGGCGAGTTCGGCAACCACGTCGGCGGGGTTCGGCACGCCGGCCGGGGGCGACACGCACACCCCGCGTCTGACGGCCTCCCCGAAGAAGAGGTCCTCGGCCGCGACCTGGGCGAGGATCTCCGGGTCCATCTGCTTGATGTGGACGTAGCCGACACGCTCACCGAAGCGGCGGATCAGGTCGAGGTTGTCGCCGCCGCCGTAGGCCACGTGCCCGGTGTCCAGGCACAGGTTGGTGTAACGGCTGTCGGACTCGTTCAGCAGCCGCTCGATCTCTGGCTGGGTCTGGATGTGGCTGTCGGCGTGCGGGTGGATGACGAGCCGTACGTCGTACTCGTCCAGCAGCAGCTTGCCCAGTCGGTCGGCGTTGTGGCCGAAGCCCGCCCACTGCTGGGCGGTCAGCTCCGGGGACTCGGTGAACGCGCCGGTCTTCTCGTCCCGGTACATGGGCGGGATGAGGACGAGGTGGTGCGCTCCCGCGGCCGCGGTCAGCGTGGCGACCTGACGGACGTGGGCGAGCATCTCGTCCCACGCCTCGGGGCGGTGCAGCGCGCCGAAGGCGGTACCGCCGGAGACCTGGAGCCCGCGGGACTCCAGTTCTTCCTTCAGTCGCTGCGGATCGGTCGGGAGATAGCCGTAGGGCCCGAGTTCGAGCCACTCGTAGCCGGCCTCGGCCAGCTCGTCGAGGAAGCGGGTGTACGACACCTGGTGCTCGTCCTCGGGAAACCAGACGCCCCAGGAGTCGGGGGCGGATCCCAGGCACAGGTTGCCCGCGATGGTGCGGAGGGAGGATGGCGCCGTTGCCATGACGTGCTCCTTCGGGGAGAGGAACGGAGAGGGCGGTATTCAGCTGGAGGTGGGGAAGTCGAAGCCGGCGGCGGTGTGCTGCTGGGCCGGCTGGGGCCAGCGGGTGGTGACGACCTTGGGGCGGGTGTAGAAGCGGATGCCGTCGGGGCCGTGGACGGCGGAATCGCCGATGAGGGAGTCCTTCCAGCCGCCGAGGGAGTAGTACGACATGGGGACCGGGACGGGGACGTTGATGCCGATCATTCCGACCTTGACGGCGCGCTGGAAGCGGCGGGCGGCTTCGCCGGAGGCGGTGAAGAGGGCGGTGCCGTTGCCGTAGGGGTTGGCGTCGATGAGGTCGATGGCCTGGTCGAGGGTGTCGACGCGGATGATCGCGAGGACCGGCCCGAACAGTTCTTGCTGATAGGCGTCCATGGCGGTGGTGACGTGGTCCAGGAGGGAGGGGCCGGTGAAGAAGCCGTCCTCGTGGCCGTCGATCTTGAGGCCGCGGCCGTCGACAACGCCGGTGGCACCCTGCGTGACGGCGGTGGTGACAGCGTTCTCGACCCGCTCCTGGGCGGCCTTGGTGACGAGGGGGCGCATTTCGGTGCCGGGCGCGTTTCCGGGGCCCACCTTCACCTCGCGGGCCTTGCGCTCCGGCGCCTCGACCAGTCCGTCGGCCGCCGAGCCCACCGCCACGGCCACGGAGACCGCCATGCAGCGCTCGCCGGCCGAGCCGTAGGCACCCGCCGTGATGTGGTTGGCGGCGAACTCCAGGTCGGCGTCGGGCAGGACCCGTTCGTCGGGCTGCCACCGAGGGACTTGCCGAACGAGGTGACCTCCGCCAGTCCCACGCCCGTCCGGAGCGGATACACGTCCACTCCCACGCGGCCGATGGTCAGCACGTCGAACGGCATCACGCTGGGATTCCTTTCGTTCCGGAGACTCCGGGGAACTGCCACGCAAGTCTTGCTGTCGCGCGCTACTAGCGCGCTCTAGTGCAGTACGATGACCCCTGTCCAAATGTCATGTCAATAGCCTGGTGCCGGGAGATTTCCAGATCGCCGCCAGACAGGCCCTAAGGTGGGCGACGTCGGAGGGTGGGGTCACAGGGTGGACGGATCGGGCAAGCAGCGGCCCACGATGACGGACGTCGCGGCGAAGGCTGGCGTCTCGCGGGCGCTCGTCTCCATCGTGTTCCGCAACCAGCCGGGCGCCAGTGAGGAAACCCGGCAGCGGGTGCTGCGAGTCGCCGACGAGATCGGCTATCGGCCCGACAGCGCGGCCCGGCTGCTCGCACGCGGTCGCAGCCGCACGCTCGGCGTGATGTTCACCGTGCAGCAGACCTTCCACACGAACCTGATCGAGGGCATCTACCCCGAGGCCGAACGCCTCGGCTACGAGGTCCTGCTGTCCGGCGCGACCCAGGGCCGCAGCGAGGAGAAGGCCGTCGAGGCGCTCCTCAGTCACCGCTGCGAGGCGGTGATCCTGCTCGGCTCCTTCGCGGAGCCCGCCTTCCTCGACGAGTTGGGGCGCCGTACGGTCGCCGTCTCCGTGAGCCGCCGGGTCGCGCACGCGCACGTGGACTTCGTGCACTCCGCCGAGGGCAAGGGCATCCGTCAGGCGATGGACCACCTCGTCGAACTGGGGCACCGCCGGATCGTGCACATCGACGGCGGCCGGGGCCCCGGCTCGGCCGAGCGGCGGCGCGCCTACCGGGCCGAGATGCGCCGCAACGGCCTGGAGTCCGAGGTGCGGGTCATCCCCGGCGAGCACACCGAGCAGTCCGGCATCGAGACCGGCGCTCTCCTGGCGGCGGAACGCGAGCAGGGACGGCCGCTACCGACGGCGGTCCTCGCGGGCAACGACCGCAGCGCGATGGGCCTGCTGATGTCCCTGACCCGAGCCGGCATCGAGGTGCCGCGCGACCTGTCCGTCGTCGGATACGACGACAGCCACCTCTCCCACCTGATGCCGATCGGCCTGACCACCGTGCGCCAGGACGCGGCACTCATGGCCGAACATGCGGTGCGGTTCGCCGTGGAACGGCTGGCGGACCCCGAACGGGACCCACGCGAGGCGGTGTTGGACCCGAAGCTGGTGGTGCGGGGAACCAGCGGGCCGCCACCGGTGGGCTGAGTAGGTGCCGCTGTCGGGGATCTTGCAGGTCCTCGGTGAGGCTGGCCCAGTAGTCGTGTTCGCAGTCGATATGGCTCTTCCAGCCGCAAACGCTTTGCAGCCGACGGGCGTTGTGGAAGGCGGTGATCCAAGTCGCGATCCGGACGCGGGCCTCGGTGCGTGTGGCGAAGGTGTGCCGGTGGATTTACTCGACCTTCAGCACGCTGTTGAACGCCTCGCTGACGGCCTTGTCGAAACACGGACCGACCCGGCCCATGGACTGGAAGACGCCCAGCCGGCGACAGGCCCGGCGGAACCTCCGAGATCAGAGTGTTGCGACGACCAGTTGAATCCACCCTCGCTGCCGCGGTCCGTGTGGAAGATGACAGCGCGCACGTCCCCGCCGCGGGTCGCCACGGCCATGTGCAGAGCGGCGACGACCAGTTCGGCATCGTGACGGGCACCCATCGCACAGCCCAGCAGGCGGCGGGAGAACAGATCGATGACCGTGGCCAGGTACAGCTTGCCCTCACCGGTTTCGATCTCCGTCATGTCCCCGCACCAGACCAGGTCGGGCGCCTCGGTGGTGAAGTCGCGGAGCACGACGTCCGGGGCGGCCGGCCGTTCGCCCGGCCGGGTCAGCCCTCGCCGTCTGCGCACCTTCCGCGCGATCAGGCCGGACTCGGACATGATCTTCGCAATGGTGTTCACCGAGACCCGCCAGCCCTGCCTCATCAGCTGGATCCAGATCTTCGGCGAGCCGTAGGTGCCACCGGAGCCGTCGAACTCCTCCTTGACCGCGTCCGTCAGGTGCTGTCTGCGCAGCTCACTCCGGGTCCGCCACGGCTGCTACACCCACAGGACCATGCAGCGTTTGAGGACATCACGCTCCATGACCAGATGCTTGTTGTCCCCCTTGAGCTGGGCGTTCTCCCGCCGCAACCGCCCGACGGGCGCGGGAGACCCAGCTCGCCAGGGTCTCGTTGATCCCCAGGTCCTCGGCGACCTCCGCGATCGTCCTACCGGTCTCCGGGACGATCCGTACCGCCCCCTCACGGAACTCCGGATCGAACTTCCGTCGCTTCTCCAGGATGACTCCCAACTTCCCCTGCAGTCACGGTCTTCACGCTACGAGGGGAGGGACATGGACAACACATGCCCGAGCCCGCCGCTCACTCGGACCGCCGTACGACTTTGGTCGCTCGTGGTCGCGACGAACGGAGGCTGTGCGCGCGGGCGGTGATGTCTACCGTTGGCGCGTGGACGTGAAGACGAAGGCGCGCGAGGTCCGGAAGCAGTTGGGGGCGGCACATCTGTGGTCCCGGCGGCAGATCGTCGGCGAGACGGTGCTGGCTCTGGTACTGGGCCTGTTCGCGATGCTGAGTTTCGCCGACGCGGGTACACCGCGGATGATCGCGGCGGCGGTGACCGCCGTGGTGCTCTCGCTGCTGCGACGGTCCTTCCCGGCGACCGTGCTGGTTCTCACTGGTGCGATCGCCGGTGCGCTCGGCACCTTCGGGGTCGTACTGATGGCCGCGAGCTGGTCGGCGGGGGCGCGGATCGAGGCGCCGCGACGGGCACTCGCGCTGTTCGGGACCGCGTTCGTCCTCTTCACGGGGCTGTCCGTCAGCCAAGCGCCCTTCAACCTGTTGGCGGCGCAGACACTGGTGTTCACCGCGCTCGCGTTCCTGGCGACGACGGTCGTGCCCGGTCTCACCAGTCGCTACCGCGCGCAGCGGCGCAGGCTGGTGCACGCGCTGCACGAGCACAACGCGCAACTGCTGCGCGAACGCGAGATCATCGCGTCCCACGCGCGCCTGCGTGAGCGGCAGCGCATCGCGCAGGACATGCACGACAGCCTCGGTCACCAACTGGCGCTGATAGCCGTCCACACGGGCGCCCTGGAGGTGGACCGGGACCTGACGGAGGGCCAGCGCGAGGTGGTGGGCGTCCTGCGGGAGGCGTCCGTGGCCGCGATGCACGAGCTGCGCGAGGCCGTCGGCATCCTGCACGACGGCACACCGGACCGGGCCCGGGAACACGAGCCCGACCCGGAGCCCGCGGCCAGGGGTGTGGCGGGGATAACCGACCTGGTGGCGGCGTCGCGAGGCGTGCATTCGGCCGTGGAGCTACGGAGGGTGGGCGAGGCACGGCCATTGACCCCCGCCGCCGATCACGCGGCGTACCGGATCGTGCAGGAGGCGCTGACCAATGCCCTGAAGCACGCGCCGGGGGCCGCGATCGCCGTGGAGTTGCGGTACGAGCCGGACTCCCTGGTGGTCGAGGTCGCCAACGGGCCGATACCCGTGGCGGCCGGCGGCGGACGGCACACCGTGGTCAGCGGCGGGCAGGGCCTCACCGGCCTTCAGGAGCGGGCCCGGCTGGTCGGTGGCATGGTGCATACGGGCTCCACGGCCGAGGGCGGGTTCCGGGTCGCGGGCGTGCTGCCGTACGGCCCCCCGCCGCGCACGCCGGGCGGGGACCAGCGGCGAGCGGACTCGGCACGGAAAGGAACGACGTTCGTCGATGGGGCGAACGACTTCCGGGGGCAGAGCGAAGGGGTGGTGCCCGGCGACGGTGGTGCGGACATCGACTGGTCCGGCGCGCCGGACAGGCAGAAGGAGTTCGACATCGCCATGGGACGCAAGGGGAAAGGCATTGTGATCGGATGCGGTGCCGCAGTGGTGGCCTTCCTGGTTCTCGGAGTGCTGGCCGTCGTGCTGGTCGTCAACCTGGTGGAGAAGGAGTCCGACAAGCTCATGCTCGAGCCGTCCGTCTACAACTCCGTGAAGGTCGGAGACACCGAGACGGCGGTGCGTGACAGGTTGCCGCACGGTAAGTCGTTCCTGGCCGGGGCCATAGACGACGACCGGACACCCGCCGTGCCGCAGGGGGCGACGTGCGCGACCTACCTGTCGACGGAGGACTGGCCGAACGAGGGGGACAAGATGCCTGCCTACCGCTTCTGCTTCAAGGACGGCAAACTGATCGAGAAAAAGGCCTACTTGGTCAAGTAGCAGCCATCGCCGCACGTCCTGCAGGAGAGTCGTGATCAGAGTCCTCGTCGCGGATGACGAACCGCTCATCCGGGCGGGCATCAGGATGATCCTCACCTCCGCCGACGACATCGACGTCGTGGCGGAGGCGGCCAACGGCCGCGAGGCCGTCGACCTGGTCCGCGCCCACTCCGTCGACGTGGCACTGCTGGACATACAGATGCCCGTGCTGGACGGCTTGTCCGCACTGGCCGAGCTGCGGCGAGCGGCACCGGCCGTACGACCGCTGATCCTGACGACGTTCGGCGAGCGGGAGAACGTACTGCGTGCGCTGAGCCAGGGGGGCGCCGGGTTCCTGCTGAAGGACTCGGCGCCGGCCGAGCTGATCCAGGCGGTGCGGGCGGCTGCGGCCGGGGACGCGTATCTGTCGCCGGCCGCCACCCGCCATGTGGTCGACTCGCTCGCCTCGGGGCAGTCCGCGGCGCGCCGCGCGGAGGCGCGGCGGCGGCTGGAGACACTGAGCACCCGCGAACTGGAGGTGCTCGCACTGCTTGGCGAGGGCCTGTCGAACGCCGACGCGGGCGAGCGGATCCATGTGAGCGAGGCGACGGTGAAGACGTACGTCAGCCGGATCCTGACGAAGCTGCGGTGCGAGAACCGGGTACAGGCGGCGCTGCTCGCGCGGGACGCGGGACTGGAGCCCGGCTGAGGCTCCGGCCCCGCGGTCATCGGGGGTCATGGGTGGTCCTGGGTGCTCAACGACTGCCCGGGCGGACTCCCAAACACCGGGTCGGTGCGACCGAGCCCGCGGAGATCCTCGTCCGGGAGCTGCACGCGACCTTCGAACCCGGTGCGGTCCGGCCGGTCGACCCCGGTGTGATCCGCGTCAGAAAGCGACTTGCCGCGCCGGCGGCCCGCCTGGGTAGAGTCGGGCGGTGCCCGAGTTGCAGCGGCTGCGCGCCGATCATGCCCCGGCGGTCCTGGCCTTCGAGTTGGCGAACCGCGCTTACTTCGCCGCCTCCGTCACCGACCGCGGCGACAGCTACTTCGAGCGCTTCTCCGACCGGTACGACGCCCTGCTGGCCGAGCAGGAAGCCGGGATCTGCGCCTTCCACGTACTCGTCGACGAGGACGGCTCGGTCCTCGGCAGGTTCAATCTCTTCGACCTCGTCGAGGGCGGCAGCGCCGACCTCGGCTACCGGGTGGCACAGCACGTAGCCGGGCAGGGTGTGGCCACCGCGACCGTCGAGGAACTGTGCCGGCTGGCGGCGTCACGGCACGGTCTGCGTATGCTCCGGGCGGCCACCTCGGACGAGAACATCGCGTCCCAGAAGGTGCTGGCCAAGGCCGGGTTCGTCCCGGTCGGCCGCGCGCTCCCGTCCGAGATCGGTGGCAAGCAGGGCACGTGGTACGAGCGCACCCTCACCCCAGCAGACTGAGCAGCGCTGTCGCGGGCAGCGGCCAACGGGTGTGCCCGCGCGGCCCGGTCACCCGGGTCGCGGTGAGCAGTGAGTTCAGGACCGCCTCTTCCACGGCGTCCAGCACCGCGCCGAAGAGGACATCGAGCCCGGCGTCGGGCACCACCGCCGGTCCGGCGGGCGTGCCCAGAGGACGGGTGCCGAACGCGAGGCCGTAGTCGCCGCTGCCGTGGCCGTAACCCGCACCGACCCGGGCCAGCGCGTAGACGGCTCGGCGGGCGAGCCGGGTCAGTTGGCGGGCGTCGAGGGGCGCGTCGGTCGCGACCACGACCATGCAGGAGCCGGTCTCCGAACCGGAATCGGACTCCTCGGCGGGGACGCCCACGTCTGCGGGAGTGACCGTACGGCCGCGTACTCGCAGGATGCCGGCGAAGTTGGCCTGCACCAGCACACCGAGCGTCGTCTCCCGGCCCGCGAGCGGTACGCGTCGCGACGAGGTGCCGATGCCGGCCTTGAAGCCGAGCGCGGTCATGCCGGTGCCCGCGCCGACCGAGCCCTCGGCGACCGGCCCGGCGGACGCGGAGTCGAGTGCGGCGCGGACGTGTTCCTCGCGGACCGGACGCGACCGGATGTCGGACAGCAGACCGTCGTTGCACTCCCCCACCACGGGGTTCACACTCCGGGCGTCCGCTCCCTCGGGCCGTTCCAGGACCCAGCCGACGAGAGCGTCGGCGACCCGGAAGGCGGACAGCGTCGAGGTGAGCAGCACCGGGGTCTCCAGCGCGCCGAGTTCGGCGAGCTGCGTGGTGCCGAGGAGCTTGCCGTAGCCGTTGCCCGCGAACACCCCTGCGGGCAACGGGCTTGCGGGGCCCACTCCTTCGGGCACGATCGCGGTGACGCCGCTGTGCACGTGCGGCGGGCGGATCAGTGTGGTGTGCCCGACCCTGATCCCGGGCACGTCCGTGACCGCGTTGTGCGTCCCCGTGGGCAAGTCGCCGATACCGAGCCCGAGTTCACGGGCTCGGCGGAGGACGGCGGGCGCGCGCGGAACGGGGCGGGGCGACTCGGACATGGCCAGACACTACGGCAGCACGGGTCACACCGGCGGACGAAGGTCACCCGCCCCGCGTTGTCGTTGTCAGCCGGCGGCGAGGAGTTCCAGGGTGTCGATCACCCGGTTGGAGAAGCCCCACTCGTTGTCGTACCAGGCGACGACCTTCACATGACGGCCGTCGACGCGGGTGAGGGCCGAATCGAAGATCGACGAGGCCGGGTTGCCGGTGATGTCGGAGGACACGAGTGCGTCCTCGGAGTACTCCAGGACGCCCGCGAGGGGTCCCTCGGCCGCGGTGCGGTAGGCCGCCAGCACGTCCTCGCGGGTCACGTCGCGGGAAACCGTGGTGTTGAGCTCGACGATCGAGCCCACCGGCACGGGTACCCGGATCGAGTCGCCCGACAGCTTGCCGTCGAGGTTCGGCAGGACGTGACCGATCGCCTTGGCGGCGCCGGTCGTGGTCGGCACGATGTTGACCGCGGCGGCACGGGCGCGGCGGGCGTCGCGGTGCGGGCCGTCCTGCAGGTTCTGCTCCTGCGTGTAGGCGTGCACCGTGGTCATGAAACCGTGCTCGATACCGGCGAGTTCATCGAGCACCGCGGCCAGAGGCGCCAGCGCGTTGGTCGTGCAGGAGGCGTTCGACACGACCGTGTGCGTGGCCGGGTCGTAGGCGTCGTTGTTCACCCCGAACGCGAGCGTGACGTCGGCGCCGTCCGAGGGCGCGCTGACGAGGACCTTGCGCGCACCCGCGTCGAGGTGGACGCGAGCGGCCTTGGCGGAGGTGAAACGGCCGGTGGACTCAAGGACGAGGTCGACATTCAACTCGGCCCAGGGCAGGTCCGCAGGCTCGCGCTCGGCGAGCACCTTGATACGCCGGCCGTCGACGACAAGGGTGTCCCCGTCGACGGAGACCGGGCGGCCGAGCCGGCCGGACGTCGTGTCGAAGGCGAGCAGCCGGGCCAAAGTGGCGGGCTCCGTCAGGTCGTTGACGGCGACGACTTCGAGGGTGCTGTCGCGTTCGAGCAGGGCGCGCAGCACATTGCGTCCGATGCGGCCGAATCCATTGATGGCGATGCGAGTCATAAGTGAAGTCCCTTCGGTTCCACACCAGGCTCGCGCGTGGCGACCGGCGGTGACAGTGGCGCGATCGCCACGGTTCAAAAGGATTTCGCCAAAGCCGTAGCCGAGGCGAGTAGCCGTCGCGCCGTCTCGGCTACTCCCCCTGTGCGAAGGTGCGCCGGTATTCGCTCGGTGTGGTGCCGAGCAGGCGGTGGAAGTGCAGCCGGAGGTTCGCGCCGGTGCCGAGGCCGACGTCGGCGGCGATCTGCTCGACGCTGCGCTCGGACCGTTCGAGCAGTTCGCGGGCCATGTCGATGCGGGCGCGCATGACCCACTGCATCGGCGTGTAGCCGGTCTCGTCGACGAAGCGCCGCGAGAAGGTGCGCGGCGAGACCGCGGCCTGCCGGGCCAGTGTTTCGAGGGTGAGGGGCTCGCCGAGTCGGTGCAGTGCCCACTCGCGGGTGGCGGCGAACCGTTCGCCGAGCGGCTCGGGCACACTGCGCGGCACGTACTGCGCCTGGCCGCCGCTGCGGTAGGGGGCCGCGACCAGGCGCCGGGCCGCGTGGTTGGACGCGGCCACTCCGAGGTCGCCGCGCAGGATGTGCAGGCAGAGGTCGATGCCGGAGGCGGCGCCCGCCGAGGTCAGCATGCTGCCCTCGTCGACGAACAGGACGTTCTCGTCGACTTTGACGAGCGGGTACTTGGCCGCGAGTGCCCGCGTGTAGTGCCAGTGGGTCGTCGCCCGCTTGCCGTCGAGCAGGCCGGTGGCGGCGAGCGCGAAGGCGCCGGTCGAGATCGCGGCGAGCCGTGCACCCCGGTCGTGGGCGGTGATCAGCGCGTCGAGGACGGCCTGCGGCGGGTCCTCACGGTCCGGGAACCGGTAGCCGGGGACGAAGACGATGTCGGCCCAGGTCAGCGCGTCGAGGCCGTCGGCGACGTGGTACGACAGGCCGTCGCCGCCAGTGACCAGACCGGGAGCAGCCCCGCACAGCCGCACCTCGTACGGCATGCTCGCCCGTGTCGTGAAGACCTGCGCGGGGATGCCGACGTCGAGCGGTTTGGCGCCTTCGAGGACGAGGACGGCGACACGGCGGAGGCGGGCGGCTGACACGGGTCCAGCGTACGCAGCGGTAGGGCCACCCGGGCGCGAGGACCCGGGAAGGACCAGGTCAGACCTTCCAGGAGCGCAGCTGGTCGGCGACGGCCACGACACCGACGCGGGTGTCGCGGATCTTGCGGACGAGTTCGGAGAGCGCGCCGTAGGGCGGGTCGATGCCCTCGCCGGACTGGCCCATGTACTGGGCGGCGACGAACGCTGCGTACAGACTGTTGCGGTGCGGGAGCGGCTCCAGGCGCACGATGGTGTGCATGAGCGCGGCGGCCCGCCAGGCAGCGTCCGGGTCGGCGGCGGCGAGGGTCGGCAGTTTGGTCTTGTGCCGGGCCACGGCGGCCACGAGCGCGGAGTAGTCCGAGACCGACATGTCCTCGTCGGAGAGGGCGGCCTCCTGGACGTCGAGCAGCCAGGAGACGTCGATGTACAGGTGCATCAGGCGGCCGCGGCCCCACCGCGCTCGGAGGGCGGCACCTCTTCGGGGAAGGCGTCGTCGAACTCGCCGCGCAGCCGCTCGGCCCACAAGGACGCGCCGGCGACGAACCTCCCGCGCTGCATCTCGCGGACGCCGAGGTCGTGCAGGTACTGCTTGAGGCTTTTGCCCTCGGCCGCGGCCGCGGCGCGCACTCCGTCGAGTTCCTCTTCGGTGAAGGACACATTCAGTGATGGCATGGGTCGATGGTACCTAGTTGGTGCCGCCGGTGCGAGAGGCCCGTCCCCCGGGGCCGCATCGCCGGGGCGGGCGCCTAGGCTGCGGGAATGATCTCTCGCGACTATCTCTTCGACATGTTCGCGCTGGACGGCCGGGTGGCCGTGGTGACGGGCGGCAGTTCCGGCATCGGCCGGGCGGTCGCCGGGGCGCTCGCGCGGGCGGGGGCCCAGGTCGTCGTAGTGGCCCGAAAGGAGGCTGAACTGGCCGCCACCGTCGAGGAGTTGGTGGCGGAGGGGTGCCGGGCCGCGTGGGTGAGCGGTGATCTGGGGACCCGTGACGGAGTGCGTACGGCGGCGGAGGCCGCGGCCGGAGTGTTCGGTGAGCCGGACATTCTCGTGAACAGTGCCGGGATCAACCTCCGGCCGCCGATGGGCGAGTTGGGCGAGGAAGTGTGGGACACCACGATGGCGGTGAACCTGGAGGCGCCCTACCTCCTGGGGCAGCGCTTCGGTCCGGGCATGGCCGAGCGGGGCTTCGGGCGGATCATCCACATCACCTCCCAGCAGGCGCATCGCGCGTTCGTGCAGAGCGGCGCCTACGGGGTGTCCAAGGGGGCGTTGGAGTCGCTGGCCCGGTCGCAGGCCGAGGCGTGGTCGCCGTACGGCGTCACCTGCAACACGCTGGTGCCGGGGTTCGTGATGACGCCGCTCAACGCGCGGCTGTCGGACGACCCGGAGAAGGTGGCGGCGCTGGCCGCCCGAACGATGGTCGGGCGCAACGGACTTGCCGAAGATTTCGCGGGCGCCGCGGTGTTCCTGGCGAGCCGCGCCTCCGCCTATGTCACCGGCCAGTCGGTCTTCGTGGACGGCGGGTTCTCCGTGCACTAGGCCAACACCCTGTGGATATCGCCCAGTTGGAGATCGGGTCGCGGGCGTCGTGGCACACTGCTGGCCGACGGATCACAGGAGGACCGGAATGACACCTGCCGGATTAGGTGCGGACGGCATAGACACGAGCAGACCCCAATCGGCCCGCATGTACGACTACTTCCTCGGCGGCAAGGACAACTACCCCGTCGACTGGGAAGCCGCGGAGAGGGTCATCGCCCTGTTCCCCGCTGTCCGGCACATGGCCCGGGTGAACCGTGACTTCATGCACCGGGCATCCCGGCTGCTGGCGGGGCGGGGAATCCGTCAGTTCCTCGACATCGGTACCGGGATACCCACCCGGCCCAACCTCCACCAGGTCGTCCAGGCCGTCGAGCCCGGCGCCCGCGTGGTCTACGCGGACAACGACCCGATCGTCCTCAGACATGCCGAGGCGCTGCTTCACAGCACGCCTGAGGGGAGTACGACGTACATCCAGGCCGATGTGAGAGAGCCGGCGAAGATCCTCGCGGCGGCGAAGGAGGTGCTGGACTTCGAGCAGCCGGTCGCCCTGTCCCTGGTGGCACTTCTGCATCTGGTGGCCGACGAGGACGATCCCCACGGCATCGTCGGCGAACTGGTCGCGGCACTGGCGCCCGGCAGTTACCTGGCCCTTTCCCACGCGACCGGTGACTTCGATCCCGAGACCTGGGAACGGGTCGTCGAGGTCTACCGCAGGGGCGGCACGCCCGCGCAGGTACGGTCGGGCGACGAATTCACCGCGTTCTTCACGGGACTTGAGCTTGTCGAACCGGGCATAGAACTCGCGGCGCGCTGGCATCCCGAAGCCGGGGAACAGCCGAGCGGGACCGAACGGATCCCGCTGTACGTCGGAGTCGCCCGCACGGTGTGACGCGCCGAGCGCGGTGTTCTTCTCGATCACCGCGCTCGACATGGGGAGTTGGTCACGCCGGGACGGGGTCCGGCTCCTGTGACGGGGTGGCGGCGTCCGGGCGCGCGGGCTTGAGGAGCCGTTCGGCGAGCGGGGCGAAGACGAGGCCGAGGGCCGTCCAGAGGACGAGTTGCGCGGCGACGGAGTAGAAGCGGAAGTTGAACAGCACGTCGGCCGGGAAGCCCGGGTAGACGATGGTGCCCTTCGAGTCCTTCAGCGGCAGCGGCGTCTCGGTGGCCTGGTTGCCGAAGTTGGCCTTGTTGTACGACAGATGGCCGAGCTGCGGCAGCAGCAGCATGACGATCCCGATCGCCACGACGAACGCGGCACCCGCGAGGAGACTGGCGTTCCAGTTGCCGAAGCGGGCCTGGAGCCGCTTGCCGAGATAGACGGCGCCCGCGAGGAAGGCGACGGAGCACACGACCATGATCAGGTACAGCGCGCTGCGCTGCTGGATGGTCTCCTCGTGGCCGATCGCGGGCGGGTTGGCCGGGTACTTCAGGAACGGCACCAGGTACATGCCCAGGAAGCCGCCGGCGGCGACGAGAAGCGCGAGGTTGCGGGCCCGCAGACCGCCGGTGCGGCCGAGGCAGACGGTGTAGGCGACGGCGAACAGGGCGCCCATCGCCATGCCGAAGAGGATCATGCCGGCGCCTATGCCGACGTTGGCCTGGATGGTGCGGCTGAACAGTTCGTGTTCGTGGCCCTCGACGGGCAGTCCGGCCGCCTTGTCCAGCACGTTCTGGGCGGCGTCACGGCCGCTCTCGTAGTCGATGGCCTTGCCGATCTGTGGTTCGGCGAAGATCCGCGCGAACACGAAGGCGAGCAGGCCCGCGACTGCGCCGGCGAGAACGCCGCGCAGTATGAGCTTCTTTTCCATGTCGAGTTGTCCGTACGTCCAGTTGCCGGCGGAGGGTCAGTGGCAGGGGAAGCCGAGGAAGTGGCGGGCGTCGTGGACGAACTCGTGGACGTGCATGTCGTTGCCGAACACCGACACGGCGCCCTGGTCGACGCCGACGAAGTAGTAGACGGCCAGCGCGATCAGCGCGGTGCCGACCAGCCAGACGATCGACTTCGAGATCGGCAGGACAACCGGCGTGGACACCGGACGGGATGTGGAAATGCTGCTCAAGGTGAGCCCTCCTTCGGGATCGTGCGTCCCTTGCGTGTACGGGCGAGTGAGGGTTCAGTGTCTGACTCGCCCACCACCTTCCGGCGGCGGGCTCACAGTGGCGCGACCGTGCTGGAATTCCACCAGCTTCCTTATGCCATCACTACAGGGGGAGAGTACGGCGCGGCTCTCCGGACCGTCAATCAGGCCTGTGCCGGGAGGTACGACCTGCGTACGTCACACGAGTGGCCCATCCGCGTGGCGGCGCGGACGGCGGGCGCCTACTACTGGACAGGATCAGCTTGTTCATCGCGCTTCGGGGGGCGATAGCAGCATCACCCTCTTCATGGAGCCGAGCATGACCACCCGCTCTTTCCCGCCCAGCCCGGACCAACACGACATACCTCACGACAACACCGAGGGTGAGTACGTCGATCCGATGCACAGCCTGGTGCATGCCGCGGTAACCGACCGACCGCTGGAGGAGGTTCTCCAGCTCATCACGTTGCTGGAGCAGTCCCCGAAGTACGCGCAGGCCACCGTCGACGCCCTGCGGGCGATCGGTGTCGACCGGTCCGTGGAGGACGTGACGCGCCTCGTGACGCTGCTGACGCAGCCACCGCGCAATCGCGACTCCGCCGACGAGACGATCCGCGCGGCGGCCGAAGGCCGACCGGTGGAGGAAGTCACCCGCCTGATGGCCCTGTTGCACCGGGCTCCGCTGGAACCGCACTGCGGCGAGGAGGCGGTACGGGCCGCGGCCGGCCGGCCCGTCGAGGAACTCGTCCAGTTGATCGGCCGCCTGGCCGAGGAACAGGACCCACCCCTCCAGGCCTCGGGAACGGCGGCGGTTCGGTCCACCGTCCCGGCCGACGTCAGGTCGGAGACGACCGGACCGGTCCCGGCAAGCGCGCACGAGCCGGAGCACCCGGGCGACCGTCCGGCACGCCGACGACGTCCACGGCCTTCGCCTACGCCGGCTCGGCGCGCCGAACTCCCGGTCTGGCCGCGGCTGTTCGCGGCGGCGGCGCTCCTGCTGTGCGGGCTGTCCTATTTCCCGCTGCACCGGGACGGGGCCTCGGGTGCCGCCTACGGTTTCGCGCTCGGGGTCTCGATCCTGTGCGTCCTGCTGGCAGCGGCGCTGGTTCTCCACGGCGGGCTGCCCGTGCTCGCCGTGTCCACGGTGGTACCGGCCGCGTTGGCGGCGATCCAGCTGTTCGACGGACGGTTCCACTCCACGCGGCTGTCCCAGGCGCTGCGGATCACCGCCGTGCCGCCCTGGTCGGCGGGGCTGTTGGCCGCCCTCGCCGCACTGGCGGCACTCACGGCCCTGCTCGCGCTCCTCGCCGCACGGAGGTTCGGCAGGCAGCTCGTCCTTCCCGACGACCGGGTGCCGGCTGAGGCGAACCGGTCACCCAAGTAGGGTCGACGACCGCCGTCGTGCTCAACGAGCAGTGGTGTCAGGGTTGTTGACGGCGCCACTGCTCGCGGACGGCCCGGTCGAGGGCCGCCCCGAAAGCGTCTCGGTGAAGGGAGTGACGGGGCGTTCCAGGGTTTCGCCGTCCACGGTGATGTCGACCGCCTCGTTGTAGAAGGCGAGCAGGTCTTTGATGCCGCCCACGGCGGGGAGCGGCTCCGGATAGCTCCAGACGATGTTCGGCGGGACACCTGGACCGCCGGACCCGCCGCGCCACGACCAGTACGTGGCGGTTCCCTTGTAGGGGCATCCCGTGCTGTGGTCGGTCGGTTCGAAGAGGTCCAAGCGGACGTCCTCGCGCGGGATGTAGTACCGGGTCGGCAGGCCGGTCTCGAAGAGGAGGACCGGTCGGTGGGTGTCGGCGACGACCGTGCCGTCGATCCCGACCCGGACGTGACGGCTGCCGGGGAGGGCGTCGACGCGTTTGTGCGGGTCGCGGGGGTGGATGAAGATCTCTTCCTCCTCCTCGTACCAGTGGTCGAGGCCGCGCCCGACCCGCCGGAACCATTCGAAGGCGATGTGCCCGGCCAGATCCTCGGCGGGGAAGGTCCAGGCCGCGTTCTCCACCGACCGGCCGTCGATTTCGAGGTCGTAGAAGACGTGTGAGCCGGTGTGGGTGCCGGTCGGGGGGTTCTTCGCGGGGCGGAGCAGGTCCTCGCGGACCTCGTGGTGCGGGAAGGCGTAGAGGGGTACCGGAACTCCGGGCTCCCAGACGAGGACGGGGTGCCTGCTGTCGACGACGGTGACATCGCCCTTGAGGCCGCGGACCCAGCGTCGGCTCGGTTCCCACAGCAGTCCTTCGGGTGTGGTCCTGACGTCGCGCGCGGTGGGGAAGGTGCTCATGACCGTTTCTCCTTCGGTCCGGTTCGCCTCGGTGACAGTGTGGTGCGGCGCGCGGGCGACGGCGACCGGTCGGAGCCGAACACGCGTTTCCTTGCCAGTCGGCGACGGTGGAAGGTTCACTGGTCGGGTGCCGACCTTCGCCGCCACGCTGACGGGCTTCTGGCCCTCGCGTCGTGCCTACGTCTTCGATGTGTTCTGTTGCTGTGCGCCGGTCCCGAACACCGCTCCCGCACAACACCCCTGAGAACACACGAGAACCGAGGTCCACCATGTCCGTGACCGATGAACTGCTGGCCAACAACGCCCGATACGCGGAGACCTTCGAGGGTCCCCTCCCCCTGCCTCCCGCCAGGCACCTCGCCGTCGTGGCCTGCATGGACGCGCGGCTCAACGTGTACGCGATCCTCGGCCTGAAGGAGGGCGAGGCACACGTCATCCGCAACGCGGGCGGTGTGATCACACCGGACGAGATCCGTTCCCTCGCCATCAGCCAACGCCTCCTCGGCACCGAGGAGATCATCCTCATCCACCACACCGACTGCGGCATGCTGACCTTCACCGACGACGCGTTCAAGGCCTCGATCGAGGAGGACACCGGCCTCCGTCCGTCCTGGGCGGCGGAGGCGTTCGGCGAACTGGACGCAGACGTACGGCAGTCGATCGCGCGCATCAAGGCCGACCCCTTCGTCGTGCACAAGGAGAGCATCCGGGGCTTCGTCTTCGACGTGGCCACCGGAAAGCTCAACGAGGTCGGCTGACATGCGATTTCGCAGACGGAGAGAACTGCCCCCGCGTATCGAACTGCCCAACTCGCCCGAGGCGCTGATCCGTTCGGTCGTCCAGAGCCTCACGCGTCGAGCGGGCATCGACGCGCGACCCACGAGATCACTGGCCACCGTCATCGATCTGATCGAGAACGGCGAGACCGACATGGCCATCGACGATCTGGCGCACGTGATCGTGTGCTTCCGTCTCCCCGTCCACCGGGCCGAATACGATCAACTCGTGGCAGCCGCCCAGGAGTTGGACGAGTTGGACTCACTCACCGGCCTGAACGTCGAGCAGTTCGTGAGCGAGCAGGCCTGATTCAGGGGCGGGCGAGCGCCTGCCAGCCGTTGTCGAGCAGGTCGAAGGCGCGGGTGATGGCCTCGTCGGTGTCGGGGTGCCCCCGGGAGGCGCGGGGGGCTTCGAGGGCGAAGTGGGCCAGGGCGGCGCAGGCGGGGTCGCCGGAGGGAAGGCCGCTCTCTTCGGCGATGACCTGAGCCAGGGCGGCACTGTGGCGCAGCCACATGCCCTGGAGGTAGTCGCGCAGGGCCGGGGTGCCGTCGATCAACTCGAAAAAGGCGGTGAAGCGGGGGTCCGCGTCGGCCGCGGCCCTGCGGTGGCGCAGTGCGTGGTCGCGCAGCGCGGCCGGGATCGACTGGCCGTCGGGGCGTTCGCGTACGGCGGCGAGCAGTCGGGCCTCCTGGTCGGCGTCCTCGTCGAAGACCAGGGCTTCCTTGACGGGGAAGTGCTTGAAGAGGGTCGTCGTGGAGACGTCGGCGGCGTCCGCGATCTCGCGGATGCCGACGTCGTCGTACCCGCGCTCCAGGAAGAGGCGCAGTGCGGCGTCGGCGATGGCCTGGCGGGTGGCGGCCTTCTTGCGTTCGCGGCGTCCCACCGGGACGGGCGCGCTCCGGGTCTCGGTCATGACCGCCATCCTACCCCTCGCGGTGGACCGACTTCAAAAGTTGACTCGTTGCACTTATTGAGTTGCTGTGCTTTTCTGGAGCCGTGGCCGCGAGGCATCGCCCGGCCACCTCCCCCGTAACCACAACTTCCTGACCGGCGCGACCCTGTCCGCCCCCGCCACCTCAGCCGGCTGACCGCCCATACCCCTGCGCGCCTCGGCACAGCAGCGCGCGACCCGAACGGAGCACCACCATGAACACCACCCCCACCCCCCATATCGCGATCATCGGCGCCGGTCCCGGCGGCCTGACCTGCGCCCGCATCCTTCAACTGCACGGCATCACCGCCACCGTCCACGACCACGAGTCAGGTCCCGACCTCCGTGACCAGGGCGGCACCCTCGATCTGCACGAGGACAACGGCCAGATCGCCCTGCGCGAAGCCGGACTGCTGGAGGAGTTCTTCGAGCTCGCCCGCCCCGAGGGGCAGGAGATGCGACAGCTGGACCCGCGGGGCACGCTCCTCTTCCGCCACACCGCCGAAGAGGGCGACCGATTCAAGCCGGAGATCGACCGCGGCCAACTGCGGGAGCTGCTCCTCGATTCGCTTCGGCCCGGAACAGTGCGCTGGGGCCACACCCTCCAGTCCGTCGACGGCCCCGACGACGGGCCCCGGCGGCTGCGCTTCACCGACGGCACCACCGTCGAGGCCGACCTCGTCATCGGCGCGGACGGCGCGTGGTCCAAGGTCCGCCGCGCCCTCTCCCCCGCCACCCCCGAGTACACCGGTGTCAGCTTCCTCGAAGCCTGGTTCCACGACGTCGAGAACCGGCACCCCGACATCGCCGACCTCGTCGGCCGGGGCAGCGCCGCCGCGGCCGACGGCGACCGCGCCCTGTTCGCCCAGCGCAGCAGCGGCGACCACATCCGCGTCTACGTCATCCAGCGCGTCCCCGCCGACTGGATCACCGCGAGCGGCCTGACCATCGAGGACACCGACCGCATCCGGGCGCTGCTGCTGGAGCGGTTCCGCGACTGGTCACCGGCCCTGCGCCGGCTGATCAGCGACAACGACGGCCGCTACGTCGACCGCCCCATCAACGCCCTGCCCGTCCCGCACACCTGGGACCACAACCCCACCGTCACCCTGCTCGGCGACGCCGCCCACCTCATGCCCCCGCTCGGCGTCGGCGTCAACCTCGCCATGCTCGACGCCTGCGAACTGGCCCTCGCCCTCGCGCACCACGACACCGTCGACGACGCCCTCCACGCCTACGAGAAGACACTGCTGCCCCGCTCCACCGAGATGCAGCGACTCCTCGACCACGGCGCCGAACAACTGCTGTCCACCGAACTCCCCGACTTCGCCACCGACAACGCCCACTGACCGACCGGGTCGCGCTCCATCCCGACACGAAGCTGTCACACACGGCCGGAATCCCCCGCCGGGCGGCCGGGGTTGGCACTGGTAGGACCCCGTTTCGAGGCCTTGCCTCGTGCGACGAAGGAGTGATCGTGACCGTTGACGTCACTACGACGGATCTGCAGGCCTTCGCCCAGGAATGGCTGGAGTGGTACCGCGGTCAGGAGGAACGGCTCGCCGCCCCGCACGGATTCCTGGCGATCACCGGACTGCACTGGCTCGACGACCGGCCGCAGCGCTTCCCTGACGCGCCGGGTGCCTGGTGGACCGACGCCGAGGGAGTCGCCGTAGCCCTCGACGAGGGTGAGGAACTCGTCGTGGCGGGCACGCCCGTGCGGGGTGAGCACCGGTTCGGCGTGCTCCCCGAGCGGGGCGGTGTCGACGCGGTGTGGGGTGACGCCGTGATCGAGGTGGCCAGGCGCGGCGGGCACGACATCGTCCGGCCCCGGCACCCGGACGCGCCGCTGCGCACCGCCTTCGCCGGTACCCCCGCCTACGCACCCGATCCGCGCTGGGTGGTCCGGGGACGGTACACGGCCTTCGAGACACCGCGTCCGACGACCGTGGGCGCGGCGGTCGAGGGCCTGGAGCACGTGTACGACGCTCCAGGCCGGGTCGATTTCGAACTGGACGGACATCCGCTGGCCCTGACCGCGTTCCCCGGGCGCGGGCCCGGCTCGCTGCTCGTCCTCTTCACGGACGCCACCTCCGGAGTGACCACCTACGCCGCGAACCGGGCCCTCGCGCTCACCCCGCCCGCCGCCGACGGCACGGTCGTCCTGGACTTCAACCGCGCGGCCAACCTCCCCTGCGCCTACACCGACCTGGCCACCTGCCCGCTGCCGCCGGCGGAGAACCGTCTGCCGGTCGCCATCGAAGCGGGGCAGAAGATTCCGCGGGAGCGGGGCGGGGTCTGAGCCCCCGCCCGACAACCAAGTGCGCCTCTCAGTCGTCACCATGAGAGGCGCGCCGTTTTTGTGCGGCCCCGACCCCCCACCGATCACGCGCACTGACCACGCGCGGGAATGAGGTCGCATGCTCCGAATCCACTTCACCTCGCGGGACCTGCAGAGCATCCGGGTCGCCCGCCAGCCCCATACGCTGTGGGAACTCGTGTGTGGTGTCTGCCGGTTGGACAGCCGGCAGGGGGCGCTCGAATTCGGGCACTGGCGCCGCTCCGTGCGCGACGGGCTGGCCAGGGACCCGCGGGCCGGGCGCGCCCTGGTGCCGTTGCGGACGCTGATTCCTCCGGTGGGATACATCCCCGACTTCCTCACCCCGTCCGTCCCGGCCGGTGGTCTGGCCGACGGCCTCGACGAGGTACGGGCCACCTCCCGCGCCCGGTTGACCCGCGAGCTGTCCCGGCTCGCCGAGTCCCGTCCGCTGCCCTCGTGGGTCTCCGCCCTCGACCGCCCGGGGACCAGGGCCCTGGGGGCGTTGACGCGAGCCCTGGAACTGTCCTGCGAGACACTGCTCGAACCGTACTGGCCCCGGGTCCGGGCAGCGGTCGTCGACGATGTCGAACTGCGCTCCCGCGCACTCCTCGACGGCGGCACCTCCGCCCTCCTCAACAGCCTGCGCCCGCACGCCCGTTGGCGCCCTCCCGTGCTGGAGGTGGACTATCCCGTCGACCGCGAACTGCACCTGGAGGGGCGGGGCCTGCTGCTCGTCCCGTCCTACTTCTGCTGGCGCAGGCCCACCGGTCTCGCGGACCCCACGCTCGGGCCCGTGCTCGTCTACCCGGTCGCCAAGCAGCCCCTGGAGATCGTCCGCGCGAGCAAGGACGGGCTGGAGCGACTGCTCGGCCGTACCCGGACGGCCGTACTGGCGCATCT
This sequence comes from Streptomyces sp. MBT53, assembly GCF_016654115.1. Lineage (GTDB taxonomy): Bacteria > Actinomycetota > Actinomycetes > Streptomycetales > Streptomycetaceae > Streptomyces. Next base: position 26,308 of record NZ_JAEQAZ010000004.1, read on the forward strand.
GGCCGGTCATGGTCCGCGGACGACGTCCGAGGTGGCTTCGGCGGCCAACATCGCGTTACCCAGCGCCAGTTACCAGCTCGGTGTGCTGCGCGACGGTGGTCTGATCGCCAGTCACCGGGACGGCCAGTTCGTACGGCACTCGGCGACTCCCCTCGGTCTGCGGCTGCTGGACCGCTGACACACCCCTGCGGTGGACACCGTGCCCAGGGGGACGGTGTCCACCGCAGCCAGGGGTCAGCCCAACTGCGCGCGCTGCGTGAGCGGTTCGCGCAGGGCCAGGTGTTCGCGGAGGGTCGTGCCGGTGTACTCGGTGCGGTAGACGCCGCGTTCCTGGAGTGCGGGGACGAGGAGGTCGACGATGTCGTCCAGGCCGTCGGGGATCAGATACGGCGTGACGTTGAAGCCGTCGACGGCGCCGTGCCGGACGTAGTGGGCGAACTTGTCCGCCAGTCCCTCCGGGGTGCCGACATGGCCGCGCTGGGGGCCGAGCGCGATGACGGTCTCGCGCAGCGACCAGCGGTTCGCGTCGGCCTTCTCCCGCCATTCCGTGACGACTTGGCGCGGATCGGCGATCCGCCGTGCGCCGAAGGAGCCGTCGTTCTCGGCGACGACCGGGTCCTCCTTGGGCAGCGGCCCGTCGGCGTCGCGGCCGGAGAGATCGATGCCCCACAGAAGTCCGGCGATGCCCAACGCCGTTGCCGGGGTGACCTGTTGGAGGCGGATCCAGCGCTTCTTCTCCAGGGCCTCCTCCTCCGTGGCGCCGATGATGATCTCGGTGCCCGGGAGGATGCGCAGATCGTCCTCGGGGCGGCCGGCGGCCCGCAGCCGGCTGCGCAGGTCGTCGGCGAAGGCGAGCGCGTCGTCGAAGTCGTTGCCGTGCGCGGAGAAGATGACGTCGGCGTTGCGGGCGGCGAAGTCACGGCCCTCGCCGGAGTCCCCGGCCTGGAAGATCACCGGATGCCCCTGGGCGCTGCGCGGCAGGGTGGGTACCAGGTCGACGTCGAACTGCGGTCCCCGGTGGCGGACTTGGCGTACGGCGCCGGGTACCGACCAGGCCGGTCCGTCGGCCGAGTCGGAGACGGCCGCGTCCGTCCAGCCGTCCCAGAGGGCGCGGGCGACGGTGAGGAACTCCTCGGCGCGCCGGTAGCGGTCGGCGTGGTCGAGGTAGCCGCCGCGGCGGAAGTTGGCGCCGGTCCAGGCGTTGTCGGTGGTCACCACGTTCCAGCCGGCGCGGCCCTCGGAGAGCAGGTCGAGGCCGGAGAGGCGGCGGGCGAGGTCGGCGGGTTCGTTGAAGGTGGTGTTGGAGGTGCTGACCAGGCCGATCCGGTCGGTGACGGCGGCCAGCGCGGCGAGTTGGGTGATGGCGTCGGGCCGTCCGGCGACGTCGAGGTCGTGGATCTGTCCGTCGACCTCGCGCAGCCGCAGCCCCTCCCCCAGGAAGAACGCGTCGAACAGGCCGCGTTCGGCGGTCTGGGCGACGCGCCGGAAGTTGGCGGGGTCGATCTGGGAGCCGCTGGCCGGATCCGACCAGACGGTCCAGTGGTTGACGCCCTGGAAGAAGACCCCGAGGTGGAGCCGGGCGTCCGGGCGGGGCACGTCGAGGGGGTCGGTGCGGGTCATCGGGCTTCCTCCTGGACGGCCGCGGCGGCGTACCGGTTCGCGGGCCGGTCGAGGCCCAGGTGAGTGCGCAGGGTCGCGGCGGGCAGGGGCCGTAGGGCGTGCCGTCGTTCGAAGAGGTGGGGCAGGACCAGCCGGGAGAGTTCGGGGAGGTCCTCGTCCAGCACCAGCGGGTGCAGCCGCACTCCGTCCACCACTCCCCTCAACTCCCCCAGCAGCAGGGCGAGTCCGGCGGCCGAGCCGATGTGGCGCAGGCGTCCCCGGTCGGGCCAGGGCGCGTGGCGTTCGAGGTCGGCGACGCGTTCCTCGGCGGTGGCGTGGGCGGTGTCGAGGGCGACCTCGATCTCGGCGAAGGCGAGGGGCGTTCCGGCGGTGGCCGCGCCGGAGGTGACGGCGGCGAGGTCGCGGCCCTCGACGAGGGCGACGTCGAGCTGCCCGGCGGGCACACGGCCGGGGTCGCCGAGGACGACGAGCTGGCCTTGCGGCGGACGTGGCACGATCGCCGGGCCCTTGACCGTGTAGGTGTCGCCGGTGAAGTCGACGTAGTGCAGCCGCTCGCGGTCGAGGTAGCGGCTGGTGGCGACAGAGCGGATGACCGCGTCGTCCTCCCAGGAGTCCCACAGCGCGCGGACGACCTCGACGCCGTCACGGGACTCGCGGGCGCGGGCCGCGGCCCCGTCGACGAGCGGGCGCCCCCACACAGTGGCGGCCTCGGGCCGCGTCTCCTCGCTCACCACCCACCCGGCACGCCCGAGCGAGATGTGGTCCAGGGACGCCAACTGGCTGGAGACATGGAACGGTTCGGCGTAGGTGAGCGGCACGACCGGTGCGACGCCGACGACGCTCGTCGACGCGGCGACGAACGCGGCCCGTTCCACCGCGCCGATCCGGCCGACCACGTCCGGGCCGGTGCCGGGCGGGAGCGCGCCGTCCTCCAGGGTGAGCAGGGTGAACCCGGCGTTCTCCGCGTCGGCGGCGACACGGGCCACCCGGCGCGGGCTCAGCAGGTGGTCGGGCGAGTGGGTGGCGCGCCGCCAGGCGACGGGATGGGCGCCGTCGCCGTCGATTTCGAGGGCGAGCCGCAGAGCGGAGCCGGACATGGGTGTTCCTTCCGAGAACGCGTCGAGACGGACGGCCCGTGGGGCCGACGTGGGTCAGGGGCGTACGGAAGGACAGACGGCGGAGGCGGTACGGCAGTAGTCGACGTGCCGGCGAGTGATCAGCCGCGCGCCCGGGACGACACCGTGAGGTGCCCTGTCACGTGCGCGCATGGGGCCTCCACCCGTCCGAGAGCGATCGCCTCAACCTTCGTCGCCGGTCCCGGAAGATGTCAAGAACATTAGATGTACGTGCATACGGCAGCGGCTCGACAAAATGCGGTGGCCGCGCGGACGAGGGGGCTGCTAACTTGCCGTAGGCCGTGAACGCACGCGAGGAGGTGAGACCCATGAACGCAGTAACCAGGTGGGTGCTCCCCCTCTTCTCCACGGTTGGGCCAGCGATCTAGAGGTCGCCGGGAGCGCCGCACGACAAGGCACTCCCGAAAGGCAACACGCCATGAACTCAACGCACTTCCACTTCACCGCCGAGACCACGTCCGACGGTGTCGTCCAGCACGACTTCACCATGGGCGAGATCACCGGAGCCCTCTGGTCGCCGGAGTCCGATGCCGAGCGTGCGCCCCTGGTGCTGATGGGGCACGGCGGCGGCAACCACCGGAAGTCCCCCGCCATGACGGGCCGCGCCCAACTCCTCGTGGCCCAGGCCGGTTTCCACGTCGCCGTCATCGACGCACCCGGCCACGGCGGCCGACCGCGTACGGCGCACGACGAGCGGGAGATCGCCGCCATGCAGAAGGCGATGGCCGCCGGCGAACCGGTCGGCGAGATCGTCGTCCGCTACAACGGTCACCTCGCCGAGCGTGCCGTACCGGAGTGGCTGGCCACCCTGGACGCCCTCCAGGAGCTGCCGGAGATCGGCACCGAGGGACCCGTCGGCTACTACGGCCTGAACATGGGCACCGCCATCGGCATCCCGCTGACGGCGGCCGAACCCCGCATCACCGCCGCGGTGTTCGGCCTCTTCTGGTACGACGACGCCCTCGCCGAGACGGCCCGGAGCATCACCGTTCCGATCGAGTTCGCCCTCCAGTGGGACGACGAGCACATCCCGCGCCCGTCCGGTCTCGCGCTGTTCGACGCCTTCGCCTCGAAGGAGAAGTCACTGCACGTCAACTCGGGCGCGCACAAGGAGCTTCCCAGGTTCGAGGCGGACAGCGCGGTGCGGTTCTTCGCCCGGCATCTGCGCCGTCGCTGACCTCAACGCGGCGGCCCCGCGCTTTCTCCGAACTCCAGCCCTGTCATGAGTTCGGAGAAGGCGCGGGCCGCGCCGGGGGCGGTGAAGAGCCGGTCGAGCCGGGCGCGGGCCAGGCCGCGCCGGAAGGGGCCGGAGTCGGTGGCGTCGCCGGCGTCGTGGAGCATGCCGGTCATCCAGTGGGAGAACTCCTGGTCGCTCCAGACGCGGCGCAGACAACGCGCCGAGTAGGTGCGCAGGCCCGTGTCGTCGTGGTCGTGGACAACGTCGCGTACGGCCCGGGCGAAGAGATCGGCGTCGTAGAGCGCGAGGTTCATGCCCTTGCCGCCCATCGGCGAGACGATGTGGGCCGCGTCGCCGACGAGGTACAGGCTGCCGTACTGCATCGGGTCGTGGACCAGGCTGCGGAGCCGGAAGATCTCGCGGTCGGTGATCGGGCCGGAGACGAGGGCCGGGTCGCCGAGCCGGGTGCGCAGGGCGTCCCAGACGCGGTCGTCGGGCCAGGCGTCGGGGTGGTCGTCGGGCGGGCACTGGAGGTAGTAGCGGCTGGTGTAGGGGCCGCGCGGGAAGTGGGCGGCGAAGCCCTGCGGGCTGACGGCCAGCAGCGGGTGGGCCGGGGGCGGGGCGTCGGCCAGGACCGTCAGCCAGCCGATGCCGTGATCGAAGGCGTACGGCGTGAGGGCCCCGTCGGGGACTGAGGTGCGGCTGACGCCGTGCTCGCCGTCGCAGCCCGCGACGAAGTCGCAGGTGAGGGTGCGGAGTTCGCCGTCCGCGGTGCGGTAGCGGACGGTGGGGTGGTCGCCGGTCAGGTCGTGCAGGGAGACGTCGGCGGCCTCGAACCGCAGGTCGCCGCCGTTCGCGAGGTACTCGGCGGTGAGTTTCTGGACCAGCATCTGCTGGGGGCAGAGACGGGCGGTCGGTCCGTCGGAGCCGTCGTAGTCCGAGACGAGATGGGGTTCGCCGTCGACGCGGAGTTCCAGGATGCCCTGGTGCGGGACTCCGCCCAGGACGCGGTCGGCGAGCCCCCAGGAGTCGAACATGCGGACGGCGCGGGTCTCGACGATGCCGGCCCGCTGGCGCTGTGCCACGTACTCGCGGCTCCGGCGTTCCAGCACGACACAGTCGACGCCGCTCTGCCGCAACAGGTTCGCGACGGTCATGCCGGCCGGTCCCGCGCCGATCACCACCACGGTCGTGGATTCCGGCGACTCGCTCAACTCACCCGCGCTGTCGGCCACTTGACCACCTCCGGAGTCACCCTAGCCGAGCGGATCCGGTGGCCGGGCGGCGTTCCGTCAGCCGCGAATGGTCGCGGGGAAGGACGCCGTCGTGTCGACATAGCACTTGCGGACCAGTGGGCACGATCACGTGGAAACCGGTGCCGTCCGCGTTGCCGATCGGGCGCCCACGATCTTGGCGCGCTCCCCGCGGAGATGAGGCGTTCGAGGACGCCTGTTCGATCATGAAAGCTCCCCCCGGTCGACTCTCTTGTCCCACTGCGACGCAAGGAACCCGCCGCCGGTGGTGGTGCAACCAGGGAAAAGGGCAATCCCGCCCGCCCCGCTCACGCTCCCTGCCCCTATGAAGGTGCCGGACAGACCTTAGGCCTCCGGGTCCCAGGCGATGAGCTGGTCGAAGAGCCGTCGCTCGCCGTCGTGCTTCAGGGAGTCGACGTAGATACGGCCGTACAGGAAGAGGACCAGTTCACCGGCCGTGGCCCGGGCGGAGGCGTAGGCGGTGTCGGCCGGAATCGCCGCGGATGCGGGAATGCGCGTGGCCCGCGCGCCGGCGGCGGAGAGTGCGAGGCGCCAGGATCGGCCCTCGGTGGCGTGGTAGTCGACGGTGGCGGGGTCGTGCGGCCAGGCGCTCGCCGTCGCGCAGCAGGTGAACAGGAACTCCTCGACACCGTCCAACGCCGCCTCCTCCGGCAGCGGCTGCGGCTCGCCGACGGTGATCTGGGCGTCGTAGGTGTGCACCGTGGCCTCCTGGACCTGGTGTCGGGCTACGGCGCCGGACGTCTGCGGGGACCGCGAGTCGGCCCACCATGTCCAGCAGCCGCGATCGGCGCCGAACTCCCGCAGTGCGCCGAGGAGTTGGCGCGTGGACTCGGCCGACCAGGCGAGCAGCGCCTCGCGCTCCCGGGGAGCTTCGGAGGCGGCGGGGGGTGTGGGGCCGTCGGCGGGGCCCGCGGTGACGTTGGCGGCCCAGCGGCGGTGCACGTCGCCCAGGTGGTGCGCCAGGTCGAGCAGTGTCCACTCGGGACAGGTCGGCACCTGTGCATCGAGGCTGGGCGCGGCGGCGACCGCGGCCCGGAACGCCGTCGACCGTTCGTCGATCAGCCGCAGCAGATCCGGGAATTCGAGAGTCGTCGTCACGCCGAATGTCTATCACCGCGCTCCGCCGACGGGACAGCGGATTTCTCCACCCCAACTGTCAGTCCGTGAGGGCCTGTTCGACCGTCGGACAGCAGTCGATGACTCCGTCGATGCCGACGAGCTGGATGATGCGCAGTACGGAAGGAGCGGTCCCGGCCAGTCGCAGCCAGCCGTCCGCCTGGGTGAGTGTGTGGTGGACGGCGAGGAGAACGTTGATTCCGCTGGAGTCCATGAAGGTGACCTCGCGCAGGTCGAGGACGACGTGTGGTGCGGCCCCGTCCGGCAGCTCCAGCGCCTCCCTCAGCGAGCCTGCCGTCTGCTGGTCGATCTCTCCGGCCGCGACCACGACCACGGTGCCGTCCACCACGTCGGTCCTGACCGACAACCGCCCCGGCTGCCCCGCTTGTTCGGTGTCCACCATCTGTCCTCATACAAGAGTGGGTGAGCGCTACGGATCAGGACGTTCATCCGAAGTGCTGCCCCGCATCGTACGGTTGATGCCCGCGTCCGGTGGAGCCGAGGGAAATCGACGGAGTGGGTGGTGCCTCACGGGGTATGCGCGGGGCACGCAGAAGGCGGTGAAACGATCCGGATGGAACCAGACTCTTCGGAGGACGACGACACAGCGCCGCAGGCCAGGGCACGGACTCTGCCCCTACGGTCCACCGTGGCACTGGACGGGGACGGCTCGTGCATCGCCGAGGCCCGGCGACTGGCCGCGATGTTCCTCACCCGGGCACGGGTCGAGTACGGGTTGCCGGTGTCGGCCCGCGCCATGGATCTCACGCAGTTGGTGGTCAGCGAACTGGTCACCAACGCCCGCAAGTACGCGCCCGGACCGGTGTTGATGGATCTGCGGATCGTCGGTGCCCTGGTCGAGGTGGAGGTGTGGGACTCCGATCCGGTGCTGCCGGTCGCCCGTGCCGCCGATGCCCGCCGGGTGGGCCAGCACGGCCTGGAGATCGTGCGGGCCGTCGCGCGCGGCTTCGAGGCGCGGCGCGAGCCGGTGGGCAAGCGCATCACCGCGCGCATCGCGCTGACGGACGGCCCCGACGCGGGTGTCACCGGCGGCGGGCCGCACCCCATGTGAGCCGGAGTGGTCAGGGCGTGGCCGGGACGCGGAGGGCTCAGGGCTTGTCCGGGACGCGGTAGACGGAGACATGTGAAGTCGACTCGGCGGTGAACTCGGATCCGTCCCAGTCAGCGTGTCGCGACTCCAGTTCGAAGCCCGCCAACTGGGCCATGAGGTCGAGTTCGGCCGGCCAGATGTAGCGGTGCGGGCTGAGGTCGACGCGCGCCTGTCCGGCCCCGTCGAACCGGAAGTGGTGCGACACGACGTGCTGGTTGAGGACGTCGTAGGTGTCCAGACCGATGTAGTCGGGGTCGGTCAGCCAGACGGTGGCGTGCTGGCCCGGCGGCAGCTTGCGCAACTCGGGTACCCAGAGCTCGATCACGAACCGGCCGCCCGGTGCGAGATGGCGGGCGGCATTGCGGAAGCACTCGACCTGCGCGGCCTGGGTGAGCAGGTTCGAGATGGTGTTGTAGACGAGATAGACCAGGCTGTACTCGCCGGGCACGACCGTGGTCGCCATGTCGCCGATGGTCACGGGAATCGTCGCCTCGTCCGCCTTGGTCCGCAGCCGCTCCACCATCGGCCGTGACAACTCGATACCGGTGACGGGGACTCCACGCTCGGCGAGCGGCACGGCGACCCGGCCGGTCCCGACGGCGAACTCAAGTGCCGCACCGTCTCCGGCGAGTTGGGCGAGTCGGTCCACGGTCGGCCCCAGCGTCTCGGGCGCGAACATGCCGGTGTCGGGAGTGTCGTAGCGCCGGGCGGTGTCGGCGTCCCAGAGATTCTCCTGCTGCATTCCGCCAACGGTCGCGCCCGGCCGCCGAGTTGTCCAACGAAATTCCCGCGCCGAGGGGGGCTAGAGGAACTCGCCGATGCGGGCGGCGAGTTGGGGCCAGAGTTCCTGCGGGAGGTGGTGGCCCATCCCGTCGAGGATCAGCAGTTCGGCGCCCGGTACGGCGGCGGCCGTGGCGTGGCCGCCACTGACGTCGCACACGATGTCGGCGGCGCCGTGCACGACCAGCGTGGGTACCCGCAGGGACCGAAGGCGTTCGGTGCGGTCGCCCGTCGCCACGACCGCGAGGCCCTGCCGCTGGACGCCGAGGGGGTCGTAGCCGCGGTCGAAGACGCGTCCGGCGCGGTCGGCCGCCGCCTGCGCGTCGAAGGCGAAGCCGGGGGACGCGGCGAGCCGCAGGGCGCGCACCTGCCACTCGACGAACGCCTCCCGGTCCCGCCCAGGCGCGCTCAGCCCGGCGAACACCCTGGAGCCGGCCTCCCCCGCACCGGATCCACCGGTCGTGGACATCATCGAGGTGATCGAGCGGACCCGCTCCGGGTGCTCGATCGCGGTCAGCCGGGTGGAGGGTGTGCAGGCGGCCGTCGAGAGGTCACCGGTCACGGGCGTCGCGAAGTCCGGGACGGGTGCGCCGATGAAGTGTGCCGACCGGCCGCAGTCCCGGCTGTCGAGCTGTATCACCTGCGAACCCCGGTCCACCACCGCCCGGCAGACGCCCGACACGCGGAGGTCCCTCGTCCCGCCTGGGGTGTCGTGGCCGACGTACGTGATGTGTCACGCAGGAACGCCATGTCTGACTCCGCCGGACGCGGGCACCCGTGAGCAGGTAAGGAATGACATGCTCCACGCGATGACCTGAGGTGAACCATGACCGAGGAGATCAAGGACCTGACCCCCAAGTACACCGTTCCCGGCATCCGCCGCGAGGACGCGGGCCGGCTGATCGGTGTGCTGCGCCTGCGGCTCCACTCGCTGAACGATCTCCACCTGACGCTGAAGCACGTGCACTGGAACGTCGTCGGGCCGCACTTCATCGCCGTGCACGAAATGATCGACCCGCAGGTCGATCAGGTGCGGGAGATGGCCGACGACGTGGCCGAGCGCATCGCCGCGCTGGGCGGGGTGGCACCGGGCACGCCGGGCACGCTGGTGGCCGAGCGTACCTGGGACGACTACTCCATCGGCCGGGCCGACGCCATCGCCCACCTCGGCGCGCTCGACGTGGTCTACACGGGGCTGGTGGAGGACGTCCGTGCCGCGATCAAGGTGGCGGGCGAGATCGACCCCGCCACCGAGGACCTGCTGATCGGGCAGCTGCGCGACCTGGAGCAGTTCCAGTGGTTCGTACGGGCGCACCTGGAGAGCGCGGGCGGCGCGCTCTCCACCGGTGACGCGAGCTCCGAGACGGAGGCCGCCGCCAAGGGAGCCGAACTGGGCTGACGGCGACGGGCGTTCGGTCCACTCTCCCGCAGGCCACCGACGACACCCGCGAAACTTGCCGTTTGACAACTATGGCCATGAGGCAAGAAAGTAGCGGGTGTCATCGCACCAGGGGGAAGGATCTGGGATGTCCCGGTCGGCGGAGGCCACTCCGTGCACCGGGCGGCTCGGTCAGGCGGTGCGGCTCCCGGAGGACTCGTCGTGGTCGTGTATCTGCGCCGACGCCACCGCGCAGAACGCCTCCAGGCCGGTCAGCAGCGCATTGCGCCCGGCGGCAGGCATCTGCGCCAGCACCGCCCCCAGCGCCTCCTCCCGGCGGGCCCGCAGGTCCGACAGGAAGGCCCGCCCCAGACCGCTGAGATACAGGCGCACCTCGCGCCGGTCCGTGGGGCTCACTTCGCGGTCGACGAACCCGGCGGCCTGCAGCCGGTCGCAGAGCCGACTGGTCGACGGCGGGGTCGAGGCGAGGTGGTCGGCGAGGGTGCGCAGGTTGATTCCCTCGTGGTGTTCCAGGATGAACAGGACCCGCAGTTGCGACGCGGACGCGGGCGCGGTCGAGGCGCGCCCCCACAGGACTTCCAGTAGCTCCGCGGCTGTAGAGGTGACGCGCGCGACCTCGTCGGGTTCGGGGCGGGGGTGGATGGACGTCACGATCACACTCTCGCAGGCACAGGGACGGCCCCCAGCCTACTAGGCACGCGCGACGGACACGGATGGACGAGACGACACGCGGCGCCGGGGCCACACGGCCCAGCACGGAGCGGGCGATGCGTTCTCCCAGCGAGAGATTGGCATACCTACGATCGTGAACAGATTCATGGCTGTCGAGCGGGCGCTGCGTACCGCGGCTCCCCACGAGCTGCCCGACGTGATCGGCCGGGAACTGGTCCGGCGATACGCGGCGGACTCCGTCGACCTGCTCGTGGCCGACTACGGACTCACCGTGCTGCAGCCCGTCACCGACCTGCCGCACACCCTGCCGCCCGTCTCCCTGCACAACACTCCGGCCGGCCGTGCCTTCGGCGCCCAAGAGCCTTTCGTGGAGGGGAACTTCGGGGACGGCAGCGTTTGTGCGCACCTTCCGATCAGTGTGCGCGGGGACCGCCTCGGCGTACTCTCAGTGACCATGCCCGGCGGCGACCACGTACGCGGGTGTCTGCCCGAACTGACCGAGCTGGCCGAGGTGTTGGGACACGAGGTGCTGGTGGCCGAGCGTGACACCGACCTGTATCTGCGGGCCAGGCGCAAGGACCGGCTCACCCTCGCGGCGGAGATGCAGTGGCAGTTGCTGCCCGGCCGCTCGTGCTCCCGCGCCGAGTTCGAACTCGGCGCCCAACTGGAGCCCGCCTACGCGATCCACGGCGACAACTTCGACTGGTCCGCCACCGCCGACCGCCTCACGCTCTACGTCTCGAACGGCATGGGCGAGGGCATCGAGGCCTCGCTGCTGACGAACCTGGCGGTCAACGCCCTGCGCAACGCCCGCCGGGCGGGCATCCCCCTCGCCGATCAGGCGGCCCTCGCGGACCAGGCGGTGTACGCCCACTACCGGGGCCGTAGCCATATGTCCGTGTTGATGTTCGACTTCGAACTCACCACCGGGCGGGCGCGGGTGGTGGACGCAGGTTCGCCGCAGACGCTGCGGCTGCGCGACGGGGTGGTGGAACGGGTCGTCTTCGACGCGCAGTTGCCGCTGGGCATGTTCGAGGAGACCGACTACGTCGAGCAGGACTTCCGGATCGAGCCCGGGGACCGGATCCTCTTCGTCAGCGACGGGGTGTACGCCGTCGCGTCGCCCAGAGGTGAGGCATACGGGGACGCGGCACTGGCGCGGGCGATCCAGCGTACGAGGCTGCTGCCCGCCGCCGAGGTGCCCAGAGCCGTACTGCGCGAACTGACCGGCCACCGCGGCACACCGACCCCCGACGACGACGCCCTGGTGGTGTGCCTGGACTGGCGCGGGCGGTGAAGTGTCTCCTGCCGTGCCCTCCCCCACCGGCATGGCACTAGTGTGAAGACACTGAGCCGGAAGGGTGAACACCGTGAGCACCTCTGAGCCGTTCCCCTCCGTGGAGAGCGAGTTGCGGTCGGCTCCGCCCAACGCCTTGGTGGCGACGGCCCGCCGTCTCCTCGGCGACCGCGCCGGGGCCCGCGAGGTCAGTCTTCTCCTCGCCGACTACGGCCTGCGGGTGCTGCGCCCGGTGGACCCGCTCCCGGGCACCGACGAATCACTGTCCGCGTACGACGGCCCGGCCGGGCGGGCCTTCACCGGTCAGACGCCGGTCGTCGAACCGGCTGCCGACGGGACCGCCGCCGTACACGTACCGGTCTCCGTGCGCGGCGACCGCCTCGGCGTCCTCTCCGCCCGCGTCCCCTCCCCCGGTGCCGGTCCGGCCGGGGTGCGCGGACTCGCCGCGTTCGCCACCGCCCTGGGCCACGAGATCGCCGCGGCGGAACGCGACACCGACCTCTACCTCCTGGCCCGCCGCACCCGGCGCCTCACCCTGGCCGCCGAGATGCAGTGGCAGCTCCTGCCGGGGCGGGGCTGCGAACGACCGGAGTTCGAGATCGGCGCCCATCTGGAACCCGCGTACACCGTCGGCGGCGACAACTTCGACTGGAGCACCGACGGCGATCACCTCACACTGACGGTCACCGACGGAATGGGCCGCGGCATCGACGCCGCACTGCTGACCGGCGTCACGGTCGGAGCCCTGCGCAACGCCCGCCGCGCCGGCCTGTGCCTCGCCGACCAGGCCCGGCTGGCCGACCAGGCGGTCTACGCCCAGTTCGGCGGCAAGGCGTACGCCTCCACCCTGCTGCTCCGCTTCGACCTCGCGACCGGCACGGTCCAGGCGGTCGACGCCGGCTCGCCCCGCCTGTACCTCCGGCGCGGCGACACGGTACGGCAGATCGAGCTGGAGACACAGCTCCCGCTCGGCATGTTCGAGGAGACCGCCTACGACGAGCAGATCTTCTCGGTACGGCCGGGAGACCGGCTCGTGGCCGTGAGCAGCGGCGTGCACGGGGCCCGGTCGCCGGAGGGCACCCTGTTCGGCGAGGGCTCGCTGCGCAGGGCCTTCGACGCGGCACCGGCGCAGGCTCCGCAGGAGGTCGCGCGGTCGGTGGTGGCGGGCCTGGTCGAACACGTCGGCAGCACCGACCTGACCGCCGACGCGGCCGTGGTGTGCCTGGACTGGCACGGGCGCGATTCCGCGGCTCCCTGATCAACCGCCCGGGGCGGCCGGACCGCGCCACCGCGCCGCGGCCAGTGCCCGCAGGCCGCGCTCCAGGGCCACGCGGTCGTCCGGTTCCATCGCGCCCACGACTTCTGTCAGCGCCCGCGACCTGAGTGCGGCGACCTCCGCGAGCACGTCGCGGCCGTGCGCGGTGAGGCTCAGCCGTATCTCCCGGCGGTTGTCCGGTGCCGGGTCCCTGAGCAGCAGCCCGGCCGCCTCCAGCCGGTCACAGAGCCGACTCACCGTGGGCAGTCCCGCATCGAGACGCTCGGCCAGCATGGTCAGATTCGCGCCCGGTGCGGCCTCCAGAGCGTGCAGGGCGCGCAGTTGATGCGGCGAGAGACGCACCGACGCCTCGGCCGCCGCCGAGGTCCACAGCCCCGTCAGGCCGTCCACGGCGTCGGCGATCCGGCCGGCGACGGCGTCCGCGCTGTCCGCCCGCGACCGTTCCTGGTCAGCCTCCCCGTGCGCTGCCACTGATTCGACACCTCACGGAAGTCGACAGTGTGGTGGTACGTCGCTCATGCGGTTGCTCTACCCGGGTTTCCGGCACCCAAGCAACTCACTCGCGGTCGGGATAGAGCACGGCCGAGACCCGCTGGTGCAGGTCGTGCTGAGGCCTGCCGGGTGCGGTGGGCGCGGCCTCGCGCACGGACTGGGCCAGTGTGCGGAGCTTCATGTTGGCGTACTGGGAGTGTCGGCGCAGCACCCGCATCGCGATGTCCGCGTCGATGCCGTACAGGGCCATGAGTACTCCGCGTGCCAGGTCGACGTCCACCTGCGAGACCCGGGCCCGGTCGATGTCGGAGTCGGCGGCACGGCGGGCCTCCTGCCGTACCGGTGCCGTCACGTCGACCGCGAAGCCACGCAGCACCACCACGTCGCCGTCGTCGCCGGTACGGCCGTCGCCCACCAGGACGACGTTGCGTTCCGCGTCCTGTGCGCCCACCACTCGGAGATAGCAGCTGAAGGGATGTCCGGTCGTCCTGCCGTGCTCCAGGGCGCTGTCGAGCCGGGCCCGGTCCTCGATGTGGACGCGCTCGCGCAGCAGCCCGGCGGTGGGTGTGACGGCGTCGGGTTCGTGGCCGAGCAGCCGGAACATCTCGTCCGACCACCACCAGGTGTCCTCCGGCAGCCGGTGCAGGAACACCCCGGTCACGTCGTCCGCACGGCCGTCCTCCGGCACCATGGCCCTCACCAACTCACCGTCCGGTTCGTCACCCCCTGAGAACGACCGTAGCGCGTCAGACCGAGCGATGGGGCAGGCGGACCACCTGCACGAAGAAGTCGTCGATCTGGCGGACCGCGGCGATGAACTGGTCCAGGTCGACCGGCTTGGTGACATAGGCGTTGGCGTGCAGCTTGTAACTGCGGAGGATGTCCTCCTCGGCCGACGAGGTGGTCAGGACGACGACGGGGATGTGCACCAGTTCCGGGTCGGACTTGATCTTCTCCAGTACCTGGCGGCCGTCGTACTTCGGCAGATTGAGGTCGAGCAGGATGAGGTCCGGCTGCGGGGCGCCGGTGTGCGCGCCGCGCTTGTAGAGGAAATCGAGTGCCTCCTCACCGTCCCGGACGACATGGAGGGTGTTGCCGATCTTGTTGTCCTCGAAGGCTTCCCGGGTCATCAGTTCGTCGCCCGGATCGTCCTCGACGAGGAGCACGTCGATCGGGGTGGCGTCGGGGAGGGTCATGTCAGGGCCTTCTCGTCGTCGGTGGCTGCGGAAGCTTCAGGGTGTTCAACGGCTTCGGTGCCTTCGGTGGTGTCCTCGGCCTCTTCTGCCGCAGGTAGCGTGAAGCAGAAGCGGGTGCCCTCACCGACCGTGCTGTCGATCCAGATTCGGCCGCCGTGGTGTTCGACGATCTTCTTGCACAGGGCGAGTCCGATGCCGGTGCCGCCGTAGGCATCGCGGCTGTGCAGCCGCTGGAAGATGACGAAGACCTTGTCGGTGAACTCCTCGGGGATGCCGATGCCGTTGTCGGTGACGCACAGGAGCCACATGCCGGGGTTCTCGGGGTCGGGTTCGCAGGTGACGGACACCTGCGGGGCCCGGTCCGGCCGGCGGAACTTGAGGGCGTTGCCCACGAGGTTCTGCCAGAGCATGGTCAGCAGTGTCGGGTCTCCGACGGTGTCGGGCAGGGTCTCGGGCCGGTCGATCCGCGCGTCCGACTCCTCGACGGACGCCGCCAGGTTCCGCAGCGCCTTGTCCAGCGCCTGGCCGAGGCCGGCCTTCTCCCGGATGTCGTCGAGGCGCCCGACGCGGGAGAAGGTGAGCAGGTCGTTGATGAGCACCTGCATGCGTTTGGCGCCGTCGACGGCGAAGTCGACGTACTGCAGCCCGCGTTCGTCCAGCTTGTCCCCGTACCGTTTCTCCAGCAGCTGGCAGAACGAGGCGACCTTGCGCAGCGGCTCCTGCAGATCGTGCGAGGCGACATAGGCGAACTGCTCCAACTCGGTGTTCGACCGGCGCAGTTCGACGGCCTGGGCGTCCAACTCGTCGGCCTGGTGGCCGAGTACCTCCTCCTGCTCGCGGGAGGCGTCGAGCTCGGCGACGATCCGTCTGCGCATGCCCTCGACGGCTCCGGCCACGGCGATGAGGTCGGCCGGGCCGTCCCCGTGGATGCGGTGCGCGAAGTCGCCCGCCGCGACCTGTTCCGAGGCCTTGGTCAGCGCCTCCAGGGGGCGGGTCACCAGCAGTCGTACGAGGACGGCGAGGGCGACGCCGGTGAGCAGGAAGACGGCGACCATGGCGCTCAGGACGACGTTGCGTACCGTCCGCTGATGGGCGAGGTGGGCGTGGCCCTCCTTCACGGCTCTCGCGAGGTCGACGTTCTGCTTCGCCCAGAGGGAGCGCAGATGGTCGAACCCGTGCTTGCCGCTGTCCACGGTGGCCTGGTCGACGGCGCCCGGCCGGCCGGGCGTGACGGCGGCGGCGAGGGGCTCGGCGTAGTCCTGCCGCCAGGCCACCGCACCGCGCTCCACCGCCCGCAGATCGGCGAGCAGTCCAGGCCGGTCGCGGAGTTGTGCGCGCAGTCTGGCCGCCGAGCGGGCCTCGTCCTGCTTGCCGCTGGTGTACGGGGCGAGGAACTGCTGGTCGGCGGCGATCGCGTAGCCGCGGATGCCGGTCTCCTGGTTGACCAGGGCGGCCTGCAGCCGGTACGCCTCGGTCTGGGCGGGCTGTACGCGCTGGAGCAGATCGTCGGTCACGTCGGCCGTACGGCTCAGCAGGTTCGCGCCGATCGCGCTGCCGATCACCACCAGCAGCACCATGAGCGCCAGCGTGAGGAAGAACCATCCCTGTACCGTCAGCCGGCGCCCGATCCCTGTTCCGCCCGCCATGTCCCTCACCGTTCGTCTCGTTGCGACAGCCTCTTGTCCCACCTGCTCGTTTCCGGCGCGGTGAATCACGTCCGGGGCAGCTGTCTCATGTCCAGTGCAGGTGCAGCACGGCCACATCGTCCGCCAGGCCGCCGCGGGTCTCGGCCAGGGCCTCGGCGCGGGCGATCAGTTCGTCGACGAACGGCGCCGGGGCCAGCGCGGCCCGCTCGCGGGCCAGTCCCAGCAGACCGTCTTCGCCCAGGCGCTCCGAGCCCCGGCCGACGTGCCCCTCGAAGAGTCCGTCGGTGAAGAGGACCACGGCCGCGCCCGCCGGTACGGAGAGCTCCACGACCGGCCAGTCCGCGAGGCCGGGAACCAGGCCCAGTGCCGGACCGCCGGGCACCTCCACCCACTCCACACCGCCGCCGTCCCTCATCAGCAGTCCGTGGTGTCCGGCGCGCACCACGCGTGCGGTGCGCTCGCCGGGTGCGGCGGTGAGACAGACGAGGGTGGCGAAGACCTCGCCGCGGACGCGCTCGGCGACGAGGAGTTCCTCCAGCCGGGCCACCTGTTCGGCGCCCGTGACACCGCTGAGCACCAGCGTGCGCCAGGCGATCCGCAGCGCGACGCCGAGGGCGGCCTCGTCGGGACCGTGCCCGGAGACGTCACCGACCACCGCGTGGACCGTGCCGTCGACGCTCTGCACGATGTCGTAGAAGTCACCGCCCAGCAGCGCCTGCGCGCGGCCGGGACGGTAGCGGGCCACCGCCTCCACGCCCTCGCCGCGCAGCAGGGGCCTGGGCAGCAGCCCGCGTTCCAGGCGGGCGTTCTCCTGGGCCTGCATCCGGCTGGCCTGGAGGGCGACCGCCGCCCGCTCGGCCTGCTTGCGCTGGATCGCGTAGCGCACGGCGCGTCCGAACAGGCCCGGTTCGACCCGGCCCTTGACCAGGTAGTCCTGTGCCCCGGCGGCGACGGCGGCGAGTCCGGTCTCCTCCTCGGCGAGTCCGGTGAGGACCACGACAGCGGACTGCTCGGCACCCGCCCGTACCCGGGAGAGCGCCTCCAGCCCATGGGCGTCAGGCAGGTGCAGGTCGAGCAGGACGCAGTCCGGTACGTCGGCGGCGAGCGCCTCGGCGGCCTCGGCCATCGAACGCACCCACCGCAGCCGTATCTTCAGCGCGCTGTCGGCGACCAGTTCCTCCACCAGCAGCGCGTCGCCCGCGTCGTCCTCGACCAGCAGGACGGAGGGCTCCCAGGCCACCCAGGCTTCCGGTCCGACTCCTTCGTCAGCCACCGACAGCAGGTCGTCGGCCCGTGGCCGTGGCACCACCATGGACCTGCCCTCCCCACCGCGTCGTCCCCCGCGAACATAGTTGCCATCAGACAACAGTCGAGAGCATACCGGTACGCAGGGACGTCCCGTACGCGCCGGGCGAGGCAGGGACCACGACCGTCCAACCCGCCCCGCGTCCAGCGTTGTTGAGGGTACGACGGGCGGCCGGGAAACGGCGCGGAACCGCTTCCTTCGTCGCCGAACCGTACGGAGGGCCGGGGTCGCACGGATCCGAACCGAACGGCGGGGGGCGAACGGAGTTCGGACCGTCAGCGGTCGACGGTCGCCGATTCCGGACCCGGTGCGATGCGCAGCGCGGCCCTTCCCGCCGGTTCCGCGTCGGCGCTGCGGCGGGTCATCTCGGTCCACCAGGAACCGCCGTCCTCGATGTACCGCAGCAGGATTCCCTCGCGGATGCCCCAGGGGCAGACGGTGACGGTCTTGATGCCCGTCAGCTTCATCACCGTGTGCCCGACCACGGCTCCGGCCAGGCTCTGCGCGGCCCGCGGTGCCGAGACGCCGGGGAGCTGGGCCCGTTCGGACGCCGCGAGGGCGGCCAGCCGGTCGAGGCCCACGCGCAGCTCCGAGCGCACCAACCTCCTCTCCACGAAGGGACCTTGGCGACCGGGCGCGGCACCGCAGAGTCGGGCCAGCTGCTGGAAGGTGCGTGAAGTCACCACCGTGGTCCGTGGCCCTTCCCAGCGGATCCGCGCGGCCACGTCCCGCAGTTGGTGCCGCACCTCGCGCCGCATCGCCTTGACCGTCTGCTCCGGCGGCCGGTCCTGACCGGGCAGGAAGTCCCGGGTCAACCGGCCCGCGCCGAGCGGGAGGGACGCCACGAAGTCCGGCAGCCGGCCGCGCCCGAACGCGACCTCGAAGGATCCGCCCCCGATGTCGAACAGCGCGAGCGGTCCGGCCCGCCAGCCCATCCAGCGCCGGGCGCCGAGAAAGGTGAGCTCGCCCTCCAGCTCCCCCGGCAGCGTGGACAGCCGTATCCCGGTCTCCGTATGCACCGAGCGCAGCACGTCGAGCCGGTTGGGCGCGCCGCGGACGACCGCCGTCGCGAAGGCGAGGGGCCCTGCCGCGCCCCAGTGCCGGGCGGTCTCCTCGGCGGCCGACACCGCCTTCACGAGCTGGCGCACGGCCTCGTCGGGGATCTCACCGTGCGGCCCGACGCGCTCGGAGAGCCGCAACTTCCACTTGGCCGTGTGCACGGGCAACGGCACACCGTCCCCGACATCCGCCACCACGAGCCGAACCGTGTTCGACCCCACGTCCACCACACTCATCCGCATGAGCCGGTGAGTACCCAGGGTGAGCGCCGTCAGTCGCCGCTGGACGTCATCCTTGTCACGTCGGAAACGTCTTGCGCAAAGAGGATCTGCGGGAGAGTCAGGCCGCTGTGCCGCCAGGGTGTGCCGGTGAGGTCGCGCAAGAGGGTCTTCTGACGGCTGGCGACGACATCCTGGTCGAGGCAGGCCTGCCGCCTGCTCGTCCGCGTAGCGCCAGTTGACAGGCACCGAGGTCAGCGTCCGGAACAGCTCGGGGTGCTCGCGGCGGATCGTCTCCGCGATGTGGAATCCGTCGGTCATGCCGGACTCGCCGCCCTCGGCGTCATTGGCGGGGCAGTGCAGGAGCACATAGCCGGGTCGGGGGATGCGGTACGGGTTGTCGGTGTGCGGTTGGAGCGCGCGGGGGGGGTCATGCTCAGGTCGTAGGCCTGCTCCGGGGGCAGCGCCTTGATGTCCTCGATGGCTCCGTTGTTGGTGACGCGCATGAAGCCGATCCGTTTATGCCCCGCCCGTGCCCGCTATGTCCCTTCCGAGGAACGCCGTGAACGCCCTCCTCGACACCGCCGCACTCCGGCCCGGGAAGAAGAACGCGTAGCCGTCAAAGGAGGGCACGGGCGGCGGCGTAGACCTGGCCGCTGTCGCCGAGTGGGGTCGCCTCGATGCCTACGTAGCCGTCGTAACCGGCCTTGTGGAGCCAGGCGAGTTCCGTGGCCCAGTCGATGGTTCCGGTGCCGAACTCGTGGCGGCCCGGGATGTCGGCCGCCTGGACGTGGCCGATCAGCGGTATGGCGTCCTGGATCTCGGCTCCGAGGGGCTCGCCGTTGAGGATCGCGTGGTAACGGTCGTAGAGGAAGCGGACGTTGGGGAGGTCGATCGCGCGCAGGAGGGAGAGCGCCGTGCGTGAGTCGGAGATCAGGGCGTGGGGTTCCTCGTAGGCGCGATTGACGACCTCCACGAGGAGTTCGAGGCCGCTCTCGCCGGTTTCCTCTCCTGCCCGTGCGAGCACCTGGGCCGTGTTGCGGAGTTGAGCGGCGGGTTCGATTCCCGGGACGAAGTCCCCGGCGAGGACGACGAGTCCGGGGGTGTTCAGCTGTCGGGCGGCGTCGGCGGCTGCCCGTACGCGGGTGAGGAACTCGTCGTGCGACGACGGGTCGCCCAGGTCGCACTTGTCCCGCCACGACTCGACGCACAGGGTGATCAGACGCGTGCCGGTCGCCTCCAGTGCGCGGGCGAGGCGGGGCAGGTCCTTGTCCCACCACTCCCAGATCTCCACCGCGCGGAACCCGGAGTCGGCCGCGGCGCGTACGCGGTCGTCCAGGGGCCGCTCGTCTTCGAGGAACATCAACTCGATGCAGGCGGAGAAGTCGATCACGGGCGAACTGCCTTGCTCGCCACGGCCGTTCCTGCTCTGAGGGCGGCCACCGGGTCGGGCGCCTCGTCCAGTTCGATGAGTACGGTGCCGGCGCCCGGGGTGCGGGACATGACCTCGGCCCAGCCCTGCCAGTCGACGATGCCCGAGCCCAACTCGGCCATGTAGGGCTGCTGTTGGGTGAAGACCGTTTCGTCGATGGTGAGTTCGACGTCGATGGGCCTGACCGCGTCCTTCCAGTGGGCGAGGGCGATGCGCGGAGTGTGGCGGCGGGCCACCGCCACCGGGTCGCCGCCGCCGAGGGCGATGTGACAGGAGTCCGGGCAGAGCCAGACGTAGCGCGGGTCGGTCAGGGCCATGAACAGGTCGATGTCCCGCTCGTACCAGAGGGTGCTGTTGGACTCCGTGTGGAAGGCGAGCTTCACACCGAGACGCGAGACGGCCTCACCGACCGCGTGCGCGATGTCGGCCATGCGGGTCATGTACGCGGCGTCGACGAAGAAGGGCGGTCGCGTGCCGAATGTCGTCCGCATGGGCAGGCCGGCGATCAGGAGGCCCGCGCCCACGTCGGAGAGAAAAGCCGCGCGGCGTTCGGCGTCGGCGACGATCGCGGGCAGATCGGCGCCCTCCCGCCAGCCGGGGGCGTCGCTGTCGGCGATGAACGCGCTGACGACGGACAGCCCCCGGGCCGCCAGTTCGCGGCGGAAGGCGGGTGCGCTGCCGAAGGCCCGCAGGGCCGACTCGATGTCGCCCGGCGCGAAGGTCAGCTCGACACCCGTGACACCGGCCGCCGTCAACGCGTCCATCACCCGTGCCCAGAACCGCTCGGGGTGGGCCAGGGCCCAGTCGCGCACGGCTTCGGCGGAGGGGAGGTCCCAGAAGTCAGGGTGGTAGAAGGTGATGACGTCGGTGGCGAAACGCGGTGCCGTGTCGGTCATTCGGTGCCTCCGCGGGCGTTGTAGACGACGATCCCGTCGGCCGCGTCGACGGCCTTGCGGTAGTTGCGGAATACGGTCAGCGCCTCGTCACGGAGCACATCTCCTACGACGTCGATCCCGCGTGCCTCGAACTGCTCGGCCCAGTCGGCGCCGAGGGGGCCCTCGTCGAACGTGGTGATCTCCTCCAGCTCGGGCCCGTCCCCCGCGACCACGAGAGAGCGCACTCCGGACCACATCGTGGCGCCGTAACACTGCACGCAGGGGCGCCAGTTGACGACGAGTTCGTGCGCGGCTACTCCCTCGGCGCCCAAGTCCCAGCCGCCGAGGGCCGTTTGGGCGAGCCCAAGCGCGACGACCTCCGCGTGGGCGCTGGAGATGCCGGAGGCGAGCACGACGTTGACGCCGACGGAGACGATCCGGCCGGTGTCGCGCTCGGCGACGAGGGCCGCGAACGGACCGCCGTTGCCCTCCCGCCAGTTACGGTCCGCGAGCCGGTGCACGAGCCGCATCCGGTCGGCGCGGTCGGGGATCACGGCGGGCGTGTCGGCCAACTCGTCGTCGATCCAGGCCGGCAGCGCCACGCGGTATTCCTTCGGGACGTCGATCACGGTCGAACTTCCTTTCAGCGCGCGGCGAGCGGCGCGGTTCGGGCGGTGACGGCTCGGGCGGCCCGTACGGCGGTCACCGCGCCGGTGAGGGTGACGTTGGCCGCCATCGGGGTGGGGATGACGCCGTTGCCGGCGAGGTACAGGTTGTCGTAGCCCCACACCCGGCCGTCCGGGTCGCAGACGGTGGTGCCGTCGTCGGCGGTGCCCGCCCGGACCGTGCCGGTCAGATGCAGGGAGGAGCCGGGCGGGAGCAGCGCGAGTTCGGTGGCGGGGTCGAAGGGGCCGAACTCCTCGGCCAGTGACCGGACTTCGGCGGACGCCCGGTCGATGAGCGCGCGGTCGGTGTCGGAGTACTCGAACTCGACGCGGATGCGCGGCAGCCCGGCGAGGTCGGTCTCCGACTCCGAGAAGACGAGGCGGTTCGCGGGGCGCGACTCGACGGGGGCGTACAGGGTGAGGCCCACGGCGTGTGCGAGCGGGCGGCCGTCCTCGCCGACGTACGTCCGGTTCATGATCTGCCCGTGGAAGGGCTGTGCCGTCCCGTTCTGCGGCAGCCAGAGGGAGTCCGTGCTGAACTCGCCGGTGCGCGGCAGGGGCAGGTCGTCGAGGGCGAGGCCGAACCGGTCCAGGTCGAGCAGCACCCGGGCGGTGATGAACGCGTGCTCGTTGAGACGGCGGCCCAGGGCCGGGGGGCGGATGCCCGAGGCGAACAGCAGTTGCGGGGTGCGCAGCGCGTCGGCGCACACGACGACGGTGTCCGCGTGGAGTTCGGTCTCCGTGCCGTCGGCGACGCGGCGCAGTCGGGCGCCGGTGACCCGGCCCGCCGATGCAAGCAACCTGGTGGCGAGGGTGCCGGTCAGCAGGGTGAACTCCGGGTCGCCGCCGGACGCGACGGGCCGGAAGATCGTCCCCGGTGCGGTGCGTGGCATGGGGCCGGATGCCGTCGCCGTGACGGCCATGGGCATGGGCTGCGGGCGCCGGTCGTCCGGTGCGGTGTCGTCGTAGCGCCTTCGCAGTACGTCGAGGACCAGGTGCCCGATCTCGGTGGGGCCGATGGGGGAAGGTGTGACGGCGAGGAGTCGGCGCGCTGTGTCCAGGTCCGCCGCCCATGCGGCCGGGTCGCCGAAGTCGAACACCTCGTCGCCGGCGGGCCACGGGGTCGCGGCGGTCCAGTGGACGCCCATGCCGCCCGCGTTCCAGGCGAGCGCGGTCGCGGGCATCGCCTCGGCGTCCTCGCCGAAGGCCAGCGCGTGGAACATGCCGGGCGTCAGGCCGGTGAGGCTGTCGGCTGTCTCGCGCACAACCTCGGCGCCGGTGTACATGCCCTGGATGCCGCTGACGACCTGTTCGTTGTAGCGCGCCCAGAGGACCGGGTCGTCGACGTCGTGCAGATGCAGCCCGGGTGTCCTGCCGATCGCGCTGCCGCCGTCGACCATCGTGATGCCCAGCCCCGGATCGCTGTCCCGCAGCAGCCGGGCCACCACGGATCCCATGATGCCGCTGCCCACGATGAGGACGTCGGTGTGCGGGATGTCGGTCACAGGGGAACTCCAAAGTCGTTACGTGTGGGGGGAGTTACGCGCCGGGGACGAGCGGGCCGAACAGCTCGGTGTCCATCCGGTCGAGCGCCATCTTCACGGCGCCGATCAGTGCGGCGTCGCGGCCCAGGCAGGTGGCGCGCAGCTCGATCGCGGGGGTGCGGGCGACGCGCATCGCCTCCCGCACCCGGGGCAGCAGTACATCGGCCGCCTCCTCCAGACCGCCGCCGAGCACGATCAGCGAGGGCGCGACCGTCCAGGACAGGGTGGTGAGGATCGAGGTGATGTTCTCGACGAACTCGTCGACCTCGGCGAGTGCTTCCGCGTCTCCGGCCCGGGCCGCCTCGAAGCGCTCCAGGGCGATACGGCGCCGGTCCGCCTCGGGTGAGGTGAGCCAGGCGACGGGGTGGTTCTCGACCGAGCCGACCGGTATCGAGTGCGCCTCGATGATCTCACCGGCGGCGCCGTCCAGACCTCGGTGCACGGCGCCCCGGATGAGGATGCCGAGGCCGGTCCGGTTGCCGAGGACGGCCCAGACGACGTTGTCGTGGTCGGCGGCCACTCCCCGCCAACGCTCCGCCAGCGCACCGAGGTTGGTGTCGTTGTCGGCGAACCAGGGCACCCGGACGCGCCGCCCCAGCTCCTCGGGCAGCCGCACACCCTCCCAGCGCGTGGTGTGGACCAGTCGTCGTACGACACCCTCGTCGTCGATCGCGCCACCGGCCGCGACCGCGCCGGCACGCAACCGGTCCGGCGAGCCGCCCGCGTCGTCGAGTGCCTCCCGTACGAGGGCCGCCGCGTCGTCGAGCGTGGACCGCGGATCCTGGTAGGCGCGCAGGGGGCGCTGGGCCCGGCCGAGGACACGGCCGCGGACGTCGGCCACCATCGCCGACACGTCCAGGGTGGTGATGCGGACGGCCGCCAACAGGGCGTGCTCGGCGCGGAGTTCGTATCGTCGGGCGGGGCGGCCGGCGCAGCCGCTGGTCGGCACGCGGTCGAGTTCGGTGACCCAGCCCGCCTCGATGAGCGAGTCCAGGATCAACTCGTTGGTACGGCGGGAGAGTCCGGCCCGCTCGGCGAGTTCGGTCAGGGTCATCGGCCCGGCCGACACCGCCAACGTCCGCAGAACGACTGACGTGTTGACACGGCGGACGGCGCTCTGGTTCATCCCGTTCGTCGCGGACTTCAGCGGGGTCACCTCATTCCCGTTCCGGCGATGCCCTGCACGAAGTACCGCTGCAGGCACAGGAAGAGCACGAGCACCGGCAGCATGACGACGACGGCACCGGCGAGCATCAGGCCGTAGTCGGTGACGTGCGCCGCCGCCTGGCTGGTGGCCGCGAGGCCCACCGGCAACGTGTAACTGGACGTGCTCTGGGCGACGATGAGCGGCCAGATGAAGAAGTTCCACGAGTTGAGGAACGACATGATCGTGATCGTCGCGACCGCCGGACCGGCCAGCGGGAGGAAGATCCGGAAGAAGATACGGAACTCACCGGCCCCGTCGATCCGGGCCGCCTCCAGCAACTCGTCCGGGATCGACGACGCGTACTGCCGCATGATGAACACCGACATCGGCATCGCGAGGCTGGGCAGCGCGATGCCGGCGAGGGTGTCCGCCAGGCCCATGTCGACGGTGAGGACGAACTGCGGGACGAACACCGCGGTGAACGGCACCATCATCGCGGCCATGACCGTGCCGAACGCGAGCCGCCTGCCCGCGAATTCGAGTTTCGCGAGCGCGTAGCCGGCGGCCGACGCGGCCACGATGTTGCCGACCACCACCATGGCCGCGACCACGATGCTGTTGACCATGAACCGGCCGAAGCCCTGGGTCCTGAACAGCCGGGTGAAGTTGTCGAGCGTGAAGTGGTGGGGGACGAGGGCACCGGGGTCGGAGCGGATCTCGTCGAGGCTGCGCAGCGAGCCGCCGATCCCCCAGACGAACGGGAGCAGCGTGAGGAGCGCGCACAGGACGAGCGCGGCGTAGAGCAGCGGCCGGGCAACGGGCCGCGCTCGTACGGCACTTCGGGCGACGGCGGTCATGCGCGGGGCCTCAGCAATCGGAACTGGACGATGCTCACCAGGGCCACCAGCACCAGGGTCACGAAGGAGGCGGCCGAGGACACCCCGAACTCGCCGACCCCGAACTGGTGGTAGGTGTACAGCGCCACGGACTCGGTGGAGCCGAGCGGGCCGCCGTCGGTGAGCAGATAGGGCTCGTCGAAGACCTGGAGATAGAAGACGGTGAGCAGCACCGACACCATGAGGGTGGTGGGCAGCAGCAGCGGGAGGGTGATGTGCCTCAACTGCCGCCATTTTCCTGCGCCGTCGAGGGCGGCGGCCTCGTAGACGTCCTGCGGGATCGACTGGAGTCCGGCGAGGAAGAGGACCATCGCGGTACCGAAGTTGCGCCAGACGCCGAGCAGGATGACCACCGGCATGGCGAGGTGCTGGTCGTCCAGCCAGTTCGGTCCGGCGAAACCGACCGCGCCGAGCACCTTGTTGACGGTGCCGCTCGGGGTGAAGGCGTACTGCCAGATCAGTGCGGCGGCCACGACGTTGGTGACGACCGGTGCGAAGAACACCGTACGGAAGAGGCCGCGCAGACGCCGGATGCCGGAGTTCAGCGCGAGGGCCAGCGCGAAACCGACGCCCATGGTGAGCGGTACGCCGACGGCCACGAAGACGGCGGTGTTGAGGATGTCGCGCCGGAAGGTGGAGTCCTGGAACAGCCGGAGGTAGTTCTCCAGGCCGGTGAAGTTGACCGCGAACGGATGCCGTAGGTCCGCGCCGTGCAGGTCGGTGAGGCTGAAGCCGAGCGCGGCCACGGTCGGGATCGCCGTGTAGAGCAGGAACACGGCGAGGAACGGGGCGAGGAACAGCCAGGCGACAGCCGTTCGCCGCAGGCTCCGGTGGCGGGCGCGCGCGGGGGCCGTGACCGGCCGGCCGCGCGGTGTCGTGCGCGGCGCCCGACGGGTGAGGGTGGTGGTCATGGGCGGCTCACTTCGTGCTCGTGCCGACGCTCTCGGCGTACGCCTGGATGTTCGCGGCGGCCTTCGCCGCGGTCTCCTTGCCCTTGGCCACGGCCTCCATCTCCTTGCCGAGCCGGGTCGCGACCTGCTGCCAGGTGCTCACCTGCGGGAACGCCCGCGCCTTCGTGAGCTGCGTGAAGAACGCGTCGAGGAGCGGCTGTCCCTTGATGGCGGGGTCGTCCCAGGCCGACACGGCCGCGGGCAGTGAGCTGTACGCCTTGAACTGCGCGACCTGGGTGCTCGGCTTCGAGACGTACCGGATGAACTTCCACGACGCGTCCGCGTTGCCGCCGGTCGCGAGCACACCCCAGCTGCCGCCGCCGGAGAAGGAGGCACTGCTCGAGGCGCCGGCCGGCAGCGGTGCGGTGGCGACATGCGATGCCGTCCAGCCGGTCTTCTTCGCGGCGGTGTCGAGCTGGCCGACGACCCAGGGGCCGGTGATCATGCAGGCCGTCTTGCCGGAGACGAAGTACGGCTGGGAGTCGAGGAAGGTGGGGGTCGCGGTGTCGGCGGAACCGGACGTGAAGAACGACGCGTTGTACTTGATCGCGTCGACCATCGCCGGTGTGTCGAGCGTCCACCTGCCGTCGGCGGAGAGCAGGGAGCCGCCGGCCTGCCAGGCGTACATCGCGGCGTCCTGGCCGTTGAAGATGTCCCAGCCGTTGTCGGCCCCGAGCCCGTGCACGGCTCCCGCGCCCTGCAGCGCCTTGAAGAAGGGCACCATCTCGGCCCAGGTGGTCGGCGCCTTGACGCCCGCCTTCTTGGCGAGGTCGGCGCGGTAGACGAGGGCGTACGTGTAGGCGTACCAGGGCACCGTGTAGGCGACGTCCTTGGCCACACCTGCGTCCCACAGGCTCTTGAAGAAGCTGCCGGAGTCGACGAGTCCGTCCGGCACGGGCCGCAGGATCGCCGGGTCGAGGAACTGCGCCTGCGACTCGGGGAAGAACTGGGCCACGTCCGGGCCCTTGCCCGCCGCGATCGCCGCCTGGAGCTTCGTGTAGTACTCGGAGTTCGGTATCAGCGTGAACTTCAGGGTGACGTCCGGGTTCGCGGCCTTGAACGGCTTGATCACCTTGTCGAGCACGCTGGCGTCGTCCTGGGTCGCCCAGACGTTGACGGTGCCGGTGGCCGGGGTGGTGCCGATCGGCTTGGCGGACGCTTTCGCGGCGGCGGTCTCGGTACCGCGCCCGCAGCCGGTCAGGGCGAGGGTGCCGAGGAGAGCTGTGCCGGCGGTCAGTCTGAGGACGCCGCGACGGGAGGGGTTGGACACTCGGTGGCTCCTGTCTCAAGACATCGCTGAGGACAGTGATGTTTTTTCGTGAGAAAGCACCTCTTGCGGCTTGAGGGACCCAATGGGTGCGATGACGCCTATGCGACTGGCGTTAACGCTAGGAAGTACCTATTTCGACGGCGTGGCGGAGCCGTCACGAATAATTTCGGAACTTGTAGCGAAATCGCCCGCGCATGCCGTCCGGGGTGGGTCGTCGCCCGCCCGGAACGCCCCGAACCTAAGCATCCCGATAGCTACAGCAGTGCAGTCGGATGACGGATGGGCCCCGGACCGCCGAGCCCTAGCGTCGGCATTGGGAAAGAGGCGACCGGCCCATGCCCCCTCGGCCGAGAAGGGAAGTGATCACCATACTCAGCTCACCCAACGCCCTGTTGTGGCGCGGCATCCTCGCGGTTGCCTTCGGACTGGTATCGCTGGTGTGGCCCGGCATAACCGTGGGCACATTCGTCTACCTGTTCGCCTTCTACGCCTTCTTCGCCGCGGCCAACGACGCCGTTCGCGCGTTCAGCGGCAACCGGGCGGGGCCGGTCTTCGGCTGGCTGCTGCTGGCCCTGCTGTCCGCCGTGAGCGGAGCCGCCGCGATCCTGTGGCCGGGCATCACGGCGCTGGCACTCACCCTCTGGGTCGGCGGGTGGGCGCTGGTCACCGGCGCTGTCGAGATCGGCATGGCCACGCAGGAGGGCGAGTCCGCCGGAGAGCGCGCGATGTTCATGCTGACCGGGCTGGTGTCCGTCGCCCTGGCCTTCGCGCTCTTCGTGCGGCCGGACGTCGGCGCGGTCTCACTGGCGACCGTGTTCGGCCTGTTCAGCCTGATGTACGGGACGTCGGGCATCGTCCTCTCACTCCACCTGCGGCAAAGAGCGGCATAGCGGCATGCGTGGCGTCGGCGTGCCCGTGTCGCGCGATGTCCGAGACCCACCGAATCACCCTCACGAGACAGGAATCATCATGGACAAGCTTTCGGACCAGCTCAGCAAGTTGGCGGACCGGACGAAGAGGGTCGAGGACACCGCCACGGCCGCCAAGGCGAAGAACCGCGCGCAGCTGGAGACGACGAAGACCAGTCTCAAGGCATCCATCGATGCCGTGGGGGCCAAGACCGACGACGCCAAGGCCCGGGCGCAGGGCCGGCTGAGCGACGCGCACGACTCGGTGCAGAAGCACTTCGCCGACCGCCGCGCGGCGAGCGCCGAGCACAAGGCCGAACGCGACCTCAAGAAGGCCGAACGCCGCGCCGACGACGCCGAGCAGGACGCCGCGGGCGCGATCGCCCTGGTGCTCTACGTACTGGACCAGGCCGAGTACGCCGTCGTGGACGCCGTACTCGCCCGCGCCGACGCCGACGACCTCGCCGCCGCGACGGGAACCTCCGGGTGACGGCCCGCTAGGACCGGCTCTGTTCCGCGTACGTGCAAACTGGACGGCCGCAGCCTCCCCTCCGGTGGCGAGGGTGCGGCCCTCCCGCGTCCCGATGTCACATCCTCGCGTCCGCCGGTGTCTTCATGCCGAACCGCCGGGCAGACACACGTACCGGCCCGGACAGGCACGTACCAGGAGGACATCATGACGCTTCGCGTTCCGAGGGCCGGGCTCCCCGCCGAGCTGCGCGAGACCATGATCGAGCAGGCTGATCGGGACGCCTACTGGGCGGCCTGCTGCCCCGCGGCCACCGTGCGGAGATACGCGCCGAGGCGGGCGATGGCCGACGGGTTGCGTGGGCTCTCGACGAGGTCGACGTAGTCCAGGACGAAGATCCGCCGGTGCTTGACGGCGGAGACGTTGCGGAGCGGGGCGTAGGAGAGGAGGAACTTCTTCTTCTGTTCCGCGCTCACGTCGCCGTAGTCGCAGATCACGATGACATCGGGGTCGCGCTTCACGACGGTTTCCCAACCGACCGTGGTCCAGGAGTCGTTGACGTCGTGCATGGCGTTGACCCCGCCGGCCTCGCTGATGATCTGGTCGGGAGCGGCGTAGCGGCCCGAGGTGAACGGGGCGTCCTGGCCGCTGTCGTAGAGGAAGACCGTGGGGCTCTTCGCGGGAGCCTCGCTGTGGACGGTGGCTATGTGCTTCTTGAAGTCGGCGATCAGGGTGGCCGCGCGCTTCTCGACGCCGAAGAGCTTTCCGAGGTTGGTGAGGTCGGTGTAAAGGGCGTCGAGGGGCGGCATGATGCCGCGCGAGGTGTCGGTGCGGCCGTTGCGGCAGGACTCGGTGAGGACGTACGAGGGGATGCCGAGCTTCTTCAGGGCGTCGGGGGTGAAGCCGCTGTCGTCGCGGAAGCCGTAGTTCCAGCCGGCGAAGACGAGGTCGGCGCGGGCGTCGAGGACGTTCTCCTTGGTGAGTTGGTCCTTGGACAGCCACGTGACCTTCTGGTAGCCGTCCTTCCAGGGCACGTCGGTCAGATCGCCCTTGTCGTCGGGCATGGCGAACCCGGCCATGCGGTTCTCCAGCCCGAGGGCGAACATCAGCTCGGTGATACCGACGTCGTTGGTGACGACTCGCTTCGGGACGGTCTTGTACGTCACCTTCTGACCGCAGTTGGTGAGGGTGACCGCCTCGGCGGACCGGGTGTCCGCGGTCGACTCGACACTCGCACCGCAGCCGGTGGCTGTCACGGTCGCGGCGAGGCAGAGAGCGGCGGCGAGCAACTTGCGCATGAGGGTCCTTACGTGGTGGGCGGGAGCAGGTCGAACAGGAGCTGGACGGCGCCGGTCTCCGGGTGTCGTACCGGGTGCGCTCGGACTCCGAACACCTCGGCGAGGAGGGCGGGTCGGAGTACGTCGTGCGGTGCGCCGGAGGCGACGATCCGGCCGCCCGCGATCACGTACAGCAGGTCGCAGTGCGCGGCGGCGAGGTTGAGGTCGTGCAGGGCCGCGAGTACGGTCAGGCCGCTGCGGCGGACCAGGGACAGCACGTCCAACTGGTGGGCGATGTCGAGGTGGTTGGTGGGTTCGTCGAGGACGAGGACGCGTGGGCGCTGGGCGAGTGCGCGGGCGATCAGGACGCGCTGCCTCTCGCCGCCGGACAGGGCGAGGAAGCCGCGGTCGGCGAGGTGGGTGACACCGGTGCGTTCCATGGCTTCGGCGCAGATCTCCCGGTCCGACGCGGCGGTCCGGTCCCGGTGCGGCAGC
Source organism: Streptomyces sp. MBT53 (assembly GCF_016654115.1). GTDB lineage: Bacteria > Actinomycetota > Actinomycetes > Streptomycetales > Streptomycetaceae > Streptomyces. The sequence continues at coordinate 57,011 of NZ_JAEQAZ010000004.1, forward strand.
CGTCCCATGGCGACCACTTCGGAGACGGTGAAGTCGAACTCGGCCGACGACTCCTGCGGCAGCGCGGCCAACACCCGGGCGGCGGCCCGTGGTTCCATCGCGTGTACGTCGTCCCCGTCGAGCCGGACCGTGCCGCCGGCCGGTCGTAGCGCCCGGTACACGCACCTCAACAGGGTTGATTTTCCGCTGCCGTTGGGGCCAACGAGCCCGACGAACGCCCCGGAGTCCACGGCGAGCTTGATGTCGTCGACCAGCCGCACGGCGCCCGCGTCGACCGACAGCCCCTCGATGTCGAGCCGCATCAACGACCCCCGAACGCATAGCCGCCGCGCCGCATCAGCAGCAGGAAGGCGGGCACTCCCACGACGGCGGTGATGACGCCGACCGGGAGTTCGGCCGGGGCCAGCAGCAGCCGGGACAGTACGTCCGCCCACACCAGCAGCACCGCGCCGACCAGGGGCGCGACCGCGAGGACCCTGCGGTGATCGGCGCCGACGAGCATCCGTACGAGGTGCGGCACCATGAGCCCGACGAAGCCGATGGCGCCGCTGACCGCCACCACCGTTCCCGTCACGGCCGCCGTGACGACGAATAACTCCCGGCGCAGCCGGGCCGGTTGGACGCCGAGCGCGGCGGAGGTCTCGTCCCCCATCGCGAGGGCGTTGAGCGGTTCCGCCCGCCATCGCAGCCACGTCCAGCCGGCCGCCACGGTCACGGCGGCCAGCGGCACCTGCGCCCAGGTCGCGCCGCCCAGGCTCCCGAGCAGCCACATCATCGCCGAGCGGGCCGCCTCGCCGCGGGCCGCGCCGAACACCATCACGGTGGTGACGGCTTCGAAGCCGTAGGCCAGCGCGGTCCCGGTGAGGATCAGCCGCAGCGGGGTGAGGCCGTGCGGCGAGCGGGCCACGGCGTAGACCAGGACCATGGCCGCGAGCGCCGAGGCGAACGCGGACGCGGACAGCGCCCAGACGCCGAGGCCGGCGAACGCGCCCAGCAGGATGACGGCGTTGGCGCCCACCGCCGCGCCGGAGGAGATGCCGAGGACGAACGGATCGGCGAGCGCGTTGCGGACCATGGCCTGGACGGCCACGCCGACGGCCGAGAGCCCGGCGCCGACGACGGCCGCGAGGACGACCCTCGGCAGCCGGATCTCCCAGACGATGGTGTAGTCGGCGGCGTCGTCGGCGGGTATGGTCCCGCCGCTGACTCCGGCCCACAGGAAGCGGAACACGTCCGCCGGTCCGATGCCGGCCGCCCCCAGTGCGACACCGCACACGAGGGAGACGCAGAGCAGGAGCAGCAGCCCAAGTATCAGCAGCGGCTGGGGTGTTCGGGCCGGGCCGGAGCTCGGAGGTCGGCGCACGATCGGCGGTCCTTCACCTGGGGCCGCCTGGTGAGCCTCGATCGAGGAGACAGCCCGTACGACCGTGCCGGCCGCTCGGATCCCCTCTCGCAGTCCACGGCGAGCAGTCAACGGGTCGCACCACCCACGGGCGATCGGGCTCACGCGACGACCAGGGGTCGCCACGCACACCGTTGCGGGACAGCGCCGGATTCTCACCGGACTTCCCCCGCGGGAGGCAAGGGGAGCCTAACAAACGGGGACGAGCAGGTCGGAGCCGCCCGAGCCGGAACCCCGGCTCACCCTCGACAGGACGAACGGAGCGGTCGTAGATGCGGGAACAGGACGGTGAAGTGCCCCTGCGCGGCGGGCGCGTGACCCCCGGCGTGGTGCGTGTCGGCGACACGGTGCGCCGACCGGTCACGGAGGCGTCGCCCTTCGTGGCACGGCTACTCGGCCATGTCGAAGGGCGTGGTTTCGCCGGTGCCCCACGTCACCTGGGCCTCGACACGGCCGGACGCGACACGCTCAGCTACCTGCCCGGCCAGGTCCCTGCCAGGTTCCGGTGCTGGACTGACGCACAGATCACGGCGGCCGGTGCGCTGCTCCGGTCCCTGCACGACGCGACCCGTGGCTGCGTGCTCGCCGGGGCGTGCCCCGTCGTCTGCCACCACGACCCCGGCCCGAACAACGCCGTGTTCCGCGACGGTCTCCCTTACGCCTTCATCGACTTCGACACCGCCGCGCCCGGTGATCCCCTCGAAGACGTCGGATACGCGGCCTGGACATGGTGCGTCTCCTCCCGCCCCACCGCTCCGCCCGCCGCCGCACAGGCGAACCAGGTGCGGATCCTCGCGGACGCCTACGGCCTCGAAGCCTGCGCCCGTGGCGAATTGGTCGACGTGATGCTCGACCGGCAGGCCCGCAACGCGAGTTGGTGGCGTCAGCGCCTCGGCGAGCTTGAACTTCGTCCCGATGAGGCCGAGTTGATCGTCTCCCGCGTCGAGTGGTCCGAGCGGGAACACGCGCACACCGCCGCGTATCGCTCCACGTTCGAGAGGGCGTTGCCGGTCACGCCCCCACCCTCGCGATGAACGTGGCGAGGTTCGTCACGGTCCGGCGGATCTTCTCCTCCAGGGTGAGGGATTCCTGGAGGCGGGCGCCGACGCCCGTTTCCTTCTTGCCTCGTACGTAGAGGGAGCAGGCGAGGTCGCTGCACATGTAGACGCCGACCGAGTTGCCCTGTTGTCCGGCCTTGCCCGATCTGGGCGCGACCATCAGGGAGACGCCTCCGGTGTGGGTGGTCAGGCAGACCGAGCACATGCTGCGGCGCTGCTGCCAGGAGGCGGCGCCGGAGGTGCGCAGTTGGACGCCGACCGGGCGGCCGTCCAGTTCGGTCACGACGTAGGCCCGGTCGGGGGCCTGGGGATCTCGCCAGCCCAGGAAGTCCAGGTCGTCCCAGGATCGTTCGGCCAGGTCACGGGGGACGGACAGGCGTTTGGCCTCGCCCTTGGTGCAGTTCACGAACGCGGTGCGGATCTCTTGCTCGGTCAGCGGCTTCATAACAGACACGCTAATTTGCCTAATCGAGTTAGGCAAATGCATAATCTTCGAAGCCACAGAGTGAAAACCGACACGGAGGACGGCCATGGCAGGGACCGGACGGGTGGGACTGACCACGGAGCGCCTGGTCCGGGCGGGCGCGGACCTGGCCGACGAGATCGGCTTCGAGCAGGCGACCCCCGCGGAGCTGGCCCGGCGTTTCGGCGTCAGGACCGCGAGTCTGTACTCGCACGTGAGCAACGCCCACGACCTCAAGACCAGGATCGCCCTGCTCGCCCTGGAGGAACTGGCCGACCAGGTCTCCGCCGCGGTGGCCGGGCGGGCCGGCCGGGACGCCCTGACCGCCTTCGCGAACGCCTACCGCGACTACGCCCTCAAGCACCCGGGCCGCTTCGTCGCGGCCCGGTTCCGGCTCGACCCGGAGACGGCCGCCGCCAGCGCGGGCGTACGGCACGCACAGATGACACGGGCCATCCTGCGCGGCTACGACCTTGCCGAACCTCAACAGACGCATGCGGTACGGCTGTTGGGCAGCGTCTTCACCGGTTTCGTCGGACTGGAGTCCGCCGGCGGCTTCGACCACAGCGCCCCGGACGCGCAGGAGAGTTGGACCGAGATCCTCGACGCCCTCGACGCTCTGCTCCGCACCTGGCCCAAAGCGCCCGCGTCGCGACCGTAGAAGACGGCAAACCGCCGTCCGGCGCCGGCTCGGCCGAATACTCTACGGATACGCACGGACACGACGCGCTGCTCGCCGCGGCCGACCGAGGAGGAATCCCGTGTCATCGCCCCTCGACCCCCAGCACGCTCCCGTCGGCGATGTGGGCGCGGCGCTCATGATCGTCGACTCCCGGCTCAAGACCGTCCACGACGGCAGGACCAGGACCGATCCCGAACAGCAGGCGCTGATGGAGCAGTTCATCGCGTCGTTGGGTCCGGAGGGAGTCGAGGACGTCCTGGCCGGCACGTGCACCCTCATCTACATCTTCATGACGTGGCTGCGGAAGGCTCACGAGAGTCAGGGCAAGGACGTCATCGAGTACGTGGTGCCCACCCTCGTGGGCACGCTGCGCATGATGCCCAGGAGCGTTCCGCCCGGGGCCGTCCCCACCATGGCCGGCCTGGTCGTCGCGGCGGGCATCGGACTGAGCCCGAATCTGTGGCGCGAGCAGTACGGGGACTGGACCAAGGACGAGATGACTCCGCTGGAGGCCACCGCCTTCCTCCTCGCGGAACACATCAACCGCATCACGGACGACCCCGACTCGGCAACCCGTCTGATCACCGACGCGCTGTCGCGCGCGGACGAGGACGAGGACTGACGTACCGCGACCTTCACGGGACCCGGGCCGACAGCGGGCGGGCCGCGCGCAGATCGTCCAACTTCTCCGCGTCGCCCGTCCCGGCCGCCGCCGTGTACGTGACGATCCTGAGGTCGGTTCCGGCGGCCATCACGACATCGAGGTCGAGGTCGATGTCCCCGACTCGGGGGTGTTCTATGGTCTTTCGGTCTCCGACGTGGGTGCGGGCCGTGCCGTTGGACCACAGGCGGGCGAAGCGCGGGCTGTCGCGCAGCATGCGGTCGACGAAGGCGACGAGCCGCGCGTCATGGGGATGGGCGGCGGCCGTGACCCGCAGGTCGGCGACGAGATCCTCCTCCTCGACCTCGTCGCCCGCCCAGGACCGCACGGGCCACCCCGCGATCGGCGCACGTCCGGGTCCGCCGCCCGGCCGGAACATTCCGGCGACGAGGTTGTGCTCGTCCCAGCCGTAGGTGCGGGGGTCGCCGATCGCGGCGGACCACATGTCGTTCCAGCCGATGAGGGTCCAGTCGGCGGCGAACACGGCGGTGGGGCTGTCGGCCAACTGCCCCACGAGCCGGTGCACCCGCGCGGGCATGTGTCTGGACACGTCCCCGGTCGCGGGCGGCGCGAGGTGGGCACAGCGGAACAGGTGGTCGCGTTCGGACGGTTCGAGGCGCAGCGCCCTGGCCAGCGCGGTGACCACCTGGGCCGAGGGGTTTCGGGCGCGGCCCTGCTCCAGCCGGACCACGTAGTCGACCGACAGGCCCGCCAGCCGGGCCAGTTCCTCCCTGCGCAGTCCGGGGATGCGCCGGTCCCCGCCCGGCTCCAGCCCGCTGTCCTCGGGTAACACGCGCTCTCGCCACCCCCGCAGTGCGATGCCGAAGTGGTTCGTCGTTGCCATGCACGCCATCGTCGTCGAGACGCTGTACGGCACACCGAACTTCGGTCTCCGCACTACGGATTCTTTACCCGGCCATCCCGAGCGCCTCGGCGCCTTCGGTGACGTCCGTCCAATGGGCCCGTGTGAACGCGGCGGCCACGTCCAGGGCTTCGGCGCCCTCGTCGAGCATCGCCGCGAACCCCTGGAAGACGTGCGGTACTTGGGACCAGACCTGCAGATCGACCCGTACGTCGCACTCGGCGGCGCGCGCGGCCAGTCGTACGGCGTCGTCCAGCAGGATCTCGTGCGAGCCGACCTGGATGAGCAGCGGCGGCAGGCCGGTGAGGTCGGCGAAGACGGGGCTGGCGTGGGGCGTGGTGGGGTCGGTGTCGCGGAGATAGTCGCGGGCCCGCCTGCGCAGGCCGTCCGGGGTGACCGAGGGATCGACGGCCGCCTTGCTCACCGCGCTCGCGCCGGACACGCTCAGGTCGGCCCACGGGGAGAACACCGCGGCCGACGCGGGCTGGGGCAGGCCCGCGTCCTTGGCGGCGACCAGCGTCGCGGCGACGAGACCGCCGCCCGCTGACTCGCCGACGAACGCGATCGCGGAGCTGGGCAGTCCGTCGTGGAGGAGGGCCCGGTAGACGGCCAGGGCGTCGTCGACCGCCGCGGGGAAGGGGTGTTCGGGGGCCAGCCGGTAGTCGACGCAGACGGCGCGCGCGTCGGTGCGCCGTACGATCTCGGCGGCCAGGCCCACGGCGTCGGCGGCCGAGCCGATCGCGTAGGCGCCGCCGTGCAGATACAGGACCACGGTCGCCGGGTCGCTCGCCGGGGTCTCGACGGTGACGACCGGGACGCCGCCCAGTTCGCCCACCGTGGTCGAGACGTCGGGGGGCAACGGGATGGACGCCATCATCTCGCCGAAGACGACACGCTGTTCGGCGACGTCGCCGCCGAGGTCGAGCGGACCGTGCCGCAGCATTTCGTCGAGGGCCTGGCGCTGTTGCCGGGACATGGCTGTGCCTTTCGTGGTTCCGGTGAAAGCTGTGAGGGGAGTTGCAGGGTCAGCGCGGCGGGCCGACGATGATCTGGCCGTACTGGTCGGCGGCCTCCGCCATGAGGTCCCGGGAGATCTCGAAGCCCTCGGGGCGCGGGGTCGTCAGGTCGCGTCCCGCGTGCCGGAACATGCCCTCGATGCCGCCCGGTGTGCAGATCATGAGGAGATCCGCCGTGTCGGAGGTGATCCGGTAGCCGTGCGGAACGTTGCGCGGAAGGAAGACGATGCCGCCCTCCGACAGCTCCATCTCCTCGTCGTCGCACCACAGCAGCGCACTGCCCTTGATCAGCATGAAGACCTCGTCCTCACGCGTGTGCATGTGGTACGGCGGCGCCTCGCCCCTGGCGACGGAGAACCGTCCCACGGTCAACTGCCCGCCGGTGGCCGCCGCGTCGAGCAGTACGGCGAACTCACCGCCGTCGAGCCATTCCAGTTTCTGCTGCTGCTCGGGCTGTGCGAGGTAGGCCAGGGTCATGACGGTGTCCGTTCTGCGTCCGTGCCGCGTCCGGTACCGCGCGGTCACGGTGATGACTCGGTCGGTTCGATGATCCTCTTGGCCCGGCCCCGGCCGCCAGGCATCCGGGTAGGACCAGCAGTACCACTCCCCCGGGTCCGGTCCGAGGTATCGCGCGCGTCCGGGACGGTCACCGTCGTGTGGCATCCTCTGCTGCCATGAACGTCTCGACTGATCAGGAACTGCCGTCCGAGGACGAGGACATGGAGATCCGGGCGGTCTCCGCCGAGCGACTCACGTTCTTCGGGGACGCGGTCGTCGCCATCGCGCTCACGCTGCTGGCCCTGGAGCTGCCGGTACCGGAGGGCTCCACCAACTCCGAGCTGTGGCACTCCGCTTCGGGCCACCGGGAGAGTTATCTCGCGTTCATGATCAGCTTCGTGGTGATCGCCGCGCACTGGCGCTCCCACCACCGGGTGTTCCGCTATGTCACGGCGTCCAACGGCAAGTTGACGGCCTTCACCATGTACTGGCTGCTCACGTTGGTGATCACCCCGTTCGCGACCGATGTGATCGGCGGGCACGGAGCGTTCCAGGCCCGGTTCGTCTTCTACGCCACCGTGCAGTGCGCGTCCTGTCTCCTGTTCATACTGATGGTCAACGAGGTCCGGCGCGACGACCTCTACCGCACCGGCACCCCGCCCGAGCTGTTCTCCCGGACGATCCGCGGAATCGGCATGGTGGCAGCTGGCTTCCTGGTGTCGATCCCGGTCTCGTTCCTGACCCACTGGGCCTACCTCTGCTGGATCGTGGTGCCGGTCGCCGACACGATCGCCGCCCGGCGCCGGAGCCACCGGCCCTCGGTGTGAGCCTGTCGGGCGTGCTGCTGTCGTAGCGCGAGGCGGACGGCGGGAGGTGCTGCCAGACCTGTGAGCAGGAACAGTGCTCCTACGACGTACCAGCCCGGGCGGCCCCAGGTGATGCACAGCGCGATGAGCAGCCCCGGGCCGAACGCCTCCGCCAGGCCGGTTCCCAGGCCGAACACGCCGAGGTACTGGCCGGTGGCGTGCCGTGGGGCGAGCGCGAAGGACACCTCGAAGCCGGCCGCCGCGTGCCACAGTTCACCGACCGTGTGGATGACCACCGCGGTGATGAGCAGCGCCGTGGCGGCCCATGCCGGAGTCCCCGCCGCGAGTGAGATCAGCGCGCAGGCGACGAGGAAGGCCACGCCCGCCCGCCGGTAGGCACGACCGCCGGCCACGGGAGAGTCGATGCCACGTCCGGCCCTTACCTGAAAGGCGACGACGATGACCGTGCCGGTGAGCATCGTGCCCGAGATGAGCCAGTGCGGTGCGGTGGTGGCGCCGATCAGCCAGAGCGGGACGGCCACGGTGAGCACCTTGAACTGGATGGCCATCACGCCGTCGAGAACGGTCAACAAGAGGTAGGGACGGTCCCGTAGAGCGCTCCATCGGGAGCCCTCTGCCACGGGTCCTGGCGCGACGGACGGCAGCAGGAACAGCGTCGCCGCCGCGCAGACGAACGCGAGCGCGTTGCCGACGACCATGCACCGATAGGCGTTCAGGGTGCCCACCTGCACGATCCAGCCGGCGCCCACCGCGCCCACGGAGATCCCCACGTTGGTGACGGCACGCAGCCGGGCGCGGAACTCCTGCGGCCGGTCTCCTCCGTAGTGCCTGATGAGCGGGGTACGGGCGGCGAGTCCGGCCGCCTTCGCCGCGGCGGCCAAGCCGATCACGAGGACGAACGACCAGAAGCCGTCGGCCAGTACGAACCCGGCGGTGGCCAGCGCCTGCACCAGCAGCGTGGCCATGTAGACACCACGGGCGCCTCGCACATCGGCGAGATGCCCTACGGCGATGCCCACGGCCGGGGCGACGAGTCCGGCGATGCCGAGGCCGAGACCCACCTGCTCCGCCGGCAGCCGTACGGCCTGGGTGAAGTACAGGACTCCGGCCGTCAGACAGAGGCCGCTGCCCATCGTGTAGACGAGGTTCGAGGCGACGAGCACCCGGTGCGGTCGGCTGCCGGGGATCAGCTTGGGCATGAAGTGGCTCCGGTTTCCTGGCAGTTGTCGTCGTGACGGATCACAGGCGCAAGTACAGGGAGGGATCGGGGTGTTCGGTGAAACCGAGGCCGCGGTAGAGCGGTTCGCCTTCGGCGGAGGCGTGCAGGTCGACGCGGGCGACGCCGCTGTCCCGGAACCAGTCGAGCAGACCGCGCATGATCGAGCGGCTGTGCCCGCGTCGCCGGTGGGCCGGGTCGGTGACCACGCCGAGCACGTGCCCGGTCCGGCCGTTGCGCAGATGCGGTCCCGGCAGTCGCTGCTCGACGGTGCCGATGCCACAGGCGGCGAGGGTGCCGTCGTCGCCGTCCACGACGAGGATGCGCACGGTGTCCGCCGTCAACTGTTCCTTGAGCACCACGGCCAGGGCGTCCAGCCAATCGCCGTCCGTTGAAGGGGAGTTGAAGAAGTCGCCGCCCAAGTCCTCGAAGAGCAGCACTCGTAGCCGTACGAGTTCCACGAGGTCGTACTCGACGGCCTGCCGTACCCGGGACCGGTCCCTGTTGTCGCGTTGTCGCATGGTGATCAGACTGCTGTAATGGTCTTATGCACCTCAACCCTTACGGCGAGGATGCCGTGAACCTGGCGGCAGAACTAGTCAACCGGCCCCCCGCCGACGCCGAGGAACTCTCGGACCGCTGTCGCGATGCCGGTCTGGTGCTGGAGCGGCCGACGACCGCCGAGGATCTGGACCGCGCCCGGTACGCGTTGGAGTCGTGGGAGAAGGTCGTCGACGCCACCGACGAGCAGGAGCGCGCGGAGCTGGTCAACCGGATGCTGGAGGAGGCCGCCGCCTACCCGCGGGTGACCGACCACGCGGGCAGCGGCTGGCACCTGCACTACCGCGACGACCGCAAGCCGCTCGGCGATGTGCTGTTCTCCCTGATCTCGGTGGGTACGGCACTGCATCTCACGGGACGCGGAATGCACCGCCTGAGGCGCTGCGCCGTGACCGAGTGCGGCGCGGTCTTCGCCGACACCTCGCGCACGGGGCGGCAGCGCTACTGCTCCCAACTCTGCGCCAACCGCGACGCGGTACGCCGACACCGGGCCCGAGGTCAGGAAAAGGAGGCATCCAGTATGTACAAGGGAAAATCCAGTTCATCAGTGCGCAAATCGATCACTGGATCGGTGTAATCGGCACATACGTCCCCCCGTCAAGGGATCTAGCGTCGGAGTGCACGGGGCCGCACGGACCAGAAAGGCATCCCCACACTCATGCCCATCCCGCATACCGCCGTCATGCCCGAAGCCGAGTTCGACACCCGGACCGTCTCCCGCCGCGCCGGACAGCCGGCCGCCGCCGACCTCCTGCTGCCGGTCGACGAACTGCCCGAGACGTCGTCCTCGCCCGACCTGATCTGCCGCCGCGTACGCGACGAGCTGATGCTCGACGGCAACGCGCGCCTCAATCTCGCCACCTTCGTGACGACGTGGATGGAGCCGCAGGCAAGGGAGTTGATGGCGGAGACGGCCGAGAAGAACCTCGCCGACCGCGCCGAGTACCCGCAGATCACCGCCATGGAGGAGCGCTGCGTACGGATGCTCGCGCGGCTCTGGCACGCTCCGCACCCGGAGCAGGTCCGGGGCTGCTCGACCACCGGTTCCAGCGAGGCCGCGATGCTCGGCGGACTGGCACTCAAGCGCCGCTGGCAGGAACGCAGGCGCGCCCAGGGCAAGGACACCGCGCGGCCGAACCTGGTGATGGGCGCGAACGTGCAGGTGTGCTGGAAGAAGTTCGCCAACTACTTCGAGGTGGAGCCGCGTTACGTCCCGATGGAGCCGGGCCGCTACCACCTCACCGCCGACGCGCTCACCGCGTACTGCGACGACAACACCATCGGTGTCGTGGCCATCCTCGGCTCCACGTTCGACGGCTCCTACGAGCCCGTCGCGGACATCTGCATGGCCCTGGACGGATACCAGGCAGCCACCGGCACCGACATCCCCGTGCATGTCGACGGCGCGTCCGGCGCCATGGTCGCCCCGTTCCTCGACCCGGCCCTCATGTGGGACTTCCAGCTGGAACGGGTCGCCTCCATCAACACCTCGGGACACAAGTACGGACACGTCTTCCCCGGCCTGGGCTGGGCGTTGTGGCGCGACGCCGAAGCCCTCCCGGACGACCTGGTGTTCGAGGTCGACTACCTCGGCGGCAGCTCCCCCAGCTTCACGCTCAACTTCTCCCGCCCGGGGGCACATGTCGTCGCGCAGTACTACAGCTTCCTCCGCTACGGCTTCGAGGGGCTGCGGGAGCTGGCGTCCCAGAGCCGGACCACCGCCCGCGCCCTCGCCGCGCGCATCCGCACCATCGCCCCCTACGAGTTGGTCACGGACGGCTCCGAACTCCCGGCATTCGCCTTCCGGTTGACCCCCGGCACACAGGGCTTCACGGTGTTCGACGTCTCCCACGGCATGCGCGCCCGCGGCTGGCATCTGCCCGCCTACAGCTTCCCCGCCCCGTGCCAGGACGTCTCGGTGCTACGGCTGGTGGTGCGGACCGGGTTCACCGCCGAACTCGCGGGCATGTTCATCGCCGACCTGACCGAGGTCACCCGGAACCTGCACACCGCGCTGCCGACACTCGCCCCGCCGCTCAAGCCACTCGTCACCGCCTGAGACGGCGGACCGCGTCGAGGAGTTGGTCGATGTCGTCGGCGCCGTGCGAGAACGCGGTGACGAACCGGACGATGCCCGGCTCCCAGCGGTCGTGGTAGAAGGCATAGCCCTCGGCGAGGAGTCCTTCGGTCACGTCCTGGGGCAGGCGGCAGAAGACGATGTTGGCCTGCGGGGCGGCCAACAGGCCCGCGCCGGCGATGGACTTGAGGCCGTCGCCGAGGCGGGCGGCCATCTCGTTGGCCTGCCGGGCGTTGCGCAGCCACAGACCGTCGGTGAGGTACGCGTCGAGCTGGGCCGTCTGGAACCGCATCTTGGAGGTGAGTTGGCCCGCACGCTTGGCGCGGAAGGCCAGCTCGCCGGCGAGCGCGGGATCGAAGGAGACGACGGCATCGGCGGTCATCCCGCCGTTCTTGGCGACACCGAAGGACAGGACGTCGACGCCTGCCTTCCATGTCATCTCGGCGGCGGTGGCGCCGAGTTGGTCCAGGGCGTTGGCGAAGCGCGCGCCGTCCATGTGGACGCGCAGTCCGGCGTCCTTGGCGATGCCCGACAGCCGGCGGATCTCCTCCAGTGTGTACACGCTGCCGCTCTCGGTGGCCTGGCTGATGCTCACGACGGACGGCTGCACACTGTGCACGTCACCGGCCCGGCGCCGCACCGCCGTCTCCAGCGCGGCGGGGTCGATCTTGCTGTCGGGGCCGGGGACCCCGACGAGTTTGGCGCCGCCGGTGAAGAACTCCGGCGCCCCGCACTCGTCGGTGTTGATGTGACTGTCGGGGTGCGAGAGCACGCTGCCCCACGGCGGGGTGAGGGCGGCCAGGCTCAGACCGTTGGCGGCGGACCCGGTGGAGACCGGGAAGACGTCGACGTCCCGCTCGAAGATCTCCCCGAGCCTGCGGCGGGCCCTCTCGGTGTAGGGGTCGTTGCCGTACGGCAGCACCTGTCCGGCCGCCGCGTCGGCGACGGCCCGGGCTATCTCCGGCGAGGCTCCGGCCATGTTGTCGCTGATGAAGGCGCGACTGGAGGGGGTGGTGGCGATGGTGCTCATGAGCGGAGGTTTCCTCGGTCTCAGGTGCTGATGGGGGAGGCGAAGACGACGGTGATGTCGACCTCGTCCGCCCCGGTGCGGTAGAAGTGCGGGGCGTCTCCGGCGAAGGCGAGCATGTCGCCGGGGCCCAGGTCCTGCGGGGCGTCGACGGGACCGGCGGTGACGTACCCGGTGGCGATGAGCAGGTGCTCGATCGTGCCGGTGGCGTGCGGCACACCGGCCAGCTCCGTCTCCGGCGGAATGCGCAGCCGCCAGATCTCCAGGCTGTTGCCGCTGCTGATCCGGCGCAGCAACTCCCTTGAGACCTCGCCCGGTTCGATGTCCGTGGCCGCCCGGAACACCGGCCCGGTGTCGGCGTCCCGCGCCAGGAGGTCGGCGATCGGGATGCGCAGGGCGATCGCGATGGCGTCCAGGGTGTCGATCGTCGGATTGCCGTTCCCGGCTTCGAGCTGGGACAGCGTGGCTTTGCTGAGCCCGGCGCGCCGAGCCATCTCCGCTGCGCTCATCCCGCGCTGCTGACGTCGCAGCCGGATCTTCGCGCCGACCGCGGCGGCCGTGCTGCTCACCGGCCGACGGCCGGCCGGCGGGGGCGTCATCGAGGGCTCCGGTGGGTCGCGGAGTAGGACACGCGGATACGGCCCTTCTTGATCTTCAGCGTCGGCAGCACCAGCTCGGCGAGGTCCCCGAGCCTGCGCACATGCGTGCCCCCGCACGGCGCGGAGTGCAGCGCGCCGAGCTGCACCACCCGCCGTCCGTCGGGCAGATACCGCGCGGACACCGGCAGGTCGTCGGCGACGGCGGCCGCCACCCCTTCCCGGAGCACGGCGGTCACCTCCTCCCGCCCGTCCGGATCACCGAGCCGAGCGTCCACGTCCGGCGCCTGGAACTCGATGCGCGCCTGCCCCGGGAAGTGAATGCTCCCGACCATCTCCCAGCCCTGGGTCCGCCCGACCGCCTCGACGAGGTGTCCGGCGGTGTGCAGCGCGGCATGCAGCATCCGGGCCTCAAGGTCGATCCGGGCCCGCACCCGCTCCCCCACGGCAAGCAGCGGAAGCCCGCCACCCACCGCCGCCGTCGCCACGACCAGTCCCGACTCGTGGTCCCGCACCGGGACGATCTCGACCTCCTCCAGCCACCCCCGATCGGCAGGCTGACCCCCGCCCTGCGGATGGAACAGACAGTCCTCTACGGCGGCCCAGGGCGCTCCGTCCCTCTCGCCGACCGCGATGACCGTCGTGTCGACCTGCTCCAAGTACGTGTCGTCGAGGTAGGCGCTGATCTGCGCGCCCTCCCGAGAAACCGCGATCGAATGAACCATGCGTTCACTATACCGAACCCAACAGAGACAGTAAACGCACCGTTCGTTTTACCGAACACCGGGGCGCTCCGCTCAGCCCCCACCGCCGTGGCCGTGGCCGTGACGACGCGCGAACCGGGCGAGGGCGTCGTCATGCGCGCCACGCAACAGCCGTAGAACCGCGTCCGTCGTCCTCGGACCGGGATTGACGACGCAGACCCAGCCGTGCGCTCCGTACACCGGGTGCGGCAGGACCGCGTCGGCGACGGCGTGATCATGTGGCTCCTCCCCCGTGAGTTCGCCCAACCTCGTACGGCCGACGTGGATGTTGACCCGCCACCGGCCCGGAGGGTCGAGATCGGACGCGGTGTCGCCGGGGAGGTTCTTGGTGACGACCGTGCCGTACGGCTGGGTGTTCTGCGGCAGTCGGCCGTCGGGGGCGTAGTAGAAGAACGCGTCCCCCCAGGCGAGTTCGGGAAAGTCGCCGCCCGGCTCCGGTGCGAGGACGAGCGCGCCGGGGAAGTCGCGTACGGCTGCGATGATCTGTTCCGTGGTCATGGTTCAAGCATCGGCTTCAAGTGCTTATGTGGGGTTGGGTGATGAGTGAGGCGGCAAGTGATACCCGGCGCGGGACGCTCAGGACCGCCGATGTGGCACGCGAGTCGGGGTACTCGCTGCAACAGGTGCGCGATCTGGAGCGGTTGGGAGTCATCCCGCCGGCCGCCCGGTCGGACAACGGCTACCGCTCCTACACGCCTTCGCATGTGGTGGCTCTGCGTGCCTATCGAGGGCTCGCGGGCGCCGTGGGCCCGGTCCTCGCCCGGCGGATGCTCGCCGAGTTGCGGACGCGGACGCTCGTGGAGGCGGCCTCGGTGATCAACGAGGTCCATGTCCGGCTCGCGCGGGAACGCGAGGAGACCCTGCGCGCCCAGCATGCCTTGCGTGCGATCCAGGACGAGGAGAACGCACCGGACCCGGAGCGGGACGCCGACGCGATGACGATCACCGAACTCTCCAGAGCCCTCGGTGTACGTCCCTCGACTCTGCGGTTCTGGGAGCAGGAAGGGCTCGTCACCCCCGACCGCGTGACCTCTCGGCGTGCCCGGCGCTACGACCTGTCGGCCATCAGGGCGGCCCGCATCGTGACGGCCCTGCGCGCCACCGGCCACGGCGTGCCCGCGGTGCGGGAGATCATGGGCTCCCTGCACCGGCTCGACGGCCGGGGAGAGGCCCGGCGCATCCTCCGAGAACGCCTCGACCGGATCGCCGTACGGACCGTGGGGCTCCTCCAGGCGGGCGCGGACCTGGCAGCCGTCATCACCGCCGACTCCGCCGCCCTTCAACCGGCCTCCGAGGAAAGGCAGTTGCCGATGCCGTTCCCGTCATGAACGATCTCGGACCATGACGACGAGCACCGACCGCCCCCCGTCCTCCCGCCCGCTCGCGCTCGTCACGGGAGTGGGGCGCACCGTCGGTATCGGCGCGGGCATCGCGTGTCGGCTGGCGGCCTCGGGCTGGGACATCGCCTTCACCTACTGGACTCCGTACGACGAGCGCATGTCCTGGGGTGTCGAGTCCGGCGCGGCCTCGGCCATCACCGACGCGCTCGAGGAACACGGCGCCGCGACCACGGCCGTCGAGGCGGACCTGTCCGACCTGGACGCCCCTGCCCGTGTCTTCGACGAGGTCGGACGCGGGCCGGGGGGAGTCACCGCCTTGGTGATGTGCCACTGCGAGTCGGTCGACTCCGGTCTCCTCGACACCACCGTCGAGAGCTTCGACCGGCACTTCGCGGTCAACGCGCGGGCCACCTGGCTGCTGATCCGCGAGTACGGCCGACGGTTCGCGGCCGCTCCGGGCACCGGCCGGATCATCGCCCTCACCAGCGACCACACCGTGAACAACCTCCCCTACGGCGCGAGCAAGGGCGCCCTGGACCGCATCACGCTCGCCGCCGCGCACGAGTTCGCCCACCTCGGCATCACCGCGAACGTCATCAACCCGGGCCCGGTGGACACCGGTTGGATGACCGAGGAGGGGCGGGCGGAGATCCTGCGGCGGACACCGCTCGACCGTCTCGGCACTCCACGGGACACCGCCCACCTCGTCGACTTCCTCTGCTCACCGGAGGGTCAGTGGATCAACGGCCAACTCCTCCTGAGCAACGGGGGGTTCGCGTAGCGGCTCTCACCTGGTGCAGTCCGCGGCCAGGCGCAGGCTCTCCTTGACGGCGTGCGGGATGTCGGTGATCGGGAACAGCGTGTGTCGTACGGTCCGTTGGGCGTCGATGATCAGGATCAGCCGTTTGTGCCGCAGCCGGCCGCTCGCACGGAACGTCGGCAGCCGCAGGGCCGCGGCGAGTTGCTGGGCCTCGTCGGAGAGCAACGGATACGGGATCTCCTCGGCGCGGGCGAACTCCGCCTGTTCGTGAGGGAGTTGGGTGCTGACTCCGCGCACGTCCACGCCCGCCCGGCGGAAGTCGGGCCAGGCATCGCGGAATTGGCGGTTCTCCAGCGTGCAGCCCTCGGCACCGGGGATCGGCGGCTCGCCCCACTCGATGCCCGTCCCCGGGTAGGTGAACAACACCGTCGCGGCAGCCTCCGGTGACACGACCGGCAGGTCCACACCCTGGATTCCGGGGAGTTGGAGGTCGTCGGGCAGGCGGGTGCCGGGCAGGGCGTGTACGCGGGTGTGTTCGGCGCCCTCCTCGGCCGCGGTCGCGGTGAGGGTGCCGTCGGCGAGCATCCACCGGTCGCCCCAGTCCTGCATCGCCACGAGCAACGGCAACAGCGCGAGCCCGGCGTCCGTGAGCACGTACTCGTAGCGCACCGGCCGCCGTTGATAGAGGCGGCGGTGCAGCACCCCGCTCGCGACGAGCCGTCCCAGGCGCTCGGTCAGGACGTTGCGGGACAGGCCGATCCCGGCGGCCAGCGCGTCGAAACGGACATGGCCGCGGGCGATCTCCCGGAGCACCAGAACGTTCCACCAGTCCCCCAGGACCACGGCGGCCTGGGCGATGCCGCAGGTCTCGTCGGCGTTGTGCATCCTCATGCGCCCATAGTAGGTTCTCTTTCAGGACTCACTTTGTTTCATGACGGAACTTACCGCCCGCCGACGACCGGGACGCGGGCCCTGCGTGAGGAGTTGCACCGTGACCGCCATCAGCCGGGTCGTCGCACGCGAGATCATCGACAGCCGGGGCAACCCGACCGTCGAGGTGGACGTGGAACTCAAGGACGGATCGCTCGGCCGCGCCGCCGTGCCCTCGGGCGCCTCCACCGGAGCCAGGGAAGCGGTCGAACTGCGCGACGGCGACCCGACGCGCTTTCACGGCAAGGGAGTTCGCCGCGCCGTCGACGCCGTCAACGAGACCATCGCGGACGCCGTGACCGGGCTCGACGCCGAGAACCAGGCGACCGTCGACCACACGATGATCGAACTCGACGGCACCGCCACCAAGTCGCGCCTCGGCGCCAACGCCCTGCTCGGCGTCTCCCTGGCCACCGCCAAGGCCGCCGCGGCAGCCCACCGGCTCCCGCTGTACCGCTACATCGGCGGCGTCGACGCCCGCCTGCTACCGGTACCGATGATGAACATCGTCAACGGCGGCGCCCACGCCGACAACCCGCTGGACTTCCAGGAGTTCATGATCGCCCCGATCGGCGCGGCCACCTTCGCCCAGGCCGTCCGCATGGGATCCGAGGTCTTCCACACCCTGCGCCGCGACCTGATCGCCGCCGGCCACAGCGCCAACGTCGGCGACGAGGGCGGCTTCGCCCCCGACCTGCGCACCGCCGACGAAGCCCTCGACTTCGTCCTCCACGCCATCGAACGCACCGGCTACAAGCCCGGCACCGACATCACCCTCGTCATGGACCCGGCGACGTCGGAGTTCTTCCGCGACGGCGTCTACGACTACACGGGCGAGGGCGTTCGCCGCACCCCGGCCGAACACGCCGACTACCTGGCCGAGTTGGTCGACCGCTACCCCATCGCCTCCATCGAGGACCCGATGGCCGAGGACGACCACGAGGGCTGGCGCGACCTGACCGCGCGGCTCGGCGAGCGCTGCCAGCTCACCGGTGACGACGTCTTCTGCACCAACGAGACCCTGCTCAGCGCCGGAATCCGGGACGGGATCGCCAACTCGATCCTGGTGAAGGTCAATCAGATCGGTACCCTCACCGAGACCCTGGCCACCGTGGCGACCGCCCATCGGGCCGGCTACACCGTCGTGATGTCCCACCGCTCCGGCGAGACCGAGGACACCACGATCGCCGATCTCGCCGTCGCCACCGGCTGCGGACAGATCAAGACCGGGTCGCTGTCCCGCGCCGACCGCACCGCCAAGTACAACCAACTCATCCGTATCGAGGAGGACTTGGGCACCCAGGCACGCTACGCAGGGCGGGAAGCGCTGGGACTGCGCGTCTGACGCGTCAGACCTTCGCTCCCAGCAGGTCGACCGGGGCGATCACCGGCGGCGCGCTGAGCTTCGTCTGCGCGATCTCCCCCAGGGCGGCGGCGATCCGGCCGGTCAGGTGCGCCTGCCGTCCCTGCTCGTCCTCGAAGGTGTCGAACACCCCGAAGGTGGTGGCGTTCTCGCGAAAGGCGAACCACGTGACCGTGCCCTCTTCCTGTTCGGCAAGGTCCTGGGCACCGCGGAGCAGGGCCTCCACCTCGTCGGCGTGCTCCGCCTTGGCCTCGATGCGTACCAGCAGACCGACCTTCATGTCACCACTCCTTGTGCCTGCGTCCAGGGCGCCGGACGTCCGGCGCACCTCGAACCTATGGCGATGGTCGGTGATCACATCAGCGGCGGAAACGACACGGTTGATAGCGTTCCCGCCATGAAGGTAGCGGTCGTCGTCTACGACGGAGTGTTCGACTCGGGGCTCTCGGCCGTCCTGGACGTGCTGAGCAACGCCAACGAACTGGGCGAGCAGCTCCATGAGTCGTCGCCCACCTGGGACGTCACCCTGGTCGGCCCCGGCCCGAAGGTGCGGACCAGAGCGGGACTCCTCGTGGCGCCCGAGCCGCTCGAACTGGCCGACACCGCCGACCTCCTGGTCGTACCGGCGCCCGGGGAGAGCGATCCCTCGGCGCTGCTCGACCATGTGGGCGGCGAAGTGTCCCGGCCCGTACGGCACTTGATCGCGCGCACCCGCGCACGCGGGACGACCATCGCCTCGGCGTGCGCGGGCACCTTCCTGCTGGCCGAGGCGGGGGTGCTGGACGGGTTGCGGGCCACGACGTCCTGGTGGCTGTCGCCCGCGTTCCGGAACCGGTATCCCAAGGTCGAGCTGGATCACAGCCGGATGGTGATCAGCTGCGAGGGCGTCATCACCGCCGGCGCGGCTTTCGGGCATGTCGATCTCGCGCTGGCGATCGTCCGGGCGGCCAGCCCCGCGCTCGCCGACCTGGTCGCCCGCCATCTCGTGGTCGACGAACGCCCCTCGCAGGCCGCGTACACGATTCCCAGTGCCCTGGCCCAGAACGACCCCACGGTCGCGGCCTTCGAACTCTGGACCCGTGAGCATCTGGCCGAGCCCATCGGCATCCCCGCGGCGGCCAGGGCCATCGGGGTCAGCGAGCGGACGCTGCAGCGTGCCGTGCGGCGGACCGTCGGTACGTCGCCGATCCGGTTCGTCCAGGACCTGCGGATCGAACGCGCCTCCCATCTGCTGCGCACCACCGACCTCTCCCTGGAGACCATCTCCAGGAGGGTCGGCTACGAGCACCCCAACACCCTGCGCGTGCTGCTGCGCCAACGCACCGGGAAGACCACGTCGGCCCTCCGCGCCAGCAAGTGACTTCGGTTCGGGGGCAGTTCAGGGAATGAGGACGATCTTGCCGCGTGTGTGGCGCTGTTCGAGTTCGGCGTACGCGTCACGGACGCGGTCGAGCGGATAGGTGGCGGCGACGGGAATCTCGATACGGCCGGCGGCGACATGGTCGGCCATTTCGGTGAGAACCTCGCGGGTGGAGGCGCCTTCGCTGCCCGCACTCTTGGTGCCGAGTTCCTGCGCCTTCTGGAACGAGATGATCGTCTCGATCCGGTCCCGGGGGATGCCGAGATCGATGGCGAGTTGGACGTAGTCGGGTCCGAACAGGTCGATGAACGCGTCGATCCCGTCGGGTGCCGCCGCGGTGAGGGCCTCGGCCAGTCCGTCGCCGTACGGGACCGGGGTGGCGCCGTGGGCGGTGAGCCAGTCGGCGTTCGCGGGTGAGGCGATGCCGAGGACGTTCGCGCCGCGTACGGCGAGGAGTTGGACCGTGACGGTGCCCACTCCGCCGGCGGCGGCCGAGACGGCGACGGTCTCGCCGGGCTTGGGGGCCACCGCGTCCACGGCGGCCCACGCGGTGCAGCCGACGACGTAGAGGGCGCCCGCCACTTCCCAGCTCAGGGCGGCCGGCTTGGGGATCAGCTGGGTCACCGGTACGACGACATGGGTGGCGTGGCTGGAGCGCTGCCAGGAGAAGCCGAGCACCTCGTCGCCGATGCCGAAGTCGGTGACGCCCTCGCCGAACGCGGTGACGACTCCGGCGAGGTCGCTGCCCTGGCCGGACGGGAAGGTCGCGGGGAACAGTGCGCGCATCGCGCCCGAACGGATGGTCGCCTCACCGGGGTTGATGCCGGCCGCCCGGACTTCGACGAGGACTTCTCCGGCGGCGGGGCTGGGCATC
Source organism: Streptomyces sp. MBT53 (assembly GCF_016654115.1). Taxonomy (GTDB): domain Bacteria; phylum Actinomycetota; class Actinomycetes; order Streptomycetales; family Streptomycetaceae; genus Streptomyces. Next base: position 77,348 of record NZ_JAEQAZ010000004.1, read on the forward strand.
GGCACCTCGGTGACGTGCAGGACGTCGCGGTCGCCGTACTCGTCGAAGCGGACTGCTCGTGCCTGTGCGGGGCTCATCTGGTCTCCTTCGTCAGGGGTGTTGGCCCAGGATCCGGGGTGCGTGGGTTGGCGGCCCGCAGTACGGCGAGCGTGCTCGCGAGGTGGCCGAGCTCCGGGGCCGGGAGCGGACCGGCCAGCCAGGTCGCGAGCTCCCGGTCGAAGACGGGACCGGCCTCGTTCACCAAGTCCCGCCCGGCCGCCGTCAGTTCGACGATCGAGGAGCGGCGGTCGGTGTCGTGCGGCCGTCGCACGCAGTGGCCCGCCTTCTCCAGCCGGTCGACGGCCTGGCTCGCGCCGCCGACCGTGATGGAGAGGGCGGCGGCGATGTCGTTGACCCGGCAGGAGCCCGCGTCTTCGACGACGAGCAGCACGTTCAGGCTGCCCAGGGTCACACCGCAGTCCTGGCGGAGCCGGGCGTCGATCCCGTTCCACAGGTCCGTCTCGAAACGCACCAGGTCGTCGAACAGCTGCCGCAGGTCCACGGGCGGGCTCCTTCCGGCCGAATGCATTAGCTCTAATCATCTTAGCCCTAATGCACTTCGGATGCGCCCCTGACGATCGAATCGGTCGCGGCTGCCGGTGCGGTGCCGCCCTCGCTCAGGCCGAACCGTGCGTGGAACCGGCGCAGGAAACCGGGCGCGTACCAGGCCGACCGGCCGAGCAGCCGCATCGCGGCGGGGACGAGGACACCGCGAACGGCGACGGCGTCGATGAGGATGGCCAGTCCGCTGCCCAGGCCGAACAGCTGCATGAAGCTCAGCTTCGCTGTCCCGAAGGCGAAGAAGCTCACCGCGAGGAGGCAGGCCGCGGCGGTGACGATGCGTCCGGTGTGTCCGAGGCCGTTGGTCACGGCGGACTCGTTGTCGGCGCCCTGGTCGTGGAGTTCCTTGATCCGGCTGGTGACGAAGACCTCGTAGTCCATCGAGAGGCCGAAGGCGATGCAGAACATCAGCACGGTCATGGAGACGTCCATCGGCTGTGCCGTGAAGCCGAGCAGGGAGGAGAGATGGCCGTCCTGGAAGATCCAGGTCATGACGCCGAGGGTGGCGCCCAGGCTGATCATGTTGAGGAGCAGTGCGCGCAGCGGTTGTACGACGCTGCCGGTGAAGAGGAACAGCAGGAGGAAGGTGGTGAGGGCGACCAGGGCCACGGCGAGCGGAAGCCGGGTGCCGACTGAGTGCTTGGAGTCGACGAGTACGGCGTCGACTCCGCCCACCAGGGGGCGAGTTCCGGCGGGCACGGCGACCGCCCGCACCTCGCGGACCAGGCTCTGGGCCGCGTCGGACTTCGGTGTCAGGGTGCTCACCACGTTGATCTGCTGCGCGTCGGAGCGGCCGAGGGCGGGGTTGCCGGGGTCGGTCGCGGTCGGCTGTCCCTCGGCATAAGTACCGGTGCCGGTCTCGACGCGGACGACTCCCTTGAGCCCGGACAGCTGGGCCGCGTACAACCCCAGCGAACCCTTGCCCACGGGTGAGTCGATGACGACATGGAGAGCCGCGTCGTCGCTGCCGTTGAACTTCTCCCGCAGTACGGCGGAGACCTGGCGGCTCGCCGCGTCCTCGGGCAGGACGCGTTCGTCCGGGGTGCCGAAGGTGATGCCGAGCAGCGGGCTCGCCGCGAGCAGCAGGACCGCGAGGACGGGCAGCGCGGTGAGCGCGGGCCGCCGCATGACCGTGCGGGCCAGCCGTCCCCACAGGGGTGCCCGGGTGCCGGAGCGGCCGCGGTTCGCCCACGGCAGCCGTCCGCCGTTGACTCGGCGGCCGAGGACGACGAACAGGGCCGGCATGACGAACAGGGTGCTGACGGCCGCGATGACGACGACACCGACCCCGGCGTAGCCGAAGGAGCGCAGGAAGTACTGCGGGAACACCAGCAGGGCCGCCAGCGCCGCCGCGACGGTCGCTGCGGAGAACGCGACGGTACGGCCCGCGGTGCTCACGGTCCGCCGTACGGCGTCGTCCACGCTCGCCCCGGTCGCGAGCTGCTCCCGGAACCGGCTGACCATCAGCAGCGCGTAGTCGATGCCGAGGCCGAGGCCCAGTGCGGTGGTGAGGTTGACCGCGAAGACGGAGACGTCGGTGACGCTGCCGAGGAGGAACAGCTCCGCGAAGGTGCCCGCGATGGCGACGGTCCCGATCGCCAGCGGCAGCAGGGCGGCGACCGCGCTGCCGAAGACGAGCAGGAGCAGTACGAGGGTGAGGGGTACGGCGATGGACTCGGCGAGCACGAGGTCCTTGGCCGACTGGGTACCCATCTCGCTGGTCACGGCGGCACCGCCGCCCGCCCGGACGGTGAGGGAGTCCTCGTACGGTCCGGCGTAGGCGTCGACGACGCTCTTCGCGTTCTCGTCTCGCTCGGTGTCGTTGCCCTTCACATGGGCGAGCACCACGGCTTCGCGGCCGTCCTTGGAACGGAGATCGGGGCTGGACGTGTCCCAGAACGAGATCACGTTCTCCAGGTGCTGTTCCCTCTTGAGCTTGGCGACCAGGGCCCGGCCGCTCTGCTCCGCCGGCGTCCCGTCCACGCGGCCCTCGATTGCGGTGACCAGGAGGACCAGGTTCGTCTCCCCGCCGAACTTCCGGTCGATGACCTTCGCGGCCCGGGAGGAGGCGGAGGACGGGTCGTCGTAGCCGCCTCCCAGCAACTTGCCGAAGGCGCCGGCGCCCAGAACCCCCATGAGGGCCACGGCCACGACGGCGACGACGAGTACCAGCCGCGACCGGCGGATCACCAGCTCGGCTATGCGTTCGAACACGCCCGTTCTCCTTTGCTGTCCATACGTCGAAAAAGGCGCGAAACAGCCGGAGTTCACCCATGAGGCATTCTTCGTCGCCGCGCACGACGCTAGTGAGGAGCAAGTAGATTTGGCAGTGTTAGATTTTCCTCACACCTCGCAACTTCGCGTTCCCCGGCGCGGGTTGTCGTCGTACGGTCGCCGCATGCCCGCCGAAGAAGCCACGACCGCCCTCCCGTCCCTGCGCGAGCGGCGCCGGGCCGCGGCCACCCAGGAGATCGTGGACGCCGCCGAGCGCCACCTCACCGAGCACGGCCCGGCAGCTCTGTCGCTGCGCGCGGTCGCCCGCAGCCTCGGCATGACCGTGCAGGCGCTCTACCACTACTTCCCGAGCCGGGACGCCCTCATCACGGTCCTCGTCACCAAGGCCTACGACGACCTGGCCGACGCCGTGCAGACCGCCGCCGAGACCGCGGCGGACGATCCGGACCTGCCCCGCCTGGTGCGGGCGGCCGAGGGCTACCGGCGGTGGGGCATCGCCCACCCCGAGCAGTTCCGACTCCTCTACGGCACGCCGCTGCGGGACTACGCGGCACCGGCCGACGGTCCGACCACCCAGGCCACACGGCGGATGAGCATGATCTTCGAGCGCGAGCTCTTCGAGGAGTTCACCCCGGAGCAGCTCGCCGGGGCCGACATCCCCGAACTCTCACCCGAACTCCGGGGCTATCTGGAGGAGTTGCCGCACTACGGCCAGGGTCATCTGCCCTCGCCCGCGACCGCCCTCCTGATGAGCGCGTGGGGACACCTGCACGGCCTGGTCGCGCTGGAGGTGTTCGGACACACCACCTTCCTCGGCGGCCACCAGGCCGAGCTGTTCCGCATGGCGATGCGCAACCTGCTGGCCGACATCCACCGCCGGATCAGATGACACGGTCCGACCGGGCGCCGTAGCGTGCCGAGGTGGATCTCTTCTCACGCTCCTGGACGGCTCTGCTCGCTGCGGTCGCCGACCTCGAGGACGCTGATTTCGAACGGCCTTCGGGGTGTGCCGGTTGGCTGGTGCGGGACCTGGTCTGTCATCTGGTCATCGATGCCCAGGACGTGCTGATCACTCTCGTGACACCCGCCGACACGGAACCGACCCGCGACGCGGTGAGCTACTGGGCGGTCAGCCGGACGGCACCCACCGGTGACGACCCGCTCGACGCGCTGATCGTGCGACTGGCCGCCGCGTACGTGGAGCCAGGGCTGCTCAAGTTCCATCTGGACGACGTCGGTTCGGCCGCCGGCCGCGCCGCCCGGCTCGCCGACCCCGGTCTGCGGGTGAGCACGCAGGGCCAGGTGCTCACCGCGGGCGACTACCTCTCCGCGTACGTCCTGGAGTGGACGCTGCACCACCTCGACCTGGTCGGGCACCTCCCGGACGTGACGGGACCGCCCGTCGAAGCACTCGCCGGGTCACGCGAGTTGCTGGAGCGGATCGCCAACGCCCCGTTCCCCGCGTGCTTCTCCGACCGGGACGCGCTGCTCGTCGGCACGGGACGGCGGGCGCCGACGGAAGCGGAGAGATACCAACTCGGCTCACTCGCAGGGCAGGTGCCGCTGTACTTCGGCTGACCTGTCGGCAACTCGGGCCGTGCGCACCCGAGTTGCCGACCTGCGGCGAGCGGCCGTACCGCTCAGAGCGCTGCCGCCGCCGCGCGGCCCGCCTGGCGGCCGGAGAACAGGCAGCCGCCGAGGAAGGTGCCCTCCATCGAGCGGTAGCCGTGCACTCCCCCGCCGCCGAAGCCGGACACCTCACCGGCCGCGTACAGACCGGGAATCGGCGCACCGGTGGCGTCCAGGACCCGGCCCGAGAGGTCGGTCTGGAGGCCGCCGAGGGTCTTGCGGGTGAGGATGTTGAGGCGGACGGCGATCAGTGGTCCGGCGGCCGGGTCCAGGATCTTGTGGATCGCGGCGGTGCGGCTGAGTGAATCGCCGGTGTAGGAAAGGGCGTTGCGGATGCCCATCACCTGGGCGTCCTTCGAGTACGGGTTGTCGATCTCCCGGTCCCGGGCCTCGATCTGCCGCTGGAGATCGGCGAGTTGGATCAGGCCGTCGCCGGTCAGCTTGTTCATGCCGAGGACCAGTTCGGAGAGGGTGGTGGCGGTGACGAAGTCGACGCCGTTCTTCCTGAACTTCTCGATCGGCTCCGGCGTCTGCCAGATGCGCGAGAGCAGCATCAGGATGTCCTTGTTGGTGAGATCCGGGTTCTGTTCGGACCCCGACAGCGCAAACTCCTTCGCGATGATCTTGCTGGTGGTGACGAACCACGAGTAGTCGTAGCCGCTGGCGGTGATCGAGCCCAGGGTGTGGAGGGTGTCGTAGCCCGGCATGTCGGGGGCGGAGAACCGCTTGCCCTTGGCGTCGAACCACATCGAGGACGGGCCCGGGAGGATGCGGATGCCGTGGTTGGGCCAGATCGGGTCGTAGTTCCTGAGGCCCTCGGTGTAGTGCCACATCCGGTCGGGGTTGACGATCCGGCCGCCCGCCGACGCGGTGATGCCCAGCATCCGGCCGTCCACGTAGGCGGGCACGCCGGTGATCATGTTCTTGGGCGCGGGGCCGAGCCGGGCCGGCCAGTTCTGCCGTACGAGATCGTGGTTGGCGCCTATGCCACCCGAAGTGACGATCACGACAGGGGCCTTGAGGTCGAAGTCGCCGACCACGGTGCGGGAAGTGGCCTTGCCGCGCTGGGCGGAGCTGGGTTCGAGGACCGAGCCGCGGACTCCGGTCACGGTGCCGCCGGTGCGGACGATCTCGTTGACCTGGTGGCGGAACTTGAAGACCACCTTGCCGCTCGCGACCCCGGCCCGCACCTGCTTCTCGAACGGCTCGACCACGGCCGGGCCGGTGCCCCAGGTGACGTGGAAGCGGGGCACCGAGTTGCCGTGTCCGTCGGCGAGGCCGCCGCCGCGCTCGGCCCAGCCGACGATCGGGAACCAGCGGATGCCGAGGCCGTAGAGCCAGGACCGCTTCTCGTTGGCCGCGAAGTCCACATACGCCTCGGCCCACTTGTGGGCCCAGTAGTCCTGGCCGGTCGGGTCGTCGATGCCGCGGTCGAAGCCGGCCGTGCCCTGCCAGTCCTGCCAGGCCAGTTCCTGGGAGTCCTTGATGCCCATGAGCCGCTGCTCGTCGGAGTTGATCAGGAACAGTCCGCCGAAGGACCAGAACGCCTGGCCGCCTAGGTTGGACTCGGGCTCCTGGTCCAGGAGCAGCACTTTCTTTCCGGCGGCGACCAGTTCGGCCGTCGCGACCAGTCCGGCCAGACCGTGGCCGACGACGATGGCGTCGGCGTCCGAGGTACCGGCCGCGAACGCCGGTGCCGCGTGCGCCGCGAGGGCAGCGCCGGCGGCGACGCCACCGGCCACCGTCAGGGCTCTTCGTCTGCTGATCGCCGTGGGGGACGTCAGGTTCTCCATGAGGTGCCTTCCGAATGAGTACAGGAGGTGCGGGAGGTGTGCGCGACACGTGGCGCGTGCCGCGACACCTCTGTTGTTACCGCCGGTAGCACCTAAGGAAACCAAGCTGTGTCGGCAGTGTTGCGGAAGTCCGGGTCACGCCATGTCGAGCGGTCCTTCACGGTCGACGAAGCGGCCGAAGCCCGCGCCCGGTCCCTCGGTGGCGAGCCGGACGATCGCGTCGGTTCCCTCGGTGACGGTCTGCGGGCCGCTGTGGCCGTTGAGGTCGGTCGCCGTGTAGCCGGGATCGGCGGCGTTGACCCGAACGTCCTTGAGGGCCTTGGCGTATTGCGTGGTCAGCATGGTGAGGGCCGCCTTGGACGCGGTGTAGAGCGGCGCGACGACGGAGGACTCGATCCGTGACGGGTCGTGCGTGATGGCGAGGGACCCCATGCCGCTGCTGACGTTCACGACGACCGGGTCGGCCGAGCGGCGCAGCAGCGGGAGGAAGGCGCTGGTCGTGCGGACCGCGCCGAAGACGTTGACGTCGAAGACGGCGAGCGCGTCGGCTCCCGTCAGTTCGGCGGGATCCCCGTACGGGCCGTGCACTCCGGCGTTGTTGATCAGAACGTCGAGCACGCCTTCGTGTACGGCGACATCGGCCGCCGCGGCGGCGACGGAGGCGTCGTCGGTGACGTCGATGCGGACGAACCGCGCGCCCAACTCGGCGGCGGCAGCGGCGCCCCGCTCCTCGTCGCGGGCTCCGACGATCACGGTGTGGCCGAGGGCGAGGAGACGTCGGGCGGTCTCGTGGCCGAGGCCCTTGTTGGCTCCGGTGATGAACGTGGTGGTCATGCGTTGATCGTCCGCGCGGCGCCGGTGCTGTGCCAGGGACGGCACGACCGTAGGAACGGCATTACCAGCATGGCGAGTTGAGGGCAGGATGGAGGGTATGACAGTGAACGAGAGACTCGGACTGGGTGCGACGATCCGGGCCTGGCGGGAGCGGTTGTCGCCGTCGGCGGTGGGGCTGCCGTCAGGCCGGTCCCGGCGGGCGGCCGGCCTGCGCCGCGAGGAACTCGCCGAGCGCGCGGGTGTGTCGGTCGACTACGTCGTACGCCTGGAGCAGGGGCGCTCCACGGCACCCTCGGCACAGGTCGTCAACTCCCTCGCTCACGCGCTCCGGTTGAGCGACACCGAGCGCGAACACCTCTACCGGATGGCCGGGTTGGTCCCGCCGAACCATGAGCCGATCCCGGACTACCTCCCGCCGGGCGTGCACCGTGTGCTGAACCGGCTCGGCGAGGTCGCGGTCGCCGTGTTCGCCGCCGACTGGCAGTTGATCTGGTGGAATCCCGGGTGGGCCGCGCTGCTCGGTGACCCGTCGGCCAAGCCGCCCGCACTCCGCAACTTCGCCCGTGAGCGTTTCCCGATCGGCTCCGGCGACGACGTACGCATCGCCTCCTGGCCGGTGCTGGTGCGCGACGGAGACAACTCGGACCTGGCCGTCGTGTCCGACCTGCGCCGCGCCACCGGCCGCTACCCGCACGACCCACGCCTGGCCGACCTGATCCGTCAACTCACCGCGGGCAACGCGACGTTCGCCCGACTGTGGGCGAGCGGCACGGTGGCCGCGCACCGCGAGGACCGCAAGACGGTGCGGCATCCCACGGTCGGGCCCGTGGACGTGGACTGCGACGTCCTGACGGACGGCGACTCGGACCTGAAGATCGTCATCTTGACGGCGGCGCCCGGGAGTTCGGACGAGGCGAAGCTGCGACGGGTCGTCGCCGCGCCCCTCTCCGACCGCACGGGTACGACTACCGGTATGCCGTCAATCACCTGAGAAGCCGTTGTCGTTCCGATCTCGAGATGTCCAAGTGGGTCGGCCGCGGAGGCCGTGTGACAGGATCGCCTCGATTCGGCTGGACGGGGAGGCCAGGGTGGGGATCTTCGACGGGAGACGCAGGCGCAAGGAGGACCTGGACGCGGAGGCGGCTGTCAAGGAGCGGATATCGCGGGTCATGCCTCTGGTGAAGGATCGGCGCCTGCCCGAGGTCGAGGCGGAACTGCGCGAGTGCCTCGGCGAGGCCGAGCGCCGCTTCGGTGCCGAGCACGCCGTGACGCGACTGGCGCTGTGCCAACTGAGCATCGGGCTGTTGCTGGTCCACCGCGCTGCCGAGGCGGAACCGGGATTTCGCCGCCTCCTCCAGGGGCCGGGCAGAGCACCCCTCGACCAATTCACCACCGACCTGTGGCAGTTGCTCGCCGGCAGTATGTACTGTCAGGGGTGCCACGAGGACGCGGCCCGGGAATACGAAGAGCTGGGCAACGCCCTTTCCGTAGAACTGGATTCATTCCATCCCCTGATGCTCCGCGTGCGCGTCTACCGGGCGTTTCAGTTGTGCCACCTGCGTCGCTTCGAGGAGGCCGAAGCCGAGACGCGGGCGGTCAGCGAGCGGAGCGTTCACGTACCCGCGGCCACGGGCTTCCCCCTGCGGTGGGACGCGGCGCACGGACTCTCGTACGCGCTCACCCGCCAAGGGCGTCCGAAGGAAGGAGAGTCGGTGGCCCGCGAAGCCTTGACCTCCATGCCGGCGCGACAGGCGGACAGTGACGCCCGTCGTTTCGGCCTCGGACAGGATCTTGCCTACGCGTTCAATGCGCAGGGCCGTCATACCGAAGCCCTCGACTGTGTGAGGAGCGCCCGCACGGCCTTCATCGCCTCTCCGGCGTTCGATCCCGCCGAGGCGTCCACGGCTGGGGTGCCCACTGCGGAGGCCCTGTTGGGCCTCGCACGTCATGAGGAAGCGGCTCAGGAGGCCCGTGCCACCATTACGACCCTCACGGAGCTGTACGGCCCCGGGCACGGGTGCGTCCGCGATGCGGCGGAGCTGTTGAGGCAAGCCGGGGCCGAGATCACCTGATGCCTCGCCGCCCCACCCGGGCAAGTCGCTGTGGGCGCGGGTGCGGCCGTCGGATGGCGGAACCCGATGGTCCTGGGCTTGGGAGGCCGAGTCGTCCGGGCGGTCGTGATGGACCTGCGGCCCAGCATCGGCGTGTGCGACGCCGAACGGAGGCGATCCCGGCGGACGCCGCTCCACCCGGCGCGCTTTCAGTGCTTGGCGAACTGAAGCCGCGTGGCCTGTACGACGTCGGGGCGCACCGCGAGCGCGGGAACGGTGAGCTGCTCGCCGTAGATGTCGGTGAGCCGGATCGAGCCGCCGCAGCCGCTGCCGCTCTCGGAGAGGAAGTAGTTGTAACTGGCGCGCGGCAGTTGACGCCAGGTGCCGCCCGCGAGGACCTCCAGGCGGGCCAGCGGATTGCGGTGGCCGATCGCCTGGATACCGCACCAGTACCGGCTGGACCCGGTCTTGTAGCGGATCGAGATCGTGTCGGAGGTGCTGGGGCTCACCAGGTTCCAGGTGATCGGGATCCGGCCGGCCGAAGGGCTGGCGAGCTTGGCGAAGGCCTGCGCGCTGAGGTCGATCTGCCCCGGCGCGCAGTCCCCCGGGCACTCGTTGGTGATCCGCACGGTGACGGTGGCACCGCCGGCCGCGTGGACGAGCACATACGCCCCGCAGGCCTTGGACGACTCGTAGTCGGCGGTGTTCATCGCACCGGTCAGGACTTCGTCGCCCGGGTCGTAGAGACAGGCACCGGCGCCGCCGTCCGCGTCGTAGAAGGTGGCGACGCCTCGGTACGTGACGCCCGGCCGGATGCGACCCGCCAACGAGGCGGTGCCGGCGGCCTGTTGGCGGGCCTTCGTGGCCGACGGGCCGGCCGAGTGGGCGGACGCTGTCGCCGACGGCTTCTTGGACGCGTCGGTCGCGTGCGCGGACGGCGACGCGGAGGCGGTCGAAGTGCCGGTCGCGGACGGGGAGTTCGTCGCGGATCCGGTGGCGGCGGGTGCGGTGGACGCGTGTCCCGCCTCGGTCTTCACGTCCTCGCCGCTCTTGTCACCGGGCAGCAGCACCAGGGCGAGCGACACGACGATGAGCACCGCGGCCGCCGACAGAAACAGCCACCGCTTGGACACCGGACCTCCTCGACAGCCATCCCCCGTTCCCCGGAGCAATGGAGGAGGTGATCGTGCCAGCCCCGGGGGGAGGGCGGCAAGCCCTTTCTGCAGATACGCAGTTGGGGCGGGTGTCGAGCGAAGTGGCGGATGTGGATTGAATACGGCCATGGACTCCCCGATCTGGGCCGCACTGTCGGTCGCCGAACGTTCCGCCGTGGACGAGCTGATCCGGCGGGACCACCGCCTCCCGGCACTCGCCCGCATGCGTGAGGCCTTCCCGGCCGAATCCAGGCCGGGGTTGTACGAGACGCTGGACGTGGTGGCTGAGCGCTACCGGGAGCTGGGCATGAGCTTCGAGCGGCGCCCGACCCCGCCACTGGACCTGGCGGCGCTCACGGAACAGGTCGAGGCGCTGCCCGGCCGGACGGTGGCCATCGAAGCGATGTGGGACGGCGACAGCGACGGCTGGTGCGTGGACCTCATGGCCCACACGGACGCCCCCGTCGCCGAGCACCGGCTCGCCGTCATCCGGCACGGCGGTGACCTGCGGCTGTTCAACGGCACGGTCCCGCCGTGGCCCGAAGCGCGGGAGGCGCAGACGGTCGGCCGTGCACTGGCCGAACGGTTCGGCGTGCCGTTCCACTTCGCCGGCCCCGACGAGCCCGAGATCGACGCCCCGCGCTGGAGAACCAGTTCGTGAGCCGGCGCTACTGCCGCGCGGCCGGACGCCGTCGGTGGTTCGGAGGTGGTCACCTCCAGGGCCGTACCCGATCTCAGCCGAGATCGGGCAACGGGCGCCGGGCGACGACGCGGGCGTCCTCCGGGGGGACACCGAGCATGCGCAGCAGCATCTCGGCCAGCTGGGAGGCGGCCTCGTCCCCGTCGAGATCGGGGCGGGCGAATCGCAGCTGAACCAGGGCCAGCAGAGAACCGCCCAGCACGGTCAGGGCGACGGTCGGGTCGCCGATGGTGAACCGGCCCGAGGCGATGCCGGCCTCCAGGTCACGCACGGCACGCGGCGCCAGGCCGGAGTCGGAGTGGATGTGGCCGAGGCCGCGGTGGCGCAGGACCTGCATCAGTTCCGGGCGTGAGTCGGCCAGGCGCGCGCTGAGGCGGAAGCCGGCGGCCACGAGCTCTGCGGGGTCGTCGATGTCCTGGAGGTGTTCGTCGAAGGCCTGGCCGAGCTCGTCGAGGGCGTCGACGACGGCCGCGTCGAACAGTTCCATCTTCGACTCGAAGTGGTTGTAGAAGGAGCCGAAGCCGACGTCCGCGCGTTCCGCGATGGTCTGGATACTCGCGCTGGTGTCCCCGGTCTCGGCGAGGATCTGCCGGGCCGCCCTGATCAGGGCCTGGCGGGTCTCGGCGCGACGGCGTTCGAAGCGGTTGCGGGGCGGGGCTGACGTCGGCATACGCGCGAGCTTAGCAACAGGGACCCGCATCCCACAGTTCTGATGAATTCATCAATTTACCCGGGTGAAACTATTGACGATCGACAGGTCAAAGCTGATGATTCCATCAATCAGTGAGGCGACCCGGAAGCCCGGAGGAGAACCATGGACGTCAGGACGGCCCACCAGGACCTCCACAGTGCGCGGGGCGCCCTGCGCGGCGAGCATCCCGGGCGGTCCCGGAACCCCGTGATCAAAGTGGCGGACCTCGCCTGGCTGGAGTTCGAGAAACCCGACCTGGACCGCGCCGAGGTCTTCGCCCGCGACTTCGGCTTCGGAGTCGCCGCCCGCACCCCGGACGAGCTGTGGCTGCGCGGCACCTTCGCGGGCTCCCCCTGCATGGTGATCCGGCGCGGCCGTACGTCCCGTTTCATCGGCCCGGCGTTCCGCGCCGCCGAGCGTGCCGACCTGGACCGGCTGGCCCGGGCGACGGGCACGGACGTACGGGACTCCGATGTACCCGGCGGCGGCGGGTCCGTGAGTCTCCTCGACCCCTCGGGCTTCCCGGTCCGCGTCGTGCACTGCGCCGAATCGCTGCCCGCTCTCCCCGAACAGCGGCCGCTGCTCCTCAACTTCGGCACCGATCACCGCCGTACGAACGTCACGCAGCGACCTCCTCGGGAGCCGTCCCGCATCCAGCGCCTGGGTCATGTGGTCGTGGAGACTAGGGTGTTCGGCCGCGCGCTGGACTGGTACCTGGACACACTCGGCATGATCGTGTCCGACTTCCTGTTCCTGGACGGGCAGCGCGACCGTGGCCCCACCATGGCCTTCATCCGCTGCGACCTGGGCAGCGTGCCCGCCGACCACCACACCCTGGCCATGCACCTCGGCCCGGGCAACGGGTACGTCCACTCCGCCTACCAGGTCACCGACCTGGACGCCATCGCCGTGGGCGGCGAGTACCTCAACGAACGCGGCTACCAGCGGAGTTGGGGCATCGGACGGCACATCCAGGGCAGCCAGCTCTTCGACTACTGGCGCGACCCCGACCACTTGATGCTGGAGCACTTCGCCGACGGCGACCTCTTCACCCGCGACCTGGAACCCGGCTGGGCTCCCATGTCCACCAGCGGCCTCGCCCAGTGGGGCCCGCCTGCCACCCGCGACTTCCTCGGCGCGAGCCCTTCCCCGCGACGGGTCCGCGAGGTGGTCCAGGCCCTGCGCGGTGACAACGAGATGGACCCGGCACGCCTGCTGGGCCTGCTCAGGGCCGCCAACTCCTGACCCCCAACCCCCTGACAGAGGCACCGACATGAGCACCAACGTCCTGCGCACCGCCGACGGCTGGTGGGTGGTGCGCGACTCACGCGCCGTCCGCATCGACACCAAGGCAGTCACCACCGCCGAACTCCTGGCAGACCGCGATGCCGTACGAGAGACCGCCGCGAGCGGCGGGGCGGGCACCCCGGTGGCCGACCTCGTGGCCCTCTCCCCCGTCACCACTCCCTGCCGGGTCGTCGCCCAGATGGTCAACTACCGCAGCCACGCCCGCGATTCGGGCTTCTCCGGCGACATCCCGGCCACCTTCTTCCGCAAGGCGTCCGGCTCGGTCAGCGGCCCCGACGACGCGATCGTCCGCCCCTCCCACGTGAACTTCCTCGACTACGAGGTCGAACTGGGCCTCGTCATGGGGGCGTTGCTGCCCGTGGGCACCGTGGTGGAGGAGCGGGACCTGCCGTCGTACGTCGCCGGGCTCGTCGTCACCGACGACGTCAGCGCGCGGGACGTACAGCTGACGAAGACGCAGTTCTACGAGAGCAAGTCGTATCCCACGTTCACGCCGACCGGGCCCTATCTCAGCCTGCTGGAACCGGAGGACTTCGGCCATCTCCTCGACCTGCGGCTGCGGTTGAGCGTCAACGGGGAGCTGCGGCAGGACCGCACGCTCGCCGACATGATCGTGCGTCCCGCGCGGGCGCTCACACTGCTGGCCCGGTTCCAGACGCTGGAGCCCGGCGACCTGCTGCTGACCGGTACCCCGGGAGGCACCGCGCTGAAGGCCCCGCCGAAGGCCGTGGAGAAGCTCGGCGCGCTGTTGCCGCCGGCGGTGAAGTGGAAGGCGTTCTTCAAGAGCCAGGCGAAGAACCCGCACTACCTGCGCCACGGCGACCGGATCACCGCCACCATCGCCACCCCGGACGGACGCATCGACCTGGGCGAGCAGCACACCTCCGTGACCGACGCGACCTGAAACCCTTGAAGTGAGCCGCACATGAGTGTCGAGACCGACTCGGCGGAGATACCCGTGGTGATCGTCGGAGCCGGGCCCGTGGGCGTGACCGCTGCCCTTCTGCTCGCCCGGCACGGCGTCCGGAGCGTCGTCCTGGAACGCCACCAGGACGTCTACCCGCTGCCGCGCGCCGTCGCCGCGGACGACGAGGTACGCCGGATTCTCCAAGCCGCGGGCGTGGACGGAGAGTTCGACGCCATCGCCCGGCCCGCGCGCGGGCTGCGGCTGCTGGACGCCCGGCACCGGGTGATGGCCGAGTTCTCCCGCGCCGCACAGGGCCCGCATGGCTTCCCGCAGACCAGCATGTTCGACCAGCCCGCGCTGGAACGCGTGTTGCGCGCCGCACTGGCAGCCGCCCCGGAATGCGAGCTGCGGACGGGGGCGGAGGTCACCGGCGTCGAGCAGGACGGCGCAGGACCGGTCCAAGTGACGTACCGCGGGACCGAGGGCGACCACGTGCTGCTCGCGGACGCCGTACTCGGCTGCGACGGGGCCGGCAGCGTCACCCGCGCCGCCGTCGGTTCGCGATGGGAGGATCTGCGCTTCGAAGAGCGCTGGACGGTCGTCGACGTGCGCACCAGCCTCCCGGTCCGCTGCTGGGAGGGCGTGGACCAGGTCTGCGACCCGGCGCGCCCGGCGACGTTCATGCGGATCGGCGAGGACCGCTACCGCTGGGAATTCCGGCTTCCGGACGACACACGACTGGATCACGAACGGTTGCGGGAGCTGGTCGCGCCCTGGGTGGACCTCTCCGCCGGCGCCGACTTCGAGGTGGTGCGGCAGGCGCGGTACACCTTCCGGGCCCGCACGGCCGACCGCTGGCGCAGTGGCCGTGTCTTCCTCCTCGGTGACGCCGCCCACCTCACCCCGCCGTTCATCGGACAGGGACTGTGCGCCGGCCTGCGCGACGCCCGCAACCTGAGCTGGAAGCTGGCCCGGTTCCTCCAACAGGGCGCCGAGGAGCGGCTGTTGGAGACCTACGAAAGCGAACGCAAGCCCCACGCCCGCCGCATGATCCGCCTCGCGGTCGCGATGGGCTGGGCCATGACCGGCGGCCAGGACGGCGCCGCCGCCCTCCGCCGCGGCGCACTCAGCGCGGCCGTCCGCATACCGGGGCTCAGCACGGCGGCGGCACGCGACCTCACCCCGCCCCTGACGGCGGGACCGCTCGTCCGACGCCCGTCACGCCTCGGCCGACGCGGTCCGGTCGGCGGCTTCTGCCCACAGCCCTGGGTGAACGTCGGCGGTCGGCCAACGCGCCTCGACGAACTGCTCGGCGACTTCTTCGCGGTACTGGCCCTCGCTCCTCCGCCGCCCACTGTGACGGCGGTCGCCGACGGCATCGGCGCCCGCATCCTGTCCGTGACCGACCTGGACGACGACGGGGGCCTCGCGACGTGGCTGCGCGAGGGACGGGCTGAGGCCGTGCTGCTGCGCCCGGACCGCGTCGTGATGGACGTCGTCCCGACCGGCGGCCACGACTTCACGGGGACGGCCGGCTGGGCGTCCCTGCTGCACACCTCCCGAAGGCCTCTCCCCGCCCAACGGGCCACCCGGAACACCTTGTTGAGGAGCACGACACGATGACCACGTCCCACCCGGAACCGTTCTTCACTCCCGACACCGAGGTCGCCGCCGGCAGTCGCATCGCGGACTTCGCGCGCGGCGTCGGGATGGATGGTTCGGACTACGCCGCCCTGCACCGCTGGTCGGTCACCGATCTGACCGGCTTCTGGGGAGCCGTGTGGGAGTACTTCGGCGTCGACGCGGACACGCCGTACGAGGAGGTGCTGGCCGAGGAGATCATGCCGGGCACCCGCTGGTTCACCGGCGCCACCCTGAACTACGCCCACCACGCCCTGCGCAACCTCGCGGACGACGACGTGGCGATCATCGCCCTCGACGAGACCGGCTCCCGCTACCAGGTGACCGGGAAGCGGCTGCGCGATCAGGTCGCTTCGGTGGCCGCGACCCTGCGGGACCTGGGCGTCGGCACGGGTGACCGCGTCGTCGGCTACCTCCCCAACACCCCGCACGCGATCGTCGCCTTCCTCGCCACCGCGAGCCTGGGCGCCGTGTGGTCCGTGTGCGGGCAGGACTACGCGCCGACGGCCGCCGCCAACCGCTTCGCCCAGCTCGAACCCACCGTCCTGATCGCCGCCGACGGCTACCTCTTCAACGGCACCACGCACGACCGCCGCGACGCCGCCCTCGAACTCGCCCGCGGGCTAACGACGTTGAAGGCCACTCTGCTCGTGGACCACATGGGCCTGCCGTGGCCCGCGCGGAACTACCCGTCGCCGGTCATTTCGTGGGAGGACGCCTCCACCCGTGCCGAGCGACTCGCCTGTACGGCCGTGCCGTTCGACCACCCGCTGTGGGTCGTCTTCTCCTCCGGCACCACCGGCCTCCCCAAGGGCATCGTCCACGGGCACGGCGGTGTCCTGCTGGAACACCTGAAGACCCTGGGACTGCACTCCGACCTCGGCCCCGGCGACCGGCTGCTCTGGTACACCACCACCCACTGGATGATGTGGAACCTGGTCGCCTCCACCCTCCTCACCGGCGCGACCACCTGCACCTACGACGGCAGCCCCGCACCACTCGCCCGACCGGACGTCCTGTGGGAACTCGCCGCCCGGCACCGCGTGACCGTCTTCGGCACCAGCCCCCAATTCCTCCTGGGCATGGCCAAGTTCGGCATCGACCCCGCCGCCGCGCACGACCTCTCCTCGATCCGTGTCGTCGGCTGCACCGGCTCCGCCCTGCCCGCCTCCGCCTACCCGTGGGTCCGCGACCACGTCGCCGGGCACGCTCTGCTCGCCTCCATCAGCGGCGGCACCGACATCGTCTCCGGGTTCGCCGGCAGCGCGCCCAACACCCCGGTCTGGGCGGGTGAGTTGTCCGCGCCCCACCTGGGTGTGGCGCTCGCCGCCCACGACGCCGAGGGTTTCCCGGTGCGGGACGAGGTCGGCGAACTCGTCGTCACCCGGCCCATGCCGTCCATGCCGCTGTACTTCTGGAACGACCCCGACGGCACCCGCTACCGCGAGGCGTACTTCACCGCCTACCCCGGCGTGTGGCGCCACGGCGACTGGATCACCCTCACCTCTCACGGCTCGGTCGTCGTCCACGGCCGCTCCGACTCCACCCTCAACCGCCACGGAGTACGGCTGGGCAGCGCCGACATCCACGACGTCGTCGAGCAACTCCCCGAGATCACGGAGGCGTTGGTCATCGGGGCAGAGGAGCCCGACGGCGGCTACTGGATGCCGCTGTTCGTCGTCCTCGCGGCCGGCGCGCGTCTCGACGACGCCCTCCGCGACCGCATCCGCGACGCGCTCCGCAGCGGCGCCTCGCCCCGACATGTCCCCGACGAGATCCTCGAAGTCACTGCGATCCCCCACACCCGTACCGGCAAGAAGCTCGAAGTCCCCGTCAAGCGACTGCTCCAGGGCCACGCCGTGGAGCAGGTCGTCAATCCCGACGCTGTCGATGCCCCTGCGCTGCTCGACTACTTCGTCCGGCTGGGCGCCGAGCGTCGTGGGTGAGTTGTACAGGTGTTGCGCGCGAGCCCGGCCCGGGCCGCGATCTTTCGAGCTGAGCGGCGCGCCCTCGGTACCGGGCGGGGCCCTAAGCCGGAGCTCACCGGCCCTCGAACCCCTCGGCCCGGCTCCAGTTGAGCGTGGTGCTCCTCCCGAAGACCACCCGCTGTCCGTCCTCGGAGACCGTGGCACGCTCCCAGCCGTCGAAGTTCCTCGTGACGTCGACGCTCCAGTCGGTCAGGTCGCCGACACCGACGGCCGCGAGGGACTCGGTCGGTGGCTCGCCGTCGTAGCAGTAGGGGCCGAAGTCGGCGATGGCCGCGACGGTTCCGTTGTCGGTGCGCAGGTGGATGCCCTGGCAGGCGTCGGTCGTCGTGCGGTAGATGACCTTTGGTACGGTCCAGGCCTTCGCCCGGGGGCTGTAGTGCTGCTCGACGAGCCCCTTGCCCCGCCGGTAGTGCAGGGCCACGCGGCGGCCGTCACCGAGTTCCACCACGGCGTCGTACGGGCTTGGACTGCCGGTCCAAGGGAGGTCGCTCTTCTCCAGTTCGGAGGCGTAGGCCGTGGACTCCGGCGAGGCTGGGGCACTCCCAGAGGGTTGTCTCACCGGCGCCGAGGTCTGATGCGCGCACGCCACCGCCAGAGTCAGAGTCATGAGCACGCCGAGCATCCCTCTGACCGGCGCCCTCATGGCGGGCTTGTGCATACGTGCCTCCCGTCGCTCCGCCGCAGCATAAGGGCGACTCGCAACGGACCTCCGCCACCGGCCTGGCAGCAGCGGAGGTCCAGCCGCTTCAAGGAGTGGTCGGCGCTCCGGTCCAGATGCGGCGCTCCGCGCTCAGCGGGTCGTCCAGTGTGTGCGGGGTGGTGTCCCAAGTCATCGTGGTGCGGCGCTTGTCGGTGTAGCGAGGCCACTCGGGGCCCGGGTCGAGGTCGCGGACGAAGGCGACCCAGGCTCCGTGCATCGCGTCGGCGAGGGACTGGGGCGGATGCGGGCCCGTCGCGGCCGTGACGCGCTCGGCGTCGAGGAGGTCGAACGCGAAGGGGATCTCGACGCAGTGGGCGGCGCTTCCATAGGTGAAGTGGTAGAGCCAGGTGGGGAGTTCGTGGTGTGCGCGGGTTTCGGCGAGGGCGAGTGAAGGGCCCCGGAAGATGGCGTCGGTGAGGGCCTGGCCCACGCGTTGTGCCGGGTCGTCGTCGCTGTGGAGGGTGACGTAGGCGGTCACGGACTCCGGGGCCAACCCGTTCGCGGCCAGCACGGCTTGTACGGCCTCGATCGGTGCGGGAGCCTCTGCCGCACCGGTCCCGACCGGCGGGTTGAACTCCCGCCGGGTGAAGCCGAGCAACAGCGGGACGGGAGCGGCGCTGCCGTCGGCGAAGGCCTCGGGCACGGGGACGGGGATCAACTCCCCGTCGGCAAAGGGTGCCAGTGTCAGCCCGGCCTCCGGAGTGGCCAAGGCGTCCTGGAGCGCGAGCAGTTCCTCGACGGCCAGGTCGCGGAGCGCGGAAGCGAGGGCGGGGACACCCGTACGTTCCGTCAGGCGGGCCGAGTCGGCGAGTGCGTCGCGTCGGCGCTGGGGGGACCTGACCGCGCCGGACTGGGAGATCGCGGCGCGGAAGAGCCCGTGGGCGGCGGGAGTCGCCATCAGGGTCTGCGCGGCGCCGCCGCCGGCCGACTGTCCGGCGACCGTGACCTTCGCGGGGTCGCCGCCGAACGCGTCGATGTTGTCGCGTACCCAGGTCAGTGCGGCGATCCAGTCGAGCACGCCGCGGTTGTCGGGGGCGTCGTCGAGGTGGAGGAAGCCCTCGATGCCGAGGCGGTAGCCGATCGACACCAGGACGACTCCGTCGCGGGTGAAGGCCGAGCCGTCGTACCAGGGGCTGGCGGCGGATCCGGCGACATAGCCGCCGCCGTGGATCCAGACGAGGACCGGCAGGCCCGCGCCCGGTTGCGGGTCGGGGGTGAAGACGTTGAGGTTGAGGACTCCGTCGCCCGGTATCGAGGGTTCGGGGATGGTGGTGGGGCCGTCGAGGATGAAGGGACGGCGCTGCGCGGTGGGCCCGTACCGGGTGGCGTCGAGCGGTTCGGTCCACGGCTCGGGCGGGACGGGGGCGGCGAAGCGGAGGTCGCCGACCGGGGGCTTGGCGTAGGGGATGCCGAGGAAGCGGGCGGTGGCGTGCCGCCACGTCCCGAGGACGGGTCCCTGGGACGTGGCGGCGATCACGGACTGGGGCACGGAGCAACTTCCTTGTGGAGGTGGGTGGTTAACAGGTGACGGCCGAAGTGTCGTGCCTGGCGCGTTACTTGACGCTCTTGATCGGCCGGATGGCGAGCGCGCTGATCAGTACGACGGCCATGGCGAAGGCGAACAGGACGCGGTAGCCAGGCAGTTTGTCGCTGCCTGCAGCGAAGGAGGTGATCAGTACGGAGGCGATGATCGGGCCGAGTGCCTGCGGGATGTTGGTGGCGATGTTGAGGATGCCGAGGTCCTTGCCGGCGGCCGAGCCCTTGGGCAGAACCTCGGTCATCAGGGCCATGTCCAGCGACATGTATGTACCGAAGCCCATGCCGCTCACCAGCGCGTAGGCGTACATCGCGGGCAGGGTGGGGCTGAGCAGCGGGATGGCCATGGAGAGAGCGAGCAGGACCGACGCGCCGATCACGAAGATCTTGCGGCGGCCGGTGCGGTCGGAGATCTTCGCGGCCGGGACGGCGGCGACGAGGGTGCCGACGAGGGCGAGGACGGACATCAACTGCTGGGCGCTGTCGACCGCGTCGCCGTCGAGGCCGACATAGTCCTGGAGGGCGTAGCGCTGGTAGGTGGCGACACCCCAGTAGCCGAGGATGAAGGCCATGCGGGCCACGAACGCCCAGGCGAAGTCGGGGTGTTGGCGTGGAGAGACCCAGAAGCCGGTGAGGAACTCCCGCCAGGAGAAGGGCTCCGCGGGTTCGGGGCGCGTGCGGTCCCGGTTGAGCAGGACGAACGCGAGCACGGTCACGAGGACGATCGCCGCGATGACGCCGTAGCCGAGGCCGAGGCGTCCGGCGTAGCGGGCGGCGAGGATCACACCGAGGGTGGCGCCGAGGTTGGAGCCGAGACCGACGAAGGCGGAGACGATGCCGAACCGGCGGGGAGCCACCCGGTCGGCCATGACGGCGGTGAGCGGGGCCTGAATTACGTTCAGCAGCACCTGGACGGCGACCCACAGCAGGGTGAGCCAGAGCAGGGTGGTGGCGTGGGAGATGGCCAGCAGGGTGAGGACCGCGCCGACGGCGCCGAACAGCATCCAGGGGGTGCGGCGGCCGAGGCGGCCCCGGGTGCGGTCGGAGATGGCACCGATGATCGGCTGGGCGAAGAGCGTGACGATGGACGAGGTCATCGTCACCAGGGCGAGGTTCGATTCCTTCGCGGCGGCGTCGAGGTTCTGGATCTGGGTGGGAAGCAGAACGACGACGAGGCCGGCGTAGGCGGTGTAGAGAGCGGCGAATCCCGCACCCATCGACCACATCAGGACGTTGACCTGGGAGCGGCCCAGGGTGTCGTCCGTTTGGGATGTGGCGGGGGCGGAAGAGGTCGAAGCGGACAAGGACGCCTCCACGGGGACGGACCGGCTTCGTTGCCGGTGTCGGGAGTATGGACTCGCCCATTTATTTATTTCAAGACTCGAAAAAATATATCTTGGCCACCTTGACCGGATCACCCAGCGCCGGAGGCACAATCGTGCATGTGAACGCCCCCGCCGACTCGACCGACGTACGACGCCGCAATCTGGCCCTGGTGCTGCGGTATCTCGACGCCCACGGCCCCTGCGCCCGTACCGAGGTCGCCGCCGGGACCGGTCTTGTGCACGCCTCCGTCACCGCGCTCGTCGCGGAACTCATCGACCGCGGCCTGGTCCGCGAGGCGGGTTCGGTTCCGTCCGGCGGCCGGGGCCGGCCCAGGCGGCTGCTGCGGCTGGTGCCCGAGCGCGTGGTCGTCCTCGCCGCGCAGGTGACCCTGGAGTCCGTGCACGTCATGGCGGCCGACTTCCGCGGCCATGTCCTGCACCGCGAGTCGGCGCCGCACCACGCGCCGTACGGCGATCCGCGCGCCCTGGCCGCGGTCATCGGATGTGTCGCGCGGGCGGCCGGGGCGGCGGTCCGGGACGCCTCACCGGACGCCCATGTCGCCCAACTCACCGTCGCCATGGCCGGACCTGTCGTCGGACCCGGCCAACTCGTGGCCGCGGCCATCGACTTCGGCTGGCACAGCACCGACCTCCGCGCCCTGGTGGTCGAGCAACTCCCCGGTCTCGACTGCCCGGTCGCTGTGGTCAACGACGCCAATATGGCGGCCCTGGCCGAGTACCACGCCCTCGCGGCCGACGGCGTGCAGCACCCGGAGACCGTCGCCTACATCAAGGCCGACACCGGAGTCGGCGGCGGTCTGCTCGTCAACGGCCGGGTGCACAGCGGGAGTCACGGCATGGCGGGCGAGATCGGGCATCTGCCGATCGCCCTCGACGGTCCCGAATGCCGGTGCGGCACCAGGGGTTGCCTCGCGATGTACATCGGGCCCGAACCCCTCATCCACGCGGCCGGGTTGGACGCCGTCGCCGAGGCGCAGGGGGGCGAGGCCGCGCTCGCCGAGCTTGACCGTCGGCTGCGTGCGGGCGACCCGGACGCGACCGCCGCGCTCGGCGCCGCCGGGCACGCCCTGGGTGCGGCCGTCCTCGGTGTCTGCGGTGTCACCGACGTCGGCGAGATCATCCTCGGCGGCTACCTCGCCACCTGGGCCGCGTGGCTCCGCCCCGGCCTGGACGTCCGCCTGGCCGGACGCCGCGCCCTGGCGCCGGACACCCAGCCGGCCATCACCTTCGGCGTCCTCGGCACGGAGGCGACACTCCGCGGCGCGTTCCAGACCTGCCGCGACGCTCTTCTCGACGACCCCACCAGCGTGCCGACCCTCCCCCGGACCCCGGTCGCCGCGACGTCCCCATAGCCCCGCGACCATACGGCGGCGGACCCTCCCCGCCGCCCGTCGCCATGGCCGCAGAGCGCCCCGACACCCGCGCCGCCGGGCGCCTCCGGCCGGTGGCCGTCGCTCCGTCCGGCCGCTCCGGACCTGCCACGACACCCTTCCCGACGACCCCACCAGCGTCCCGACCGCACCCCGAACCCCGGTCGCCGCGACGTCCCCGTAGCGGCACCGCCGTACGGCGGCAACGCCGCCCCCGCTGCCCCGCCAGCCCTGGCCGGCGCCGCCCACCGCTGGCCGTCGCCTCCTCCGGCCGCCCCGGACCTGCCACAACACCCTCCCCGACGACCCCACCAACGTCCCGACCGCACCCCGAACCCCGGTCGCCGCGACGTCCCCGTAGCTGTGCGGCCCCACGGCAGCGAGGCCGGCCCCACTGCCCGTCGGTGGCCATCGCTTCGTTCGGCCGCCTCGCTACGTGCATACTCGGGCCTTGCGCGCGCACCGGCGTTCGCGAGAAGCGGGAGGTGGGCGATGGTGCTGCCATCAACAGCGGGGACCGAGCCCCGGAAAATCACGATCAATGACGTCGCCAAGTCGGCCGGGGTTTCCCGGCAGACCGTGTCACGGGCGCTCAACGACAAGGGCGAGATCGACGTCGACACCAAGCAGCGGGTGCTCGACGCAGCCCGTGCGCTCGGGTACCGCCCGAGTCGGTTCGCCCGCGGTCTGGTCCGGCAGGACACGATGACGATCGGGCTGGTCATCCCCGACCTGCTCAACCCGTTCTTCACCGAGGTCGCCGCCGCCGCGCTGGAGGCGGCCAGGGCCCGTGGCTGGCAGGTCGTCGTGTACGACACCGGCGACCGGGCGGAGGAGGAACTGGGCACGCTCCAGGTGATCAGCTCCCAAGTGGACGCGGTCATCGGCTACTTCAGCTGTGCCGAGAGCGAGTTGGAGAAGTTCACGCGGGGCATGCCGGTGGTGCTCATCGGCCGGGAGCAGCGGACGCGGTTCAGCGCGATCACGATCGACGGCTCGGAGGGCGTGCACGCGGCGGTCGCGCATCTGGTCGCGCAGGGGCACACCAGGATCGGCATGCTCGACCACCACACCCGCGCCGAGCCGAGCATCCGGCACGAGTGGTTCACGACGGCCGCGGCGGCACACGGGATCGACCCGGGCCTGGTGGTCGGCGCGGACCAGACCGCCGACGGCGGCGGGGAGGCGCTCCGGGCCATGCTCGCCGCCCACCCAGACGTCACCGCGGTCTTCACGTTCAACGACATCATCGCGATCGGCGCCCTGCGGGAGGCCCGCCGACTGGGCCGGAACGTCCCGCACGAGCTGGCGGTCATCGGCTTCGACGGTCTGCAGCTCGGCGCACTGGTCGAGCCCCCGCTCACCAGCGTCGCCCTCGACACGCGCGGGCTCGGCGCCCTCGCCATCGAGCAGATCGCGCGGCTGCTGTCCGGCGCGGAGGCGCTGGCGGCCGACGAGCTGGTCGTACAGGGCGAACTGCGGCTGAGCGGCTCCGCCTGACCCGCACGGGTGCGCATCCGGTCCGAATGTCTTGACACTCCCCCGCGCCGGAGCGCAAACTTCCGAACATTCGCAACACACTTGAAACAGGTTTCGCACAGAGAGTCCCGTGAGCGCTCACGGGAGCGCTCACGGAGACCTCGTACCGCAACAAAATGGTGTACCCACTCCAGCAGGAATCCCTCCCGGGGGATCAGCACCGAGCCGCCTAGCACCGCCGCTAGTCGTTGTCTGGAACGGAAACTATGAGCAGCAGAATCACTCGCTTCCGCCTCGCCGTCGTCGCCGTGGCCGCCAGTGTCTCCGTAGTCGCCGGATGCTCGTCATCCACGACGTCGGCCAAGACATCCGCGACCTCCTGCGCCCCCGCGAAGGGCAAGGTCACCCTCCAGTACTGGAACACCGTTCCGGGCATGGACAAGGTGGTCGCCCTGTGGAACAAGAAGAACCCGAACATCCAGGTCGAGACGAAGAACATCTCCAACGACCAGTACGGCATCCTCAGCAACGCCCTCAAGGCGGGCAAGGCCCCCGACCTCTCCCAGGTCGGCTACGACGAACTCCCCAACCTGCGCACCCAGAGCGCGTTCATGGACGCGTCGGCCTGCTCGGCGGCCACGGCGGCCAAGTCGAAGTTCGTGCCGTGGACCTGGTCGCAGGCCAGCTTCGGCAACACCGGCGTGTTCGCCATGCCGCAGGACACCGGCCCGATGGCCCTCTACGTCCGAAGCGACATCTTCAAGAAGTACGACATCGCGATCCCGACGACCTGGGACGAGTACGCGGCCGCCGCGGCGAAGCTGCACAAGGCGGACTCGAAGCTCGACATCACCTTCTTCGACCCGAACAACGCCGAGTGGTTCAACGGGCTTCTCTGGCAGAACAACGCCCAGATGTACAGCTACTCCGGCGACAAGTGGCAGGTCACGGTCGCCTCGGACCAGAGCAAGCAGGTCGCCGACTACTGGCAGAAGCTGATCGCCGGCAAGCTCGTGCGCACCGACCTCGCCAACGGTTCGACGCAGATGTACGCGGCGTACCAGAAGGACCAGATCGCCAGCTACGTCGGCGCCGCCTGGGGCTACAGCATGTTCCGCGACAACCTCCCCAAGCAGGCCGGCAAGTGGACGATCGTCCCGATGCCGACGTGGGGTTCGGACGGCGCCTCCGGTGACTGGGGCGGTTCGACCGTCGCGTTCATGAAGGGCAGCAAGCACCTCTACGAGTCGGTCAAGTTCAACACCTGGCTCAACACCGACCCTGAGGCCCTCGCGCTGGAGAACCAGCTCGGCGGCCTGTACCCGGCGGCCAACGCCGGGCTCCAACTCCCCGCGCTGTCCAAGGGAGTTCCGTACTACAACAACGAGAAGATCTTCGACGTCTTCGCCGACTCGTCCAAGAAGATCAACACCAGTTTCGCCTGGGGCCCGACCCAGAAGACGGTGAACCTGGCGCTGCAGGACGCGATGGCCAAGGCGGCGGCCGGGAGCGGCACGCTCTCCGACGCCCTGGCGACGGCTCAGGCAGCCGCGCTCAAGTCGATGAAGGATCAGGCGATCCCGGCAGCGGCGGGCAAGTGACCGCACGATGACCGACATCGCAACCCGCGCGACGCGTCGGGTGGCATCGCCCCGGGGCCGTCGCCGTCTCAACGGCGGCGGCCCCCGGGCGGGCACCATCTTCGCGTTCGTGATCCCCTTCTTCCTCCCGTTCGTGCTCTTCTACCTGGTGCCGGTCGGCTACGCGCTCTGGCAGAGCGTCCGTGTCGTGCGCCGCACCGGCGGGCAGTACGGCACCTCGTACACGACGTTCGGGGGTTTCGAGCAGTACACGAAGGTCTTCCAGAACGACGAGTTCTGGTCCAGCGTCGGCCGTATCGGCCTGTTCGGCATCGTGCAGGTGCCGGTGATGCTGTTCGTCGCCCTGGTGATCGCGCTCCTCCTCGACACTCCGCTGCTGCGGCTCAAGTCGGTGTTCCGCATCACCGCGTTCATGCCGTACGCGGTGCCCGGCGTGATCGCCGCGATCATGTGGTCGTACCTCTACTCGCCCCAACTGAGCCCCGTCGTCGACCTGTTGAACGGCATCGGGCTCCATCCCGACTTCCTCGGGCCGGGCGCGGTGCTGTGGTCGGCGGCGAACATCTCGACGTGGCTGTGGACCGGCTACAACATGCTGATCATGTTCTCGGCCCTGCAGTCGATCCCGCAGGAGCTGTACGAGGCAGCCAAGTTGGACGGTGCGACCAACTGGACCATCGCCTGGCAGATCAAGGTCCCGATCATCGCCCCGTCGATCATCCTCACCACGGTGTTCTCGATCATCGGCACGCTCCAGCTCTACGCCGAACCGGCCGTGCTGCGGCAGATCTCCTCGAACATCTCCAGCACGTTCACGCCGAACATGCTGGCGTACGCGGTGGCCTCCGGGAACAACTACCAGCAGGCCGCGGCCATTTCGGTGGTCATCGCCGTCATCACCTTCGTCCTGAGCTTCGGGTTCATGCGACTGACCTCGAAGAGGGCCGGCCTGTGAGCAAGCAAACCGTGAACCGTGAGAGCCAGGTCAGCCGTACGGCCGCCATGGCCCTGATGCTGCTCCTGGCGATCTACTTCCTGCTGCCGATCTACTTCCTGATCGTCGCCGCCACCAAGCCGCAGGGGGATCTCGCCGCCACCAACGGGCTGACGTTCTCGCACTTCAACCTGTTCGAGAACCTGCGCGTCCTGTTCACCCGCAGCGACGGCATCTTCGGCAAGTGGATCGTCAACACCGTGATCTACGCGGTGTTCGGCGCGGTCGTGGGCACGCTGATCTCCGCGCTGTGCGGCTACGCGCTCGCCAAGTTCCAGTTCCGTGGGCGGGAGTTCCTGTTCTCCGTCATCCTCGGGGGCGTCCTCGTCCCCACCACCGCGCTGGCGCTCCCGCTGTTCCTGCTGTTCTCGGCGACCGGGATCGTCAACACGTACTTCGCGGTGTTCCTGCCGAGCATCGTCAGCCCGTTCGGCGTCTATCTCGCCCGGATCTTCGCCAACGCGGCTGTCCCGCAGGAGCTGTTGGAGTCGGCGCGGCTGGACGGTGCCGGTGAGTTCCGCACGTTCTTCTCGGTGGCGTTCAAGCTGATGACGCCGTCGCTGGTGACGATCTTCCTGTTCCAGTTCGTCGCCATCTGGAACAACTTCTTCCTGCCGATGGTGATGCTGCAGAAGGAGTCCCTCTTCCCGATCACGCTCGGCCTCTACGAGTGGAACGGCCAGACCGCGCGGGCCCCGCTCCTCCAAGAGTCCGTGATCACCGGCTCGTTGGTGTCGATCGTGCCCGTGATCATCCTGTTCATCCTGCTCCAGCGGTTCTGGCGCACCGGACTCGCCGCCGGTTCCCTCAAGTGACCGCCCCCGCACAGAAGGTGCCACCCGTCATGAGCGACTCCGCTGTCTTCGTGCCCCATTTCCACTGGGACCGGGAGTGGTACGAGCCCTTCCAGGTGTTCCGGCACCGGCTCGTCGCCGCCCTCGACACCGTGCTGGAGACGGCGGAGACGGACCCGGACTTCCGGTTCACCGTCGACGGTCAACTGGCCGCGATCGAGGACTACTTGGAGATGCGGCCGGAGAACCGCGACCGGGTCGTGGCCCTCGTGCGCGAGGGCCGGCTCGCCATCGGGCCGTGGCTGATCCTGCTCGACGAGTTCCTCTGCTCCGGCGAGACCATCGTCCGCAACCTCCAGATGGGGTGGACGGCAGCCGAGGAACTGGGCGGCGCGATGCCGGTCGGCTATCTCCCGGACATG
Source organism: Streptomyces sp. MBT53 (assembly GCF_016654115.1). Taxonomy (GTDB): domain Bacteria; phylum Actinomycetota; class Actinomycetes; order Streptomycetales; family Streptomycetaceae; genus Streptomyces. The sequence goes on from NZ_JAEQAZ010000004.1 coordinate 105,121, forward strand.
TTCGGCCACATCGCGCAGATGCCGCAGATCCTGGCCCGGGCCGGCATCGAGCACGCGGCGCTGTGGCGCGGGGTCCCCGGCTCCGTCGACGGCCACGCCTTCAACTGGCGTGCGCCGGACGGCTCCCAGGTCCGCACCGAGTTCCTCTTCGACGGCTACGACAACGGCCTCGACGTCCTGCTGATCCCCGAGCAGATCGGCCGCGCTCTCAACGACTACGCGGAGATGACGGCCGAACGGTGGGGCGGCGACCCGGTGTTGGCGATGGCGGGCACCGACCACAACGCGCCCGACCCCCAACTCGCCTCCTGGTTGCGGCGGGCCTCCGGCGAGGAGCGTCCCATCACCGTCGCCACGCTCGACGAGTACGTCCGCAAGCACGTCCGCGACGAGGTGTCCGCCGCCGTCACGGGTGAGCTGCGCAGCCATGTGCGCGGCAACATCCTCCCGGGCGTGCTGTCGGTGCGGCTCGGGCTCAAGCAGCGGATGGCGCTCGCCGAGCGCACGATCGACCACGCCGAGCGCATGAACGCGCTGTGGTCCCGGCGCGACGACTCGCCGTTCCTCCGCCTCGCCTGGCACAAGATCATCGAGTCGACCGCGCACGACTCGGTCGTCGGCTCCGGCACCGACGAGACCTGCGACCAGGTCGCCGCCCGCCTCGCCGAAGCCGCCCAGACGGCCCGTGCCGTCCGGGACGCGGCGCTCGCCGAGCCCGCCGCCCTGGTGCCGAGCGACGGCCATCTGGTCGCCAACCCGCTGCCGTTCGACCGTACGGCGCTGGTCGAGGTGGACGTCGTGGCCCCGCCCGAGGGAACCGCGCTCCTCGCCACCGCCGCCGACGGTTCGACGGCCCCCGTGCAGCTGATCTCCCAGGCGCCGACCGTCCTCGCCGACGAGCGCATGGACGCCTCGCAGTTGGAGCGCGTGCTGCGCCGCATCCACCGCCGCGAACTCTTCGGCCGGCTGATCGACCACTACGAACTCACCGCCGGTGAGCTGGTGTTCCACCTCGCCGAGGTACCGACGAGCGGCCCCTTCGACCTGCTGATCCTGCGCCGCGAGGTCGCGGAGGCAGCCGCCGCGCATCCGGGTGAGTGGCGGGTGCTGACGCTGGAGGAGGCCCGGGCCACCGCGCTCGTACCCGTGGACGTCCCCGCCTCCGGGCTGGCGAGCTTCCGGGTCGAGCCGAGCGAAACCACCGCGTCGACCGCGTCCGTCCCCGCCACGGCGACGGACCGCACGCTCGCCAACGGCCTGGTCGAGGTCACGGTCGCCGCCGACGGCACCCTGGACATCACCGGGCAGGACGGCACCGTGCTGTACGGCGTGGGGCGCCTGGTCGACGGCGGTGACCGGGGCGACAGCTACAACTACGCTCCCCCGGCGCAGGACGTCCTCGTCTCGGAGCCCACGGAGATCACCGTCGAGGTGCTCGAAACCGGCCCACTGCGTTCGCGGTTGAGCGTCACGCGGGTCTACGAGTGGCCCGCCGCGCTCTCCGCCGACCGTGACGTGCGCGGTGACCAGGTCGTGCCGACGCCGGTGGAGACACTGGTGGAAGTGCGGGTGGGCGAGCCGTTCGTGCGGGTCTCCACGTCCTTCCTGAACCGGTCCGCCGATCACCGGCTGCGGTTCCATGTGCCGCTGCCCGAGCCGGTGACCACGTCCGCGTCGGCCGGGCAATTCGCCGTCACCGAGCGCGGGTTGACCGCCGAGGGCGGCTGGGGCGAGTATCCGCTGCCGACCTTCCCGGCCGGTTCGTTCGTGTCGGCGGGCGTGGCCACGGTCCTGCTCGACCACTCCAGCGAGTACGAACTCGTCGGCGACGGCACCGAACTCGCGATCACGCTGCTGCGCGCGATCGGCTCCATCAGCGTCAACATCCACCCCCTGCGCGACGAACCGGCGGCGAGCGAGATCCCCGTACCCGGTGCGCAGGACCTCGGGATGCGGATCGAGAACCGGTTCGCCGTCGTGCCCTCGGCGTCCGGCTGGCGCGGTGCGCACGCGGTGGCGCTCGCCGAAGAGTTCCGGGGCGACGTCCTGGTGACTCGTGGCACCGGACCCGCCCTGGGTCAACTGTCGCCGGACACCACCGGGTTGCGGGTCGACGGGAAGGACGTCCTCGTGTCGGCCGTCCGCCGTGTCGGTGGCGAAGACGCCCAAGTCGCTGGCACCGAGGTGCGATTGACCGCGATGAGCGACACCGCGTCCACGGTCCGCGTGACGGGGACCTTCACCGAGGCCACGACCGTCGATCTGCTGGGCCGGCCGCTCTCCCGCACCCCGGTCACCGACGTGCTCGAACTCGGCCTCGGGCCCTGGGAGATCCACACCGTCGTGCTCCGGTAGGCCGCCATGATCGAATGCAATACGCCCCGTTCTGCTCTCATGAAAGCGTTGTGACCTCTTGCTCCCCGAGTTCTCCCCCCATGTCTCCGACCTCGCACCCGGCCGCGGTGCCCTGCGCCCGGCGCGCTCGTGGCTGCACTCCGACGCGAAGTCCCTCTCCCTGAACGGGTCCTGGCGTTTCCGCCTCTCCCCCACCGCGACGGCGGCGGAGGACTTCGCGGCCGAGGGCTTCGACGCCGACGGCTGGGACAGCATCCCCGTGCCCGCGCACTGGGTGCTGGAGGGCGACGGCGCGTACGGCCGCCCGATCTACACCAACATCCAGTTCCCGTTCCCGATCGACCCGCCGTACGTCCCGGACGAGAACCCGACCGGCGACTACCGCCGTACCTTCGACGTGCCCGCCGACTGGTCGGACGCCGAGCGGGTCGTGCTGCGCTTCGACGGTGTCGAGTCGCTGTTCCGCGTGTGGGTCAACGGAGTCGAGATCGGCGGCGCCAGCGGCAGTCGGCTGGCCCATGAGTTCGATGTGACGTCCGCGGTGCGGCCCGGCGCGAACGTCGTCGCGGTGCGGGTGCACCAGTGGTCGGCGGCCAGTTATGTCGAGGACCAGGACCAGTGGTGGCTGCCGGGCATCTTCCGTGATGTCACCCTGGTCGCCCGGCCGGCCGGGGGCATCGAGGACGTCTGGCTGCGGACCGGCTTCGACGACGGGCGCGGCCGGGTCGAGGCGGAGATCACCGCCGACGCGACGGCGTTCCCTGTCACCCTGCGCATCCCCGAACTGGGCGTGGAGCAGGTCTGGGCAACGCCGGCCGACGTGACGCCCGTCGACATCGCCGCTGTGGAGCCGTGGTCCGCCGAGCAGCCGCGCCTCTACGACGCCACGGTGTCCACGGCCACGGAGACCGTCACCCTGCGCGTGGGCTTCCGTACGGTCGAGATCCGCGGGGACCAGTTCCTGGTCAACGGGCGCCGGGTCGTGTTCCACGGGGTGAACCGGCACGAGACCCATCCGGAGCGCGGCCGGGTCTTCGACGAGGCGCACGCCCGCGAGGACCTCGCGCTCATGAAGCGGTTCAACGTGAACGCGATCCGCACCAGCCACTACCCGCCGCATCCCCGGCTGCTGGACCTCGCCGACGAGCTCGGGTTCTGGGTGATCCTGGAATGCGACCTGGAGACGCACGGCTTCGACAAGGTCGGCTGGACCGGCAACCCCAGTGACGACCCGGCCTGGCGCGAGGCGTACCTCGACCGTATCGAGCGCACCGTCGAGCGGGACAAGAACCACCCCAGCATCGTGATCTGGTCGCTCGGCAACGAGGCGGGCACCGGCAGCAACCTCGCCGCCATGTCGGCGTGGGTCCACGCCCGCGACGCCGAACGCCCGGTGCACTACGAGGGCGACTACACCGGCGAGTACACCGACGTCTACTCCCGGATGTACGCGTCCGTCCTGGAGACCGAGCAGATCGGCATCGACGGCTCCCGCGCCCCGCTGCTCAACTGCACGCCCTCTCAAGGCGCCCGGCAGCGCACCAAGCCGTTCCTGCTGTGCGAGTACGCGCACGCGATGGGCAACGGTCCTGGCGCGTTCGACCAGTACGAGGCGCTGGTGCACGAACACCCGCGTCTGCACGGCGGTTTCGTCTGGGAGTGGCGCGACCACGGCATCCTGGCCACGGCCCCGGACGGGACGCCGTACTACGCGTACGGCGGTGACTTCGGGGAGGTCATCCACGACGGCAACTTCGTGATGGACGGCATGGTGTTGAGCGACGGCAGCCCGACGCCGAGCCTGCACGAGTTCAAGGCCGTGGTGGCGCCGGTGGACTTCGCGTTCGACGGCGAGAAGGTCGCGATCACGAATCTGCGGCACACGGCCGACACGTCCGACCTGCGGTTCCGCTGGCGGATCGAGCACGACGGAGTGCCGGTGGATTCAGGGGAGTTGGAGGTCCCGCAGGTTGGGGCGGGCGACTCGGGGTGGGTGTCGCTGCCGTCGGTCGCGGTGTCGCCGGACGCCGAGACCTGGTTGACGATCGACGCGGAGCTGGCACGGGACACGGCCTGGGCCTCAGAAGGTCATGTGGTGGCAACTGCCCAGCTGGACCTGTCGGTTCGCCGTCCGGTGCCCGCTGTCCGACCCCGGAGCAGCTGGCGGCCCGGCGACGGAACACTCACGCTCGGGATCGCCGAGTTCGTCGACGGTTCTCTCGTGCGCCTCGGTGAACGTGCCGTGGCGGGGCCCCGGTTGGAGCTGTTCCGCGCGCCGACCGACAACGACAAGGGCGCCTGGGGCGAGGTCGAGGAGAGCGACGCGAGCGTGTCGGGGGTGTCCAACGCCGAGCTGTGGCTCCGTGACGGCCTCGACCGGCTGACCTCGCGACGAGTGTCCATCGAGCAGACCGCGGACGCGCTGCGCACGGTCGACAAGGTCTCGGCCGCCGACTCGGGGCTGTCGGTGCTGGTGGAGTCGCTCTGGTCGCGGGAGAGCGACGGCGAGGTGGAGCTGCGGGTGGAGATCCAGCCCGCGCACGGCTGGAAGACGGTGTGGCCGCGGATCGGGGTGCGTTTCGAGCTGCCCGACGGCACGGCTCCCGTCGACGGCGCCGAGTGGTTCGGCCTGGGCCCGCTGGAGTCCTACCCCGACAGTCTGCGCGCGACCCGCACCGGCCGGTTCGCCGCGAGCATCCGTGACCTCTCGGTCGAGTACGCGCGGCCCCAGGAGACGGGACACCGCTCCGCGGTGCGCCGGCTGGCCCTGACGACCGGCGACACCGAAGTACTGCGCGTCGAGGCGCTCCCCGACACACAGGGCCGCCGTCCCGGCTTCACGCTGAGCCGTCACACCCCGCAGGAGATCGCCCGGTCCGGACACCCGTTCGAACTGCCGGTTTCGACGTCGAGCCACCTGACCGTCGACGCCGCGCAGCACGGCCTCGGCTCACGGGCCTGCGGCCCGGACGTCTGGCCGGCGTTCGCGCTGCGCCCCGAAGCCCGCACGATCAGGCTCCGGATCACGGCACCGAACTAGAGCATGTACTGCATGTACTGAGGGTGTGGTCTCGCACGGCGGGGACCGCACCCTCAGTATGGGAGGGGACGACTGCCGTCCCGGGCGCGACCGTGCCGGTCGTCCCCGTGGGAAGGAGTTCCCCGTGCCCACCCTGCTGTCGGTGAATGTCGGGATGCCGAAGGACGTGCCGTGGGAGGGCCGGAACGTCCGCACCGGTGTGTGGAAGTACCCGGTGGAGGGCCCGGCCATGGTCCGGCGGCTCAACATCGACGGCGACGGCCAGGGCGACACCGCCGGTCACGGCGGCGAGCAGCGGGCCGTGCTCGTCTACCAGATCCAGTCGTACCGGCACTGGCAGCGGCACTTCGGCCGCGACGACCTCGGCTACGGTCAGTTCGGCGAGAACCTCACCGTGGACGGTCTGCTCGACGACGAGGTGTGCATCGGCGACCGGTACCGCATCGGCGAGGCCGAGTTCGAGGTCACCCAGCCGCGCGTCACCTGCTACCGGGTCGGCATGCGCTTCGGCGAACCGGAGTTGGCCGCCCTGCTGGTGAGCCATCACCGTCCCGGCTTCTACATGCGCGTCCTCCGCGAGGGGCGGGTGCGGGCCGGCGACCGGATCGTACGGACCAGGACCGGTCCGGGCGCGCTGAGCGTGGCCGACACGGACGCGCTGCTCTACCTCCCCGGCCGCGACCCCGCCAAGCTGCGGCTCGCCCTCAACGTGCCAGCGCTGAGCCCGGGTTGGCAGGGCTCCTTCCGCGAACTGCTCGCCGACGCCGACGGTTCGGAGCCCGCCATCCGCCCGGCCTGGGACGGTTTCCGCGCGCTGCGGGTGACGGACGTGACCGCCGAGAGCACCACGGTCACCTCGATCCGGCTGGCCGACCCCGCCGGCTCTCCGCTCCCGGCGGCCCGAGCAGGCCAGTACCTCACCCTGCGCGTCCCCATCACGACCGGCCCCGCCCCCGTGCGCAGCTACTCGCTCTCCGCCGCGCCCGACACCGGCAGCTACCGGATCAGCGTCAAACACGAACCGCACGGGACGGCGAGCGGCTATCTGACCACGCGGCTGCGGCCCGGTGCGGACCTCCAAGTCGCCGCGCCCCGGGGCGAGTTCGTGTACGCCGACGGAAGCGGGCCGGTGCTCCTGGTCTCCGCCGGGATCGGCCTCACGCCGGTGCTGTCCATGCTGCACGCGCTCGCCGCCCGGAAGAGCGAACGCGAGGTCTGGTGGATCCACGGTGCCCGCGGCCCCCGCGAACACCCCCTCGCCGCCGAGGCACACGACCTGCTCGCCTCGCTGCCGCACGCGCACGAGTGCGTCTTCTACAGCGCGGCCTCACCCGAGGAACGCCGACGTGCCCACGCCTCCCCGGGCCGCCTCACCAAGGACAGGCTGATCGCACTGTCCGTCCCCGCCGACGCGACCGCCTATGTGTGCGGCCCCGCCCCCTTCATGGCCGACATGCGGCAGGCCCTCACGGAGGCGGGCGTCGATCCGGCGCACATCCACACCGAGTTGTTCGGGGCCCTGGCCGCCGTCAACCCCGGAGTCACCGGGCAGCCCGCCCGAGCACCCCACCAGCCGCCGGGGCCGCCCGGCACCGGCCCGACGGTGACCTTCGCGCGCAGCGGTCTCACCGTCCCGTTCGGCGACGGCGGGCGCAGTGTGCTCGAACTCGCCGACGCCTGCGACGTCCCCACTCGCTGGAGCTGCCGCACCGGCGTCTGCCACACCTGCGTGACGCCCCTGCTGTCCGGGGCGATCACCTACTCCCCCGAACCGCTCGAACCACCGGCCGCCGGTGAGGTCCTCATCTGCTGCGCCCGACCGGGAACGGACATCGTCCTGGACATGTGATGCGGCCTTCGCCGCGGAGCCGTAGAAAAACTGATCCGACCCGCAACCTCGATGCGGTCGGAACGTCTGTGCGGGTGGAGGCGCCTCCGAGCCAGGGCCTTCGCCACGGGAAACCACCTGTGGCGGCGGCCCGACAGACCGTTCACCATCGACGATTCGAGGAATCACATGTCCGCAGGTCAGGCTGTTCGCAGCAGCCTCCGCTCGGGCCGGGTGCGGCTCGCGCTCGGAGTCACCGTCGCCGCCACCGCGCTCGCTGTGGGCGGCACCGTCACCGCCCACGCCGACACCGCTCGGCCCGCCCCTCAGAAGAGCGGGTCCGTGGTCGTTCCCCCGTGTGAGAACCCGGACCCCAGTCCGGTCGAGGCGGTGCCGGGTGGGAAGTCCCACCTGCCGAAGCATCTCCCGCAGAAGTCCCTCCACGTCATCCTCGGCGACTGCGGACCGGACACGCCGAGCGTCGGGGACCCGGTGGAGGCGACGCCCGTCCCGGGTTCGAAGTAACCAGCCCGCCGAGGTGGAGCCGCCGGGTCCTCGCCCGGCGGCTCCACCGCCCGTCCGGTGCGTCCGGGCGTACGACGACCTTGACGTCCGGGAGATCCATGAGCACAGCGACGACCCTTGCCGCCCCGGCCCGGCCGACCTCGCGCCGATGTTCCCCGGTGGCGCTATGGCGGGCGGTGCGGCGGCTGGTGCGCGAGGCGGCCTCGGGCGGTCGGACGCCGACGGTTCCGGACGCACCGGCCGTCCCCGCCGACTTCGGCGAACCCGGCATCGACGCGCTCTACGCCCACCGCCGGCTGGACTTGGTCCGGCTCGCCCTGCTGCTGGTGGACGACCTCCCCACGGCGGAGGACGTCGTCCAGGACGTCTTCGCCGCGCTCTACCGGCGCTACGGCGCGCGGCTGGCCGGTCTGGACAACCCCGACGCGTATCTGCGCACGAGCGTGGTCAACACCTCGCGCTCGGTGCTGCGCCGGCGCCGTACCGTACGCGCCCATGTCCCCGAACGCGCGGGGCACGCGCCCTCGGCCGAGGAACCCGTGCTGCTGCGCGAGGAGCACGGGGAAGTGATCGCCGCCCTGCACCGGTTGACCCGGCGGCAGCGTGAAGTGCTGGTCCTGCGCTACTGGTCCCATCTCAGCGAGGCGCAGATCGCCGACACGCTGGGGCTGTCCCGCGGTGCGGTCAAGTCCACGGCGAGCCGGGCACTGGTCGCCCTGCGCCGAGAGCTGGAGGCTCCCCGATGATCGAGCAGGACCACGGTTCCGGTGTCCCGCCGGACTCCGTCGAGCAGCGGCTGCGCGACGCCCTGCGAGCCCGGGCCGACTCCGTCGACCTGGCGGCGCTGCGCCCCGCCGTCCCGCCGACCGCACGGGCCCGGTTCCGGCTCACGGCCTTCCGGCCCGTCCGTCGCACCGCTGTCGCGCTGCTGGCCGTGGCCGCCGCGGTGGTCGGCGTCCTGTTCGCGGTGACGCACCTGGACCACGGGACGCCGGTCGGGCCCGCGCGCCCCCCGACGGTGTCGCCCTCCCCCGGTGACATGAACGCCAGCCCCGACCCTCCCGCATCGAACCCGGTCACCGCGGTGCCCCATCCGTGACCGGGACGGCCAACTGCCCTGCCGCCGCGGCCCATTCGTCGGCCGGGAGGGCGAGGAGCCGTTCGATTCGGGCGCTGTCCGGCAGGGGTCCGTGATCGGCGGTCACCTTCAGTGCCGACGCGGCCGTGATGTGTCCCAGGCGCAGCGCGCGCTCCATGTCCTCGCCGCGCAGCAGACCGGTGAGCACTCCGGCGGCGAAGGCGTCGCCCGCGCCGACCGGTTCCACCACGTCCGTGCCGAGCGCGGGTACGGTCCAGGTGCCCTCCGCGCCGAAGGCGACGGCCGACCGGCCGCCGTCCTTGACGACGAGGAGGCGCGGGTGCGGCAACAGGTGCCGTACGCCCGCCGGTTCGAGGTCCGCGTCCCAGAGGTCCTGTGCCTCGTCGAGTCCGACGAAGGTGATGTCGGCCCGGTCGGCGAGGTCGCGCAGCACGGTGGCGGCCGTACCGGGCGGCCACAGCGCGGGGCGGTGGTTGACGTCGAAGCTGATGGCGTACGGCCGTTCGTCCGGCGGGACGGCGAGCGCGGTGGCCACCAGGTTCCGGCAGGACGGGGACAGGGCCGCGGTCACGCCCGTGAGATGAAGGACGGAGGCCGACCTGAGGCGGTCGTCGTCGAGTACGTCGGGGCCCATCGCGGAGGCCGCCGAGTTGCCGCGGTAGTAGTGGACGCGGGTCCGGCTGCCGGACGGCTCCTTCAGGAGCAGGCCCGTGGGCCGCTCCGGGTCGCGGCGCACACCGCTCACATCGACGCCCGCCGCGCCGACCTCGGCGCGCACCCGCCGTCCCAGGGCGTCGTCTCCGACCGCCGAGAGCCAGGAGACGGGGATCCCCAGGTCGGCCAGGTACATGGCGACGTTGGACTCGGCCCCGGCCACCGACACTTGCAGGTCGTCCGCGCTCTCCAGTGACGCGGACGGGGCCGGTGCCAGGGCGGCCATGGTCTCTCCGATGCAGACCACCGCGCCTCCGGCCGACCGCAACCCGTTCCTCATGACGCCTCCCCCGCGAACGAGGCTTTCCGTACGACGGTCAGCAGGGCGCGCGCCCTGGTGCGCAGCGCGGTCTGGCTGCCGCCGTCGGCGGCGTCCCCGACCAGCGGCGAGCCGACCCCGACAGCGGTCGCTCCGGCGTCCAGATACGCCCGGGCGGCCACCTCGTCCACACCGCCCACCGGCACGAACGCCTCGTGCGGGAACGGGCCGCGCAACGCCTTCAGATAGGCGGGTCCGCCGGCCTCGGCGGCCGGGAAGATCTTGAGCGCGGCGGCACCGAGGGGGCGTGCGGCCAGGATCTCGGTGGGGGTCATCACTCCGGCCAGTACCGGCAGGCCGAGTCGGTGTGCCTCGCGTATACCGTCCCCGAGTGCGGGGGTGACGGCGAAGTTCGCGCCGGCCCGCCGGGCGGCGCGGGCGTCGTCGGCGGTCAGGACCGTACCGGCGCCGAGGGGCCGGTCGGGGCCGAGTTCCTTGCGGGCCCGCTCGATGACGGACAGGGCGTCCGCACCGGTCAGGGACACCTCGATCAGTTCGACGCCTTCCTCGGCCAGCATCAGTACGGTGCGTACGGCGGCTTCCGGATCGGTGCCGCGGACGATCGCGAGGAGGCGGTGGGTGGCCAGGGCCGCTCGAAGATCCATGGGTCGAATTCCCTTCCCGTTCAGGTCGGTTCAGGCACAGCGGCAGTGCGTGGTCAGCGTCAGCCGCCACCGCGTCTCGCCCGAGGCGGGCACCCGGGCGGCGTCACCGGGGCCCGCCTGTGCGAGGTCGAAGACGCGGCCGAGCATCGGTTCGACGCCCGTGCTGCGATAGGGGTCCCGGGCGGGAAAGCCGCCCAGGTTGCGCCACAGGGCGACGGAGAGGGGCTGCCCGTCGGCTTCGAGGGCGAGCGAGAGCCGGTCGGCCCCGTCGTGGACGCAGCAGTGCGAGGCGTCCACGACGGCTCCTACGGCGGTGCCGTCGTCCGGCCCGAACCGGTCGAGGCGTACTCCGCGCGGCGCGGGCCAGTCGCCCTCCACCCACGGGTCGCCGGCGGGCCACGCCCCGTCCAACAGCGGTGCCGCCTCGGGGAAGAGCCGGGTGCGCGCTCCCTCGCGGAGGTACAGCCCCGCCTGGTCGGAGAGGTCGAGCAGGGCGTGCGCCGCCCATACGAAGCGGAAGCCCGCGTCGGCCGTCAGGACGTAGTCGGCCTCGGCACCGTCGGCGGTGGCACGCAGCGTGCGTGCCAAGGTGAAGCGATCGCAGTGGAGGACGTCTGCCGCTCCCTCGCGTGTCCAGGGCCTGGACCAGGCGTCACCGTGGTCGGGGGTGCCCCGGACCGTGGGGACGCACTCCTCCAGTCCGCCCGCGTCCACGAAGGCGTCGCCGGGGAAGACCTTCTCCCGCTCGGGTGCGTCGCGCCGCCACAGCCATTCGCGGTCCCCCGCCCGCAGCGAGGTCCAACGCCCGCCGTGGGCACGGTCGATAACGATGTCCAAGGGCACGGTCACCACTCCGCGAAGGAGCCGTCGGGGTGCCGCCACACGGGGTTGCGCCAGGCATGACCGGTGCGGTCGGCGGCGCGTACGGCGGCCTCGTCGACGGTGATGCCGAGGCCGGGGGCGTCGCCGCGCAGGGCGTGGCCGTCGACGAACCGGAACGGCGCGGGGTCGACGAGGTAGGACAGGAGGTCGGCGTCCTTGTTGTAGTGGATGCCCCGACTCTGTTCCTGGATGAGGAAGTTGGGGGTGGCGAAGGCGACCTGGAGGCTGGCCGCGAGGGCGATCGGGCCGAGCGGGCAGTGCGGGGCGAGCTGCGCGCCGTAGGCCTCCGCGAGGGAGGCGATGCGGTGCACCTCCGAGATGCCGCCCGCGTGGGACAGGTCGGGCTGGACGACGGCGATGCCCGCGGCGAGCGGGGGCAGGAACTCGGCGCGTCCGTAGAGGCGTTCACCGGTGGCGAGGGGTACCGGGCTCGACTCGACCAGTCCGGCCAGCAGATGGCCGTGCTCGGGCAGGACGGGTTCTTCCACGAACAGCGGGTGCAGCGGGGCGAGTTCGGTGAGGACGCGGCGGGCGGCCGGGGCGGTGAAGCGGCCGTGGCAGTCGACGGCGACATCGCGGTCCGGGCCGAGTGCCTCGCGGGCGGCGGCGACACGGGCGACGATCGCGGCGGTCTCGGCGGGGGTGGGGATCGGTGAGGTGGCTCCGGCGGCGTTCATCTTCACGGCGGTGAAGCCCGCCTCCACCTGGGCGGCGATCTGCTCGCTCAGCTGGGCGGGTTCGTCGCCGCCGACCCACGCGTAGACCCGGACACGGTCGCGCACCGGGCCGCCGAGCAGGGCGTGCACGGGAGCGCCGTAGGTCTTCCCGGCGATGTCCCACAGCGCCTGGTCGAGGCCCGCGACGGCGCTGGAGAGGATGGGGCCGCCCCGGTAGAAGCCGCCCTTGGACATCACCTGCCAATGGTCCTGGATGCGCAACGGGTCCTGCCCGACGAGGTGTTCGGCCAGCACGTCTACCGCGGCGCGCACCACCTCGGCGCGCCCCTCGACGACCGGTTCGCCCCAGCCGACCACGCCCTCGTCGGTCTCCACCCGGCAGAACAGCCAGCGGGGCGGGACCAGGAAGGTTTCCACACGGGTGATCTTCACTGGGAACGGGTGCCTTCCGTTTCTTCGAGGTCCGCGTCGGAGTCCTCGTCGGTTTCGCCGAGCCGGTCCAGGTCGCGGCCGGCCTGATCGAGCAGGGCACGCATCGCGGCCTCGGCGGCCTGCGGGTCCCGCTCGCGTACGGCGTCCAGGACGGCGCGGTGGGCCGGGACCGGGTCCTCGCTGTGCGGCGCGCTGTGCACGATGCGGTCGCGGTGCGCCAGGCCCGACTCGATGACCATCTCCATGCGTTCGAGGAGTTCGTTGTGGGTGGCGGCGAGCAGGGCGCGGTGGAAGGCGAGGTCGGCCTCGACGGCGTGGGCCGCGTCGGAGCCCTCCTCCCCCATCGCGTCGAGGGCGCCGTCCAGAGCGGCCAGGTCCGCGTCGGTGCGGCGCAGGGCGGCGAGGCGGACGGCGGCGGGTTCGATGATGGCGCGCACTTCGGCGAGGTTGTGCAGCAGCGCCCGGTCGGACTCGGAGGTGGAGGCACCCTCGAACTGCCAGCGCAGCACGTCCGCGTCGAGCAGGTTCCATTCGGCGCGGGGGCGCACGAAGGTACCGCGACGCTGCCGGGCGTCGACCATCCCTTTGGCCGCGAGCACCTTCAGCGACTCGCGCAGCGCGGTCAGACTGACGTCCAGCTCGCTCTGCAGCGCGACCAGATCCAGCGTGGCCCCTTCGGCGATCTCGCCGCCCAGGATGCGGCGGGCGAGGACTTCCACGGTCTGGCCGTGGACGCCGCGTCGGGCATAGGGCGTCATGTCGTACAGCCTTTCTGCTGGTTGGGGAGCGTGGTCATGCGGAGGCCTTGACGACGCTCCAGCCGCCGTCCACCACGAGACTCGTACCGGTGATGAAGGAGGCTTCGTCGGAGCTGAGGAACGCGATGGCCGCGGCCACCTCCTCGGGTGTGCCGAAGCGGCGGGCGGCCGTCTCGGCGATGCTGCGTTCCCGTTCCTCGGGTGGCACTCTGTCCCAGGCGGCTGTGAGTATCGGTCCCGGCACGACGGCGTTGACCCGCACAACGGGCCCGTATTCGACGGCGAGTTGGCCGCACAGGGAGAGCAGGGCGCCTTTGGCGGAGGCGTAGGCAGGATGTCCCGGGAGGCCCCTGTGGGCGTGCACGGACGAGGTCAGCACCACCGCGCCCCGCCGCTCCTCCAGATCGGGCAGGACCGCCCGGAAACCGAGAAAGCTGCCGGTCAGGTTGACGTCGAGCTGCCGCTGCCAGGAGGCGAGGCTCATCTCGTGGGCGGGTCTGACGTCGACGGTGAAGGCGTTGCTGACGAGGACGTCGACAGGCCCGAAGGCGTGCGCGGCCTCGACGATCCGCGCCCAGTCGTCCTCGGCCGCGACATCGGCGGTCACGAACCTGGCCTGCCCGCCGTCCTTGCCGATGCGCTCCGCCACCGCCTCGCCGCGCTCCTCGGCGATGTCGACGAGCACGACGGCCGCTCCCTCCTCGGCGAGGCGTACGGCCGTGGCGGCGCCGATTCCTGAGGCCGCTCCGGTGATCACGGCCGTGCGCCCGGTGAAGCGGGCGCCGTGCCGTCGTACGGGCTGGTCCATCGTGGGGTTCGACTCCTTCGCGCGTCAGGGCTTGCTGGAAACATAACGGGGCTCACTCGCGCAGCAGCACGACCAGGTCGGCGTCATGATCGGCACTCCACGCGAACGGCAGCCCGTGGTGCAGCAGATGGGCTCCGCCGTACGACGTCCCGGTCGCCGTGTCCCGGTAGCGCGCCGCCGGTTCGAGTCCCCGCAGCCGGAGCCGTGCCGGACGCCCCGGCACGAGCGGGGCCCCGTCGAGCCGTCCGGTGCTGAGCGCGGCGACGACGGTCCGGTCCCCGGCGTCGTACTGCACACCACAGCTCGGCTCGTCCGGTGCGCCGAGGAGCCGGGCCTCGCCGTGGTGGATCACGTCCCGCACCTCCTTGTACCGGGCGATCCAGCCGGCGGCCTCGGCCCGCTGCTCCGGCGTCCAGGCCCGCAGGTCGGCGCCGATGCCCAGGACTCCGCACATGGCGTTGACGAAGCGGAAGGCGAGGCTGCGCGGGCGCGGGTCGAAGACGCCGGGCGCGTCGGTGACCCAGGAGCTCATGACGTGCGGGGCGTGCGCGTGCAGGAAGCCGTGCTGGATCCGCAGCCGGTCCAGCGGGGCGGTGTTGTCGCTGGGCCACACCACGTCGGTGCGCGCGATCGTCGTGTGCTCGATCCGGCCGCCGCCGCCCGCGCAGCCCTCGACGGTGACGTCGGGGTGGGCGGACCGGAGGTGGTCGAGGACGCGCAGGTATCCGGCGACGTGCTCGGCGTCCAGGTCGACGCGGCCGGCGCCGGGGCGTCCGCGTTCGGTGGGCGGCCGGTTCATGTCCCACTTGAGGTAGCCGATGTCGTAGGTGCCGAGCAGCCGGTCGAGGGTGCCGATCACGAAGTCCTGGACGTCGGTCCGGCCCAGGTCCAGGAGGAGCTGGTTGCGGACGAGCCGGCCGGGGCGGCCCTCGATCCGGTAGACCCACTCGGGGTGTTCGGCGTGCAGACGGCTGCCCGGGCTCACGGACTCGGGCTCTATCCACAGGCCGAAGTCCAGGCCCAACGCCCTCACGTCCGCGATGAATTGGTCGAATCCCTGGGGGAAGGCGGCCGGGTCGGGCCACCAGTCGCCGAGTCCCGCGGTGTCGTCGGCGCGTCCGGTGAACCAGCCGTCGTCTACGACGAACAGCTCGGCCCCGATGTCGGCGGCCGTCTTCGCCAGCTCCAGCTGCCCGGCCGCCTCGACGTCGAAGCCGGTGGCCTCCCAGGAGTTGTAGAGCACCTTGCGGGGGCGCTGAAGGCGTTCGCCGGTGAGGTGTCGTTCGTAGCGGTGCCAGACGCGGGAGAGTCCGTCGAGGCCCTCCGGGCTGAAGGCGCAGGCGAGTCGGGGGGTGGCGAGGGTTTCGCCGGGTGCGAGCAGTACCGCGCCCTCGTGGGGCACGCGGCCCGCTCGCACCCGCACGGAGCCACCGGGTTCGGCCTCCGCGGTCATGTGCCAGTTGCCGGGCCAGGCGAGGGCGATGCCGTACGCGGCCGGCCCGTCCGCGTCCTGCAGCGCGAGCCAGGGCGCGTAGGCGTGTCCCGGGACGCCTTGGAGGCTGCCGATGGTGAACGTGCCTCTGGGCAGGTCGAGTTGGGTGCGCTGGAACTCCTGCGACCACTGGCCGGTGAGGTACGTCAGTCGGGCGACTCCGGTGATCGGGATGTTCACGGCGGCCGAGTCGAGCCGCTCCAGGCGGAGTTCGCGGGTGGCGGTGAACTCCGCCCAGCGGAGGATCACGTCCGTGCCGGGCACGGTCTCGTAGTGGAGGACGGTGCGCAGGCCCAGCTGTTCGTCGCGGAAGGCGAACCGCAGCGCGGTCTCCTCGGCCTCCGCGTGGTCGAACTCCCACCACGATCCCCGGTCCCCGTCAGGACTCGACGCGACCAGCTCCGAGCCGGTGAACGGCCTTGTCCCGTACGGCAGATACTCGGCGGGGGCCGCGTCCGCGGGCGTGATGAAGTGGGTGCGCCGCGACCAGTCGAGGGCGGACGGGCCGTCCTCGACACCGAGCGGTCCCCAGGCGTCGAGTTCGACCCAGGGGCCGTCCGGGGACAGGCGCACGGTGTAGCTGGTGTTCTCCGTGCGCAGGGTCCAGCGCTGGTACGTCACTTGACCGCCCCGAGGTTGAGGCCGGCCACGAAGTGCCGCTGGAAGCGCAGGAACACGGCGACGGTGGGCGCGGCGGCGATGACGGAACCCGCCGCGATGACGTTCCACATCGACACGAACTGACCCTGAAGTCCGATGAGGGCGGCGGTGATCGGCATCTTGGTGTCGCTGCGCAGGACGGTGATGGCCCACAGCAGGTCGTTGAAGATCCAGGTGAAGGACAGGGCGCTGAGCGCGGCGAGGGCGGGGCGGGTCAGCGGGAGGATGATCCGCCAGAAGATCTGCCAGGGGCCTGCGCCGTCGACGACCGCGGCCTGCTGGATCTCCGCCGGGATGGACCGCATGAATCCGTGCAGGACGAAGACGTAGAAGCCGACGCCGAAGCCGATCTGCACGCCGATGAGAGCGGGCAGGGTGTCGAAGACGCCCATCACCTCGCTGAGCTTGGAAACCGGGATGAGGAGGATCTGCGGCGGGAGGAGGTTGCCGCCGAGCATGAGGAGCAACAGCGAGCGGCGGAAGGGGAGTTCGTAGCGGCTGAGGGCGAACGCGGCCATCGAGGCGAGGGCCAGCGTGATCAGGACGCAGGGGATCGTGACGATCAGGCTGTTGATGAGGGCGCGCTGCTGGCCGCCGTCGACCCAGGCCTGGCGGAAGTTGCCGAGGGTGAAGGAGTGCGGCCAACTGCCCAGGCCGTGCGCGGCGATGTCGTCGAAGGAGCGCAGGCTGGTCACCAGGACCAGGACGATGGGCAGCAGC
Source organism: Streptomyces sp. MBT53 (assembly GCF_016654115.1). GTDB lineage: Bacteria > Actinomycetota > Actinomycetes > Streptomycetales > Streptomycetaceae > Streptomyces. The sequence continues at coordinate 122,035 of NZ_JAEQAZ010000004.1, forward strand.
CACAGGATCGCCAACGCGCCCGCGCCCAGGTGGAATCCGGCGGTCGCGGCCCGTTTGCGGCGCAGGGCCGTGGAGTTGGCGGACATCAGTCGGCCTCCCGGAACGCGCGGACGAGGTAGGAGCAGATGACGCCGAAGGCCAGCACGAAGATGACGGCGGCGAGTGCGGAGCCGTAGCCGAGGCGCAGGGACTGGAAGGCGGTTGAGTACATGTAGGTGCTCAGGAGCTCGGAGGAGTGGTAAGGGCCGCCGCGGGTCAGGGACCACACGACGTCGAAGGAGCGCAGCGAGTCGATGACGATGACGGACAGAACTACCGCGTTGACGCTGCGGAGTTGGGGCAGGGTGACGTGCCGCAGGCGTTGCCAGGCGCTGGCGCCGTCGACCTTGGCGGCCTCGTACAGGGCGGGGTCGATGCCCTTGAGGCCGGCCAGGTAGAGGACCATCACGTAGCCGATCTGGCGCCAGAGCGCGGGCACGATCACGGCGTAGAGGGCGGTGTCCTGGTCGGCGAGCCAGGCGTGGCGGAGGCTGCCGAGGCCGACGGACTGGAGGAGTTGGTTGAGGACGCCGTCGGGCTGGTAGATGGCCTGCCAGACGAGAGCCGTGGCGACCAGGGAGAAGACGACCGGCAGGAACATGGCCGCGCGGTAGAAGCCGACGCCGCGGCGCTCCTGTTGGAGCAGGAGCGCGGCGGCGAGGCCGAGGAAGGCGGACAGGCCGCCGAAGAGGACGAGCCAGAGGACGGTGTGGCCGGTCGCGCTGCGGAAGACGTCGTCGTGGGCCATCTCCCGGAAGTTGCCCAGGCCGATGAACTGGGGCGGGGAGACGCCGTCCCAGCGGGTGAAGGCGAGGTAGAAGCCCTGCACGGCGGGCCAGAACACCCACACGGCCTCGACGAGAAGGGGGACCAGGACGAAGGCGAGGACCAGCGGGGGTGTGCGCCGGGGGCCCCGAACCCGCTTGCCCCGGTCGGGCGTTCGGGTCGGGGACGTCCGGTCGGGCGCGGTCAGGACGGCCATGTCAGGCGTTCCAGATCTTCTCGGCATCGCGCTGCCAGTCGGCGAGGATGCTCCCGATCGACTTGGGCTTGGCCAGGAACTTGATCAGCGCGTTGTCGGCGGTGGGCTGGAGGGCGTCGCTGGAGTCCCGGTTGAAGAACTGGGTGATCTCCGCCGCCTCCGCGACATGCGCGCGGCCCTTCTTGACCAGCGCCGTGCCCGAGTCCTTCGCGTCGGGGTGGCAGGGCAGGACGGTGCCGGATGAGCCCTTGATGTAGATCTCCTGGGCCTCGGCGGTGGCGAGGTACCTCATCAGGTCGATGACCTCGTCGTGGCGGCCGGTGCGGGCGCTGGCGAAGTAGCCGTCGACCGGGGCCTCTTCGGCGAGCGGGATCTTCGAGTCGATGATCGGGAAGCGGAAGAAGTCGATGTCGTCGAGGGCGTCCTTGGGGGCGGCGTCGGCGAAGAAGGTGCCGATGAGCATCATGCCGCTGCGGCCGTTGAGCAGGGAGGTGGTGGCGTCCTGGAAGGCGACGGCGGCGCCGTTCGGGTCGAAGTACGGCAGCACCTCCTGCCAGCGGTCGAAGACCTTGCGCACCTCGGGGTCGGTGAACTTGTGCTTACCGGCGAGGAGTTGGCGGTGGTACTCGGCGCCGTTGATCCGGATGTCGAGGTAGTCGAACCACGCCGAGGCCACCCAGGCGGTGCCGCCGCCGGCGCCGAGACCGATCGGGTTGACGCCCTTCTTCTTGAGCTTGTCGCACAGGTCGAGGAACTCGTCCCAGCTCTTGGGCTCGCTGACGCCCCACTTGGCGAAGTTGGACTTCCGGTAGAACATGCCCCACCAGTAGTAGGTGCTGGGCACGAAGATCTTCTTGCCCGAACTCGTCGACGTGCAGAGCGTGTTGAGCGCCTTGGAGTAGCGCTTGAGGTCGGGCGAGGTGGTCCACGCGTCGTCGAGGTCGAGCAGCAGGTTCTTCTTGGCGTAGGCGTCCGCCACCGAGCCGGGGTACCAGGTGTACACGTCGGGCGGGTTGGCCGAGGTGAGGTACGTCGGCAGCTGGGTGCGGTAGGTCTCCGCGGCGACCGTGTTGAGGCTCGCCTTCCCGGAACCCTTCTTGGCGTAGGCGGCGACGAGGTCCTCCATCGCGGCCTTGGCCTGCGGGGCGGAGAGGTTGGACTGGAGGGTCACCGCCCCCTTCGAGGAACTCTTGCCGGTGGAGGTGGAGGTGACACAGCCGCTGAGCAGCGTCGCCGCTCCGGCGGCGCCGAGCCCGGCGAGGAACCGGCGTCTGTCCGGCTGATGGATGTTGGTCATGAGTGGCTCCCTGTGGATCCCTCGCGGGCGGATCCAGGTTCGCGTGGCGTCCCCACCACGTCAAGAATAATTACTAATTTATTTGATCTGAGTCCGGTGCACGTAACCGTCGACACCTCGGTACACCGCGTCGACCGCTCCACCGGGCCCGGCCACCGCACCGAGCGCGCCGTCGAACGCGGCGCTGGGGAAGGCCACTTGCTTGGTCCACCCCTGCCAGGCGCCGTTCTCGAACCGCTGCTGCCAGAGCGTGTAGTCGGCGGCCCGCGCGTACAGCACCACCGCGTCACCCACGGCGACCAGCGTCGGGCTGCCGCTGACGGTCCCACCGAGCGAGGACCACGCGGACCACTCCCCCGAGGTGTCCCGGGACCGCGTCCACACGTCGTCGGCCGCGCTGCGCACGGCGACCTGCACCCGCCCCTGGGAGTCCGCGACCGCGGCCGGGCGCCCGTAGACCGCCCGTCCACCGGGTGCGCCGAGCGAGGACCACGCGGTCGACGGGCGGCGCTGCACGACCTGCCCGTCGGAGCCGGTGGCGAACAGGGTCCAGTGCGCGGGATCGGTGAACGCCACCGACGGCGCGTCGGCCACCTGTCCGCCCAGGCTCTGCCAGGCGCCCCAGCGGCCGTTGGTGAAGGCCCGCCGGTACACCCGCGAGTCCGTGCCGCGCACGAACACGTCGATCCGGCCGCCGGCCGAGGCGTAGGCGGCGGGCTGGCCGAGGAACCGGCCCTTCGTGGGACCGCCCAGATCCTTCGCCTTGCCATCGGCCTGCTGGACGAGCGAGCCGCGCGGGCCGCGCACGAAGGTGATCGGTGTGCCGCCGTCATTCACGACGGCCGGACTCGCCGTGGCCTGCTGCCCCAGATTCGTCCCGGGCAGGGCATCGGCGCCGGTCAGCTTCAGGAACGCGGTGCCGTGCGCGGGGACCTCGACGGTGTACGACCCCGTGTGCGCACCCCGGTCGGCGCGCGCCCGCAGGTCCCGCACCTGGACCGGTCCACCGAGCCCGGCATCCGCGAACTGCACGGTACGCAGGGCGGGTTGGTCCGACCGGTTGAGCAGCACGACCGCGCGCTGCCCGCGCCCGTCCAGCACCTTGCTGTACACGTCCCCGACCGAGTCGGTCGCCACGCGCACGCCCTGGACGGCCAGCGGGTCCTGGTCTACCGCGATGATCTCCGGGTTGCGCAGGGTGGCCAGCATGGAGTCGGACAGGGTGCGGGGATCGGAGCCGAGGACGAGCGGCGAGCCCATCTCGGCCCACATCACGAACTGGCTGGTCGACTCCTCCTGGCTCAGCTCGTACGACCCGTCGGTCATCTTGCGCATCGGGATCAGGTAGTCGGGGTCGTTGTAGTGGCCGGGGCCCTGCGCCTCGGGGTGCCAGGCGTTGGCGTCCATGTTGCGCAGGATGTTGGGCCACTGCCCCGGGCTCGCGGTGCCCCAGGCGATATCGGTGCCGGTGCGCCAGGAGTCGGCGGTCGTCGGGCCGTAGACGTAGGTGTTGTGCGCGTCCTGCTCCGGTGTGTGCGGCAGGCCCCAGTCGTCGGTGAGCGGGTTGCACAGGTTGAGCAGCATCTTGCGGCCGGACTTGGCGACCGCGTCGCTGAACTCCTTGAAGGCCGGGCCTGGATCGAGCTTGGCGCCGATGCCGCACAGGAAGTCGACCTTGACCGCGTCGATCTTCCAGTTGGCGAACTGCCGTGCGTCCTGGTCGTAGTACCCGCGGCTGCCCAGCCCGCAGCTCTTGCCGCCGTCGTAGGCGCCGGCGTCGGTGTAGATGCCCGCGCGCAGTCCGCGTTTGTGGAGATAGGAGACGAGTGCCGGGATGCCGGAGGGGAAGCGGTCCGGGTTGGCGACCAACTGGCCTTGCGCGTTACGGGGGTTGTCGGCCTGCCACCCGCCGTCGAGCCACACGATGTCGTAGCCGCTGTCCCGCAGACCGCTGCTGACCAGCTTGTCCGCGACGGAGCGCACCTGCTGTTCGGTGGGCGCGCCGAGCCCGTAGTAGGTGTTCCAGCCCATGTAGGGCGTCGGTGCGAGACCACTGTCGTAGTAGTCGGGCGCGCCCACCGAACAGCAGGTGCGCTCCGTGCAGGTGCGCGCCGTGGCGGTCCGCGCCGTGGCGGCCGGGGCCGTGGTCGCCGCCAGTACGGTCGCGATGGCGATGACGGTGGCCCGGCGGGTCAGTCTCGTTACCGCGGGTGTGCGGACCTGCGGATGTGAAGTCACGTGCCTCTCCCGAGGGTTGGGAAGCAGGAGGACGTGACGCGGGCCACTCTGCGACAGGGGCCGGGGGCGTCACGGCGACGACTGTGGCGTGCGGCCGAAACCCTGTCAATATTAATTCCTAATTTATTAGAAGGTCGCTTCAGGGGTTGACACAGCTTCCCTCGCGTCACAGCCTTTGGCAACGTTGTCAGTGCCGCCGGTTTTTGATGGGACATCACGCTCATGACAGATCAGTCGGGTTCACCACACGTGTCGCGCCGCGCCTTCGTCACCACGGGTTCCGGTCTGCTCGCCGGGTTCGGTCTCGGTTTCGCCGCACCCGCGTCGGCCACCCCCTCCTCCCCCGCCCAGCCCGGTGAACTCGCCCTGTACCGCCCCGTGTCGGTCTCCT